>JAIETM010000008.1 GCA_019745155.1 Chitinophagaceae bacterium | reverse complement strand
GCTGCAATCAAAGATTTACGTAAAGGTGATAAGGTGACTTCTCAAACCCAATCACAAGAATACAATGCCTTGAATAAGTATGCCAAGAATCTGAATGAAATGGCACGTCAGGGAAAATTAGATCCAGTGGTTGGTCGTGATGAAGAAATTCGCAGAACACTACACATTCTTACCAGAAGATCAAAGAATAACCCCATTCTCGTGGGTGAGCCGGGTGTTGGTAAGACTGCAATTGCAGAAGGTCTGGCCATGCGTATTGTGAACGGTGATGTACCTGAAAATTTGAAGAGCAAGATTATCTATGCATTGGATATGGGCCAGCTGATTGCTGGTGCCAAATATAAAGGTGAGTTTGAAGAGCGCCTGAAAGCGGTGGTGAAAGAAGTAGCGACCAGCGATGGCGAGATTATCTTGTTCATTGATGAAATACACACGCTGGTTGGTGCCGGTGGTGGTGAGGGTGCGATGGATGCAGCCAATATCTTGAAGCCGGCTTTGGCAAGAGGTGAATTGCGTGCTGTAGGTGCAACAACCTTGAATGAGTATCAGAAATATTTTGAAAAGGATAAGGCTTTGGAACGCCGTTTCCAAAAAGTGATGATTCAAGAGCCAAGTGTGGAAGACGCGATTTCGATTCTGCGTGGTTTGAAAGATCGTTATGAATCGCACCACCATGTGCGCATCAAGGATGAAGCCATCATTGCTGCAGTAGAATTGTCTAACAGGTATATCTCCGATCGTTTTCTACCCGATAAGGCTATTGATTTGATTGATGAGAGTGCAGCCAAACTGCGTTTGGAAATGAACTCTATGCCAGAAGAACTGGATACACTGGAAAGACAGATTCGTCAATTGGAAATTGAACGTGAAGCCATTCGCAGAGAAAATGATGAAGAGAAATTAAAAGAATTAGGAACAGAGATTGCTAATCTGGTTGTAGAAAGAGATACGCTGAAAGCCAAATGGCAATCAGAAAAAGGCTTGGTAGATCAGGTGCAGCAAGCCAAGGAGCAAATAGAGCAATTGAAGTTTCAGGCAGAGCAGGCAGAGCGTAACGGCGATTATGGTAAAGTGGCGGAGATTCGATACGGTAAGATTAAGGAAACGGAACAATTGATTCAGCAACTCACAGCGCAGTTGGCTGAAACAGCGGAGAAGCGATTGATGAAAGAAGAGGTGGATGCAGAAGATATTGCGGAAGCCATCAGCAAATCAACCGGTATTCCTGTTGGTAAGATGCTGCAAAGTGAAAAAGAAAAGCTGCTGCATTTGGAAGATGAATTGCATCAGCGTGTGATTGGTCAAGAAGAAGCCATCACAGCTGTGGCCGATGCCATCAGAAGAAGTAGGGCTGGTTTGAGTGATCCGCGCAAGCCGATTGGCTCTTTCATTTTCTTGGGTACTACTGGTGTAGGTAAAACAGAATTGGCCAAAGCCTTGGCAGGTTATCTCTTTGATGATGAAACGATGATGACCCGTATTGATATGAGTGAATATCAGGAAAAGCATACGGTGAGCAGATTGGTAGGTGCGCCTCCGGGCTATGTGGGTTATGATGAAGGTGGCCAGCTGACTGAAGCAGTACGCAGAAAACCATACAGTGTGGTGCTGCTGGATGAAATTGAAAAAGCCCATCCGGATGTATGGAACGTATTGTTACAGGTGCTGGATGATGGTCGCCTAACTGATAATAAAGGTCGAGTGGTGAACTTCAAGAATACCATTATTATCATGACCAGCAATATTGGTGCGCATTTAATTCAGGAAGCTTTTGATGGGGTGAACGAAAGCAATGTGCTGGCAGCAACAGAAAAAGCCAAGACAGAAGTGATGTTATTGCTGAAGCAAACCATTCGTCCTGAATTCTTGAATAGGGTGGATGAGGTGATTATGTTTAGTCCACTCCTGCGCAAAGAAATCAAGGGCATCATTCGCATACAATTGAATCAGTTGAAACAATTAGTCGCTGATAACGGTATTGAGTTGCGTTTCAGTGATTATCTGTTAGACTTTCTCGCAGAGAATGGATTTGATCCACAGTTTGGTGCAAGACCTTTGAAGCGATTGATTCAAAAGGAAATTGTAAACACATTGAGTAAGCGCATTCTCGCCGGAGATATTGATAAGGCTAAGCCTGTTTTGGTAGATGTATTTGATGGAGTTGTTGTCTTTCGAAATGATGCGTAAGTCAATAAACATAAACTAGATAATCCCTGCAGCAATGCGGGGATTATTCTTTACTGTCTACAATCGTTCCATAATCAATCAATAATTCTGTACCTGCAGGAATATCTACCAGTGCTTCAAAATAATCGCCATCATCAATAGAGCGGATATTGGGCGTGTCGCTGTGGTTTAAATACAGGGCAATATCCATTGTATCGAATCCTTCATCAGGCACGAAATAACCTGTTTCGTCATACAAGCAGAAATTCTCAATTAAAGCGCGACTATGTTCTGGTAAGTCGGCCACTTCAGCATAGGACAAATGCGTAAATCGATTATGTGGTGGAGAGAATATATTCTTCGTGCCTTTTGGAATATCCCTGATAGCAAACACACCAATGCCGTGAAGGGAAGATGCTTGTAGCTTAACATAGGTGCGTTCCCGTAGTTGTTGAATTAGCCTTTGCTTCATATAAAACAAAGTAGAGAATATTTGGGAAAACCGAGTGATCGCCCATGATAAAAATCATATTTCCGTGTAACTGCCATCACAGTTGTTCTCTCTGTTCTGTTAGAATTTTGGGTTGTCAATCAAACACTACAACCATGAAACGATTACTGATACTGGGCGCAGGTACAGCAGGTACCATGATGGCAAATCACCTGAATCATGAACTAGATAGAGAAGAATGGGAAATTGATATTATTGACGAACGTCAGGAACACCATTATCAGCCAGGCTATTTGTTTTTACCCTTCGATATCTATGAACCTGAAGATATCATTAAGCCAATCAAGGACTTTATTCCAAAAGGTGTGAGTTTAATCAATGATGCCATTGATCGTATCGTACCTGAAGAGAACCTAGTGAAAATGGTTAATGGTGATCAACTGCACTATGATGTATTGATTATTGCCACAGGTGCCAAAATTGCACCAGAGGAAATTACCGGCATGAAGGGTGAAGGCTGGCAGAAAGATGTATTTGATTTTTACACTTTTGAAGGTTCGCTTGCATTAAGAAATAAGCTCCGTACATGGGAGGGCGGTAAGCTGGTGGTGCATATCACTGAAATGCCGATAAAATGTCCGGTTGCTCCATTGGAATTTGCGTTCCTGTCTGATTCTTATTTCATCAATAAGAAGATGCGCGAAAAGGTTGAGATTACTTATGTTACGCCACTGGGTGGTGCATTCACCAAGCCTAAAGCAACTGATCGTTTACAGCATTTGCTGGATGAAAAGAATATCCATATTGTCAGTGATTTTGCCATCGAGAGCGTAGATAACGAAGCGAAAGTGATTCGCGACTACGGCGGTAAAGAAGTGCCATTCGATTTGCTGGTAACTGTACCAACCAATAAAGGCGATGCAGTGATGGAGCGTTCTGGCTTGGGTGACGATTTGAACTTTGTTCCTACCAATAAAGCTACATTACAGTCAAAGAACTGGCAAAACATATTCGTGATTGGAGATGCCTCCAATATTCCAGCATCCAAAGCAGGATCAGTTGCGCACTTTGAAGCAGAAATTCTGACTGAAAATATTCAGCGTTACATCAAGGGCGAGCCGCTGAAAGAAGAGTTTGATGGCCATGCCAACTGTTTTGTGGAAACTGGTCATGGAAAGGCTTTGCTGATTGATTTCAATTATACACATGAACCTGTTGAAGGTACATTTCCCTTCCCCGGTGTTGGTCCGCTGAGATTGCTCAAGGAAAGTAGGATGAATCATATGGGTAAACTCGCATTTCGCTGGATTTACTGGAACATGTTATTGAAGGGTACACATATACCATTTGTTTCTGCAACCATGCAGGAAGCCGGTAAAAATTTCGATTAATCATTTAAACACACATATATGGAAAAGCTACTTGCAGGCAAAAACATTGCCGTAAATGAAGAAGGTTACTTAACCGATTTTAATCAGTGGGATAAAGAAGTTGGTAACGCAATCGCTGCTTAAGCAAATATTGAAATGACCCCAAGACATTGGGAAGTAATAGACTATCTACAAAAAGAATGGAAAAGTGAAACGCCGCTGAGTATTCGCCGTATTGGTAAAAGTGGTGTAGTTGATATTAAGGAGTTCTATGCACTATTCCCTGAAGGTCCATTGAAAATTTCCAGCAAGATTGCGGGTATTCCTAAGCCAGCAAGCTGTATCTAATTAACAATTTTAAACATCAAGTCATGAGCGATAATAATGGCCAAATAAAAAAGATGATGATCATCTTATCTAAGGCCTCCCTCGAAAACGTATATGCAGCATTTGTACTCGCCAACGGTGCACGTATGGAAGGCATACAGGCAGAAATATTTTTTACATTCTTCGGATTAGAAGCCATTCATAAGGATAAATTGGAGCATTTGCACACAGCAACGGTTGGTAACCCTGCGATGCATATCCCTACTTTAATTGGTGGTTTGCCCGGTATGGAAGCTTTTGCAACGAGTATGATGAAGAAGGAAATGGAAAAGCTGGATATACCCGGTGTGAAAGAGTTTTTGGAAATCATGAATGCTTCTGGTGTGAAGCTGTGGGCTTGTAGACTTGCGATGGATATGTTCCATTATAAGAAAGAAGACATGATTGATGAATTGGATGGTGTGCTTACTGTAGGCGATTTCTACAAGCAGGGAAGTGGAGAAGGCACGCACATGCTGTTTATTTAATTGAATCATTGATCATTATAATATTGTCCGATTAGTGTCGGATCAATCATCGTGTGTTGTTTATGTGTGTTTGATTTGACAGAGGGCCCAAAAGGGCCCTCCTTTTTTATGCTTGATATCTTGTAATAAAAAAGCATACCGATGATGGTATGCTTATGCTATCTATATTTTCCCTCTTTATAGTATGCCGGCAGTTTCTTCGGCTACAATATGTGGTTGAAAGATGATAGTTGCTTTCACTGAATTTGAGATCAGACAGGCTGCTTCAGACTTTTGCAAAATGCGTTCTGCTCTTTCCATATTGGCACCTTCAGGTAAAACAAGGGTTGGGCTAAGGGTTATTTCACTGATCATGAATTTGCCATCTACTTTTTCGAGTTTGCCGTTGGCATAACTTTTAAATGCGATAAACTCCAATTTAGAGTTTTCTGCTATCGCCAAAAATGTTGTCATCAAACAACTATTCACGGCGGCAACCAGTAAATGTTCTGGCGACCATTTGCCAGAGATACCACCTGCGAATTCTGGTGGGGTAACTACTTCAATATTGCTTTCAAGTACGCTAGAGGATAGTGCACCTCTTCTGCTGTCTTGCCACTCAATGGTTGTGTCGTAAAAATGTACTGGTTCCATAAAGGGTTGTTTTAAATTATAGCAACAAAACTACCCTAAAGACATACCTGTAACAGTAACATTGGTTACATAGGCTAATGATAAAAATCAGTTATCGCATACAGGTGATTGGCTCGCCATTCCAGCCAGGAAAGAGTGATTGCTGATCCTTTTTAAGTCCGAGATGCTTATTGGCAACAGCGCTGAAGACCGACCTAAAATCGGTGCTTACAGGTAGGTCTCTGCCATCTTCTAGTAAGTCTGTGCTAAGCCCCTTGATATGATGGTAAACTTGTCCGCCTTGCACATCATTACCCAATACAAATAAGCAGCTTGCTCTACCATGGTCTGTGCCACCTGTTCCATTCTGTCGAACAGTTCTGCCAAACTCGGTCATGGTCATTAGTGTAACATCATCTTGATATGCATCCATATCCTTCCAGAAAGCGGCTATGCACTCGCTGAAATCTTTCAGGTTCCTGGCAAATGCACCATTCACTGTACCTTGGTTATAGTGTGTATCCCAACCGCCTGATTCAGCAAAGCCTATTTCTAAACCAACATCCATCTTAATCAGCATGGCGATTTGTTTCAAGGAATTGCCTAAAGCAGTATTCGGATAAACTGCGCCGTTAGCAGGCTGATAATTTCTAATCATGGAAGGGTTGAGCATCTTCATGGCGTCAAAACTTTCCTTACCAGTTCTGCTCAATAATTCTGATGAGGTATCGTCATACAATTGCTCAAAAGATTGTGCTGCAGATTTTGCACCAAGTGGATTGCCTCTTAGTTGGATAGCAAACTCTTGTAAATTATTAATTGCAAGCGCATCATTGTCGCCATAAAAACTTCTCGGCAAAGCACTGGTTACACTCACAGCGCGAAATGGTGTGCCTTCATGCCCCAATAATCCCACAGCTCTGTTCAGCCAACCACTGGAAGTGCTTTTGCTGAATGGCGTGCCGCTCTCCATATAATCTTGTGCGTCAAAGTGACTGCGTGTGGTATTTGGGCTACCCACGCCATGCACAATGGCCATTCTTTTCTCTGTAAAGTATGGTGCCAAAGCAGCCATAGCCGGATGTAAAGAAAATTTTCCATCCAAGTCAATGGCACTACCTTCTGTTTGTGCCGGACTCATGAAGAGTGTTGGTCTGGCAGCTTTTAACGCAGCATCCGTAAATGGTGTTACGGCCATCAAGCCGTCCATGGCACCGCGCTGAAAAATACAAACCAGTACTTTCTGTTTTTTATAGGGTGTCCATAATTGCTGGTTTCTTGCAGCACGGGCAATAAACGTGGGTACGCCACCCAGTCCCGCTGCAAATAGCGCCATGGCGCCTGATTTCATAAAAGCTCTTCTTGTTGTCATATCAATTATTTCAACGTCTTTGGAATTCAGGTGATCCGATGATAATGCCAGCAACCTGGGCTAGTGTACTGTTGTTGCCAGGAACGAACGACATAGTAAACGCTTTACTGTTTTTACTTAAGGCCGCACGTTCGTTTTGATTATTTCTTCTTCTTTGATTGCGATTCATTTGCATGTTGTCTGCATCATCCTCAGTGGTATTAGCAGCAGCTGCCTGATTAATCTTTTCTGCAGCATTGGCATCATTCACCAATGCTTTCAATCGTTTGTTGTTTTCTTCTAGTGGTCGCTCGGGTAAAAAGATTTTGCTGTATACATCCAATGCTTCATCTGCACTTTCAGGTTCTCTGTGCTGATTCAATGCAGGTAGGTCTACTTTAATCCCCGGTATTTTACCGCTGGCGAATGCTAATCCAAAATTCATGCGATTGAGTAATGATCCTGTATTGATCCAGAAGGTAGATTTATCCGGAAACCCTGTAGGTGCTTGATAGTAATAGAATCTTTGTCCCATTCTAGTACACCACTGAAATATTTGAAAGGGTTGCTGAATATCTGCATTGGTAGCGCGTACAGCGCTAATAGTAAACTCAAATGGAGATTTTATTTTTTCACGCAGGTTGGCTTTGTCCCAAAACTCATCACTACTTACCATCGCAATCATGGTTTCGCGGATATTGCCGTTACTCTGTAGAAATACTTTCGACATTTTATTGATGAGCGATGGGGGAGGCGTATCTCTTACAAAACGAACAGCTAGTTTCTTACAAATAAAATTGGCTGTTGAAGGATGTGTTGCCAACATGCGAATTACATCAACGCCCTCTTGATACCCAGATTTGCCATCAAAGGTTTTGCCTAAGATGGTTTTCGTGCCTTCATCGTGTTTGTCTGCACGGAAAAGAAAATCACCTTCGCGTACAAATCCTCTTTTACTGAGATTATCCCAGCCAACACGTTCTACCAGTCTTTTGATGGCACCTGCACCACCTTCATCCCGCAAGGGATAAATCGTCCAGCCTGTTAGTGCACGCGCTACTTCGGTTACATCTTTCTGTTGATAGCCGCCATCAACACCTAAAGTGTGTAGCTCCATAATTTCACGCGCATAGTTCTCATTCAGTCCTTCTGCTTTTCTTCTTTGCATCACTATCTGCGCAGCAGGGTTGCCCATGCGGGCCGAATCTTCCAAAGCTTTATCTATAGCAGCTTGTCTTCTTTGAAAACCTGGATTGCGTTGTTGTTGTCTATTTTGCGCATTATCATTACTTACGCTACTGGCATTATCCAAATATTCCAACATTGCAGGATGTTTGGCAGTAGCCAAGAGCATTTCCGCAAACTGACCTGTTACAAATGGCCTGATAGCATCTCTTTCATAGGTCAGTACAAATTGCTGCGATTGATTCTTTGTTAGTGAAACATTGAAGTGGTTAAACCAAAAATCTGTTAGTACTTCTTTTAGCTGATTGTTGCTATATGCTGCGCGAATAATTTTTTGATTGATGAGCTGCCGATGTAATTCTATCAAAGGCTGATAACCCTTTTCTTGAGCGAACTGTCTTATTTCAGGTCTTAATAAAGTTTTGCCTGCATCTTTCAAGCTGTCTCTGCTGATAACACCTGCGCGAATGGCAGCCTGAATAACCTGATTGGGTTGCAGAAATGTATTGGCAATGGTTTCATTACTATAAGTAAGTGCAGTATAGTTGATGAGTTTGTCTGTAACCGCAGGGTCAGCTATCTGGCCGTTCAGCTGTGCTTCAAACCAGCTTTCCAGTCCTGATTCCGCTAATTGTTGAATTTGTCCGGGTGTTGCACCAAATGAAAAACGACTGAGTAAATGGGCTGCAGCTTGTTCTTTGGTAAATCCATGCTTCTTGTAGGGCATTTTCCATTTATCTGCAGGAGGGTGTACAGGTGCTATCCAGGCTACAGAAACCAGCAGAAAGGCAAGTATTAGACTAGACTTCATTTTTTAGGGTTATGCGGGGGTTGGATAGGGTTTTTGATACAAAGTTTATTTAAGGTATAAAATATTTGTGGGCAAGGTGTTTAGGCAGAACCTTCGGGAAGTAATAATTTCAAGCCATGAAAAAAGTACATCTGGTACTGGGTAGTGGAGGCGCAAGGGGAATGGCCCATATTGGGGTGATAGACCAGCTATTGGATGAAGGCCATACCATTGTCTCTGTGACCGGTTGTTCAATGGGGGCTGTGATCGGTGGCATTTATGCTGCCGGCTATCTGGATGCGTATCGTGATTGGTTGTTGACGTTGAATAAAACCAATGTGTTCAATCTGTTCGATTTTACGCTTACCACACAGGGTTTTGTGAAAGGAGATAAGGTCTTTCAAAAAATACAGCAGATAACAGGGCATCATGAAATAGAAAACCTGTCTATTCCTTTTACGGCTGTTGCAACTGATTTATTACATAAAAAAGAAGTACACTACAATAAAGGCAATCTGTTCAAGGCGTTGAGGGCTTCAATTGCTATTCCCGGTGTATTTACACCAGTAGTAGAAGAGAATAGTGTACTGGTAGATGGCAGTGTACTCAATCCCTTGCCGATTAATCTGGTTCAGAAAAAAGAAGGTGAGTTGATAGTGGCAGTGAACTTAAATGGACCCTATCTACCCGCACCTGCAAAAAAGGAAAAACCTATTGCGAAGGAAACTAATGATGTTTGGAAATGGTTGAATAAACTGCCATTGCCATCATGGAACAATACATTGAATGCGCCCAAGCAGACTAAGTTTTCTTTGTTTGATTTGGTGAATACTTCTTACGATTTTACACAAGACAGATTGGTGGAAATGATGATTGATGTGTATCGTCCTGATCTGGTGGTGGAAATCCCACGCAATGCCTGTGGGGTATTTGAATTCTACAGAGCGAAAGAATTGATTGATTTAGGTCGTGCACAATACCTTAAAGCAAAAGCCAATGGATAAGTTGATTGCATGGATGAATGGGGTATACCTACCATTAGAAGAGGTGAAAATTGGCTATCAAGATCTTGGCTTGTTAAGAGGCTATGCTGTTTTTGATTTTTTAAGAACCAACCAACGTGTGCCTGTATTTCTGGAAGATTACCTACAACGCTTTCAGGAATCTGCGTCTGCACTTCGGCTAGATATGCCTTTGTCGGAACAGGCAATGCGTAATGTAGTTAGGAAGTTGGTAGAACTACAGCCTCAAGCAGAGATGGGACTTCGTTTTTTACTAACCGGTGGCTATAGCGAAGATGCATATACTGTGCAAGAGCCTAATCTCATTATTAGTCCTGTGCTCATTAAGCCAGTGCCCAAGACTCTACCCGATGCAGTGAAGATAATTACCTATCCCTACGAGCGGCAATTACCACAGGTGAAATCGATACACTACACCATGGGTATCTTACTACAGCAGGAAGTAAAAGCTGCCAATGCTTTTGATGTGTTGTATTATAGTGAACAAAGTGTGTCTGAGTTTCCGAGATCAAATGTGTTTATAGTGAATCAGCAAGGAATCTTGCAAACACCAGCAAATGCTGTCTTAAAAGGTGTTACAAGAAAGCACGTGATACAAGCAGCGGCAAATCTGCTGCCTGTGCAAGAAAAAAATATTTCTCTAGATGAATTGTATAGTGCAGCCGAAATTTTTATAACCAGTACTACCAAAAAAATAATTCCTGTTACACTTGTGAATGATCGGGTGATTGGTGCTGGAAAGCCCGGCCTTGTTGCATCACAGCTATTTGATCGCTTGTCTGCTGCTGAAGAAAATTATGTGCAGCAATTCCAGTGGTAGTGCTTTTTGAGTTTTTTAACATGTGTGCGTTAAACGTTTTGTTGTCATCAGGCATCTGAAGTATAAATCGTTTCCTGAATGCAACAATGCTACCCTAAATTATCGCACATGAAAAGCAAGCAAACACTCCGTGGCATCGCCTTAATGGCATTCGCCTTCACCCTTTTCCTCGCAGCATGTAATAAGAATACTTCGCTGGAGAATGCAAAAGGTCAACAACAGTTTTCTGTTTTCTTAACAGACGGTCCTGGATTATTCGATAATGTGTTTATCGATATTCAGGCGGTGAAAGTAGTTGTGGATACCAGTAAAGACACACGCAGACATGATCGTTGCGACTGGGATTCAATTGGTAAAAACGATCGTCGCAAACCAGATTCTGCAGCATTGGTATGGCAAAGTCTGAGCATCACACCAGGTGTGTATGATGTATTGAAGTTGCGTAACGGTTTGGATACACTTTTGGCAACAGCCAGTATCCCGGCAGGTACAGTTCGTTTAATTAAAATTGAATTGGGTACCAATAATTCATTGGTGAAAGACAGTGTTACCTATCCATTGAATTTCTTCCCAGGTGCACCTAATTTCATTCTAATCAAATTGCGCGGTGGTGAGCCTGAGCAATTGTCAGCAGGTAGCAGCCGTTTGTGGTTGGATTTTGATGTAGGTAAATCAATCATCCGCATGGTGAACGGTCAGTTTTACCTGAAGCCCTTCCTTAACCAGTTCGTGCCATCTAAATATGCAGGTGTGAAGGGCAAAGTTGAGCCATCAGATGCAAAAGCTATCGTAAGCGTATACAATAGTACAGATACTGCTTATGCAATTCCTAATAGAGATGGTTATTTCAAAGTACGTGGATTGAAAGATGGTACATATACAGTATTTGTGAATGGTTCAAATGGTTATGGCGATACAACAATCACTAACGTGGTGGTGGCCAGACCAGCTGAAACGAATCTTGGAACAATTACCCTGAAAAAATAATGTGAGGTTTGGTGAAGTGCATAGCTGCCCTGGAAACAGGGCAGCTTTTTTATGCAGGTATACGTGTTGCTTACGGTTATATTTGTGAAAAGCTATTTCATATGCAATTGCAGCAGATTCAACATATTTTCTTCATTGGTGTAGCCGGTACAGGCATGAGCGCATTGGCGCAGTTTCTGGCAGGCAGTGGGAAAACGGTATCGGGTAGTGATCGATATTTTAAACAAGGAGAAACCAATGATACCAGAACCAAGTTGGAAGCGGCGGGTATACATTGTTTTGAACAGGATGGCTCAGGTATTGGTGCACATACGCAATTGGTAGTTGTGTCTACCGCGGTAGAAGATACCGTGCCGGAAGTGCAAAAAGCAAAACAGTTGAACATACCCATTATCAAACGTTCTGCTTTGCTGGCATTGATTGCAAAAGAAAATAAAACCATAGCAGTAGGAGGCACAAGTGGAAAGAGTACAACCACAGCGATGCTATTTGCCATCATGCAAGAAGCTGGTTATGATCCTGGTATTATTAGTGGCGCAGGTTTGGTGAGTTTGATTCAACAAGGATTGATTGGGAATGCTTGGGTAGGGAAGTCGGGCTGGTTGGTGATTGAAGCAGATGAAAGTGATGGTTCTATTGTACAGTATGAACCTTATGCAGGCTTGTTGCTGAATATTGATAAAGATCACCAGGAGATTGACCAGTTAAAAGAGATTTTTGGTGTGTTTCAAAAAAATACGAGGCAGATTTTTTCTGTAAATAGGTCACACCCTTTGGCGGAAGCTTTTTCAACCAATGCAGCTTTCGATTTTGCATTAGATGTTAATAAGCAAGCAGGTTTCACCGCTGGAGATTTTCATCAAGAAGGACTGACCATCCAGTTTGTAATTAATGACGTGCCATTCAGCTTGCAAACTGTTGGTAAGCACAATATGGAAAATGCTTTGGCCGCAGCGGCGATGGCTGCGAATATTGGTATTCCATTGGAGACTGCTGCAAAGGCTTTGGGTAAGTATATCGGTATTTATCGTCGTCATCAATTGCTGGCAGAGAAAAATGGGGTATGGGTAATTGATGATTATGCACATAACCCTGCGAAATGTGCAGCATCAATTCAAGCTTGTCAGGCCATTGCCCCCAAAGTGATTGCCTGGTTTCAACCGCATGGCTATGGTCCTACGCGTTTTCTGCGTCATGATTTTGTACAGGAGATAGCAGCAGTATTGAGACCAGAAGATCAGATTTGGATGAGTGAAATTTTCTATGCGGGCGGTACCGCAGTGAAAGATATTTCAGCAGGTGATTTGATCAACGATATTCAACAGTTGGGTAAGCAAGCATTTTTTGTGCCTGATAGGGCCGATTTTCTGGAAGCTGTTCGGCCACATCTGAATGGGCCTACTGTGTTACTCTTGATGGGTGCCAGAGACCCATCGCTAGAACAATTTGCGCAGGAATTGGCATCATCCTTGTAACTTGATTAAGATTGATGAAGCAACTGCTGACCATAGGATTGGTGTTTGTGTCGGTCTGCATACATGCGCAGTTCGATTCATCCTATATCAATAAGGCAGATACATTCTTTCTGGTTAAAAAGCCCGGTATCATTGGCAAGCTTGCTCAGAATATTAGTCGTTCCAATTTAGAAGCCCCTGCTCCTGCTACTAAAAACGATGAAGTATTTGCGCCCTATAAAGGCAAGCAGATTCGAAATATCCAGATCATTCAATTGGGGCTTGGTGGTAATGTGAATGACCCCAAGGAAGTTGTTGTGAATGATCTGAATACCCTTGCTGATAAAGTGCATGTCACCACCAAGGCAACAGTTATTCGAAAGAACTTATTTTTTACCGAAGGCGATTCCATACGGCCAGATTTAATGGCCGATAATGAAAGGCATTTACGTGAACAGCCTTTTATACAAGATGCTTTATTGCGTGTTATTCCAGTGCCGGGTATGCCGGATATGATTGATGTCTTGGTGATTGTAAAAGATGTGTTTTCGCTTGGCGTAAGTGCCAATATTGGTAGCCCAGAGGACGGAGAGTTGGTGATTTCAGAAGAAAACTTGTTTGGTTCGGGTGATCAGTTATCATTTAGAACCTTGTATGAAGCGAAACGCAATGAGCCTTGGGGTTTTGGTGCAAACTATACTAAAAGAAATATTGCCGGCAGTTTTACAGATATTTCATTAGGCTTTCAAACCTATCGGCCGGCTTTTAATACGGGTAAACGTAACGAACATTACAGGTATATACGGTTGTCTAAGTCTTTGGTGAATCCCTACATGAAATTTACTTACGCGATTGAAGCGGGACAGTCGCAGACCAATAATATGTATCTACCCGACTCGGCATATTATGCTGATGCACGGTATGATGCTAATGTAATTGATGCTTGGGCAGGGTATAACCTTGGTACGAATAGCTATTTTAAAAAGAGTAGAGAAAGCCGATTCAGGCACTTTCTCGCAATTAGAGGTTTTTATCGTCATTTTAATCAGGTGCCGGATAAGTTTCAAAATGTATATAACTATCAGTATGCTGATTTGCGTGGCGGATTAGTTACCATCAATGCTTTTCGTCAAGACTTCTTTAAGGCAAAGTATGTATATGGTTTTGGTAGAAATGAAGACGTTCCGGAAGGTGTGAATCTTTCGCTTACTGGCGGATATACTGATAAAGAGCAGCGCTTGAGAGCGTATCTAGGCTTGGATTTTCAGCGTTTCTACTTTAAGACGAGAGGCGATTATTTCAACTTTACTTTTCGCGCCAGCACTTACCTCCACAAAGCCAATCCTGAGGATGTTGCCGTTTTGGCGAGTATGGATTATTTTTCGAAGCTGTATCAAAGAGGCGGAAGATGGATGCAAAGAAATTTCTTTCACTTTAGCGCAGCGGGTCAGTATAGAACTTTACTGAATGAGCCTTTGTACATCAACAATAGTTTTGGTTTAGCAGAATTCCGCAGGGGTGATCTGCAATCAGCAGCTCGTATTACCACAAGAGGCGAGTCTGTTTTTTTCAATAGTTGGTCTTTCTACGGATTTCGATTCGCGCCCTTTGTTTTTGGCGGCTTTTCTCTGCTAAAACCGATTGGTGCAACATGGGCCAAGAGTGATGGCTTTAGTTCTTTAGGCGGTGGCGTAAAGTCAAGAAATGAAAACCTTGTTTTCGGTACCATGGAATTAAGGATGTTTTATTTTCCTAGGGTAATTGCCGGCATGAATCGTTTTCGTATTGATTTCACTACTGATTTACGCTTCAAGTTTGTTAGCCAGTTTATTAAAAGACCGGATTTTATGTCGGTTAACCAATAATTGTTTTGTGCTTCTGTTGAAAAAGCTAACTTTTGACAGATAATCATGCATTATGTCGGGAAAAAAGCAGGCAGCCCTTGGCTTCATCTTTGTTACGCTACTTATTGATGTAACTGGTTTTGGGTTGGTGATTCCTGTGATGCCCAAATTAATTGAAGAGCTCATTCATGGTAATGTAAGTGATGCTTCTCGTTATGGTGGTTGGTTGGGATTTGCGTATGCCATCATGCAATTCATTTTTGCACCGGTGATTGGTAACCTGAGTGATAAATATGGCAGGCGTTCAGTTTTGTTATTCTCCTTATTTGGTTTTGGGATAGATTATATCCTCTTGTCTTTTGCGCCCAATATTACTTGGCTATTTATTGGTAGAATGATTGCAGGTATTACTGGTGCCAGCTTTACTACAGCTACAGCTTATATCGCCGACATCAGCTCACCTGAAGACAGGGCTAAGAACTTTGGTATGGTAGGTGCGGCTTTTGGTGTGGGCTTTATTATTGGTCCGGTGATGGGCGGCTTCTTAGGGCAGATCGGTACACGTGTGCCATTCTATGTTTCTGCTGCACTTTGTTTGCTGAACTGGTTATACGGTTTTTTCATCCTGCCGGAGTCTTTGCCAAAAGATAAAAGAAGACCTTTCAGTTGGAAGCGTGCCAATCCATTGGGTTCTTTGTTATTACTGCGCAGGTATAGCGGCGTTAGTGCTTTGGTTGGGTCGTTGGTGTTGATCTATATCGCTGCGCATGCAGTTCAAAGTACCTGGAGCTTTTTTACGATAGAGAAATTTCATTGGTCTGAAAAACTAATTGGTCTCTCACTTGGTTTGGTGGGTATATTGGTGGGGGCTGTGCAAGGTGGTTTGATTCGCTACGTGAATCCAAAGCTGGGCAATGAGCGAAGTGTGTACATCGGCTTACTCTTGTATGCTTTTGGAATGCTGCTATTTGGACTAGCTTCCGCTAGCTGGATGTTATTTGTGTTTCTGGTACCTTATTGTCTTGGGGGTATTGCCGGTCCTGCATTGCAGGCGATTATAACCGGTCATGTGCCGCAAAATGAACAGGGTGAGTTGCAAGGTGCATTAACCAGTTTGATGAGTGCTACTTCTATTATTGGTCCGCCATTAATGACCAATTTGTTTGCATTTTTTACAGCGAAGACTGCACCCGTCTATTTTCCAGGTGCGCCTTTCATTCTTGGTGCAGTATTGATGCTGGCGAGTGCGGTTATCGCTTATTTCGCGCTAGTACATGAAAAAGAGCTATCCAAAGCCTGACAATTATCATTGCTATAAAGGGCTAAATGCTGTTGCTTAGTAGAAAACCTACACCATGAAAGCAGTACGTCAGTTAGCCACAGCCATAGAAATGTTGTTAGGCGCACTGGGTCTTTACCTCGGCTTTATGCTCATTAGCGACCCAACGGGCAGACGATTAGACTTGTCTACTTCTTGGTTGCAGCATACACTGTTCGCTGATTACCTCATACCCGGTTGGGTTTTAGCCCTAGGTATTGGTTTGATTAGCTTGTTGGCAGCTATGTTCACCGTGTATAAAAAGCATGGTTATCGCAGTATGATGCTGTTGGCTGCAGGGCTAACCTTGTTGCTAAATCTTGCAGGATTCTTTTTATTGGCCGAGCAATTTGGCATACAATGGGTATTGATTTTTTTATCTATTGTCTTGTTATTGCTGGCCTATGTGTTGAGTAAGCCAGAGCCTGTACAAGCTGGTGTTCAAAAAGCGGTTCCTGCGCAAGCCAAATCCGGTAAAACGCATCATTTTCATAAGCATAGAAAAAGAGGACATTAATACCTGCTGTGTTTAAATTGAATCATCTGGAAAAGCAATTTCAGGCATAACGGGTACGTTTGTATCCTATAAAACTAAAATTTGTCGGCAAATCAATTTGAATGGGAAATCAAACCGGATCAAGGATGGTTTAGATTCGGTTTAAAAGAGCTTTTTTATAAAAAAGGGCTGATTCTCCGTTTTGTTCGCCGCGACTTGCTGGCTAGCTATCAGCAAACATTGATAGGGCCACTTTGGATTGTGCTGCAGCCATTATTGGCCACTTTGGTCTATGTCATCATTTTTAGTAAAGTGGCAAGGCTCTCCACAGATGGCACACCACCTTTATTGTTTTACCTATCTGGGTATATCATCTGGAACTTTTTTACTGATTGCCTGAATGGTACGATGTACACCTTCATCTTTAATGCGCATATATTCAATAAAGTGTATTTCCCCAGATTGATCATTCCTTTCAGCACTGTGATTACAGCGTCTATCAGGGGATTGATTCAATGTGTTTTCTTTTTGCTTTTGCTGAGTTTGTATCATCGCGATTTTCCTCAGATCAGCGTTAGCTTATCAGGAATACTTTGGCTATTGTTCTTTTTGTGGATGGTCGCACTTTTTGCAGTAGGGCTCGGGCTCATCATTAGTGTGCTTACTGCACGATACAGAGATATCGATAACCTGATCCAGTTTGCCCTGAGATTATTCATGTTCGCTGCACCTGTTGTATATCCTGCATCCATGATACCGGAAGCGTATCGCAGTTTGTTTTGGTTAAATCCATTGACAACAGCTATTGAAGGTTTCAGAGCTGCATTTCTTACTGATAATCCTATTGAGCGCAGTTGGATATGGATCAGCATGGTGGTGGTGAGTGTGATATGCCTGATTGGTGTGACCATATTTAAAAAACTAGAGATTAAAGTGTTGGATACACTATAAACCTATGTCTAAAATTGTCTTAAAAGCAGAGGGCTTATCGAAATATTATCGCTTGGGTACCTGGGGGACAGGTTCTCTCAAGCGCGATTTTTTTCGATTGCTGCAACCTGCACGGCAAGACAGTACATCAGGCATTTGGGCTTTGCATGAAGTCAACTTTGAAGTGCATGCAGGCGATGTTGTAGGATTTGTTGGTAAGAATGGTGCGGGTAAATCAACCTTGTTGAAAATATTGTCGCGAATTAGTTTACCAACAAAGGGATCTATTAAGGGCAATGGACGTATTGCTAGCTTGCTTGAAGTAGGTACGGGCTTTCACGGTGATTTAACTGGTCGAGAGAATATTTTTTTGAACGGACAAATTCTCGGACTAAATGCAAAGCAAGTAAAAGATCGCTTTGATGCGATTGTTGATTTTTCTGGTGTACCCGAAAACTTTCTGGACACGCCTGTAAAGCGTTATTCCAGTGGCATGTATGTGCGATTGGCATTTGCGGTTGCTGCACACCTGGATCCTGATATCCTCATTGTTGATGAAGTATTGGCGGTAGGTGATACGGAGTTTCAGAAAAAATGTCTTGCCAAAATGAACAGCATTGCACGTGATGAAGGCAAGACTATTTTGTTTGTAAGTCATAATCTGCAAACCATACGTAACCTATGTAATAGGGCTTTGTGCTTTCATAAAGGTAAGCTGGTAGATGAAGGCGATCCAGATGAAGTAATCACGAATTATTTGAAGCGGGAACAAGTGCAATATCTGGAACAGGCTTATCCATCGCCTGATCAGGCACCAGGAAACAATGTATTTCGAATTGCCCATGTGTCTATCATTCCAGCTTTTGCTGACAATCAGCAGATGATTGATACCAATACAAGTTTGGAGATTCAATTTGGCGCGTGGTATCTTCCTCAAGCTACAACCAATGTACATGCCAGTATTCAGCTCTTTACGCTGGATGGTGTTTGTGTGTTTGAGTTATTATCCAATACAACTGAGGCAGCACAATCATTGATTAAAGGTCATTGTACGATACCCAAATATTTTCTCAATGATGGGTCTTATTATCTCAGCATCAATTGGTATGCACATCAGCAGTTAGCCTATGCTTTTGAGGCTTGTGTTTCTTTTGATGTAGCAGATAATGGGGCAGCGCCTGAATGGTTTGGTAAGTGGATGGGTTATGTGCATCCCGATTTCCCATTAGTGATCGAAAATCAACCTCAACGATGACATGGCATTTCAGCCCTATCATATTCATCATATACAGCTTGCTGAGACGAATTGCTTAACTATTCCCAAGCATGAGTCGGCATACCTGCTTTTGTGGTGGAATCAAGTGCCACTAGGGCATATCTGGTATGAAGCGGGAGAACCCTTACCTAATGCACCACGAATCATTGAAGCTGTATCGTCTGCATTGGATCATTACTGTAGGCAAAGAAAATTGAGTACAGATTGGCGTTCCATGCTTCAGCAGGGACAGCTATCGGCGCTGAGCTTGTTTTTAGAGGATTTATTTAAGCGAAATTCTGTTGCAAAGCATGAAACGCTATCCGTTGTTGTGTGTACACGCAATCGTGCTGCGCAGCTGGCCAATTGTATTCGACAAATACTAGCGTGTACTGATAAGGATTTCGAGCTAATCATCGTAGATAATGCGCCTGATGATGAAGCAACTAGAATGGTCGTTTCGCAATTTCCACAAGTTCGTTATGTACTTGAACCTAGGAAAGGATTGGACATAGCGCGTAATACCGGAGCGCAAGCAGCTTCTGGAGAAATTATCGCTTATACAGATGATGATGTACTTGTGCCTGAAAACTGGATTAGTCAACTGCGGCAAGCTTTTCATCATCCACAGATTATGGCAGTCACTGGTTTAGTGATACCGTATGCGCTGAAAACAAAAGCCCAATATATTTTTGAACGTAATTGGGGTTTCAATAAGGGCTATTTACCTGTGTTATTTGATCGAGCCTATTTCTTGGCAAAGCTGCCCTATGGTGTACCAGTATGGGATATTGGTGCTGGTGCGAACATGGCTTTTCGAAAAGCTGCTTTTCAGTTAGCAGGTTATTTTGATGAGCGATTAGATGTTGGTGCTTCAGGTTGTAGCGGTGATTCTGAAATGTGGTACCGTATTTTGGCAGAAGGTTGGTCATGTTATTACGATCCTGCTTTGTATGTATTTCATGAGCATAGAGATACCATGGAGAGCTTGTCGAAGCAACTCTTCAGTTATATGCGCGGGCAAGTGAGCTCTTTATTGGTGCAGCATGAGCGTTACGGGCATGAGGGCAATCTTAAGCGTGTCTATAAATATATTCCCCAGTATTACCTTAAGCGTATTTGGAAGCTTTTGACTTTACAAGTCAGAGAAAATCCATGGCTCTTTTGGCAAGAGATTCGTGGAGCCTATTCGGGTTGGCGCTTTTTTCAAGCGAATAAGGGTAGACGGCAATCAGATCCTATGCTTTTGCCTGAGCAGTTGGGTAAGCCAGCTGAGGTTAAATCAGATACACTTGTTTCTGTGATTATTCCTTGTTACAATCAGGGAAGCTATTTACAAGCAGCTATTGAAAGTGTTTTAAAGCAAACTTATCAGCATGTAGAAGTGATCGTAGTTGATGATGGTTCTACAGATAATACGGCGGCTGTCTGCGCAGGATTTCCACAAGTAACATATGTGCACTTGCCCAATGCTGGTGTCAGTGTTACCAGAAATATCGGTGTCGCATATAGCAAAGGCGATTATGTGGTATTTCTGGATGCTGATGATCTTTTGTATGAAAACGCCATTGAACTGAATCTGTATTTCTTTACGTATTATAGAGATGCAGTGATGGTTTGCGGAGGCTATACGCCGATAGATGAACAAGGTATAGATATTGGTGGTCACGTATGCAACACCAAGTCGGGTCATTTTTTTGAAGATTTGTTGATGGGTAATTTTATCGGGTTGCAATCTGTAGCAATGTATCGCCGGGAACTATTCTTCACCTTTGCCTATGACACACAGCTAAAGGGTAGTGAGGATTATGATATACATCTGCGTATAACACAGCATTATCCAGCATATCAGCATGATCGCCTAATTGCGCGTTACAGAAAACATGGGCAAAGTGCTTCTGCTAATACGGCATTGATGTATGAAACTGTACAAAAAGTATATGCTAAGTTGATGCCTTCTTTAAGTGCAGCTCAACTTTCATTAGTTGAGCAAGGAAAATACTTTTGGAAACAATATTATCAGTATGATGAAGCCGCAGGATAGAACACCACAACAACCACCTGTCATCCAGCCTATAGAAACGGATGAGCCGCGTCCTTTGTTCTCGGTGATGATACCTGCTTACAATTGTATTCAGTATCTCGGTCATACCATTCAATCAGTACTCTCTCAAGCTTTACCTGAAGCTGAAATGCAGATTGAAGTAATTGATGATGCTAGTACGGATGGTGATGTGGCTGCACTGGTAGCACAGATCGGCAAAGGAAGGGTAGGCTATTATCGACAGCCAGAGAATAGTGGTAGTCTGCGCAATTTTGAAACATGTATCAATCGCGCCAAGGGGCATTATGTGCATATACTCCATGGTGATGATTTTGTAATCAATGGATTTTATCGGGAGATACAAGCTTTGTTTGAAGAACATCCTACTGTTGGCGCTGCATTTACTGACTTTATTTATGTGGACGAAGAAGATCAAGAACTTTGGATAGAAAAGCCATTATCTACTGAGACTGGAGTTTTGGATAATTGGTTGGAAAAAATAGCCGTAGGTCAGCGCGTACAACCACCTGCAATGGTGGTGAAGCGATTGGTGTATGAGCAACTAGGTAGTTTTTTTGGTGTGCATTATGGAGAAGATTGGGAAATGTGGGTGAGGATTGCGGCTTATTATGATGTAGCACATTCGCCTAAGTATCTTGCCCGTTATCGTATTCACACAAGCAATATCACCAGCAGGTCTTTCTTGAGCGGACAAAATATCCGTGATATCAATCAGGTGATTAAAACAATCGCACATTACCTGCCTTTTGATACCCGTGAATACTTAAGCGATCAGGCGAGGAAGAACTTTTCTATTTACTTCGCTAAAATCTCGCATAAAGTCTATCATGATTATGAGGATCCGAAAGCAGCATTGGTGCAGGCCAAAGGTGCGTGGAATATGCACCATAACTGGGAAACTTTTCAATGGGTATTTAAGTTATATATCAAATACCTGATTAGGTATAAAATGCATTGATGTGCCGCTGATTTCTGTTATCATACCAACTTGTAATCGTCATCAACAGCTCAGTTACTGTCTGGCATCACTTGCGCCGCATGTGCAGCATGCTGATCCTGATATGTATGAAGTGATTGTGAGTGATGATGGGAATGATTCAGCAAAGGACATGGTAGAAACCGATTTTCCTTTTGCGCAATGGGTAAAAGGACCCACTAAAGGTCCTGCAGCAAACAGAAACCGTGGTGCTTCAACTGCAAAAGGTCAGTGGTTGGTCTTCATTGATGATGATTGCATGGCGTACAATAATTTGATTCTGACCTATGCGAAAATTTTTCAGTCGATCAGTAATGAAATAGGTGCAGTAGAGGGAGCGATTGTAGGTATAGAAACGCGTACCCGCTATGATCAGCAGGCGCCCATTAATATTGATGGCGGTAATTTTTGGTCGGCCAATATTGCAGTGCGCATGACATTATTTGATCAAATTGGTGGTTTTGATGAAGCTTTTGTTATTCCCTGTCTCGAAGATGAGGATATGTATATCAGGCTGATGCAGCAAAGCAAAGTATTATTTATGCGTGATGCGGTTGTTATTCATCCATGGAGAATAGGTACAATTGAAAACAGGTTTCAGGCAATCATTGGAGCACATGCTTATTTCTATCGAAAGCACCAGCAACAAAGCATGCTTGATCGACTTCAAAGAAGCTACATATTTCTGCGAGAGTTTGCGAGAAACACCTATCACTTATTCAAGTACCGTTTCAAAGGAGGTAATGCTTATCCATATCAAGTATATTTATACTGGAAGCTTATTTTCGTTTGATATGAAGCGGTTTATAGCAATTCTATTTTTCACTTTATGTAATGCTTGTACAACTATGCAGGAATCATCCAATACACATGCATTTCGACTCAAGCCCGGGCAGGATTTGCTGAAATCTATTCAGGAGTATGTTGTACAGCACCATATTGAAGCGGGCTGGGTTGTATCCTCAGTGGGTAGCCTCACAGATTACCATATCCGATTTGCCAATCAGGAAACTGGTGTAAAGGGTAGTGGTCATTTTGAAATCTTGAGCCTTAATGGTACGGTATCTATTAACGGAAGTCATTTGCATATCACTATAGCCGATAGTACAGGAAAGACCATTGGCGGGCATCTACTGGAGGGCTGTACTGTTTACACAACCGCAGAAATGGTGATTCAGACTTCCTCGAAACATGTATTTGAAAGAGCTGTTGATGGATCAACACCCTGGAAGGAATTACAAATCAAAACAAAAGAATAAAAAAAGCCCCGACAGAATCGTCGGGGCTTTTTGATACGCTTATTTCGCATTCTTTACATATTTCTCTAACCACTGGTGTTGTTCCCACAACATATGCAGTAGGTTTTCCTTGCCTCTATAGCCATGGGCTTCGTAAGGCAATACAATGTATCGTGATGTGCCACCATGTCCTTTAATGGCATTGTAGAAACGCTCACTTTGGATAGGGAAGGTGCCCTGATTATCATCCATCTCGCCATGAACCAGCAAAATGGGTGTTTTAATTTTATTGGCATAACTGAACGGACTCATATCGAAATATAAGTTTGGTGCTTGCCAGTAGGTTCTGTCTTCGTTCTGGAAACCAAATGGCGTCAGTGAACGATTGTAAGCACCACTGCGGGCAATACCTGCTTTGAATAAGTTGGTGTGTGAGAGTAAGTGTGCAGTCATGAAAGCGCCATAGCTATGTCCGCCAACTGCTACACGGTTTTTATCACCCACACCCATTTCTGCTAGTTTATTAACTGCAGCTTCAGCATTCAGTTTTAATTGCTGAATAAAATCGTCATTTGGTTTTTTATCAGCGCTGGTTGCTACGATAGGCATTTCTGCATTGTCTAATACCGCATAACCTTGTGTTACCCAGAAGACTGGTCCACCCCAGCTGATTGTCGTAAAACGATCTTTAGAACCTCTTACCTGAGCAGCATCAGCAGCAGAGTTGAACTCTCTTGGATAAGCCCACATGAAAACTGGCAGTGGGCCGTCTTTTTTGGGATCATATCCTTTAGGTAAGTATAAATCGCCAGTCAAGTCAACACCATCAGCGCGCTTGTACTTTATTTTTTCTTTGGTAATACCTTCTAATGCAGGATAGGGATTGCTGAAATTTGTCAATGCTCTATCAGCAATACGTGCTTTCAAATCCTTGATGTAATAGTTGGGTACATCTTTCTGCGTTTCTCTTCTAGTTACCAGTGTGAGTTTGTCTGCGTCTAATACGTCTACAATAGATTCAAACTGTCCTTCGGTACAACGCCAGATGATTTCGCTTTGCTTGGAGCTTAAATCGAACTTTGCTAAGAAAGGCAAATCGCCTTTAGGTGATGAACCTGTATTGTTAATCATCAGCAGTTTGCTGCCATTGTCAACAGTTGTGATTACCTGACGGCCCCATTTGTTTCTTGAAGTATAAGGTTGACCAGGATCGCTGTAGGCATCTGTAGTAGCTCTTTCCAGCATCAACTCCAATGCACCGGTAGATGGATTGTATTTGTGGATGCGTGCTCTTTGTCTGCCTGCTAAACCTTCGCTTACCAAAGCCAATGATTCGTTACCCCAGTTAATACCGCGGAAACGCCATTGTGTTTTGAAAAGTTCTTTGGCTTCACCGGTGAAAGGAGCACTGAGCGCATACACAGCATCATGGAATTCTACCTTGCTTCTGATCATACCGCTATCCAAAGGCTTGCACCATGTAATGGTTGCAGGTGCATCATCACGCCAGTCGAAACCACGCACCACATCTTGTACGTTATCGAATCCAGATGGAGAACCTTCGCCTGAAGGCAATTCCGCTAAAACTTTTACGGTCTTTCCATTCATGTCAGTAATACTAACAGTAGATGGGAATAACTGCGCTGGCATCAGGTAGGAGAATGGCTTACGGATAGTACGCACCATCATGTAGTTCTTATCAGGTGAGATGCTTGTCATAGTATAGAGTGCAGGCTTACCAATTTTGGTTTCAACACCATTCACATTTTTTACCAATTGTGCAGTAGCAAGAAACTCGAATAATTGTTCATCGTATGGGCTCTTAATCAAGTCTTGATAGGTTCTGATAGGTGCTGCTTTGCCATAGTTTTCCTGCATAGCTGGACCCTTTGGAGTAATCGGACGCTTAGGTGCCGCAGAAGCAGGCTGTAAAGTAGTTTTATACAAAAGCGTGTTGTCATCCACCCAAGAAAAAGCACCACCCAATACGGTATTCAATGGTTGTTGGTTTACTTTCTTGGCTGTTTGAGTAGCAACATCAATTACATATAAGTCAACACGACTACCAGTAGAATTAGTGAATGCGATCTTGGTTTGAGATGGATTCCAAGATGGCTGACTAGCCAACATACCTGCAGGTAATCCTTTCACTTGAATAGTTGTGTTCTCCTTGATATTTTTCAGTGAGAAATTATTGATGTAGGTCTGTCTGCTAGGAGAGAAATTCATTGGGTTGATACGCAAGCCCGCAATGCGTGCTTCAGGCTGGCCCAATTCTTCAACAGTTGGGTAGCTGTTACGTTCAATCAGCAACATCCAATGTGCTTTGTCGTCAATACTTACACCTGGTGTTGGTTTAGCTAATAATAAGTCAGCAATAACTTGAGGCGGTGTTTGATAGCCGATAGCATCTTGTGCAAGTGCACTTATGCTAAGCAAACCAAACATGCATAAGGCGAGCAAACGGGGTATGTTTCTCATGGCAATTTTTTTAAGATGCGTAAGGTAAGGACTGCAGATTGAGCTGCGAAACCGCTGATAAAATTTTGTCGGTAAGCTATTTCGCCTATTTTTGCGCCATGATCAATCAGACACACGTACATCATCATCATAACTTACCCTAGCGGTAGGCCGATGCTGTATGCGTATCTGATTGTATTACAGGGCTTACCAATGGTGAGCCCTATTTTTTTACGTTCAATCGAACACTATGAGCAATGAACAGGTAAAACTCAGACTGGCAATTCAGAAATCAGGTCGTTTACACGATGATTCTATTCGTTTGTTGAAGGAATGTGGGGTGGATATCTCAAATGGAGTAAACAAATTGAAGGCAGAGGCGAGCAATTTTCCGCTAGAGCTTTTCTTCCTACGCGATGATGATATTCCTCAGTATGTAGAAGATGGTGTAGCAGATATTGGTTTTGTAGGTGAGAATGTGGTGTATGAAAAGCAGAAGAAAGTAGCTGTTGCAGAAAAGCTTGGTTTTGGTAAATGCCGTTTGAGCATTGCTGTAAGAAAAGGGGAAGCTTATCCTGATGTACAATACTTGCAGGGGAAGAAGATTGCCACTTCCTATCCGGTGATCACCCAAGCTTTTTTGAAAGAGCAGGGGGTTAGCGCGGAAATCCATGAGATCAGTGGTAGTGTAGAAATTGCCCCAGGTATTGGATTGGCCGATGCTATTTGTGATTTGGTGAGCAGTGGTTCTACCTTGTTCATGAATGGGCTCAAAGAAGTGGAAACGATTCTGCAGTCGCAGGCAGTACTCATTAAGAATCAACAATTGAGCGATGCACAGGAACAATTATTGGCGCGACTCATATTCCGCATGCAGGCAGTAAAGAAGGCGAAGAACAACAAATACATTCTATTAAACGCGCCTAATGAGAACCTCCAGCAGATTATTTCGTTATTACCCGGTATGAAGAGCCCTACCGTATTGCCATTAGCAGAGCCCGGTTGGAGTAGTGTACATAGTGTGTTGAATGAAAATGAATTCTGGGATATTATTGAGCAGTTGAAAGCAGCAGGTGCAGAGGGTATTCTAGTGGTACCAATTGAAAAAATGATCATCTAGTTGTATGAAAATATTTGAACAGCCAAAGCAGCAAGAATGGGCTTCCATTATCTCAAGACCGGTAATGGATGATACCGCTTTGCGTGCTACTGTGCGCACAGTATTGGATGATGTGCGTGTAAGAGGGGATGAAGCAATCATTGAATACACAGAAAAATTTGATAGTGTTCTCCTAAAAGATTTTGCCTTTGATGAGAATGAATTGATTGAAGCCGAAGCGGCTTTATCACATGAGCTGAAAACAGCGATTCAAACAGCAGCAGAAAATATCACTACTTTTCACCAAGCGCAATTACAAGCACCATCTGTGATAGAAACTATGCCGGGTGTGCGTTGCTGGCGTAAATCTGTAGGTATTGAAACAGTCGGCATTTATATTCCCGGTGGTACAGCGCCTTTGTTCTCTACTGTTTTGATGCTGGGTATTCCCGCACACTTAGCGGGATGCAAAAGAATTGTGCTTTGTTCTCCGCCAGATAAGAACGGTCAGTTACACCCTGCGATCATTTATGCTGCCAAGTTGGTAGGTGTAACACATATCTACAAGATTGGTGGCGTGCAAGCGATTGCGGCGATGGCTTATGGCACTAGAACTGTACCTAAAGTCTATAAGATTTTTGGTCCGGGTAATCAATATGTCACTTGTGCCAAACAATTAGTACAGATGGAAGGCTTAGCTATTGATATGCCAGCAGGCCCAAGTGAAGTATGTGTACTTGCAGATGCCAGCGCCAATCCTGATTTTGTAGCTGCAGATTTATTAAGTCAGGCAGAACATGGTGCGGATAGTCAGGTATTACTCGTGTCAACTGATCAGCAGATGATACCACGTGTACTGGATGCTGTAGCCAAACAGTTGGAAGTATTGCCTAGAAAAGCATTGGCTGCAAAAGCCTTGGAGCATAGCAGAGCAGTGTATTTGCCAGATGTAGAAGAAGCAATCGCCTTGGTGAATGCTTATGCAGCAGAGCACTTGATTATAGCGATGGATAATGCAGCTGAAGTGGCAGAACAGATTGTGAATGCAGGTTCTGTTTTCATTGGTCATTATTCACCGGAAAGCGTAGGAGATTATGCCAGTGGTACCAACCATACTTTACCGACCAATGGTTTTGCGCATGCTTATAGCGGTGTGAGTGTGGATGCTTTTGTGAAGAAGATAACCTATCAGCAGCTGAGTCAGCAAGGCTTGGACAATATTGCTGAAACAGTTCGATTAATGGCAGAAGCAGAAGGTTTGGATGCGCATGCGAGAGCGGTGATTATTAGAAGACAGCATTTAGAAGCTAGTAGTTAGCTTTTCACATAAATAAATTTTCAATGAGTGTTTCTTCAACAAAGAGTTTTCGAGAGCTAATTGTATGGCAAAAAGCACATCAATTTGTGCTTGCCGTATATACTATGACAAAGAATTTTCCAAAAGAAGAGCAGTTTGTGCTGGTTCCTCAATTTAGAAGGGCTGCAATCTCAATCGCTGCAAATATTGCTGAAGGATATAAAAAGAAAACAAAGCCAGAGAAGATGCGGTTTTTTAATATTGCTCAAGGCTCTATTGAAGAGTGTACTTACTTTATGATACTCGCAAAGGATCTTGCTTATACTGTTGATGATCATCAAATGCATTTATTGGAAGAGGTGTCCCAAATGCTGGAAGTGTATATTCAAAAAATGCAAAGTAGTAGTATTGGCTAGCTTCTAACTACTAACTTCTAAATTCTTTACCATGAGATTCGATCTACATAAATTAACTAGACCTAATATTAAACAGCTCACTCCGTATTCATCTGCACGCGATGAATTTTCCGGCGAAGCAAAAGTTTTTCTCGATGCCAATGAGAATAGTCTAGGCTCGCCATTGCCAAAATGGTATAACCGTTATCCCGATCCGCATCAGCAGCAGGTGAAAGCGGCCCTGAGCCAGATAAAAGGTATTGATGCAAAGCATATTTTTCTGGGTAATGGCAGCGATGAGTGTATTGATATTTTATTCCGCTGTTTTTGTGAGCCGGGTAAAGATAATGTGGTGATTTGTCCGCCCACTTATGGCATGTACGAAGTAAGTGCCAATATCAATGATGTGGAAGTAAGAAAAGCGCCGCTGTTACCAGATTTTCAATTGAATCTCGCACACCTGGAACAACTGACAGATGCCAATACCAAAATCATCTGGCTCTGCTCGCCCAATAATCCAACGGGTAATGCTTTGAACAGAACGGATATTGAAACGGTGCTGAATAATTTTAGTGGCATTGTGGTGATTGATGAAGCCTATATCAATTTCTCCCGTCAGAAAAGTTTTGTGCAGGAATTGACTGAGTATCCTAATCTTGTGGTGCTACAAACATTGAGTAAGGCATGGGGTTTAGCGGCATTGCGTTTGGGTATGGCTTTCGCTTCAGAAGAGATTATTGAGGTGATGAATAAAGTGAAGCCACCCTACAATATCAATCAAGCTACGCAAGACTTGGTACTGAAAGCATTGGAAGAAGTAGGGCAGGTGAATGATATGATCAAGGAACTGGTGGCTATGCGCGAGGCTTTGAAAGAAGTGTTTGAGCAAATGCCGACAGTGGAAACGGTATATGCATCTGATGCCAATTTCTTGCTCGTCAAAATAGCAGAAGCAAGAAAAGTGTATGAATTCCTGTTAACCAAAGGCATTGTATTGCGTGATAGGAGTAATGTGCAACTATGTGAAGACTGTCTTCGCATCACCATTGGTACTGAAAAAGAGAATACGATCTTGGTTGATGCTTTGGCCGAATGGCTGGCAACTAAAGGATTTGTATCAGAATAAGTAATTTGTGACCCCTTAAATAAAGCAAATGAGAAAAATTATCGTATCACTGATTAGTCTAATCACTTTGCAGGCATCTGCACAGCAGGCAGATATTCAATTGCCTAAAGGATTTGCTATCACCAATATTACCAAAGACAAGGGCCGTGTGCGCCACATTGCTGTGCATAGTAATGGTGATGTATACCTAAAATTAGAGAACCTGCGTTACGGAAAAGGTATTCTTCGCTTGCGCGATGCCGATAAAGATGGGGTGTATGAAGACACACTAGCTTTCGGTAACTATATTGGTACAGGCATTGCCTTGCACAAGAATTATCTCTACGCATCTTCTAACTCAGCTGTGTTTCGTTATCAGTTAGATGCAGCCAATAATATTGTCAACCCTGATCAGCCTGAGCGTGTGGTGTATGGTCTGGTGGATAGACGTCAGCATGCTTCTAAATCAATTGCCATCGACCCTAAAGGAAACTTGTACGTGAATATTGGTGCGCCTTCTAATGTTTGCCAGGAGCGCGATCGTATGCAAGGTTCTAAGGGTATGATGCCTTGTCCAATTCTGGATTCAGCTGGCGGCATCTGGAAATTCCGTGCCGATAAATTGGAGCAGAGCTATGCAGAAGGTGTTCGTTATGCAACTGGTTTGCGTAATGTAGTTGGTCTTGATTGGAATACTGAAGTAAATGAATTATTTGTGACCGTACACGGTCGAGACATGTTGTATCAGCATTTCCCTGAACTCTATGATGCGAAAGCTGGCGCTGAATTACCTGCAGAAACTTTTTATATGGTGAAGCAAGGCGATAATGCCGGTTGGCCTTATGTGTATTGGGATCCATTTCAGAACAAGAAAATTCTTTCACCAGAATATGGTGGCGACGGTAAAAAAGAAGGTGCGCCAGATGCGATCAAACCTTTGGTGGGCTTTCCCGGTCACTTAGCACCAAACGCATTGTTGTTCTATACAGGTAATCAGTTTCCTGAGAAATATCGTAACGGTGCATTCATCGCCTTCCACGGTAGTTGGAATAGAAATCCACAAGTACAGGAAGGTTTCTATGTGGTATTTGTGCCAATGAAAAATGGTCAACCTACAGGCGATTGGGAAATCTTTGCCGACGGTTTTACGGGAAAGGGTAAAGTGTCTAATCCAAGAGATGCCATGCATCGCCCTTGCGGATTGGCAATGGGCCCTGATGGATCGCTCTATGTATCAGATGATGCTAAGGGCTATGTTTGGAAAATTAGTTATTCAGCTAAATAAATTCGTCTAATGCGCAAGTTGATTGTTGTTTTAAGTCTGCTTACAGTTGGTATTGTATCACAAAGTATGCAAACGCCGAATGCAGCCAGCATTACAAGAGGTAAGGCATTATATGCACAATATTGTATGTCGTGCCATCAGGCAGATGGTGCCGGTGCACCGCGTATGACACCGCCTTTGGGTAAAACAGATTATGTAACTGGTGATAAAGCAAGATTGATTGGTATCGTGTTGAAAGGATTGAATGAACCTTTGGAAGTGAATGGTGAAGAGTATTTCAATCCTATGGCATCATTTGCACACATGAACGATCAGCAAATTGCTGATGTACTTACTTATATCAGAAACAGTTTTGGTAACAAAGCATCTGCTATCACACCTGCTGAGGTGAAAGCCCAGCGTGCTAAAATCAAGTAATGAAACCTGTATTGTTTATCGACAGAGATGGTGTTGTACTGCAGGAACCACCAACAGATTTTCAGGTAGATAGTCTGGAGAAAACCAGCTTTGTGCCCGGTGCCATCAGTACGCTCGCAGCTATTGCTACGGATATGGATTATTACAAAGTGATGGTGACCAATCAAGATGGACTTGGTACAGCTTCCTATCCTGAAGAAACGTTTTGGCCTTATCATAACTTGATGACGCGAACACTGGAAGGCGAAGGATTTGTGTTTGATGAAATGATCATCGATAGAACTTTTGCTGCCGACAATGCACCAACACGCAAACCAGGTACAGGATTACTGCGGCATTTTTTCGATCAGGGAAAATTTGATCTGGCAAACTCTTATGTAATTGGTGATCGCTGGAGCGATATTCAATTAGCAAAGAATCTGGGTTGCAAAGCAATTTATTTTATTTCGGAATTACACCCTTTGTCTGATGAACATCGCGCAGTACTTGGTGATGTGATTGCTTTTGAAACCAATGATTGGAAAGCGGTTTATAGTTTCCTCATACTTGGTTTACGGAAAGTAGCACACGAGCGCAATACACATGAAACCAAGATTCATGTTTCCTTGAATTTGGATGGTAGCGGTCAATCAGCCATACAAACCGGATTAGGATTCTTTGATCATATGTTAGATCAGATTGCTCGTCACGGTAAGTTAGACCTCAACATCACCACCAAGGGTGATTTGCATATAGATGAACACCATACCATAGAAGACACTGGTATTGCTTTGGGTGAAGCATTCGCCAAAGCATTAAGCGATAAACGTGGCATGGAGCGCTATGGATTTGCTTTGCCTATGGATGAAGCAGAAGCCAAAGTGTTGATTGATTTTGGCGGACGTAATTGGTTGGTTTGGGATGCGGAGTTTAAGCGCGAGAAAATTGGTGAAATGCCAACGGAAATGTTTTTCCATTTCTTCAAGTCTTTTAGCGATGCCGCTAAGTGTAACCTAAATATTAGTTGTAAAGGCGATAATGAGCACCACAAGATTGAAGCCATCTTCAAAGCCTTTGCGAAAGCTATCCGCATGGCAGTGAAACGCGATCCTTTCAGCAATCACCTGCCCAGTACCAAAGGAGTAATAGGATGACGTTATTGATAAGTGGAAAAAATCTTTCTTGGAAAATCACTTTTCCCGATTTTCCTATTTAACCCTCCATCTGATCCATTAATTGTGTACTCTAAATTTTTGGTTCTTGATGCGGAAATCCATTCAACTTCCCCATGATTATCATCTAGTACTTGTTTCACTTCATTATAACTTAACGTGACGATTCCATCATGTCCGCAAACTAATACTAGAAAAACTTTAGATAAATTTCTTTTCATGTCTTCAAGCTCTAGCTGATGTTGCTTCATAAAGCTAAAGCGCCAAGGACTCAGCCTTTTTGTTGAGTGTTTAATATACAATCCAATATCATTATTTATAACATAGGATGCGTTGCTTGTACTAGGGTATGTTTTAACTTCTATTTTTTCATCTCTGTGGTGTACTATCTTTGATAATACTGCTCCATGATAAAACTCAAATTCTTTAATCATCTTGTAGAAGTTTTTAAGAATCGGATATTCCCTTCATACTTGTAGAAGACACGAGCTTTATTTTGTTCATTGAACAAAATATTAATGTGATGTATAGCATTTGGAAATTTATCTTTTTCCATTTCTCGATTACCAATGAAGCCTCTTTTACGAGTAATTGAAGCTTTGTCAACTTCACCTTCTTTATCTTCATAGCCTTTTATGCTTCTTGGATTGTGCATTGCAATAGAATCTTTTCCTGCGGGTAAAAAACTTTCTATGTAGTTGATTAGGTATTTAGGTAAACGATTTTCCCCAAGTAGCTCAGATAGCGATTTGAGCATGGTAAGGGGGTCAGTATTAGATGTATAAATATCTTGTATATCATTTTCTTTATACTCAAATAATTCAAAACTCATCTCACCTCTGTCTACTACAACATTTGTCTGATCTATGCTACTAGTCGAAACGGCTGAAATTCTTTCACCATCCAACCAGACTGGTGATTTTTTATTTTGCTTCCTTGATTCTAGTGAAAGTCTATGGAAAATGAAACACTTCTGCCAGTCTAGGTAAAGATTCCTTGGAATTATTAATTCAAAATATTTTAAATAGTTGTTTCTTGAACCAAACATCCTTGCTCTCTGAATATAAGTATCTTGTTGTAATTTATGTTTCACATCTCTTGTAAAGAACATCGACAGAAGATTATTAAATGTCACTCCTCTTGATACTATATTTCCTCCAATAATTATAGTAAAAGGGGAAGTAGGGTCTGTTGCAGTTCTATTATCTGCAGCATTTACTTCTTTGTCGCTATTCATTACAACGATATTATTTCTATCGCAGTTTCCGATTATATATTTTAAGATAGATTCTTCATGACTTGGATATCTTTTCGCTGCTATTTCAAAAATTCTTTTAAAAAAAGGTTCGTGATTACTACTGCTTGAATCTTTTAGTATTTCAAAAATTTTGACAATTTGTTTATAATCTACAGAATGATCCGATTTCTTGCCACTTGTATGTATTAATAGGGAATAGTTGAGTTCTGATGAATTAATTTCAATATTTAAGTAGGCGACATTTACCAAAAAGCTAAACAATGCTTCTCTTAGATACTTCGGAGTGTCATCTGTGTCTTTAAGAAAAGTTAGAGTAAATGGAAGATTGGCAATGTCTGTGGGAAAAAAAATATCTTGTCCTGTATAATTGGCGTGAGGAGGAAAATCTATCCAATGCTCATTCTGATTGTCATGTGTTCTGTTAAGGTCGAGTCTGGCAGGTGTTGCTGTTACTCCTATATAAATACCGGTTTTCCCCAAAAGTTTTCCTGTCAGTTCATTTATTCTACTTTTTTCTCTTTTATTGACCTTAGAATTTGGTGTTGCATAGTCAGCTTCATCATCTATAACCACACACTTATTTGTAGTGCCTAGTTTTGTAATTAATTTCTGGAGGTCAGAAGAATTTTTTTTGCAAAAAATAACCCAAGGTTGAGTCCCAATTTTTACTTCCGGGGGAAGTACTTCATTGAATTTCTTAGGCGATGGAGCAAGGCCAGATCTTTGAAACCTCTCGAGATTCTGGCCTAAAAGTTGAACACTGTCATTTAATAAAATTATTATGATTCTTAATCCTTCGTCAAGCAGTTTTGCTGTTAATGCAATCATCATTTCGGTCTTACCACTTTGAGGTTCTCCATATATGACAAAAGATCTCTGGTCACTTTTTAAATTTGCCACTGCGTTATTAACTACTGCCTTAATTCGGTCAACTTCTTGGCCAGCTTGCACTAGCTTTGCTAATCTTTTCTCATACCTATTGTTATGAGAAGCTTCATTTTTGAAGTCAGATAGATTGAACATAGAATTATTTTTTTGCAATTAGTATAAATTCATAGTTGTATATCTTCCTTTTTCTCTTATCATTTGAAAATTTACCGTCTTTGTCTCTAAAAGGGGTTAGAATCTTTGAGCTAATTTTCCTTTTAAAAACATTTATTTCTTTAAAATTCTTATCTAATAGGCATTGTGCGAGATATTTTGCATTGTCAATAGTTATACTGCCAAATTTTGAATTACCAATAACAAATACTGCTAACCCGTTTTTTTTTAAAAGCTCATGAGTCTTGGATACTGCTATTGAAATGTCATGAAAATACTTTGCAACTGCTTTATATCTCTTATTCCTAGCACTTATTAAATCATTTACTATTCCTTTTCCAACTATGTTAATTTTTTCTATCAGTTTATCGATATTGTGATTTTGATTATATATACTCCCTATGGTACCGTTTCTTAGAGACTTATAATCACGTTCCTTTGTTAGCCAAAGTGTTGAAAGTTGATGTATATCAGCGTATTCATAAGATGTTACATAAGGCGGGCTTGTTATTATCAAATCAAGGAATGATTTTTTGGGATTAATGGTTAGAATATTGCTAGTTTTTATGTCAGTTTTTGCAGTCTTGCAATTATTAGAATCATTTTCCTCATTTAAAGCTTTGCGCATGATGCGGTACTGTCTTATAAATAGAAGAAGCGGTTTTTGGCTTTTTTTATTTCTATCAATGGTTGGTTTTATTGATTTTGTTAACCACCGCGATGAACCTTTGAGTATATTGGAAAAAGCTACAAAAAAGAAATCTCGATACTTCCCATTTGAGGTATTTTTAATTATGCTTTTTTTGATTTTAGATAGTTCAATAATTTTTTCTTTTTCAAACCAATACTGTATCCTCTCATCACTTAGTAGAATTTTTTCTGGAGAAACTTGGTCGTTCTCGATATTATCTATTATTGAGCTGAAAATTTTATCAAGTGTATCTAGTTTATAGCTAGAAGTCTTCACCTTTGTGATTAGTGTGGCGATTGGGTTAATATCACATCCCCAGAAATCTATTTTTGATCTTTTGGCTTCAAGTGCTGTTGTTCCGCAGCCACAAAAAATATCACCTATCATATTGATCCTTATGCCCTTATTTTTTGCATAGGCGATTGATTTATTGACAATGAAAGATGGAAATTTGGCTGGATAAGAATGAATTCTATGCATTAAAGCCTCATTGCCAGAGCTTTCATTCCACTCTTTATGTTCGGAAAGGTTATTATAATCAAATTTTATATGATTCTCTCCAATACTTTTCATTAGTATTTAAAAGTTTGTGTGATCGTAAATGTAATATTAGCTTGACGAATAAAAAATGGGAATTTTCCCATTTTTTAAATGCATTTATTTTAGTATAGAATATACACAGTGGTTGTAAAAATGGGGGGTGGTTGGGGCAGAAAGCGCCAAAAATGCCGCAATTTGTGCCCGTAAAATCAACTGCAATGAAGTTACCCCTAACGATGGGCCTGCTGATGCTATCAGGCTTTTTATTTGCACAAACAGATACGAGTGCGCCTGCTTTTCAATTTGAAGACATCGATAAAACACCTGTGAAGCGCTATGCTTCTCAGAAAATTCCTGGTGCTATACCTAACCGCTTTATTGCCATTGGGTACGAATACCAAGGCGCTGCGGAGTTTAGTAACCCAAGTTTGATGATCAATCCGAATACAGTCAACCTTGCTTCAGCTGGTGGTCTACGTCTTGCAGTAAACAATCCGGTGATCTCAAAGAACAACCTCATCATTAGTTTGGGTGCTACTTACTGGCGTACAGGTTATCGCGCAGATAGACCCAATACTTTGGCTTTAACACAGCAGCTAGGTAGTTATGGTATGCATAGCGCAGGGTTGAACGCAACTGTTTTCAAGCCATTGGATGAAAAGCATTTTCTGCTTTTTCAAGCTTCAGGTGATGCCAATATCATCACAGACGATTTTAAGCGAGCAGATATGCGTGCTGTTACCTTTAGTGCAACAGCTATTTATGGCTGGAAGCCTAATGAAGATTTCATGTGGGGTATAGGTGTTGCCAGAACCTATCGTATGGGTCGTATTCTACATATACCCGTATTGATGTATAACCGCAACTTTAATGAGCGTTGGGGTGTAGAAGCTATCTTCCCTGCAAGAGTACAGTTTAGAAGAAATTTCAATCCTAAGTCCATGCTGCATCTGGGTTATGAGTTAGAGGGTAACCAGTATGCGAAATATAGCGGCGGACATACACATTTTGTGCAGCGCGGTGAAATCAAGCCCCGCATTACATTGGAGAGGAGCTTATCCGGTTTCTGGTGGATCAGCTTGCAGGCTGGGTTACGCGCTAATGGCCGTTTCGTAGAAGTAAGTAAGTATGATGGTAAAGAAAAAGATGAGCTGTATAAACCAACTTTGGGCAATACATTCTTCTTTAACGTGAGTTTGAATTTGGTAAGCTTATAGGCAACTGTATAGAAAATAAAAATCCCCCTGCAATGCTGCAGGGGGATTTTTGTATGTAAAATTTACTTAGCCTTAGCTCTTCATACGCTGGCGTTTCCAAGTATCTGTTCTGCCAAACATCGAAATGCCTACATAGCCACGTACTTCTAAAGTGTTTTCATCCGTCATCTTGATCTCGCAGCTGTAATCGTTACCACTCTTGGGATCATAGATTTTGCCATCTTCCCAAACCCCTTTCTTGATGAATTTGAAGTCGCGCAGGTTGACCATGCCCAAGATAGGGCGGGTACGCAGTTTCTCCTCTTCGTTCTTTTTATCAAGTTTGGGTTTGCCAGTTTCAGGATCATTAGGCTCAGCCAACCACACAATCTTGCCAAAATATTTGTCCTCCTGCTTATATACTTGAACAATGGCTTTGCCATCGCCAGTACGCCAATAACCAATCATGGCGTCCGGGTTATTGATCAGGGTAAATGCTGTAATCATCAACAATACCAGCATGCTGCTGATAGAGAATAGAAATAGTTGCTTCATCTTGGGCATATCAAATCGCTTTGTTTCAAATTTCATGACTTAAACGCTAAGAAAAAGCCAATAGTATATTGCCAGCGGCTATATCGACGTGAAAATTTGCCCATAAAAAAACCTTTTGGTTGTATTCGGGGATGCTGTAATATTGCAATTCATGAAAATTCAGATCAATAAGCATTGGTGGTGGCATTCAAACCTCAGTCGGGGATTGTAATGGCATTGCCAGTACTTTCAAAATATAGGCCCCGACAGGATTGTCGGGGCTTTTTTATTGTATTCGAACAAGGCAGAACATGAAAAAGATTCAGATTCATACGAGCGTAAAGAAAATGCTGGCCGATGTGTATACACCGGTGGGTATTTACCTGCGCTTGCGCGATAAATACCGAGACACTATCCTCTTGGAAAGTACCGATCACCATGCAGCGGAAAACAGTTATTCTTTTATTTGTATCAATGCAATTGCCGGCATAGAGCTGAGCAGTGCGCAAAAAATAGAGTATAAACTGCCTGCACAAAAACCGGAATCTATCCAACTGAAGCAGCCGCAAGACCTGACCGCAGTTTTGACGGACTTTATGAGTCGCTTTGAAGCTGTTTCTCCAACTGAGAAAGTAGCGGCCACAGCACAAGGCCTGTTTGGCTATACTGGGTTCGATACGATTGCCGGCTTTGATACAATCTCATTAAGAGAAAAGCCAGGTGTGCAGATTCCGCAATTGCGTTACCGTTTGTATCAATATGTGATAGCCATCAACCATTTCAAGGATGAGCTTTATTTGATGGAAAACCAAATCAAGGGCTTGGAAGGTGATGTAGCTGCAGTAGAGTCATTGATTCGCAGTAAGGATGTGCCCGTATATCCTTTTCAAACAAAAGCTGGTGAAAGCAGTAATCTCACTGATGCGGAATATATCGCTATGGTGGAAGCCGGCATTCGTCATTGCCATAGAGGTGATGTATTTCAGATTGTGTTGAGCCGACGTTTTCAGCAGGGATTCATCGGAGATGAGTTTAATGTGTATCGTGCTTTGCGCAGCGTGAATCCTTCACCATACCTCTTCTTCTTTGATTATGGTGATTATAAGTTGATGGGTTCTTCGCCAGAATCGCAACTCATCATTCGTGATGGTAAAGCAACCGTGCATCCAATTGCAGGTACTTTCAAAAGAACAGGGGATGATGCGGTTGATCAACAGGCTGCTGCACGCTTGTTAGAAGATGCCAAGGAAAATGCAGAGCATGTGATGTTGGTGGATTTAGCAAGAAACGATCTAAGTCATTTTTGTCAGGATGTAACCGTAACCCATTATAAGGAAGTACAATACTATAGCCATGTAATTCATTTAGTGAGCGAAGTGACTGGCGTGCTCAAACCTGATGCAAATGCATTTCAAGTGTTGGCAACAACATTTCCGGCAGGCACATTGAGTGGTGCGCCAAAGTTTCGAGCCATGCAATTGATTGATGAGCTGGAGCCAACTAAGAGAAGTTATTACGGTGGTGCATTGGGCTTTATGGGTTTTGATGGTACTTGCAACCATGCCATTTTGATTCGCACTTTCTTAAGTAAGGATAATACCTTGTTTTATCAGGCCGGTGCAGGTGTAGTGGCTGCCAGTGAGCCCCAGTCTGAATTGCAAGAAGTGAACAACAAACTCAATGCCCTGAAAACAGCCATTCAGCTGGCAACAACTATTTGATATGCGTGTACTCGTTTTCGATAATTACGATTCATTTACCTATAACCTGGTACACATGGTGGAACATATCCTGCAATCGCCGGTTGATGTGTATCGAAATGATGCCATTGCATTAGATGAGGTGGCGGTATACGATAAGATTATCTTATCACCCGGTCCTGGCATTCCTGAAGAAGCGGGTTTGTTATTGCCGCTGATTGAAAGATATGCAGCTACAAAATCCATACTGGGTGTTTGTTTGGGGCATCAGGCAATCGGACAAGCATTTGGTGGCAAACTCACCAACCTAAGCACCGTCTTTCATGGTATAGCCACATCGGCAAAATTGATCAATCGACAAGCAAAGGATTTGTATGAAGGCTTGGATGATACAATTGAGATTGGCAGATACCACAGCTGGGTAGTGGATCAGCAGGATTTCCCTGATGCATTAGAAATAACTGCAGTGGACGATCAAAACTATATCATGGGTTTAAGGCATAAGCATTATGATGTACAAGGTGTGCAGTTTCACCCGGAAAGTGTATTAACACCACAAGGTGCTACGATTATTCAGAACTGGTTAAAGCAAGTAAGATGAAAGCGACTTTACAATATTTATTCGAACACAAAACCCTGAGCAGAAAGAAGGCTTATGAAGCACTGCTGGGTATTGGTAAGGGATTGTACAATGAACATGCAATCACTGCCTTCATGACGGTGTATCTCATGCGCAGTATCACGATTGAAGAGTTACAAGGTTTTCAGGATGCATTGTTAGAGCTGGCAATACCTGTTGATTTACGCGGTGCTAATACCATCGATATTGTTGGTACTGGTGGTGATGGAAAAGATACGTTCAATATCTCTACGCTTACTTGTTTTATTGTAGCAGGTGCGGGACAAAAAGTAGCCAAGCATGGTAACTATGGTGCTTCCAGTGTGAGTGGTGCATCAAATGTGATGGAGCAGTTAGGGTACACATTCAAGAATAATGTGGACGCATTGAATCGTGAATTAGATGCAGCCAATATCTGTTTCCTGCATGCGCCTTTGTTTCATCCTGCATTGAAAGTTGTAGGCCCAATTCGTAAGAATCTGGGCATGCGTACTTTCTTCAATATGCTCGGGCCTATGGTGAATCCCGCTGCACCAGCCACACAGTTGGTGGGTGTGTTTAGCCTGGAAATGGCCAGAGTGTATAACTATTTGCTGCAGCAAACAGGTAAGGCTTTCACGATAATCCATAGTTTGGATGGATATGATGAAATTTCGCTCACCACAGATACCAAAGTGATTACCAATAATGGCGAGCGCATCATGACACCTGAGCAATTGGGCAAGAGAATGGTGATGCCGGAAGACCTGCACGGTGGTAAAACAGTGGAAGAAGCTGCTGCTATTTTCAAAAAGATTATTGGTGGGCAGGGTAGCTTTGCGCAGAATGCGGTGGTTTTAGCTAATGCAGCCATGGCATTGTTTAGCACTGGTGTGTATGCCGACTATGATACGGCTTATGCAGCTGCTGTAGAAAGTTTGGATAGTGGTAAAGCAAAAAAAGTATTGGATACATTAATTGGCTTACAGTAAGATGAATATTCTTGAGAAGATAGTTGCACGCAAGAAAGAAGAAGTAGCTGCCAGAAAGCAGGTGACAAGTGCTGCGCAGTTGAAAGCCATGCCAGCTTTTCAGCGTAGTTGTATTTCCCTGAAGGAGCGTTTGATGTCCGGTAAAACAAGTGGCATTATCGCGGAATACAAAAGGCAGTCGCCCTCCAAAGGTGTGATCAACGCATCTGCAGATGTGGTAGAAGTAACAACTGCTTATGCACAAGCTGCTGCAGGTATTTCTGTGCTGACAGATGCTGATTTCTTTGGTGGCTCTGCTGTTGATCTGATGCGCGCACGTGTGCAGGAAGTGCCCATTCTGCGCAAGGATTTCATGATTGATACTTATCAGATTGATGAGGCTAAAGCTATGGGTGCTGATGTGATCTTATTGATTGCAGCTTGTTTATCTGTAAATGAAGTGGCAACAATGGCTGCTTATGCAAAAGCTATTGGGTTAGAAGTGTTGTTGGAAATACATGATGCTACTGAGCTGAAACATATCTGCGCTGATGTGGATATGGTTGGGGTGAATAACCGTAACCTGAAAACATTTGAAGTGTCTTTGGATACATCCTTAAGCCTGATTCAGCAATTGCCGAAGGATAAACCTGCTGTTACTGAAAGTGGTATCAGTAGTGTGGAGAATATCTTGTTATTGGAAAAAGCCGGGTTCAAAGGCTTTTTGGTTGGAGAGAATTTTATGAAAACCAGTGAGCCGGGTAAAGCTTTTCTGGAATTTGTGGAAGCATTAAGATTTGCGCGATGAGGATAAAAGTCTGCGGTATGACGGCTGTTGAGCAATTGCACGAGCTGGGAGAACTGGGCGTGCAGTTTGCAGGCATGATTTTTTATCCGAAATCGCCACGTTATGTACTGAAGCATGGATTGAAAGCCGCAGATGTAAGAAAGGAAAAACTGAAAGTATTTAAAGTAGGGGTATTTGTGAATGCCAGCTATGATGAAGTGATGCAGTCGGTGTATGATTATGGATTGGATATGGTGCAATTACATGGAGATGAAACGCCTTTTCAGTGCGATAAATTGTCGAGCAATATTCAGGTGATCAAGGCTTTTCGTTTTGGAGATAATGATAATGTACAGTGGCGTATTCGTGATTTCTATGATACGGATATGTTTTTGTTTGATACTGGTGTAAAGAGCAATAGTGTTGATCCTTCGATCAAAGACATTTATGGTGGTACGGGCAGAAAGTTTAATTGGGAACGCTTGAAAGGATTGAATATTGGTAAACCTTTTTTCCTGAGCGGTGGGATAGAACCAACTGATGGTGCCAGTATCCAACGGTTTATGCAAGACCCTGTAGCCAAGGATTTATTTGCAGTAGATATCAATAGCCGGTTTGAAGTAATGCCGGGCATTAAAAATATGTCGCTCATAGCCCAGTTCATTAGCGAGCTGAACGGTGCAGTGAGTGACACAACCAAAGGAGATTAAAGTGATGCAGATGACAAACACAACATACACCCATCCCGATGTGCACGGCTACTATGGTCAGTTTGGTGGCGCGTATATTCCAGAGATGTTGCACCGCAATGTGGAAGAGTTGCGCACGCGCTATTTGGAGATTATGGAAGAGCCTGCTTTTCAACAGGCGTTTCATGATTTGTTGCGCGATTATGTGGGCAGACCAACACCATTGTTTTATGCGGCAAGACTGAGTGCGCAATACAAGACCAATATTTGGCTAAAGCGTGAAGATCTTTGTCATACCGGTGCGCATAAGATCAATAATACGATCGGACAAATTTTATTGGCGCAACGCTTGGGCAAAAAGCGCATCATTGCAGAAACAGGTGCTGGGCAGCATGGTGTAGCAACAGCTACAGTCTGTGCTTTAAAAGGGTTGGAGTGCATTGTGTATATGGGCGAGAAGGATATTGAGCGACAAGCACCGAATGTGGCACGTATGCGTATGCTGGGAGCAAAAGTAGTTCCGGCTAGAAGCGGTAGCAAGACTTTGAAAGATGCAACCAACGAAGCCATCCGCGATTGGATCAATCATCCGGAGAATACACATTATATCATCGGCAGTGTGGTTGGTCCGCATCCTTATCCGGATATGGTGGCACGTTTTCAAAGTGTGATTAGTGCAGAGATGAAGGATCAGTTGAAAGAGAAAACAGGCAACGCTTTGCCTTCACATGTGATTGCTTGTGTGGGTGGTGGCAGCAATGCAGCTGGTGCTTTCTATCATTTTCTGGATGAGCCTACTGTGCAATTAGTAGCAGTAGAAGCAGCAGGACATGGTGTGAACAGTGGCATGAGTGCTGCAACCACGGCATTAGGCACGCCGGGTATTTTACATGGTAGTAAGAGTTTGTTGATGCAGACTGCAGACGGACAAGTAGTAGAACCGCACAGTATTTCCGCAGGTTTGGATTATCCGGGTATTGGTCCCTTGCATGCCAACTTATTTACGAGTGGAAGAGGTGTGTTTTTAAGTGTAACAGACGAGGATGCGTTGAAAGCCGCTTTGCACGTGAGTAAAACAGAAGGTATTATTCCTGCATTAGAAACTGCGCATGCGTTTGCTGCTTTGGATCAAATGACTTCAAACGAGAATGATCAAATAATCATTTGTTTGAGTGGCAGAGGTGATAAGGATCTGGCTACATATATGCGTGAATTGAATTTGGATCAGGCTTAAACAAGAAACATGAGCAGGTTAGCACAACTATTTGAGAGAAAAAATAATCGGGTTCTAAATGTTTACTGTACTGCAGGCTTTCCAAAGTTGAACAGCACTTTGGAAGTGATGCAAGCACTTCAGCATAATGGTGCAGATATCATTGAGCTGGGGATGCCTTATAGTGATCCGCTGGCAGATGGTGAAGTGATTCAACAAAGTAGTAGCGTGGCCATTGCCAATGGCATGACCATTCAGGTTTTGTTTGAGCAATTGGCAACGATGCGCCAGTCAGTGAACATTCCAGTGATTTTAATGGGTTATATGAATCCTGTATTGCAATATGGCTTTGAACGTTTTTGTAAGGATGCTGCAGCAATAGGTGTGGATGGATTGATTTTACCCGATTTGCCTGAGCATGAATTTGAAACGCAGTATGGTGCTGTTATTAAGCAGTATGGGTTGGACTTTATATTTCTGGTTACGCCTGAAACAAGTGAAGTGCGTGTACGCAAATTGGATACACTTAGCAGTGGGTTCTTGTATGCAGTATCTTCTTCTTCTACAACAGGGAGCAATCAGCAGATGAATGATGTAGGTGCTTATTTGAAAAGACTGCATGGCTATGGATTGCATAACCCGGTGTTGGTAGGTTTTGGAATCAAGGACAAAGCCAGTTTTGATGCTGCTTGTGCGCAGTCGAATGGCGCCATCATTGGTACAGCATTTATTCGGGCTTTGCAAGAAGGAGGCAGTAAGGTTGAAAAAACTGTGCAGGCTTTTTTACAAAAAGTATTGCATTGAGCGGAAGACGGGGCTCGAACCCGCCACCTACAGCTTGGGAAGCTGTCGCTCTACCAGATGAGCTACTTCCGCTGATCAAAATAAAATTAACATGAAAACGGTTATCATACAATACAACGCAGGAAATATTCGGTCGGTGCTGTATGCATTGTCTCGTATTGGCGTTGAAGCAACAGTAACAGATGATGCAGCTACAATTCGTGCAGCAGACAAAGTGATTTTTCCGGGCGTGGGTGAAGCCAGTTCTGCCATGCAATATTTGAAAGAAAGAGGTATGGATGCATTGATTCGTTCTTTGCAACAGCCGGTGCTAGGTATATGTTTAGGCATGCAATTGATGTGTGCGCACAGTGAAGAAAATGATACCGCATGTCTGGGTATTTTTGAAGAAACCGTGCGCAAGTTTCAGCCAGGTGATACTGGTTTGAAAGTTCCTCAAATTGGCTGGAATGAAGTTCGCGCATTGCGTTCGCCATTGTTCAATGGAATATCGGAAGGTGCGTATTACTATTTTGTTCATGGCTATTATGCGGCATTGGGTGAGCATACTATTGCTACAGCTGATTATGTGCAACCATATAGTGCAGCATTACACAAGGATAATTTTTATGGTGTGCAATTTCACCCAGAGAAGAGTGCTGAAGTAGGGGAGCGTTTATTGAAAAATTTTATTGAGTTATAAAGGAAATACATGGCAAGCAGTCAGGATAATATGCAGCGGCAGTCTTTCACCATCATTCCAGCTATTGATATTATAGAGGGAAAATGTGTGCGTTTGACTGAAGGTGATTATGCGCAAAAGAAAATATATAATGAAGATCCGCTAGAAGTGGCTTTGCAATTTCAGGATGCGGGCCTACAGCGCTTACACCTGGTTGATTTGGATGGCGCTAAAGCAGGTGCTGTGCAGAACTGGAAAGTATTGGAGAAGCTTGCGGGTAAAACCAATTTGGTGATTGATTTCGGCGGCGGTATCAAGCAAGAGCAAGATGTACGCATTGTATTTGATTCTGGTGCTGCATTGGCAACAATCGGTAGTTTGGCAGTGAAGTCGCCTGAAACCTTCGCCGCTTGGCTACAGCAATTTGGTGCTGATAAGTTCTTACTGGGGGCCGATGTAAAGCAAGAGAAGCTTGCTGTATCGGGCTGGTTGGAAACCACCGATATATGGATTTATGATTTTATTCAGGACTATCTACAGAAAGGCGTACAACAAATCTTCTGTACAGATGTGAGCAAGGATGGTAAACTGGAAGGCCCAGCTACTGATTTGTATCGTTCTTTAAAAGAGAAATTTCCCGAACTACACTTGATTGCTAGTGGTGGCGTAGCAGTGCTGGATGATGTATTTGCTTTGCAAGAAGCAGGTTGTGCTGGGGTGATTATTGGCAAGGCGATTTATGAGAACAGAATTTCATTAAAAGATTTGAAATTACTGATTTGATATTTGAGATTATGGCAACTATAAAGCGATTTGAGGATTTGGAATTATGGGTTGAAGCTAGGGTGTTAGCGAATAAAATATTCGTTATCAGTGAGCAAGGTAAGTTTCAAAAAGATTTCCGCTTTAAAGACCAAATAAGGAGTGCATCTGGTTCAATCATGGATAATATTGCCGAAGGCTTCGAAAGATCGTCTCGGCTCGAGTTTATACAGTTCTTGGGTATTGCGAAGGGATCATGTGGTGAGGTGAAGTCTCAACTTTATCGAGCATTGGATCAGACATATATCAATCAGGGTGATTTTGATGCTTTATATGAAATGTGTGAAAAGCTGGCTGCTGGTATCGCTGGCTTTATTCAATACCTAAATAAGTCACCTTATAAAGGTCAGAAGTTTAAAGATCGCAGCGCATAATATTAATTACAGATTCATGGTTGTCAATCTCAAATTGTAAATTTCAAATCATAAATGCTTACAAAACGAATTATTCCCTGTTTGGATATTAAAGATGGTAGAACCGTAAAGGGTACCAATTTCGTGAACCTACGCGATGCAGGTGATCCTGTAGAGTTGGGCGCTTTGTATGCGCAACAGGGTGCAGATGAATTGGTCTTTTTAGATATTACAGCTACTGTTGAGAAAAGAAAGACATTGAGTGAGCTGGTGAATAAGATTGCCCACCACATCAACATACCTTTTACGGTAGGTGGAGGCATCAGCAGTGTGGAAGATGTACAAGTGCTATTGCAAAACGGTGCAGATAAAATTTCCGTCAATACAGCAGCTTTTAAAAAACCAGATCTGATTCATGAACTGGCCAATGAGTTTGGTAGTCAGTGCGTGGTTTTGGCGATTGATACTAGATTGGAAGACGACGGACAATGGTATGTATACCTGAATGGTGGTAGAACTAAGACTGCTATGCTTTGTGTTGATTGGGCCAAGCAGGCTGTGGACTTGGGTGCAGGGGAAATATTGCTCACTTCCATGAATCATGATGGCACCAAACAGGGTTTTGCATTGGAAATCACCCGAACTTTGAGTGAGTTGTTGCCAGTGCCTGTAATTGCCAGCGGCGGTGGTGGTGCCATGGAACATTTTACAGATGTATTCACCACAGGAAAAGCAGATGCGGCATTGGCAGCCAGTATTTTTCATTTCAAGGAAATTGGTATTCCGGAATTGAAACAGTATTTGAAACAGGAAGGTATTTCTGTACGATTATAAATGATAATTATGCAAGTTGATTTCTCGAAATATGTAGACGGACTGGTACCAGCTATTGTGCAGGATATTCAGACGCAGAAAGTATTGATGCTGGGCTTTATGAATCAGGAAGCGCTTGATGTAACACAACGCACTGGTAAAGTCACTTTTTATAGCAGAAGTAAGCAACGTTTATGGACAAAAGGTGAAGAAAGTGGCAATTTTCTGGAATTGAAATCTATGGCAGTGGACTGTGATAAAGATACCCTGCTGATTAAGGCGCATCCCCTTGGTCCGGTTTGTCATACTGGGGCAGACACTTGTTGGAATGAAAGAAATCATTCAGAAGATTTTCTGTTTTACCTGCAGGATATCATCAATCTTAGAAGAAAAGCCTCTCCTGAAGAATCCTATGTGGCCAGACTTTCCGCCAAGGGTATCAATAAAGTGGCACAAAAGGTTGGGGAAGAGGCTGTTGAGCTGGTAATTGAAGCAAAGGATGATAATACGGAGCTTTTCTTAGGAGAAGCCGCCGACTTGATGTTCCATTATTTGCTTTTGCTTAACGCCAAAGGGCATACTTTGCAGGAAGTAATCGAAGTACTTAGAAATCGTCATTCAAAATAACCATGAGAATTATCCTTGTTGTTGCAGCACTTTTGCCATTCAGTCTGATGGCCCAGCAAAACCAATTGAAAGCAACCCTGAAAAACATTCCAGAAGGTGCGGCAGTTTTATTGTCTGATGCAGAGGGAAAGGAACTGTCTAGTGCTAAATTGGTGAAGGGTGCATTCAACGCTAACTTCAACCTAAGCTCGCCTACATTGGTTCAGCTGGAACTGAAGCAACAGAAGAAAATAATCGATATGTTTTTAGCGCCCGGCGATCAAGTGACGATTGCTGCTGATGGTGCTAAATGGAATGCCGCCACCGTAAAAGGTTCTACAGCAAATGATGATTATGCTTTGTATAAGCAAAGATTTACTCCGCTGAAAGATACACTGGGTAAGCTTTCTGCCAGATTGCAAAAAGAGCAGGATATGGGTAAGCGACAATTACTCATTGGCGAGTATGAAAAAGCTATCGGTAAAGTATTGATCACTGCTACCAATTTCGTGAAGGAGAAACCTGCATCACCTGTGAGTCCGTTTGTGTTATATGCGATCAATAAATTATTTGACTCGCCACTGGAATTAGAAACTGCCTATAACGAATTGCAGCCAGCCGCTAAGACAGGTTTCTTCGCACAGTTATTACAAGAAACGATTGCTGATGCCAAGATAGGTGCCATCGGTTTGCCGGCTTTGGATTTTACACAGAACGATACGGCCAATAATCCGGTTTCCCTGAGTTCACTGCGTGGTAAATATGTACTGGTTGATTTCTGGGCGAGTTGGTGCAGACCTTGTCGCGATGAAAACCCCAATGTAGTAGCTACATATCAGCAGTTCAAGGATAAAAACTTTACTGTATTGGGTGTGTCATTGGATCAGAGTCGCGATCGTTGGTTGAAAGCTATTAAAGATGATAACCTTACTTGGACACATGTAAGTGACCTGCAATATTGGAACAATGCTGTTGCCAAGCAATATCGTGTGGAGAGTATTCCGCAGAACTTTCTGGTAGATCCCAAGGGTGTTATCGTTGCCAAGAACCTTCGTGGTCCAGACTTAATTAAAACGCTGCAGCAGTTATTAAAATAAGCTACTGTATTTGGCTGCGTCAAATCCTACTGCCAATACTTGTCCATCTTTTTCCAATACTGGTCGTTTGATCAGGCTGGTATGCTCCTGCATCAATTGTATGGCTTTTTTGGTGTTGCTTGCTGATGCTTGTTGCGTTGTATCCAATGCTCGCCAGGTGGTACTTTTCTTATTGAGTACAATTTCAATACCCATTGCATCAATCCAGCGCTGAATGCGCTTGGAATCAATCCCTGCTTGCTTAAAGTCGTGAAATTGATAACTGACCTTGTGCTGATCCAGCCAGGTTCTGGCTTTTTTAACCGTGTCGCAATTAGGTATACCGTATAAAATGACCATGCGGGATTATTTGGCGGCAAAAATAGCCGTCCATTCGTCAAAAAAAATAAGCAGAGCCGTTATTGCGGGTTAATTTTATCACCAGTGATGAGATACTGTTTAGCATTTCTACTTGTATTGACCCTTATTCAATCAACAGCGCAGTCGGATAATGCCGAGCAGCGTAAAGCATTGGGTATTGTAACAGGTGTTTTGGTAGATGGCCAAAACAGCAAACCGGTGGCTTTTGCCACCTTGGCACTCATCAATCGTACAGATAGCCTCAAAAAGTATCAACAGGTTTCTGATAAGAATGGCAGCTTCGAATTTCTGAAGTTGGAGATGGGTTATTATAAACTCCGCATACAGGCTTTGGGCTTCGCTACTTTGGAGATGGATAGTATTTACTTGCGTGCAGAGCGCTATGATTTTAACCTTGGCGATATCAAGCTCAATACAGCCTCTAACCAATTGATGGATGTAGTAGTCTATTCCGAAAAACCACTAATTGAGAACAAGGATGGAAAGATTACTTACAATGTTGGTGAGAGTGCTTTGAACAGCAGTGCATCCACAGCAGAGATTTTGAAGAATATGCCATTGATCAATAATGACCCTAATGGTAAAATCTTATTGAAGGGAAAAGAACCAAAGATTCTGATTGATGATAAGCCTACTGAATTAACAGCGCAGCAGTTGCAGGACCTGTTGGAAAGCATGCCGGGTAGTAGTATCGAGAAAGTGGAGATTATGACCAATCCGCCACCACAGTATGCTACAGAAACTGGAGGTGTTATAAATATTGTTACCAAAAAAGGTAAGATTGGTTGGATTGGTAGAGTGAACTTAACAGCCGGCACACGCGGCGAAGCCAATCTAGGCGTAAATCTCAGCTATCGCAATCAAAAGATATCTTTTACGAATACGGTGAATGTTGGTGCGAGTCAGTTTATGGGTAGTAGCTATTCAAGAAGAGAAAATATTTACAAGGATTCTACCAATCGTTTTCACACCGATGGCAGTTTCAACAATCAGAATATCCGTCCCAACTGGCGCACGCAATTGGAGTATGAAATCAGTAAGCGGCAAAACCTAAGTTTCACCTACAACGGTAACCTGAATTTTTTTGATAACAATAGCCGCACACAGTTTACCAATATTAACCGCTTTGGTGAAACTTGGAAAGTGAGTAATCGGGAAAACAGCAGTAATGGTTTGGGTTATGGTCATGGCTTAAATTTGACTTATACCTTACGCGGGGAAAAGGCAGGAGAAGTGTTGCGCATTATGGCATTAGCCAATGCAGGGAAAAATGAGAATGATCGGGACTTTTTTCAGGAATTCTTAAATGGAAATCTCCTCCCAACCGGAATAGATTCCACCCAGTCCCAGTTCTTTAATAATATCAGTAATAGTTGGTCGGGCCGTGTTAACTATGATCGTCCGTTTCAAAAGCAAGGCAATAGTTTTTCAACGGGACTCACTTATACGAAGAGTAATTTCCACAATACTTTAAACACCAATTTTCTCCGGAAGGTGGATGGTGCAATGGTGCCGAATGATGCATTGAGTAATGATTTCTGGTTTCATCAGCAAGTGTTTACCGTTAGAGCCGGATTGAATTTCAAGCTGCCCAAGGAATGGCGTATCAATTTTGGTGCACAAGCTGAGTTAACGGATATGTATTTTGATATCCTGAAAGGTAACGCCACCAATACTGCCAATAAATACTGGAATGTGCTGCCTAATGCGACTATTCGAAAAGAGTTTAGTAAAAGCATGAATACGGCGCTGGTGTATCGTGCTACGATTCGTCGCCCGGGTATTGGCGAGCTCAATCCTAATATAGATTACAGTGATCCATACAATATTCGCTTTGGTAATCCTTATCTGCAGCCTTCATTGGCAGATAATATCGATTGGAATTTTAGTTTGATCAAGGGTAAGTATTATATCAATACTTCATTGGGTTATAACCGTATTAAGAATGTGTTCAATACCATACGTAACCTGATTGGTGGCGGCGTTACCACCATCACTTGGTTGAATATTGCAGACAGGCAAGAGTATGAGGCCAGTGCCTGGGGTGGTTATACATTCAGCAAGCAATTCAGGATGAATATGAGTGTGGGCTATACATTCAATCAATATGATGAGGCTGAGAAAAAACTCTATCGCTACAGAGATGGTGGTACTTTCTATACAACCTTGAATTATAATTATACACCCAGTAGTGTGCTCACATTTGAAGGCAATGCCCGCTTCAGCAGTTTCGCTGATCCACAGGGTAGAAGCCGAAGCAATCTTTCTACCAACTTAGGTGTGCAACATAAGTTTATGGATCGCAGATTGATTGTAAGTCTGAACCTGATTGATCCGTTCACACCACAGCGTTTCCTCACTTATACATACGGTGCAAATTTCAATATTGAAAGCTTCAGCTCTACTAATACCAGAAATATCAGGCTCTCTATTGCCTATCAGTTAAACCGCATGGTACAAAAAAGCAGCTTGAATGACAAGCAGAAGAAAGCGATTCTGGATAAAATCAAAAAGTGATTAAGCAATACTAGGCAGTTTGCTGTTCAACCAACTATTCTTTACTGGTGTAATCCAGGTATTCAGAAAAGCAGCTTTGGTGCTCACTAAATTGTTGAAGTATAACGTGTCTGGTGTGATAAACCCATTGCTGACGCCATAGTTCAACTGGCTCATTGGCAATAACTGCACTTTGTCTTTGATATAAAAAGCCAGCGTCTGGCGATCGAACATATTCACACCAAATTCCTGTTCAATGGCTTTAATCAAATGCACAGAACTATCTGTACTGCAGCCACCCACTGTTGCAGCAGTTTCATCTGCCATGAGTACCACAAATTGGCCTAAGAAAAGATTGCCATATCCTTTAACAGCATGACCATGGCTTTTCCAGTTCTGGATAAAATCTTCCAGCATCCCTTCAATCTTGAGTGCTTCACTAATGCCGAATGGACGTGATGATTGATAAATCCACACGCGTGAGTTGGGGTTGAAATCCTCCGGAACCAAATGCTGATAATTGGGTACATTCATGAAGCAAATGTACAAAATGGATCAGCAGGTAGTATCCAAAGGAAGTAAACTCGTAGCCATCATTTACTGGGGATTGGCTTTACTAGTTTCGCCCATCGCTATTGGCGGTTTACTGAGTTTCCCAAATCAAGCTGCTGCAATTGGTCTTGTATTCCTCTTGATCTCCTTATTTTTTCTCTGGGCCGGTTACAGACAATGGTCTTTGTCGAAACAGGTTTTGGAAGAAGCAGCGGAAATAATCAGCCTATCTAAGGAAGCAAGCTTGGTGGAGAATAAACAACCCGATCATGGCTTACCCATTGTTTGGGAGTATTCAAGCGCACAATGGCTGCAATTTGCCCGTTGGGAGCAGCGGGAACGAAAGACCAATACATTCGTAGAAGCTTTTGTATTGGTTGTGTTGGGTAGTTTGATGATTATTATTTCCAGAGGCGCCAATTGGATAATTGCGCTATTAGTCAGTATTGTTATTGCAGCAATCTATTATTGGTTGAAAATATGGCTGACACTTCGTGGTATTGCACAGCCTGATCCGGAAAATAGATACCGTGTTATTATTCATGCTAATGGTGTGCTGGTGAATGGTCGCTATCACGCATTGCAAAACCAACAAAGATGGCTGGGTAAACTAACACTTCATGAAAAAGTGGAACCAGCTATTCTAGAGTTTACTTTTCATTGGAATACAAGAAGAGGAGAGACCTTCGATGAGCTGCGCATTCCTGTACCACCTGAAGCCATCGCACAAGCAAAATGGCTAGTCAGGGATTGGCCCGGGAATCAAGTTTCTTCATCCTGAGGTTGATAGGCGAAAATCAATGCGCCAAGACAAGCTGCTGCTAATTTGAGAGTGATATTTTTTGTGCTGATGATGAGCGACCAATCCAACTGCTGTTTCACCAGATCAATCAATGTGTCGCCAATCAGCAAAGCAGGAAAAGCGATGCCGGCAAAACCAAAGAATTTTTTCCAGTGAATACGTTGCATATTATTCCATATTCATGGCGATCATTTCAGCAATATCCAATACCTGAACAGATTCTTCTTTTTCATTCAGCTTCACACCATCTGTCATCATGGTATTGCAGAAAGGACAAGCTGAAGCTATAAAACCAGCACCGGTCTGTAAAGCTTCTTCCGTTCTTTCCAGATTAATGCGCTTATCGCCGGGTTCATCTTCTTTGAACATTTGTGCACCACCAGCACCACAGCAAAGCCCCTTTGTTCTGCATCGCTTCATTTCAACCAACTCTGCATCCAGCGCTTCCAGCACTTTTCTGGGTGCTTCGTAAATATCATTGGCCCGACCGAGATAGCAGGAGTCGTGATAGGTAATACGCTTACCTTTAAACTCACCACCTTCCTTCATGCGAATCTTGCCTTCATCTATTAGTTGCTGTAAAAGTGTTGTATGATGAATCACTTCATAATGACCACCTAATTCAGGGTATTCGTTTTTGAGTGTATTGAAACAATGCGGACAGGTAGTGACTATTTTCTTGATGCCATAGCCATTCAATACCTGAATGTTTTGATAGGCCATCATTTGAAAGAGAAATTCATTACCGGCTCTGCGCGCAGGATCACCTGTACAAGCTTCTTCCTTGCCCAAGATGGCCCACTTCATGCCTGTTTTATCGAGAATCGTAGCAAAAGCCTTGGTAATCTTTTGTGCACGCTGATCAAAACTACCGGCGCATCCCACCCAGAATAAAATTTCCGGTGTTTCACCATTCATCATCAGCTCAGCCATGGTATTTACTTTCATATAGTCGGTATTCTTAAGTAATGATTATGCAGTTGCCCATTGATCGCGCTCGTCTGGAGAAAATTTCCAAGGCGCAAAATTGTTTTCAGTATTGCTGAACATGCCATTCCATTCCTGCGGTGCATTGCTCTCTTCCATAATGAGTGACCTGCGCAGCTCGGTGATAATGTCTAGTGGAGAAATGCTTACCGGACATTCCTGTACGCAGGCATTACAAGTAGTACATGCACGCAATTCTTCTACGCTGATATAATCATGCAGCAATGATTTTCCATCATCTTGGAAACTGCCGTTTTGATTAATGTTCTTACCCACTTCTTCCAAACGATCGCGTGTGGCCATCATGATTTTTCTCGGGCTCAATAATTTGCCTGTGCCATTCGCCGGACAAGCAGCTGTGCAACGACCGCACTCTGTACAGCTATACGCATCCAATAAGTTTTTCCAACTAAGGTCCATTACATCTTTCGCACCAAAGCGGGCAGGAGGTGCTGCATCGGCTGGCGCTAACTCAGGCTGCATTGCATACAATACTTCGTTCTGAACGGAAGGCATGTTACGCATTTTACCGGGTGCATCCAGTCTGGCATAATAGGCATTGGGAAATGCCAATAAGATATGCAGGTGCTTAGAATAAGGCAGGTAATTCAAAAAAGCAAATATGCCCACAATGTGTAACCACCAGCAAGCTCTTTCGATAGCTACCAGTGTGCCATCGCCAAACGATTGAAGTGAGGGCGCTAATAAACCAGAAAAAAAGAAATTACCGGTATCATGGTAATGTTCATTGCCGTTTAATTGTAAAGCACGATCAGCTGCATTCATCGTGATGAATAAACTCATCAATACAATCTCAGTGATCAAAATATAATTGGCATCACTACGTGGCCATCCATTCAGGTCCTTACTGATAAATCGTTTCAGTTTGTTGATATTTCTTCTGCTCAGAAAAATCACACATACTACTATTACGCCTACGGCCAGCCACTCAAAAGAGTTGATCAGAAAAGTATAAAAACTGCCCAAGGGCTCAGCAAACAATCGATGTTTCCCAAGTATGCCATCCAGCACTATTTCTAACACCTCAATATTGATAATGATAAAGCCGGCATAAATCACAAAATGCAATACAGCTACCAATGGATTTAGGAACATCTTTTTTTGTCCCAACGCCAGCAATACCACATTGCGCCAGCGTACCGATGGTTGGTCGGTTAAATCTTCTTCCTTGCCCAATAGAATATTGCGCTTGATTTCACTGGCTTTCTTGTAAAACAGCCAGGAAGCAGCCCCGGCTAAGAGTACGAACAGCACTTGCTGAATGATTTGCATATCGTTATGCTTAAGGTCGCTAAGATAGCGGATTTGCTTTGTCGATTCTTGCTTTGTCATTACCTTGTACATCCAATCTGGATAAAGCATGAACAGGAAATATATTTTAGATCAGGTAACGGCGGCCCATAAGCTCCAAAGAATGGCATTGGAAGTGGCTGAACAGCTCAGTGGGGAAGCTGCACCATTGGTGATTATTGGGGTGAAGGGCACAGGTATGGTGATAGCAGAGAAAGTGGCTCAATTGGTTCGGCAATATCTGACCAACCCTGTTCAGGTGATGACTGTAAGTTTGGATAAGCAATTACCCAAGGACATCACCCTTAGTGAACCTATAGACCTTACCGGCCGGCATATCCTGTTGGTAGATGATGTAACCAATAGTGGCAGAACGCTTTTGTATGCGCTGAAGCCGTTGTTACAATATCATCCCAGAACCATACATACCCTTGTTTTGGTAGAGCGAATGCACAAGCAATTTCCGGTTAATGCCGACTTTGTTGGTTTGTCTATTGCTACCACGCAGGAAGACCATATTCAAGTAGATGTTGCAGATGGGGAAGTGGTGTCTGCTTACTTGCTTTAAAAATACAGCCATTGTACTTGAAGGCCGTTACGAGACATCTGAAGCGCAGGTGCGGGCATCTTAAATGCATTGAGAATTAGTAAGCCTGTCTTTACCCATTTCTTTTTGGTCTTTATACGGGTAAAATCAATATCAGGGGACAAATACCATTGTCTGTATCGTGTAATATCATTTCTGTTGTAAGCAATGCCATTCTTATCTACCCATTGGTTGGTTTCTCCGCCAAACATGCCGTTAGCGCCATAGCCTACGGCTAGATTCAACCAGGCGGGTAGATTGGATTTTGGGAAAAATGATTTTAGGTTGGCACTCAGCCAATAGGTTTGTGCATTATAATCTTTCAGCATCCTGCTTGCCAGACCTGCGCCAAAGAGTTCATCTGCTCTAGCATTTAAGATGGGATCGCCATAATCGTTTCGGTGAAACGAGAATTTGAAATGAATTCTTTGATCGTCCCAGGCCAGTTCCTGTGCAACCAATATTCCACTGCCGGCAATATTGGCGGCGAAATCGCCCCAGCTCCAGCCCCATTGTGTAGAGAAGCCATCAAGAATCTCAATGGCTGTTTGATAGATGGCGCCACTCATGCCGCCAATCCAAATTCTTTGTTTGCGCGGCAGCCCAGCCCAACGCCACATTTCCATACTCGCTTTGCTCTCAATGTAGGCACTATACATATGGCCTACTTTGTCAACCTGCAACCACTCTCTGTTGTCGTTAAACGTGTGAAACCTGCCTTGCGGATAATTCTTATACCAAGCATTGTACAGCAGAGCCATTGTGCCGCCATAGCCGACAATATTACCTGCTGTAACCAATTGTATGCGCTTTTTATTCACCAAACTCCTTTGTGCATAGCTTGAGTCATACTGCGACAAGCACTGTATCGACAGCAGTAAAAAAGTGGTAATGATGAGAAGCTTTTGACAGCGCATGTTGCAAACATACGGTGCAATCAGCAGCTACGATTTTCCTGATTAGCGGATGGCTAAAAAGTTTATCTTGCGGATACTCAATAACCAATCCTAAAATCAATAACTATGGATGCTGCCATCTTAGCACGCGTACAGGTTTGGCTGAACGGCAACTACGACGCTGAAACCAAAGCCACAATTGAACAGTTACAAAAAGATAATCCCGACGAGCTAGCTGATGCCTTTTATAGAAACCTTGAATTCGGAACCGGTGGTCTCCGTGGAATCATGGGCGTAGGCACCAACCGCATGAATAAGTATACAGTGGGCATGGCTACACAGGGCTTCGCTAATTACCTGAAGAAGACCTATGGTGATGCACCTGTAAAAGTGGCCATTGGCCATGACAGCCGTAACAATAGTCGCTTTTTTGCTGAAACAACTGCCAATGTATTTGCAGCCAATGGTTGCGAAGTCTATTTGTTTGAAGCATTACGCCCAACACCTGAGTTGAGTTTTGCGATTCGTTATTTGGGTTGCCAAGCGGGTGTGGTGTGTACTGCTTCGCATAACCCTAAAGAGTATAATGGGTATAAAGCATATTGGAATGATGGTGGTCAGCTGGTACCGCCCCACGATAAGAATGTAATTACAGAAGTGGAAGCTATTACGTCTGTGGATGAAGTGAAATGGTCTGGAGGTGAAAGTCGTATCCAGCTCATGGGCAAGGATATGGACGCTGCTTATATCGAGATGGTGAAAGGATTAAGTGTGTATCCAGATGTGATTGCAAAGCAACACGACTTGAAAATTGTATACACCCCCATTCACGGTACAGGTATTACTTTGGTACCTGATGTATTAAAAGCTTTTGGTTTCACCAATGTAACAGTCGTTGATGAGCAGGCTACACCCGATGGTAATTTCCCAACAGTTGTATATCCTAACCCAGAAGAAAGCGAAGCCATGCATATCGGCTTGCAAAAAGCCAAGGCGTTAGATGCAGATATCTTGCTGGGAACAGATCCTGATAGCGACCGTGTGGGTATTGGTGTGAAGAACCACAAAGGCGAGTGGGTGCTCATGAATGGTAACCAAACAGCAGTGCTAGCTTTTGCCTACATGATGGAAGCGCGTCGTGCCAAAGGCATTGCCCAGCCTAATGATATGGTGATTAGTACGATCGTTACTACTGAAATGATCAATGACGTAGCGAAAGCCAATAATGTAGCTTGTTACAATGTACTCACTGGTTTTAAGTGGATTGCAGAATTGGTAAAAGCAAAAGAAGGAAAAGAAAACTATATCGTTGGTGGTGAAGAAAGCTTTGGTTTGATGATTGGCGATAAAACCCGCGATAAGGATGCTATTAGTGCTGTAGCCTTGCTTTGCGAAATGGCTGCTTATGAGAAGAATCAGGGCAGAACGCTTTTCGACAAAATGATTGATCTCTATACCCAATACGGATTCTACTACGAGAACCTGATCAGCATTACCAAGAAGGGCATGAACGGACAAAAAGAGATTGCTGCTATGATGGAAGGCTATCGTACCAATCCTCCGGCAACCATCAATGGTGCACAGGTAGTGCAGTTGCTGGATTATCAATTGCAGCAGGGTAAGAATCTGGTAACAGGCGAGTCTTGGTCAATTGATTTGCCAAAGAGTAATGTATTGCAATTTGTTACCGCAGATGGCAGTAAGATTTCTGCCAGACCAAGTGGTACTGAGCCGAAGATCAAATTCTATTTCAGTGTGAAGACGGATCTGGCTAGTCGTGCAGACTTCGATGCCAAGCTGGCTGAGCTGGAAAATAAGATCAATGGTATCGTTAAAGACATGCAGTTGAAATAGCATAGTCATACCTTATACATGAATGCCGCCTAGTGCGGCATTTTTTGTGCATAGTTAATTGCTTAGCTGAATTCTTGTTCACAAGCAGCGATGTTCAGAAAAGTTCTTGAGTAGGAATATTACATTTGTTCGGCATGAGGAAATTTGAAGACACATATCAGCATAAAGGTTTGCGTAAGAAGTTGGTAGAACTGCTGCGCGAAAAGGGCATTACAGATGAATCTGTACTTGCAGCAATCGGCAATATACCAAGGCATTATTTTCTGGATTCTGCATTTGATAAAATTGCATACGAAGACAGAGCATTTCCAATCGGTGAGGGGCAAACCATATCTCAACCTTATACAGTTGCGTATCAGTCGCAATTATTGCAAATCAAAAAAGGCGATAAGGTATTAGAGATCGGAACAGGAAGTTTTTATCAGGCTGCTGTACTGGCCGAGATGGGTGCGTGGGTGCATACCATTGAGCGACAAAAAAAATTATACGAAAAACTGAAGGGCTTTCACCTGCGCAATAAATATCCTAACGTCAAATTTTTTTATGGAGATGGCTTTGAAGGGTTGCCAACCTATGCGCCTTTTGATAAAGTCATCATCACAGCTGCTGCACCATTCATTCCACCCAAACTGGTAGAACAAATGAAAGTTGGCGCGCTGATGGTAATACCCGTTGACGAAGGAGAAGCGCAGCGTATGTTGCGTTTAACCAAACTACCGGATGGTACATTAAAAGAAGAGAGCTTTGAGCAATTCTCATTTGTGCCCATGCTTACCGGAAAGAATCAATAAATAAAAAAATCCCGCACCTGCGGGATTTTTTTATAAGATGTCTAATTGGATTAGCCGTTCATGCCGCCCATCATGCTACCGGCACCGCCGTCCATATCGCCCTTCGTGCTCTTACGCTTGAAGAGGTTTGGATCGAACTTACCAAAGCGCCAGCTGAAGTTCAGGCGTAATACCTGTGGGTCTCTTCTGCGCTGGAAAGTCTGGGTAAAGAATGGAGACTCAGCAAAGCTTTGTTGTAACTGTGTGCGGAAAATATCGTTCATGCTCAGTGTGAGTGAACCGGTATTGCCACCTTTCCATGTGAAATCTTTTCTGATAGACATGTCAACTGCATAACGAGGGAGGTTGTATCCCTGTGCAGTACCAACGTTACCGCCGCCAAACATCATACCACCGCCAAATCCACCACGGCCACCACCAAATCCGCCGCCACCGCCACCCGGAGGTAATACAGTCTTGGCTTGGTAATCACCACTCAGCTGGATAGAATAGCCTTTCTTCAACTTAAAGTTGTTATTCAACTTCGCGAACCAGCTTACCAATTGGTTATTGAGGTTGTTAGCAATATTCTCACCATTAATCTGAGAGTTAAAGATGTTCAGGTTAGCAGTCATGTTCCACCATTTCGTTACATCCATACGGTTGGTGATTTCAATACCATAGATAATGCTGTTATTGGCATTGGTAAAGGTGTTGAACACCACACTGTCAAATGGTTTCAATGGATCTGTTCCTTTGTACTGGTAACGTGTAATCAGGTTGGTACTATACTTAAAGAAAGCGTTGATCAATAAGTTGGCTCCTTTCTTATACGCATTGTTATAAGATAATTCCAATGAGTTTACAAATTCAGGCTTAAGGCCTGCATTACCTACGTTCAAGTTCTGCGGATCTGTGTAGTCAATAAATGGAATCAACTGGAAGAAGTTTGGTCTGTTGATCCTACGTGAGTAGTTCACCTGAATGTCTTCTTTGTCAGACTTCTTGTAAGTGATGAAGGCACTTGGGAAGAGGCTAATTGGGAAATCAACCCTGAAACTAGAGTCCTTACCCAGAATACGGCCATCATAGAAAGAACTTTCTGCTCTCATACCCAATTGATAGCTCCAGTTCTTTTTCTTGAAACTGTAAATGCTATACGCTGCATATACGGCATCATTGTAAGCAAAATTGGCACTGATACTTGGTATGGTCTGGAAAGTATTGGTATTGTAATTGAAGAACTGCTGAACGTTATTGCTGGTGAAATCGCGCAACTGCGCACGCGCACCGGCTTCGAATTTAGTATTATCTGTGATTGGGTTTTCATAATCAGTTTGAACGATTACGAAACTGTTAGAGCCTGTACCTAAAGTTTTTTGCAGAACGGGATTGCCCTTGATACCGAAAGAGTTGGGGAAATAAGTGGTTTGTGTGAAATCAGAGTTGTTATCGTTATTGCTTTTATTGTAGTTCACATCAGCAGTCCACTCATGACCAGCTTTAGGGAAATTGTGTTTGAAGCTAAAGCTTGCGCCAACATTTCTAAATTCTGCATTCGAGTAAGCATCGCGCAGACTATAAGAAGTGAAAATACTATTGATACTTGAGTCAATACGCTGCCCTTCTTCATTGTTGAATAAGCCATTTACAAAGCTACCAGAAACAGTGATGGTGTTTCTATTATCAATGAAGTAATCCATACCACCTCTCAGGAAAGCAAAGTAACCTGAGTTTGTTGCATTACTGTTTTGCAAAACAATGGCTTTAGAGCTAGTTCCGAAATTGTCTCTGTCAGTAAGTGCTGTAGAGATCGATTTACGCTGGTTGAAGTTGCCGGACAAGAAGAAGTTGAACTTGTTTTGGCGAAGGTTTAAATCACCGCCAATATTTGAGCGCCAACGGCTATCCAAACCATAGCGGAGACCGCCGTTGTAACCAACTTTTTTGTTCTTCTTCAGAACCACGTTTAAGATACCGGCATTACCACCTGATGCATCAAATTTTGCAGAAGGGTTAGTGATCAGTTCTACTTTCTCAACGATATCAGCAGGAATCTGCTCTAAAGTTAGGGTAGTAGGTCTGCCATCAATGAACAATTGAGGAGCAGCGTTACGCAGGGTAACGTTACCATCGATATCCACGTTCAAAGAGGGAATATTGCGCATGATCTCAACAGCAGTCTGACCAGTACTGTTGATGTTTTTTTCTACGTTAAAGATTTTTCTGTCAACGCCCATTTCAAAAAACTGCTTAGCAGTTGTAGTTACTGTAACATTGGTCAGCGTACTAGGGTCTTCTTCTAACTTAATATTGCCCAGATCTTTGTCGGCTTGCCCCAAGAGTTGCTGAAACCCGCCATTCTGTGCTAAGGCTTGAGGGCCTCCAGCAGGCATCTTAATATCAAACTTGATTTGTTTTTCTAGGGTTTTGAAGCCTAAACTGCTCACTTTCAGCTTGAAATTGCCAAAGAGAGACAGGTTCTCGATACTAAATTCACCCTGCTTATCAGAAAGTTGTGTAGATAGGATGGCTTCTTTCATTCTTTTGGTTACCGTATCAAAACGGTTACCAATCAATTGTACGGTAGCACCTTCTACGCCTTTGTTAGAGGCATCAACCAATTTGCCATAAAAGCGGCCCACATTCATATTTTGGCCGGCTGCACCACCACGGTTGCCGCCCATACCAGGAAACTGCGAAAAACCAGAATAATTAATTGACAATAAAATAAAAACAAATAACAATTTTCTCATGACTGTATTATTATGCGTAACTGTAAAACAAAGGTGCTTCATATTGGTTGGTGCTGTTTGGCTGAATTACACGAACGGTAATTAGACCATGGGGGATGGTGAAAGTCAATACCTTCCGTAACAGGATTCCGCCGTTGGTGGAGCTTATTGGAGGTAGGTGATGAATATCTGCAGCAGACCGATCACGAAACCCAGCACGGCGCCGATGATTTCTACAAATCGGAACTCTTTAGACATGATGCTGTTCAATATCTGCTCTAGTTTATCGGATGAAAAACCCGCAACTTTCTGAATAACAATCTTTTCGAGGTCTAAATCCTGCTGTAAATGCCCCATATATTGTTGCATGAGATCGGGAAAAAGCAGTCTGAGCTCTTGCATGAACACGCCTTTTAACTGCTGGATGGTGTTCTCGCCAATGAACATGCTGATGATGGGCATCTCATCAGCCAATTTCTTCCTCAGAAAATTGTCAATATGGGCTTCCACATGGGGCATCAGCTTCTCCATATTGTCTTGATTCGTGATTTTGGCGGCGATGTCCTGAAAGGAGAGTAACTCATTACTCACCAGTTTGCCCAGCTTTTCTGCAAACTGCTGCTGCCTCTTTGGGAAAATACCTTGTATGGTCAGTCCCAGAAAACGCTTGGGTTCGCGGGGATGAAACAACATCTTGATGGCAATCCAGTTGGTAAACCAGCCGATAAAGGCTGAAATCACTGGAATGAGCAATAAGGAATACTGCATAGTGCTATAAATTAAAAACCCCGAATGATCGGGGTTTGGGTGATGGGAGATTGAGGGGACTCGAACCCCCGGCCTTCAGAGCCACAATCTGACGCTCTAACCAAGCTGAGCTACAACCTCCGGGTGTTTCTAGAAACAGTGTTTCTTTTAACGGGTTGCAAAAATAAGGCAATTCAGTTTTCCGTAAAAACTGTTTTTAAGCCGATCCGCAGAAAGCTTTGTTAATTGGTGTAAGAACCCCTTCGTGGGTTGGTTTTTCGGTTATTTTTGGTAACACATGAATCAATTCTTACACTTTATGATTAAGAGAAGAGGCTGGGTACTGGCAGTGGTATTGTTATCTGGAGCATTGTTTTTCGCTTTTAGAAGTACAGAATCATCTCCGTCCTTTTTAACACAACGTCAGAAATTATTGGCAGTTATCGGGCAGTTGATTGAACAGCAGCATTACAGTCCTAAAAAAGTAGATGATGCTTTCTCTCGTGAAGTGTTCAAGAAGTTTTTATCAGAAATGGATGGCGATAAAACACTGTTTCTACAATCTGATATTGCTTCACTGAAGAAATTTGAGACCAAGATTGATGATGAGATTCATGGTGCTGAAATCAAGTTTGAACCAGCAGTAAGTGCGATTTATGATAAGCGCATTAACGAAGCCATTGCTATCTATAAAGAAATACTGGCATCCCCTTTCAAATTTGATGCAGAAGAAACTTTCCAGCAGGATGCAGATAAGTTGGATTATGCAGCTAATGCAGCAGAGCGTAAAAATCGTTGGCGCAAGAAATTGAAATATTTTACACTTGAGCGTTATGCTGATCTGCTAGATCAAAAAGAGAAAGCAAAAGCGGGTGATAGTATTTTATTGAAGTCTGATGTGCAATTAGAGAAAGAAGCGCGTGAGCGTGTGCTCAAAATCATGAACAAGACTTTCGATCGCATCAAGAGTACCTATAATGAAGAGCAGCGATTCTCAACTTATATCAATAGTATCACGCAGCTGATTGATCCCCACACAGATTATTTCCCTCCGGTAGAAAAGCGTGCATTTGATGAGCAAATGAGTGGTCGCTTTTTTGGTATCGGTGCGCAATTGCGCGAAGATGATGCCGGTGTGAAAATTGCGAGCATCGTGCCTGGTGGTCCTGCGTGGAAGCAAGGTGATTTAGGTGTGGATGATTTGATCATCAAAGTTGGTCAGGAGACTGGCGAGATGGTGGACCTGACTGGTTATGCAGTAGAAGATGCGGTGAAATTAATTCGTGGCGGTAAGGGTACACTGGTAAGGCTGACTTTCAAGAAAAAGGATGGAACGGTAAAAACAATCACTATCCAGCGTGAGGAAATTGTGCAGGATGAAGCATATGCGCGCAGCGCGATTGTAAAGCAGGAGAATCAAAAGATTGGCTATATCTATTTGCCTGATTTCTATGCCAACTTCGAAGACGCGAATGGACATCGTTGTTCTGAAGATGTGGCAAAGGAAGTAGAGAAATTGAAAGCAGAAGAGGTAGATGGTATTGTGATTGATTTGCGTAATAATGGTGGTGGTTCTTTATATGAAGTGGTACAAATGGTTGGTCTCTTTATTCCGCAAGGTCCTGTAGTGCAGGTGCGCGATAAAGATGGTAAATCTACTGTACTCTACGATCGTGATCCTTCTGTGTTGTACGATGGTCCACTGGCTGTGATGGTGAACGAATTCAGTGCTTCAGCGAGTGAGATATTTGCTGCGGCAATACAAGACTATAAGCGTGGGGTAGTAATTGGTAGCACATCTACATTTGGTAAAGGAACAGTGCAGAGAAATGTGCCTGTTGGTCGCCCATTGGATTTTGTTTCTGGCAGAACAGATATGGGTGCATTAAAGCTGACATTCCAAAAATTCTATCGAGTGAGCGGGGCATCTACGCAATTGAAAGGTGTAGTGCCTGATCTGGTTTTACCGGATGTACTGGAGAATTACAAATTGCGTGAAAAAGATCGTCCTAATGCTTTGGCATGGGATGAAATTGCTGCTTCACAATTCAATGCATGGAAAGGCTATAACAATTTTGCGCCGATTGTAAGTTCAGTTAAAGCAACAGTTGATAATGGTTCCAATTTTTCTGTCTTAAAGAGTAACCTTGACTGGTTAACCAAGTATCAAGAAGCACCCGTGCCTTTGAGTTTAGTGAAATACAAAGAAAATCAACAGCGTATTCGTGAAACAGTTAACCAGAATACGAATTTGTTGAAGCTGAAAGATGAATTGGCCGTAGAAGTGTGTTCAATGGACCGAGTGAAGTTCTTCAGTAATCCAGATAAGCCTAAAGGCGAGCGTTACCAAGCTTGGTTGCGTGGCGTAAAAGGTGATATGTATATCGATCAGTCGACAAAGATTGTTAGCCAACTGGCCAAAGCGCAAAAAGCGGTCACAGCAGCGAAGTAATGAATCATATTTAAATGGAAGGCCCACGAAAGTGGGCTTTTTCATGCGCCCATGTATCTCTAAGACCTGTTATATTTGTGGGTATGAAGCAGTTGCTTGACAATGAGAAGCGTTGGTATGCCTTGTATACCAAGCCGAAGTGGGAAAAAAAAGTGGACAGCATACTGATCCGCAAAGGCATTGAGAGTTGGTGCCCGCTGCAAAAAGTAGAAAGGCAGTGGAGCGACCGTAAGAAAGTAGTGGAAATGCCTTTGTTCAAGTCCTATGTATTTGTGCGTGTCACTGAAGCTGAGCGATTGTCTGTTCTGATGACAGATGGCGTACTCAATTTTGTCTATTATGTAGGTAAGCCAGCCATTATCCGTGATGAAGAGATTGACCTGATCAAAACTTACCTTGCTGAAAAGCAGGCTCAGTTGTCTGTTATTTCTGTTGAAGGTTTTGAGCAGGATATGCAAGTGGAAATCAATTACGGTGTATTCATGGGGAATGTGGGTACGGTGATTCGTGGTGGCCGCAAAAAAGTATTCGTGAAGCTCCAGAGTCTTGGTCAGGTAATGGTAGTTGAATTTCCCGCTGAATATTTGAGTCCTGTTCAATAAATCAGGCAAACCCATCATGCCCCTATCTTTTTTCAAATCAAAACGCGTAACACCTGACCTCTCTTTTATTGGGGTGGATATGCATTCGCATTTGTTACCGGGTTTGGATGATGGATTGCAGGATGTAGCAGATAGCGTGCGATTCATTGCTACGCTAAAAGATATGGGCTATCAACATTTTATTTGCACACCGCATATCCTTCATGGTATTCATCCCAATTCTCCTGAAACCATTCTGCCTGCTTTAGCCATCATGCAAAAAGCTTTGATTGAAGCAGATGTGCAAGTGGGTACAGGTGCAGCTGCAGAATACATGGTAGATCTGGAAATGGAAGAAGCTTTGAAAAAGCATCAAACTGTTTTGCCTTTGGGTAAGCAATATGTCTTAATTGAAATGTCTTATGCGGCACCTTCACCTAATATTGAATCGGTGATTTTCGAATTGCAATTACAAGGTTATAAACCTGTTCTGGCGCATCCTGAGCGGTATAATTTCTTTCATCATATGCCTGCGCAATTAACTAGGTTGCGCGATATGGGCTGCTTGTTACAGTTGAATTTGTTGTCACTCTCTGATTATTACGGTACTGGTGTGCGTCGCTTTGCTGAAAAGCTGGTCAAAGAAAACCAAATCGATTTTGCAGGAACTGATTTGCATCATCAAAGACATTTAGATGCTTTGATTGAGTTGGCTTCTCAAAAAAGTTTCTATCAATTATTGCAACCTTTGAAGCTTCGAAATCAGGAATTAGCGTAAAGTCCAGTCGATGATTTGATTCGCCCATTCTGCGCGATAGGGCGTTTGCACACGGATGTAATTATCTGTGTAACCTTCCATCAAGCCATTTTTTTCATGTCCTTCAAATAACACTTTTCTAGTTTCACCTACGTGTTGCTGATTGAAGAAATTTTGTTTCATGAAAGAAAGATTGCGCAGTACTTTATTGCGTTCATGTCTTTCATGCATTGGTACAATGGGCTTAATATCCAGTGCTTTGGTATTGGCTCTTTCTGAATAAGTAAATACGTGGAGGTAAGACACATCAATGCTGTGCAGAAAATCAAATGTCTCTTGAAAATCTTCCTGTGTTTCGCCGGGTGTGCCCACAATCACATCTACGCCAATCGCGCAATGCGGCATCAGGCTTTTGATATATGCTACACGTTCAGCGTATAGTTCACGCTTGTAGCGGCGGCGCATCAATCCTAAAATCTTATTGCTGCCACTCTGTAATGGAATATGGAAATGCGGCATGAAAGCCCTGCTCTTTGCTACATAAGCAATGATCTCATCTGTCAACAAATTAGGTTCGATGGAAGAGATGCGGTAACGTTCAATGCCTGATACTGCATCCAAAGCTTGCACCAAATCATAAAATGTTTCCTGATGTTGTTTATTACCATCGGGCCCCTTACCAAAATCACCCAGGTTTACACCGGTGAGTACGATTTCTTTGACTCCATTGGCAGCCAATTGTTCGGCATTGGCAATCACATTTGCAACAGTATCGCTTCTGCTTTTACCGCGTGCCATGGGAATGGTGCAGAATGAACAGTTATAATCACAGCCATCCTGCACTTTCAGGAAAGTGCGGGTTCTGTCATTAATCGAGAAAGAAGCAGTAAAGCCTGATACATCTTCAATATCGCAGCTGCAGATTTTGGCATCGTCTTGCTTAGACAGTTCGCGCAGGTGTTGTGTAATATTGAATTTCTCAGCGGCGCCCAATACGAGATCTACGCCGGGAATAGAAGCAATCTCCTTTGGTTTCAACTGAGCATAACAGCCTGTAATCACCACCAGACTTTCCGGCGCTTTGCGCTGGATTCTGCGTACCAACTGACGGCATTCCTTATCAGCATTGTCTGTAACCGAGCAGGTATTGATCACATACACATCTGCATGGTCGTCAAATGAACGCTTCTCAAAGCCATCAGCCTCCAATAATCTGGATAGGGTGGATGTCTCTGAAAAGTTCAGTTTACAGCCTAGTGTATGAAATGCAACGGAACGCTTTTCGGTCATAGGGCTGCAAAGATAAGGGCCTGCATCTCTCTGGCAGAAGCATAAATTGGTCTTTGTTGATTATCAGCCCCTTGCGGCGCTTAAAAATTAACAACAATTTCAGGCCAGCTACTGTGCATATATCCTTGTTTTTTTGGGCTTTAAGGGCCTTTCAGGTATTTTCGTCCCTCTCTATTTAAACCAAAACCATATGCAGTTTAACAGGATTAACAACATTACTGGCTGGGTAGTCGCTTTGATTGCTTGTACCGTATACATTCTTACCGCTGAAGCAGGTGGCAGTTTGTGGGATTGTGGTGAGTTTGTGAGCAGCTGTTTCAAGGTGCAGATTCCACACCCGCCCGGTGCGCCCTTATTTGTTTTATTGGGCCGTTTGTTCATTGTTTTCTTTGGTAACGATCCTTTAACTGCCGCTAAAGCCGTGAACGTCATGAGCGCATTGGCGAGTGGCTTTACGATTCTCTTTTTGTTTTGGACCATCACACACTTTGCGCGTCGTATCGTCAATGTTGGTGTAAAAGATGTGTTGACTGCATCTCAGGCTTGGAGCATCATGGGTGCTGGTATTGTTGGTGCACTTGCTTATACATTCTCTGATTCATTTTGGTATAGCGCCGTTGAAGGTGAAGTATATGCTTTGAGTTCTTTTTTCACTGCATTGGTATTCTGGGCCATCCTCAAATGGGAACATCAGGCAGATGAGCCAGGCGCAGATAAGTGGATTGTTTTCATCTTCTTTATGATGGGACTTTCCATCGGTGTACACTTATTGAACCTCTTGACCATCCCGGCAATTGTGATGGTGTATTATTTCAAGAAGCGTGCTTCTTTCAATTATGCATTGATCCGTAAATGGTTTATTCGTCTTACCTTGATTGGTGGTGCTGCAGGCTTTGTATTGGCACTCATTGCCGCTTCATCAGAAGCCAACCCTGAGCGTGGTTTGTCAACAGATTCTACTTTGGCCGGACTGGTATTGTTGGGTACAGGTATTGCCATTGGCTTACTTTACCTTATTGAAGGTTGGAATAAAGAGAAGAAAGACTACTACGGTGGTATCTACATCTTTTTCATTCTCTCTTGTATCATCACTGGTGTGGTGCAGGTGGGTGTGATTCAATATTCCATTAAAGCCGCGGGTTTCTTCGACCGCACATTCGTGAATAGTTTTGGTCTGCCTTTCTTCAGTGGCTTTGCATTCTTCTTTGCATTACTTGCTGCTTTGGTTTGGTATGGGTTGAAATATGCAGACAAAAAGCAATGGTCATTCCTGCGTTTAGGTCTTTGGTGCTTTACTTTTATGCTGATTGGTTACAGCACTTATGTAACTACCATGATCCGCAGTAGTGCAGATCCTGCTGTAGATATGTACAATGTAGACAATCCAATGAGCTTGGTAGGCTATCTGGGACGTGAGCAGTATGGCGATTTTCCGCTGTTATATGGTCAGAAGTTTACTGCACAGCCTTATGACTACAAAGAGACAAGCACGAAGTATCAGAAGGGTAAGGATAAATACATTGAGATTGGTAAAGACGGTCATTATGTATATGCAGCAGAAGATAAAATGGTCTTGCCGCGTGTATGGGATGCCAGCAATGATCAAAACCATGCTGATTACTATGCTTACTATTTAGGTATCAATCGTATGAAAGATGGTACTTGGGAGCGTAGTCCTAATCAGATGGACAACCTTAAGTTCTTCTTTGGCTATCAAACATACTGGATGTACTTCCGCTACTTCATGTGGAACTTTTCCGGTAAGCAAAACGATGTACAAGGTTTGTTTGCTGGAAATGTACGTGATGGTAACTGGATTACCGGTATATCATTTATTGATAATTGGATGTATGGTGATCAGAGCATGATGCCAGACAGTTTGAAAAATAACAAAGCCAATAACAAATTATTCTTATTGCCTTTCCTGCTGGGCTTCTTTGGTTTGTTCTTCCATTACAAGCACAAAGGCGATGATTTCTTGGTGAACATGTTATTGTTCTTCTTCACAGGTATGGCCATTGTATTGTACCTGAACCAGGCAGGTTATCAGCCACGTGAGCGTGATTATGCTTATGTAGGAAGCTTTTATGCTTTTGCAGTATGGATTGGTATTGGCGTCTTACAAGTACGCGATTGGTTGTCGAAAGCACTCAAAGGTGCAGCACCTGCTATTGCAACGGTTATCTGTTTATTAGCTGTTCCTGCATTGATGGCACAGCAGGAGTGGGATGATCATGATCGTAGCAAAAAGCAATTGGCTCGCGACCTTGCAAGAGATTATCTGGAAAGCTGTGCGCCTAATGCCATCTTATTCTGCTTCGGAGATAATGATACTTATCCGCTGTGGTATGCGCAGGAAGTAGAAGGTATTCGTAGAGATGTTCGTGTGATTAACTACAGCTTATTGGGTATCGACTGGTACATTAACCAGCTGCGTTATAAAGTGAATGAGAGTGATGCGATTGATGTGATTTGGTCTTCAGACCAAATTGAAGGTCGTAAGCGTGATTATGTGGTGTATCGTCCGCAGCCAAGCATTCCGGAAGATCGTTATTACGATCTGTACGATATGATGAAAAACTATGTTGGAAGCGATGATCCAGCTAAAGTAGAAAACAGAGGTGATGATGTGTTGAATACCTTCCCTGTTCGTAAAGTATCAGTACCTGTTGATGCGGCTGCAGTGCTGGCGAACAAGACTGTTAACGCAGGCGATAGTTTGGTGTCTGAGCTGCGTTTCGACATTCCGAAGAATGCTTTGATGAAAAACGATCTGGCTGTATTGAACGTCATTGCTGCCAATAAATGGAACAGACCTATCTACTTCACTTCACCCTTTGGTGAGCTGGGTTTTGGTGAATACCTCCGTAAAGATGGTTTGAGCTATCGTCTCGTGCCTGTCGTGAACAGTCAGTTCAATACAGACAAGATGCTGGATAACCTGATGAATAAATTTAATTTCGGCAGTGCAGATAAAGCAGGTGTATATTTTGATGAAGAAAACAGAAGACACCTGAATTCTATTCGACTGGCTTATGCTGAATTGGCTGGAGATTTGGCAGCGAAAAATAGAAAAGATGATGCGAAAAAGGTATTGGAGAAAGTAGACAAAGCCATGCTGGAAGAGAACTTCCCTTACGCTATGGTGAGCCGCGGTAACCAACACAACCGTATTTCGCTGATGGTATTGCAAGCCGCTTATTTGGCTGGGGACTTAAAGCTGGCTGATAAGATAGCCGCAGCTGTGAAAAAGGATTTGCAACAGCAAGTGCGCTATTACAATAGCCTCTCTGGTTATGCAGCTGATAATATGATGGATGATAAGCAAACTTGTGAAGCATTTATACAGGGTATTAACCAAATGCAGCAGATGTTTGCGCCTAAGCTGGATAGCACAAAAGATGTGATAATCCCGGGTAAAACAGCACCAAAAGATTCTGCAAAGAAATAAACTGGAAAGGGCTGCTGCAAAGCAGCCCTTCTTATTTAAACCATTACTTTGTTCTGGTGTTTTATCATAACTTGATGCTATGATCGGACATCGCTTTCTGAAATATGATCCTCAAGCCAATGGCAAAACCCGCTTCGAGCAGATGCTGGATATTTTCACGCAACTGCTCAACTATACCAATGGTGATGCGGGCGAAGCATTGGAATGGATGAACCAATTAGATCGACAGTATCATTTTACAGACGATCAATATGGTATGGGCGATTTTATAGAAGACCTGAAAGAGAACGGTTATCTGCAAGAGAATCTCGCCAACGGCGAGATCAGTATTACGGGTAAAACGGAACAGACCATTCGCAAAAGAAGTCTGGAAGAGATTTTCGGCAAGCTGAAGAAATCAAAACAAGGCAATCACCAGACGTTTAAACCTGGTCAGGGTGATGAGTCCAATTCTGATACGCGTCCCTTCCAGTTTGGGGATATGCTAGAGCAGATTGATTTCACGGAAAGTATCCGCAATGCACAGGTGAATCACGGTATTGAAAGCTTCCGCATGCAAGAGGATGATTTGCAGATTCGCGAGAGCGATTTCAAAACACAGACTTCAACTGTGTTGATGATTGATATTTCTCACTCCATGATTTTGTATGGTGAGGATCGCATCACGCCAGCCAAGAAAGTGGCCATGGCTTTGAGTGAGTTAATCACTACACGTTATCCAAAAGATACTTTGGATATTGTGGTGTTTGGTAATGATGCATGGAGTATTGAAATCAAGGATTTGCCTTATTTGCAAGTGGGTCCTTATCATACTAATACGGTTGCAGGTTTGGAGTTGGCGATGGACTTGTTACGCAGGCGTAAGAACCCCAACAAGCAAATATTTATGATCACTGATGGTAAGCCAACTTGCCTGAAAATTGGTGGTCGCTATTACAAGAATAGTTTCGGCTTGGATAGAAAAGTGCTGAACAGGTGTATGAATCTGGCGGCACAGTGTAAGAAATTAAAAATTCCCATCACCACTTTCATGATTGCTTCAGATCCTTATCTGCAGCGCTTTGTGCAAGAGTTTACGGAAGTGAATCAGGGTAAAGCCTTCTTTGCTTCACTCGATAAGCTCGGTGCTTTCATCTTCAAAGATTTTGAAAGTGGTAAAAGAAAGACTGTTTATTAATATGGATTGGCAAAAAATTAAAACACTCGGTGAGCTGAAGCAGGCTGGCTATCGTTCCCGTTCAGTGAAAGAAGAAGTACGTGAGAATCTAATTGGCATGATCCGCAGAAAGGAAAATCCTTTTCGCGGCATCATGGGCTATGAGGATACAGTGATTCCTGATACGGAGCGTGCGTTGCTATCGAGACACAATATGTTGTTTCTGGGCTTGCGCGGACAAGCAAAGACGCGTATGGCAAGGCAGATGGTGGATTTGCTGGATGAATATATTCCGGTAATTGCGGGTAGTGAAGTGAATGATGATCCGCTGCAGCCTTTGAGCAAGTATGCCAAAGACTTGATAGCTGAGCATGGTGATGATACGCCCATTCATTGGGTACATCGTACAGAGCGTTATGGCGAAAAATTAGCAACGCCTGATGTAAGTGTGGCCGATTTGATTGGTGATATTGATCCCATCAAAGCAGCCAATCTCAAGCTCAGCTTTGCGGATGAGAAAGTGATTCACTATGGTATCATCCCCAGAAGTAACCGAGGCATTTTCGTGATTAATGAATTGCCAGATTTGCAAGCACGTATTCAGGTTGCACTCTTCAATATTTTACAGGAAGGCGATATTCAAATTCGTGGTTTCAAACTGCGTATGCCATTGGATATTTTGTTTGTGTTTACTGCCAATCCGGAAGACTACACCAATCGTGGCAGCATTGTTACGCCGTTGAAAGACCGTATTGAAAGCCAGATTCTCACGCATTATCCAAAAGATTTAGAGACTGCATTGGCTATTACTGAACAGGAAGCAAATCTACATTCTGAGCAGTCAGGAAATATCAATGTCAGCGATCTGATTAAGCGATTGATTGAGCAAGTAGCTTTTGAAGCGAGAAATAATGAATACGTAGATCGCAAGAGTGGCGTAAGTGCCCGTTTAACCATTGCTGCTTTTGAGAATGCAGTCAGTGCAGCTGAGCGTCGTCTCTTGATTCATGGCGAAAAAGCTACACAGGTTTGGATTGCTGATTTAATGGGTATTATACCGGCTATTACTGGTAAGATTGAGTTGGTATACGAAGGCGAGCAGGAGGGTCCTTATCAGGTTGCATTGAACTTGTTGGAAAAATCCATCCGTACACAGTTTACACAATACTTTCCCAATCCTGAGCTAAGTAAGAAAAAGCGTAACACAGGCAAAGCGTCACAGCAAGAAAAAGGAGAAGATAACCCATATCGTCCGATTACAGCGTGGTTCGATAAAGGCAATCAGTTAGACTTATTGCTAGATATGTCTGACGCTGACAGAACCAATGCTTTGTATCAGGTGGATGGTTTGCATGCTTTTGTAAAGAAATCATTTCCCAAGGCCAATGAAGCAGAAGTATCCCTATTGATGGAATTCGTGTTACATGGGTTAGCAGCGTACTCACTCATCAGCAAGCGGATGCTGGATGGAAAGCTATCCTTCCAGGATTTGATGGGCAGCATGATGAATCTTGGGCAGATTGACCTGCATGATGAGGATGCCGACGACGAAGATTTTGGTTAAGATTACTCTTACTTATTCTTCAGTAAAAGACCAATTCGAAGACCGATGGAGAATGATAATCCCGGGCTTCTACCTGCTCTGCTGGTAACATAATGGTATGCGGTAAGATCACCCCAAGCGTCATCTGATTTATTGTCGAACCCATAACCCAATCCCCAGTAAGCGTCTAAAACCATTTTGTCGCCAAAAACCCATTGCTTACCCAATTCTGTATGGATGGCAGCAAAGTTTACCCCCTGCTTCTCTAGATTATACTGACTATTTTTATAGGTTAGCACATTCTCCTTGTAAGTACCCGCATAGATCACTGGCTTGATATAAGTTCCTTGCATTAGGTGGGAGAAAGAAGTTCTGCCAAAGAGAAAATCAGGCAGCTTATTGAACTTGTAGCCAAAACCGGCAAATAATCCAAATTGATTTCTTTTGGCTTCTTCAAGCCCGCTGACTAGATAATTATACTCTATGATATTGTTCTTACCTAGACCGATGATACCCAGTGAAATTTCATAACTCTTACCAACGCCAGTTGATTTTTCATAGGTGAAATGAGAAAATCCAAGCAGCGGGGAAAGAAAATTCATTTTTATGGCCCTGTTCGATTGGCCTGCATATTGTTCAGGGTCTTTGATGGCCTCGTTTCTGCCTGCATAAGCCTGCTGTTTCCCATTCTCAAATTCAATTCTTTTAATATTAGATTTCGCAATGGAAAACAGAGGACCATCCAGTTGATTGTATTCCAAGTATTTTACTTCATCCAGTCCAACTTCTTTGATTTTGCAAAGAATGGTGGTGCCATTGTTTCGGATAATCTTATCCTGCGCCTGGGCAAGAAAGCAAAAAACAATGAAAAGGGTCAGAAGTAGCGTTTTCTTCATAAACAGGTTTTATGGATGACACCGGTAAGTTTACATACGTTGCTTACTCAAAAAGGCTTTACAGAAAATTGACAATCCTAGATCATTTCCTTGAGTAAGTTGATTGTTTGGTCAATTTCTTCTGTGGTATTGTGCTTGCTGAAGGAGAAACGAACAGTCACCTGATTTGGGTTATTGTTGATAGCCCTGATCACATGGCTGCCAGCATCGGCACCACTGGTGCAGGCACTGCCTCCAGAAGCACAAATGTGATTGATGTCCAGATTGAAAAGCAACATCTCACTTTTCTCTGTCTTAGGAAAACTCACACTTAAAACTGTGTATAAACTACGTCCTTCAGGATCGCCGTTAAAGTTGACGCCCTTGATATGCTTCTCCAACTCGTGCTTCATATACAATTTCAATGATTGCATATAAGCGCTGTCTTTATCATGATTTTCTGTAGCTAATTCCAATGCTTTTGCAAAACCAACGATGCCATACAGGTTTTCGGTACCGGCACGCATGTTTCTTTCCTGTGAACCGCCGTGTACAAAAGGTTTGATGCGCACATTCTCATTAATGTAGAGTAGTCCCACACCCTTGGGGCCGTGGAATTTATGTCCCGCACCTGTGATAAAGTGTACGGGTGTATTGCGTAAATCAAATGGAAAATGACCAACTGTTTGTACCGTATCGCTATGAAAAATGGCTTGGTGTTTTTTGCATAATTCACCAACTGCATGAATGTCCAGCATATTGCCAATTTCATTATTGGCATGCATCAAGGTGACCAGACATTTTTCTTCACTATGCGCTAATAATTGCGCTAGATCATCCATATCTACATGGCCATTGGGCAGAATCTTCACATAGCTTAATGCTGCTTCTCCGGTATGATACAAATGTTCTACCGTATGCAGGGTTGCATGGTGTTCGATAGGAGAAGAAATAATGTGTTTGCAGCCCAGATCACGAACAGCAGCAGTGATAGCTGTATTGCTACTCTCAGTGCCACCACTGGTGAAAAAGATTTCAGCAGGGTGGGCGTTCAGGATTTTAGCCACGCTTTTACGTGCATTCTCGATTGCTAAACGACTCTCTCTACCATAACTGTAGATAGAAGAGGGGTTGCCAAAATGCGAGGTCAGATAGGGCATCATGGCATCCAGAACCAATGGGTCTAGGGGTGTGGTAGCAGCATTATCCAGATAAATCCTGTTCATTCGTTTGGGCTTAGGAGGTGCAAATGTAAAAAATCCCGCCGAGGCGGGATGATTAAGTATTGTGTAGGATTTACATAGCTTCTCTGATGTCCTGCATAATCCGCTTGGCAATATTGTCGGCCGTTGTCTCAAAATTGCTTTCGGCATAAATGCGGATAATGGGTTCTGTATTGCTGGTGCGCAAGTGTACCCAATCTGTTTCAAATTCGATTTTCAGTCCGTCTTCTGTATTGATCTCCTGTTTCTTGTACTTCTTTTTAATCTGCTCAAAGATCTGCTGTACATCAATCTGCTTATCCAGCTCGATCTTATTCTTACTCATGAAATAATCCGGATAGCTGTTGCGGATCTGTTTGACAGATTTGCCTTCCTTGGCCATGAAAGTGAGGAAGAGTGCAATGCCAATCAGTGCATCGCGACCATAATGTAAATCGGGTACAATAATACCGCCATTGCCTTCGCCGCCAATTACTGCATTGACTGCTTTCATCTTCGTTACTACATTCACCTCACCAACAGCAGAAGGGTAATATTGTCCGCCATGTTTCATGGTAACATCCTTCAAAGCACGAGTAGAAGACATGTTGCTGACAGTATTGCCTTTTCTTTCGCGCAGCACATAATCAGCCACCGCTACCAGTGTATATTCTTCGCCGAACAGGCTACCATCTTCGCATACAAAACAGAGACGATCAACATCGGGATCTACTGCAATACCCAAATGGGCTTTTTGTTTGTTTACCTCGTTGCAGAGCTCAGTAAGGTGTTGGGGTAATGGTTCGGGGTTGTGGGCGAATTTGCCATTCACTTCTCCATTCAATACCACCACATCTTTTACACCCAATGCTTTCAGTAATGCGGGCACTGCAATAGCGCCTGTACTATTGATGGCATCCAGCACAATGCGGAATTTCTGCTTCTTGATAGCTGCAACATCTACTAGTGGATAAGCCAAGATGGCTTCAATGTGTTTGTCTAATGCGTTTTCAACAACAGTATGCGTACCCAGTTTATCAACACTTGCAAAATTGAAATCTTCTTTTGCAGCAATTTCCAATAAAGCTGCGCCATCGGCACCGCTGATGAACTCGCCCTGATCATTTAATAATTTCAGGGCATTCCATTCTTTGGGGTTATGACTGGCAGTGAGGATAATACCACCGGCTGCTTTTTCAAATACCACGGCCATTTCAACCGTAGGAGTGGTGCTCAGGCCCAGATCCAATACATCAATACCCAATGCATTTAGGGTACTAATCACAAGTCTTTGTACCAATTCTCCGCTGATACGGCCATCACGGCCTATTACTACTTTTTTATTATCGCCGGCACGGGATAAAAGCCAAGTGCCATATGCTGCAGTAAAACGAACTACGTCTAAAGGGCTCAATGTATCCCCGGGCTTACCGCCAATGGTGCCTCTGATACCTGAAATACTCTTAATCAATGCCATGATTCACAATTTTGCTTCGGGGGTAGGGCTGCAAACTTAGTTGAAAAACTATTTCTTGCACCTGTTATTTTTGCGCCAATTTAGCAGCATGCAACAGCAGTCGTGGTACAGAGATTGGTTTAATTCGCCGTATTATCATATGCTTTACCAGCATAGGGATGACCGGGAAGCTTTTGCCTTTATCAATACCCTGATTGGCTATCTACAACCACCGCAGGGTGCTACTATGCTAGACATAGCCTGTGGCAAAGGAAGGCATAGCAAGGCACTGGCGGAAATGGGTTTTGATGTAACCGGTATCGATTTATCACATGCATCTATTGAAGAAGCGAAACAGGACGAATCAGACAGGTTGCATTTCTATCAGCATGATATGCGCAGAACATTTCGGGTGCACTATTATGATTATGGGTTTAATTTCTTTACCAGTTTTGGTTATTTCAATACCCGCAGAGAGCATGATAATGCCATTCGCACCATGGCGCAAAGCCTGAAACGCACCGGAACATTAGTTATTGATTATCTGAATGTCCACTACGTGGAAGCCGGACTGGAAAAAGCAGCTATTCACACAGTGGATGATGTGCAGTTTCAGATTACACGCTGGCATGATGAAACGCATTTTTTCAAACAGATTCAGGTATTGGATGCCGGTGCACATGCGCCAAGGCATCTGTATACAGAGCGTGTGGCCAAATTCACTTTAGGTGATTTTACAGAAATGCTGGCGTATCAGGGCTTACAGATACAAGAAGTATTTGGTGATTATCATTTGGGCCAATATGATATACATTACTCCCCAAGGATGATTCTGCTGGCGAAATATCGTTAAGGCTTTTTAATTTTTGATAGACTATCTGTCAATGATTGCTGGGGCATAGAAAGTATAATTCTTGGATTGTTTGAATAGCCAATGGTTGGGATGGTGCTCTTATAGTGTTTATCCGGTCGTATCACTGCCATTCGATCCAAATTAGATTCGTATATATCAAAACCGCCACCATTATTGCCTTTGAAAACAAAAGAGGGTTTTTGTTGATTGCTGATCGCATTCGGCATTTGATTTTCGGGTGCTTGTTGATGAGCTTTTAATCTATGCTTGTTGAATTCGGGCAGGGATGTATCCCCTTTCTGCTTTTTGGGTTGCGCAGTAAATACTTTTATTGAAGGCGGATAACTCATTTGCGCACTTGCAAATGAGCTAATCAGGCTGAATAAGCAAATAAAACTGATATGCATACAATAGATTTCTCTACTAATTTATTCTTTTTGCCGAATGTGTTTCCTGTTTGTGCGGTGCCTTCTTTAATTTTAACAAATGCAGACCCTGTTAAGTGCCATTAGTTTTTGGGATAAAATCTGGTTTACGCTCAATGAGTGGGATACCTGGCTTTTTCTGCAGATCAATAATCATTGGACAAACGACTTGTTTGATAGTATTTTTCCATGGTGGCGCGAATCCGTAGCATGGGCGCCGCTGTATGTTTTTTTGATAGCATTGGTTTTTGTGAATTTCAAGAAACAGGCTTGGTACATTATCTTGTTCGTTTTGATTACAGTTACACTGAGTGATCAGATCAGCAGTAACCTGCTCAAGAAATGGATTGAAAGACCAAGACCCTGTAATGATGCGGCCTTATTATCAGAAGTGCGCTTATTGCTGAATCATTGTTCTGGTGGTTATAGTTTTACTTCCTCTCATGCTACCAATCATTTCGCCATTAGCATGTTTCTTTTCATGACCATGCGCAGTTATTTTGGCAAATGGATATGGGCATTTTTCATCTGGTCGGCCACTATTTGTTATGGGCAGGTCTATGTAGGCGTGCATTATCCGCTGGATGTTTTTTGTGGAGCTTTGCTGGGTCTGGGTATTGGTTGGCTTACCGGGACAGCGTTTTTGAAACAACAGGCATCTCTTGAACTGACCTAAATCCAATACAGTATGATCCCCCAAAGAGTCTTTTGGTTCATTATTTTTTTATGTATTGGCACCTACCTGCTTGGTGCTTTCTGTATACCCCTAATGGATATTGATGCAGCACAATATGCATCCATCAGCCGTGAAATGTTGGAAAAGCAAAGTTTCTTACAGGTATATGATCTAGACCATGATTACTTAGATAAGCCGCCAATGCTATTCTGGTTGTCAGCCTTGAGTATGTCTGTTTTCGGTATTCACGATTGGGCGTATCGTTTGCCCTCTATTCTGTTTGCGATTCTGGCTATCCTGAGCACGTATCGTTTTGCTAGAATTTACTATCAAAAAGAGATTGCGCAATTGGCTGCAATGATTTTAGCTGCTTCACAAGCTATGTTCCTGATTACGCATGATGTGCGCACAGATACCATGCTCATGGGTTGGGTGATGTTGAGTGTATGGCAATTGGCTGCATGGTATCAAACCAATCGTTGGATACATTTCATCATGGCATTTACTTGTGTGGCCGGTGGTATGATGACAAAAGGACCCATTGCCTTAGTAGTGCCCGGTGTTTCGTTTGCTATTCACTTTTTGTTGCGTAGGTCTTGGAAGCAATTCTTTCGTTGGGAATATATCGCTGCAGTGATTTGGATTGCTTTACTCTTATTGCCCATGAGTATTGGTTTGTACCAGCAATACGATCTGCATCCCGGCAAGATGATCAATGGTGTACCCATTCAATCGGGATTGCGCTTTTATTATTGGACACAAAGCTTTGGTAGATATACAGGCGAGAACGTATTCAATGAAATGAATCATTTCACCTTCCTGTTGGAAAACATGTTCTGGAGTTTTCTGCCCTGGGTATTTCTTTTCTTGATTGGTTTATTGAATCAGGTGATTGCATTGATCAGAAGTCGGTTTCATTTAACAGATAAAGAAGAGTGGGTAAGTGTTGGCGGATTTTTGCTTACCTATGTAATGCTGGCTCGAAGTCAGGCACAATTGCCGCATTATATTTTTGTCGTCTTCCCATTTGCGGCAATCATCACTGCAAGGTTTGTATATCAATTATTTCATACGGCAGATTTTACAAAATGGAGGAAACCTTTATTGATTTTTCATGGTTTCATCTTTGCCATCATTTGGTTGGCTACCATTGCGCTGATGTACTGGCCTTTCCGAGCAACAGTACCCATCTATGTACCAATACTCGCAGCATGTTGTTTGCTAGGTTATTTCGCAATTCTTTCGGCTAAAAAACTATCACTGCCGCACTTGCTTGAGATTAGCTTCTTTACCATCATCGGTGTGAATATATTCTTGTCGACAGCATTTTATCCCAACGTGCTTCAATACCAAATGGGTAATACTGCTGCCGAAAAATTGGCTGCAAAGAAGATTGATCCGGACAAAGTATATCTCTATCACATATACCCTGGTCATTCCTTTCATTTTTATGCCAAACATGTTTTTCCGCCACAGCATCAACCAGATTCTTTGTCACAAGGCAATTATTTACTAGCACCTAAAGACAGTGCTGCTGCGCTAACAAGCAAACATCCATTTTTACAAGTGATAGATGAGGGGCCGCATTTTGGTGTCACCAAACTTTCCTTGCCTTTTTTGAATCCAGACTTGCGTGCGCAGGAAGTGCCGGATTATGTGCTCTTACAGCGTAAATAAAGCACTTGTGGAACTTTCTTTAGTTTCGCGGCATGACTGAAGTCTTGATCATATTTGGATTGATTGTGCTGAACGGGCTTTTCTCCATGGCAGAAATTGCTTTGGTGTCTGCGAGAAAAGCTAGGTTGGAGGGGCAGGCGGTTAAGGGTGATCTGGCTGCAAAAAAGGCACTGGAGTTGGCCAATCATCCGGATACTTTCTTATCCAGCGTACAAATTGGTATCACTCTCGTAGGTATTTTAACGGGTATTTTTTCCGGTGAAAAATTTACTGGAGATCTGGAGTTGTGGCTAGAAACCATTCCAACATTAGCTCCATATAAAGGTATTCTGGCTACTTCTATTGTAGTTGTGGCCATTACTTATTTCACATTGGTGCTTGGCGAGTTGTTGCCCAAGCGTATTGGACTAAGTAATCCTGAGACGATTGCGAAAAGAGTGGCCGGACCTATGCGTATCATCAGTCTGATCACTTTCCCATTTATCTGGTTATTAAGTAAATCTACCTGGGTATTGGTGAAACTGCTGGGTATCAAAAGCAACGAGAATCAGGTTACGGAAGAGGAGATCAAAGCCATCATCAGCGAGGGTACTGAGCAGGGAACCATTGAAGAAGCCGAGCAAGAAATTATTGAACGCGTATTTCATCTGGGCGATAGAACCATTACTTCATTAATGACTCACCGCAGTGATATTGAATGGGTGAGTCTTCAGCAGACAGTTGGTGAGATGAAAGCTGCGATGAGCGAAATGATTCACACCGTATATCCTGTTTGTGATGGCTCTATCGACAATATCAAAGGCGTTATTTCTGTAAAAGATATTCTGAAAGCCGATGAGGAGTTATTGGTGAAAGATATCATGAAGCCTGTTATGTATGTGCCGGAGAACAACTCCGCCTACGTAGTGTTGGAGCGCTTTAAGCAAACCAAAATTCACCATTGCTTTATCGTGAATGAATATGGCAGCATTGAAGGAATGATTACGCTGAACGATATTCTGGAAGCAATTGTTGGTGATATTCCTCAACAAGATGAGGTGAATTACGAAATCGTGCAGCGTGCAGATGGTAGTTATCTGGTAGATGCACAAATCAGCTTCTTTGATTTTCTAGCCTATTTCGATCATGAAGACTGGATGCCAGAAGGTGAACAGGAGTTTGACACACTTGCCGGCTTTGTGTTACATAAGCTAGAGAAAATTCCCGCTACAGGAGATTTGTTCAGCTGGCGTGGATACCAATTTGAAATTATTGATATGGACAATCACCGTATCGATAAGATTCTGGTGACTATCGAGAAAGCCCCTGACTAAAAATCAAATCTTACTGTGCTCTTAGGGTATTCCAGTTTATAGCTTTTTTCCTTGCCTTTATTTTTCACATGGAAAATATTGATTTGGTTTTTCTCATAATCGTACAATAGTTCACAGCGTATATCCAATCCGGTAAATCCGTTGAAATTTTCTACTTCCAAATAGCACCAAGTGCTTTCTTTGATTTGCTCAAACCCTAGTAGTTGCCATTTGATGGCTTTGCCATCAGCTACAAATTGTATTTGCTTATTTAAGTAGGCAGCTAATAAAGCCTCGGTCGCTTTTTTATCTGCAGGGTGTAATAAGTCCACTTTGGTTTTACCATATTGCTGTAAGGTTTTTTCCAAATCATCAGTAAAAATGCGCACACTAATTTCCAGGGTTTTGTCCTGCTGATTGTGGTTAATGTCAATTACGCTCACGAAAAAGGGGTGAAGCAGGCCCAGCAGGGCAGTGAACAGCCATTGGTGTACTATATTTACCATTCAACCGGTTTTTTTGGACACGACAAATGTCCTGATTAATTTGACACCGACTGCATATGAGTGACTTCAGTATATATTTCGGTATCGGCTACGAACATATCGCCGATTTCAAAGAGTTCAAGGGCTTGGATCATATTTTATTTATCTTGGCATTGACACTACGCTACCAATGGAGTGATTGGAAAAAACTACTCATTCTGGTTACAGCATTCACCATCGGACATTCTATTTCTCTGGCATTAACAGCACTTGATATCATCGATCCCCCTATGAATTGGGTGGAGTTTTTGATTCCTTTGACGATTGTGATTACCGCAGCGACGAATGTTGGGGTGAAGAAATTCAATTTCAAATCAAAATTCCCACTAATATATTTTCTCGCCCTTTTCTTTGGGCTCATACACGGAATGGGCTTCGGCTATGGCTTGAAGAGCCTATTGGGTAAGGGTACAGAGCTATTCATGCCGCTGTTAGCCTTTAATGTTGGGCTGGAAATTGGGCAATTGGTCGTCGTACTCGCAATACTATTGCTAACCTTTATATTTACAGGCCTTTTCAAAGTGAACAGAAGAGAATACCTCCTTTTTGCTTCAGCTATGGTATTCGCACTGGCACTGCAAATGAGCATTGAAAGAGCACCTTTTTTAAACCACTGATACAATGAGAAGAATTACTGTCCTATTCATGTTGTTTTGTTTCGCAGTAGCTGCGCAAGCACAGAACATCATGAATAACCCTACTTCTAATCACGGTAACAAGTTTGAGCAACTGGGTACCATTCTGCCCACGCCAAACGAGTATCGCACCGCCAGCGGTGCACCTGGTCCCAAGTATTGGCAACAGCGTGCTGATTACGACATCAAATGTGAGTTGGATGAGAAAAACCTGAAACTCACCGGTAGCGAAACCATCACTTATTACAACAACTCTCCAGATGTATTGACATATCTCTGGTTGCAGTTGGATGAAAACGAGCATAGCTCTGTTAACAATGCCAACTATCAGGATGGCTCATCACTGGGTCGCCAGGTTTCTGTTCGCACCTTGGAAGCAATGGAAGAGGCCAAGACAGATAATGGTTATGGCCATATCATCAGCAAGCTAACTGATGCTTTGGGTAAGCCACTAAAGTATACTATCAATAAAACAATGATGCGTATTGATCTGCCGGCCCCACTCAAGCCTGGTCAGAAATTCGTGTTCAACGTTGATTGGAGTTATAAGATATCTAACCGTATGGCTATGGGTGGCCGTGGTGGTTATGAGTTTTTCCCTGAAGATGGAAACCATGTGTTCACTATTGCGCAATGGTATCCCCGCTTGTGCGTGTACAGCGATTTTCAGGGTTGGCAAAACCACCAGTTTACCGGTCGCGGTGAATTTGCACTCACATTCGGTAATTATAAAGTATCTATGACTGTTCCAGCTGACCACGTAGTAGGTTCTACTGGTGAGTGTTTGAACTATGCACAAGTGCTGAGTCCTGCTCAGTTAAAACGCTGGACTGATGCGCAAAATGCTAAGGAGCCCGTAGAGATTGCAAATTTGCCTGAAGCAGTTGCTGCTGAGAAGCAGAAGAGCAGTGCAAAAAAGACTTGGGTATACAAAGCAGATAATGTGCGCGATTTTGCCTGGACTTCTTCACGCAAATTCGTTTGGGATGCAATGCCTGCTTATGTAGAAGGTAAGAAGATCATGTGTATGAGCTTTTATCCTAAGGAAGCATACAACTTGTGGAAGCGCTATTCAACAAAAGCTGTTGCGCACACCATCAAAGTCTATTCTAAATTCTCTATTCCATATCCTTATCCAACAGCACAAAGTGTAGAAGCAGCGAATGGTATGGAATATCCAATGATCTGTTTCAACAATGGTCGTTGCGAAAAAGATGGCAGCTATAGTGAAGCTACCAAGTATAGCATGCTGGGTGTGATCATTCACGAAGTTGGACATAACTTCTTCCCAATGATCGTAAACAGCGATGAGCGTCAGTGGAGCTGGATGGATGAAGGTTTGAATACATTCGTACAGTATCTGGCTGAGGAACTGTGGGATAATAAATATCCTTCTCGTCGCGGGCCAGCCTGGGCAATTGCTGATTATATGAAATTGCCAAAAGATCAGTTGGAGCCAATCATGACCAACAGTGAAAACATCATTCAGTTTGGTCCTAACGCTTACTCTAAGCCGGCAACTGGTTTAAATATTTTGCGTGAGACCATCATGGGTCGCGAGTTATTTGATTTCTCTTTCCGTGAATATTCACGTCGATGGGCATTCAAGCATCCAACACCTGCTGATCTCTTCCGCACAATGGAAGATGCCAGTGGCGAAGACCTGGATTGGTTCTGGAGAGGTTGGTTTTATAGCATTGAAGCTTGTGATATTGCGATTGATACTGTAAAGTATGCTGTATTTGATCCGAACGCAGCTGCTGCAGCACCTCAGGGTGGCTTTGGTGGTCAGCGTCCGGGTGGCGGCATGGTGAACCTGGCAAAACCAATGATGAACAGCTTTGAAGACATCTCTAAGATTCGTAACCGTCAGGATAAGAGCATTCTGTTTGCAACAGATGTAGATACCACATTACGCGATTTCTACTGGCGTTATGCACGTGGTCTGGAACCATATGATACAACGAAGTATCCAGCTCCTAGCTTTAATATGACACCTGAAGCTTTAACGGATGCAGAAAAAGCCAAGTGGTCAAATGCACACTTGTATGAAATTACTTTCACCAACAAAGGTGGTCTTGTAATGCCTGTGATTGTTGAGTTTACTTACGAAGATGGTACTAAGGAAACAGAGCGTATTCCTGCACAAATCTGGCGTAAGAATGAAAACAAGTTCAGCAAAGTATTCATGACCAAGAAAAAAGCTGTAGGTATCAAATTGGATCCTATGCGTGAGACAGCTGATATTGATGAGACAAACAATAGCTGGCCTAAAGTAAGTGAGCCTAGTAAGTTCTCCATCTTTAAAGCGGCTACACGTTCTCGCGGTGCTGGTGGTGGTATCAACCCCATGCAGAAAGCCATGGAGAAAAAGAACAGCAACTAATTCGTTGATAAATTTAGCTAATCCCTCTGCCGCAATGCAGGGGGATTTTTTATTTTAGACATATGAAAAAGCTGTTACTCCCAATCTTGCTTGTGTTTGTATCCATCTGTGTTCAAGCAGCTGAAGTAGATACCATTCAGGTGTTCAGCAAGGCCATGCAAAAAGAGATCAAGGTTGTAGTGGTGAAGCCGGCACAGTATAAGAAAAAGAAACTGCGTTTTCCAGTTGTGTATTTATTGCACGGCTATAGTGGCAGTTATGCGCAGTGGGTAAAAGATGCACCACTGCTGATGCAGCATGCAGATCAGTTCAATCAAGTATTGGTTTGTCCTGATGGCGGCTATAATAGCTGGTATTTTGATAGTCCTGTTGAACCCAGCGTGCGCTATGAAACTTTTTGTAGCAACGAATTAATTAGTGCCATTGATGCGCAATATAGAACCATTGCAGATAAATCAGCCAGAGCCATAACAGGGTTAAGTATGGGCGGACATGGCGCGATGTATTTAGCCATCAGGCACACTGATGTATTTGGTGCAGCAGGCAGTATTTGTGGTGGGGTAGATATACGCCCATTCCCCAAGAATTGGGATATGGTCAAAGTATTGGGAGATCCTTCCACCGCTAAACAAAACTGGGAAAGCAATACGGTAATCAATGTGGCAGATCAATTACAAAATGGGCGTGTCAAGCTGATTATTGATTGTGGGCTTGGCGATTTCTTTTTACAGGTGAACAGGGCTTTTCATCAAAAACTAATGGATAAGAAGATTGATCACGAATATATTGAACGCCCCGGTGCCCATAACAAAGCCTACTGGGGTAATGCAATAGGGTATCAGTTGTATTATTTCAGTAATTTCTTCAAGCAAGGAAAAGCTTAACCGCCTGTTCTGCCATCACGAACTTTGGCACCTTTCTTTATCTTTTTTTCAAACTCAAGCACTTGCTTGGGTTTGTTTTTATCTTTTTCTTTATCTGCATCCTTACTGTTAATCAGGCCTGTTGCAGATTTCTTTACAGAGGATGAATCTGTAACAACATTGAAATTTTTATTGTCTTCACCTGCTTGCCTTAGCCTGCCTAAGAAATATTCTTCTTTCTTAACCAGTCTGCCATACACTGGATCGTAGTATTTCCATTCTCCGTGTTTTACAGAACTGCCTTCCAGGCGAATAGCTACTCTTTCAATCTTTGTTGGATCTGTTGGATCAGCAACATCAATGGTGTCAAGTGGTTTATTTGGGTTTGCAGCTTTCCAGCTTTCTTCACGTTCTAAGCCAGCCAAAGTGAAATATTGCGATTTGCCGTTCAATAGGCCCCAGCGATAGTTTTCGGCTGCGAGCATATCACCCATCAGGTTAAAACGGCGCCATAGGCCCTCTTTTTTATCGTCTTTGAAAAATCCCTCTTCTTCGTAACCAGGTTCACCGCGAAGCGCAGGCATCCGAACAATCCACCTGCCTTGGCGCAGATTATTCAAATCAATACAATTCAATGTATCGCCTTTGGCGGATAGCTTATAAGTCTTGCATTGAGCCAGACCGTCCATCCAAAAAATCAATAATGGTATGATCAGCAAGCGCATAACCTGTAAATTAGATTCCTAAAATTAAGTCTAATCCCTAAAGCCATGAGGAAATTAACAGTCTTTCCGGCCTTACTATTGGTGGCACTTGCTAATGCCCAGGTAAAGCCTACACCCGCCTCAGAGAGAATGAAATCTGTAGAACAGCGTGCAGCGCTGGAACAGAAATCAGTTGTGAATGATATTTCATTCAGAAATATTGGACCAACCGTGATGAGTGGTCGTGTGGTGGATATTGAAGTAAACTTCGCCGACCCAACTGAATTCTATGTTGCGTATGCATCAGGCGGACTTTGGCATACTACTAATAACGGACAAAGTTTTACACCCATTTTTGATTCAGAAGCCATCATGACAATTGGTGATATCGCTGTGAATTGGTCAAATAGAACCATTTGGGTTGGTACAGGTGAAGTAAACAGTAGCCGTTCTTCTTATGCAGGTATTGGCTTGTATAAATCAACCAATAATGGCAAGAGTTGGGAATACCTTGGATTACCTGAATCGCACCATATTGGTAAAATACAATTGCATCCAACTGACCCCAATACTGCATGGGTAGCTGCTTTGGGCCATTTGTATTCACCCAACAAAGAGCGTGGCGTGTACAAAACAACTGACGGCGGTAAAACCTGGAAGCTTACACTCGCCATAGATGAGAATACTGGCGCGGTTGATTTGGAAATGAACCATGATAAGCCAAACGAACTCTATGCTGCAATGTGGTATAGAACCAGACGTGCTTGGAATTTTGAAGAGGGTGGAAAAACAAGTGGTATTTATAAAAGTACTGATGGTGGTGAAACATGGAAACTAGTGACTGGCCCTGGTAGTGGTTTTGCTACTGGTGATGGTATTGGTAGAATCGGGTTGAGTATGGCTTGGACCAATACCAATACGATTTACGCCATCGTAGATAATCAGAACAAGAAAGAAGGGGGTGCTGCCAGACCAACTTCAACAGGCATGACTATTCGTGACTTCAAAGGCCTTAGCAAGGATCAGTTTTTACAATTGGATGAGAAGCGGGTAGATAGTTTCCTGCGCAATAATCGTTTCCCAGCAGAATATACTTTTAGCAAGATCAAAGAGAAAGTAGGAAAAGATGAGTTTAAGCCGTCTGTTATCTATGATTACCTCAAAGGTCCAAATGATGATTTGCTGGATGCTTCGAATATCATTGGTTGTGAAATATTCAGAAGTGATGATGGCGGTGCTACATGGAAAAAAACGAATACCAAAGACCTGCCTAACATGTACAGTACTTATGGATATTATTTCGGAAAAGTATTCGTGTCGCCCACCAATATTGATAAGATTGTGATTACAGGTGTGCCTATTATGATGTCAGTAGATGGTGGTAAAACCTTCACCAATATTGATGGAGAAAATGTACACAGCGATCACCACTTTGTGTGGATGAATTATAAGCGCGACAGCCATATGATCATTGGTAATGATGGCGGCGTGAACATTACTTATGATGATGGCAAGAACTGGTACAAAGCCAATTCCATTCCTGTAGGACAGTTTTATTCCGTATTCGTAGATGAGGCCAGACCTTACAATGTCTATGGCGGCTTGCAGGACAATGGAGTATGGTATGGTCCGTCTACAAACAGAGAGAGTAGTGGTTGGCATGATAACGGTAACTATGCATTCAAGATGATTGGTGGTGGCGATGGTATGCAAGTGCAAGTAGATACGCGCGATAACAATACTTTCTATGCGGGCTCTCAGTTTGGCAGTTATTTCCGCAATAATAAACAGGGTACGCAGCGTCTGCCGATTCGTCCAAGGCATCAGTTGGGTGAAACACCTTTACGTTTTAACTGGGAAACACCTATTTGGTTGTCTAAACACAACCAGGATATTTTCTATATCGGTTCTAACCGAGTACATCGCTCTTTCAATAAAGCAGAGAATCTGCAGAATGTATCTCCTGATCTTACCAAAGGAGGTATCGCCGGTGATGTGCCATTTGGAACACTTACTTGCTTAATTGAATCACCAATTCGTTTTGGCTTACTGTATACAGGTAGTGATGATGGATTGGTACACGTATCTAAAGATGGTGGTTATACTTGGACCAATATTACTGGTAAACTGCCTAAAGATCTTTGGGTAAGTTCTATCCAGCCTTCAGCACATGTAGAAGGAAGGGTATATGTAACATTGAATGGTTATAGAAACGATCATTTCACTGCTTATGTTTTTGTAAGTGATGATTATGGTACCAACTGGAAGCCTATTTGCAAGGATTTGCCTGCTGAGCCTGTGAATGTGGTAAAAGAGGACCTGAAGAATGCTTCGATTATTTACGTAGGCACTGATGGAGGCTTATATGTGAGCATGGACGGCGGTGAAACCTCTATGATGTGGACCAAAGGACTGCCTAAGAGCATTCCTGTGCACGATATTGCAATCCAAGCCCATGATAATGAGCTTGTTCTGGGAACACACGGTAGAAGTATCTACATCGCCAAGCTGGATCAGGTACAACAAAAAGCTAAAAAATAGCCCATGGCTATAGCTATTGCGCTTGATTTGGAGCGGGGATAGCTGTTTATGTGTAGTAACATATAAAATTTGGCTTAAAAAAGTTGTTATTGCAACGAGTTTTAGAACCTTAACTAAATGATAATCATTTGGTTAAGGTTTTTTAATGAAATGATGCTAACGAGCGTTAGTAAAAATCACGTTTTCATATGAGCAATTACTTTATATTCGCACTGGTTTTTCATAGGATATTGGATTTTAAACGGGGTTGCATGTCTATGCAGACCCTTTTTTTATGTCTGCACATCACAATTCTCTCATTTATAAGCCCCTTCTTTATTACATTCACGCTTCATTTTCAATTCATATGAAGCGATTTATCCTCGTATTTGCGGCCATTCTTTTTGGTATGCAAACCTGGGCACAACAGGTGCCTGCCCCTGCAGATTTTCTAGGTTATCCAGTTGGTACAAAGTTTACACGTCATCATCGTATTGTTGAGTATTTCAAGTCGGTAGCGCAAAGCCGTCCAGACTTAGTTAAACTAGAACAATATGGCCTAACCAATGAGGGGCGCCCTTTGATGCTGGCATTTATTACTGCGCCAGCTAATCTCCAGCGCTTGAATGAGATCAGACAAAACAACTTGCGTCTGGCAGGATTGGCAAAGGATAAAGTAGCGCCAACAGAAAATACGACACCGATTGTTTGGCTGAGTTATAATGTGCATGGTAATGAAGCTTCTTCTTCTGAAGCGGCCATGCTTACTTTATATGCATTAACTAATCCAGCTAATGCTGAAGCAGCTGAATGGTTAAAGCAGGTAGTAGTGGTGCTTGATCCTTGTATCAATCCTGATGGTCGCGATCGCTATATCAATTGGTATAACAGTGTTGTAGGTAGTAGTATGAATCCCGATCCACAATCGCGTGAGCACATTGAACCTTGGCCTGGCGGCAGAAGCAATCATTACAATTTTGATTTGAATCGCGACTGGGCTTGGCAAACACAAGTAGAAACACAACAGCGTTTAAAAGTATACAATACATGGATGCCGCAGATTCATGTCGACTTCCATGAACAAGGCTATAACGAACCATATTATTTCGCTCCAGCTGCTGAACCATTCCATGATGTGATTACTAACTGGCAGCGCGATTTTCAAACTGCGATTGGTAAAAACCACGCACGCTATTTCGATAAAAAAGGTTGGTTGTTTTTTACCAAAGAGCGTTTCGATTTATTGTATCCTTCTTATGGTGATACCTATCCAACCTATAATGGAGCTATTGGTATGACGTATGAGCAAGGTGGTCATAGTCGCGGCGGCTTGGGTGTGATCAATGAAGACGGTGATACACTTACATTGATTGATAGAGCAACGCACCATTACACAACTGGTATTTCAACTATTGAGATTAGCGCCAAGAATGCTGCTAAGCTTGTTAGCGAGTTTAAAAAGTTTTTTGATGATTGTCGTAATGGCAAACCCGGCGAATACAAAACATATGTTATGACCAGCAAGGATGAAGCACGTATTCGTTCACTGGCTGCATTATTGGAAAAGAATGGTATTGAATATGGTACAATCAATAATAAAACCTTCCGTGGTTTTAACTATACAACTGGTAAGGACGATGCATTTACAGATGAAGGCTTTCATCTGGCGGTAAGTGCTTTTCAACCTCGTTCTGCTATGGCGAAAGTGTTGCTGGAGCCAAGAACCTTTGTGTCTGATTCCAATACTTACGACATTACAGCATGGTCATTGCCTTATGCGTATGGTGTAAAAGCATTTGCTGTTAAAGAAAAGCTGGATGTACAAGTAGGGTTACCAGCAGCTACTCCTGCAAAATCTGTACAGTCAGATTATGGTGTAATTATTCCATATACTTCTTTGAATTCAGCCAAAGCACTGGCATATATCTTAAAGCAAGGTGTGAAAGTGCGATACACAGAAAAACCTTTCAGCTATAAGGGAGTGAATTATGACAGAGGAACATTATTGGTTTTAAAAACATCGAATGCTGCTGGTTGGCTGAATACGGTGAATGAAGCCATCGCTAAATTTCAGATTAAAGCTGATGCTGTTGAAACTGGTTTTATGGATAAGGGACCAGATTTTGGTAGCCCTGATATCAAGATGATGCAACAGCCTAAAGTTGTTCTGGTAACAGGCGATCAAGCATCTTCATTGGGTGCAGGTGAAGTGTGGAATTTCTTTGACCATCAATTAGAATACCCACTCACATTGGTGAATGCCGCAGATTTAGGCCGAACCAATTTGAAAAACTATAACGTTGTTATCGTTCCTGATGGGTACTACAGAAGTCTTACAGAAAAAGCAGTGGCTGATAAGCTAAAAGAATTTGTACGTGGCGGTGGTAAGATTATCGCTATGGAAAATGCGGCAGTGCAAATGGCAGGTTCTGATTGGGGTGCCAAAATGAAAGAAGATAAAGACGATAGCAAAACAGAATTGCAGCATAAATATGCAGACCGCGAGCGCCAGTGGTTGACTAATTCAATTCCCGGTGCAATCTATAAAGTTGATATCGACAATACACATCCCCTGGGTTATGCACTTGGCGATACATATTACACATTAAAGACAGATGCTAACCTCATGGAAACGATGAAGGGCGGCTGGAATGTAGGTGTGCTCAAAAAAGACGCGCATGTGTCTGGCTTTGCGGGTGTGAAAGTGAAGAATAAGCTGAAAGATGGAACACTCTTCGCTGCTCAGGACATGGGTGGGGGTAGTGTGGTTTACTTGATTGATAATCCACTTTTCCGACTCTTCTGGGAGAATGGTAAACTGCTGTTTGCCAATGCCCTTTTCATGGCCGGAAATTAATTTAATCACATTAGTTGAAAGCGTCGCCTTGGCGGCGCTTTTTTGTTTGAACGGTGTGAGGCCTATACGCCACTTGATTATCTTAGCCCAAAATTGCCATCGTGAGAAAACTGCTTCTTGGATTTGTTTTACTGCTGCACCTAAATGTATTCGCGCAAAAGCCTGTAGGTTATTCTGCTGCTGAAATCTATCAGCAGGTTAAGAAATTACAGGTGCTGGGCAGTGTGTTATACATCGCTGCACATCCTGATGATGAGAATACCCGTTTGCTGGCATATCTGGCGAGAGAACGTCAATACAGAACTGGTTACCTAAGTTTAACCAGAGGGGATGGGGGACAAAACCTGATTGGCGATGAGCAAGGGGTAGAGCTTGGCCTGATCAGAACACAGGAATTATTGGCCGCGCGCAGAGTAGATGGTGCAGAGCAATTTTTTACACGAGCGTATGATTTTGGCTTTTCAAAAACGGCAGACGAAACACTGCGTATTTGGGATAAGCAAAAAGTATTGGCTGATGTGGTTTGGGTAATCAGAAAACTCAGACCCGATGTAATCATCACTAGATTTCCCGGAGACGCTCGTGCAGGTCACGGTCATCACTGGTCATCCGCATTATTGGCTAATGAAGCGTTTAAGTTAGCTGGAGATCCTAATGCTTTTCCTGAACAGTTAAAAATGGGTGTTTCGGTTTGGCAGGCTAAACGCATTTTCTGGAATACGTTCAATTTCGGTGGCAACAATACAACATCCGATAATCAGCTAAAAATTGATGTGGGTGTGTACAATCCTGTAACAGGAGAAAGTTATGGTGAAGTGGCGAGCGAGAGTAGAAGTCAGCACAAAAGCCAGGGATTTGGTGTGCCACGCGGTCGCGGACAGAGTTATGAATATTTTGTTTTAACGGGCGGTGAACCTGCTGTGAATGATATTATGGATGGCGTTAATACAACATGGAGCAGAGAAGCTAATGGAACTGGCATTGCAGAAAAAGTACAGCGTATCTTATCGCAGTTTGAAGTACAATCGCCCGAGAAATCGGTACCTGCTTTATTGGATATCTATCAGCAATTACAGCAACAACCCGATAGTTATTGGAAAAATCAAAAGTTGAAAGAACTTGCGCAATTGATTGAAGTAGCAAGTGGTTTGTTTTTAGAAGCAACAAGCAACCAAGGTGAAGTAGTGGTTGGTGAACAATTTCGAACACAAGTTTGGGGTTTGGCTAGAACAGGCGTACAGGTGCAAATACAAAGACTGCGTTTTGCAGATAAGGATTCTGTAGTCAATCAAACACTCGGTGCCAATAGGAATTGGCAGTTTACGCGTACGGCAACAGTTACACAGCAATACCAATCTACGCAGCCATATTGGTTGCAGAAGCCTTTAAACAAAGGCATGTTCCAAATAGATGATCAGCAACTGATTGGTGATGCAGAGAATGTATCGCTGAATAGTGTGGTGTTTGAACTAAGCATCAACGGTGTGCCCATGCGTATCACCAAACCTATTCGTTATAAGTTTACAGATCCTGTGAAAGGAGAGTTGTATCAACCTTTATACATCAAACCTGCTGTTGAAATTAGTTTTAAAAGTGATGCTTATCTGGTCAATGGTAAAATGCCACAGTTGCAACTGAATATTGTGTCTAATAGTAATTCAGCTATTGATGGTGTACAATTGACTTTGGCCGCAGGTAAATCGGAACAACTGGTTGTATTGGGTAGCCTTAAAGCGGGGGAGCAACGCAGTATAACAGTAACATTAGATAAGCAGCTTGCTGCCGAGCCGATGCTTGCTGCTTCTGTTTTGTGGTCAAATAATTTGTCTAACCAGAAGGGTAGAACCATTGCGTATGATCATATCCCCTTGATTTACTATACACAGCCTGCACAAACACGATTGTCTAAAGTAGACATGATGACCAAGGGTAAAAAGATTGGCTATATAGCGGGCGCAGGTGATAAGTTGCCACAGGCGCTGGAGCAAATGGGTTATGAAGTGAAAGTGTTGCATGAGGATGATTTTACACCAGCCGTACTCAATGGCTTAGACGCCATTATTACAGGTGTTAGAGCATACAATATTCATGAGTACCTGAGTGCAAAATATGATGCGTTAATGGCTTATATCCAACAGGGTGGTAACCTCATTGTGCAATACAACACCAATAACCAAATTGGTCCGGTAAAGGCCAAGATTGGTCCTTTTCCATTTACCATTACCAGAACACGTGTAACAGAAGAAGATGCTACTGTGAAGTTTTTGCTGCCGGAACATCCTGTATTGAATACACCTAATAAAATTACTGCCAAAGATTTTGAAGGCTGGATTCAGGAACGTAGTATCTATCATGCCGAAGGAATCGATCCGGCATTTGCTGCACCTTTGGGAATGAACGATCAAGGTGAAAAAGAAAATAACGGTAGCTTGATTATCGCACCTTATGGCAAAGGAAATTTCGTGTATACCGGACTTGTATTTTTCCGTGAACTACCTGCAGGTGTGCCCGGTGCTTATCGATTAATGGCTAACTTGATCGCCTTACCAAAGAACAAATAATGCATCAGCGTAGAAAAATTACTGCCGGACTCATTATCCTGATTGCTGTAGTAGCTGGTTTACTATTGAAGAATATGCGTGTAGGATTAATCGCAGGTCTTGTCTTGGGTTTACTAGCAGGCGGTTTGTTAGGGAATTCTAATAAGTCCTCATAAATCATTAATATGCAGGAGATACATCAAGAACAGAACCGTCAAGATCAAGTGCCTATGTTTCGTCAATGGAAGCATTGGTACTGGTTTGTGTTGTTGATGTTATTGCTGGAAATTATCCTCTTTCAATTACTGACTGCTCGTTTTTCATGAGTCAAATAGATTGGATCATACTGATATTGACCCTAACTGGTATCATTACGTATGGCTTGTACAAAAGCAAGACCAGCAGAAATCTTGATGGCTATTTCTTAAGCAATCGCTCATTGCCTTGGTACCTAGTATTATTAAGCATTATGGGTACTCAGGCAAGTGCCATTACTTTCTTATCAGCACCCGGACAAGCATTTACTGATGGAATGCGCTTTGTACAGTATTACTTTGGTCTGCCAATAGCCATGGTGGTGTTATGCATCACTTTTGTGCCGATGTTTCATCGGTTGAAAGTGTATACTGCGTATGAATACCTGGAGCAAAGATTCGATAACAAGACTAGGACTTTTACCTCTTTACTTTTTTTGATCTCTCGTGGACTATCTACTGGCATCAGTATTTACGCGCCTTCTATTATTCTCTCTTCTTTGATGGGGTGGGATATATTCTGGACCAATATCGTCATGGGCGGTCTCTTGATTATTTATACAGTAAGCGGTGGTGCACGTGCTGTAGCATATACGCAGCAGCTTCAGTTGATCATCATTTTTGTGGGCATGTTTTTAGCTGGTTACATGATTGTGCATTTACTGCCGGCCAATATGGGTTTTTGGGATGCATTGAAAATTAGCGGAGCTGCCGGTAAGATGAACGTGATAACAACAGGTGTTACAGATTCAGGTTTTGATTGGAAAGATCGTTATAACCTTATTAGCGGTACCATTGGTGGTTTCTTTTTAGCCCTCTCTTATTTTGGAACAGATCAGAGTCAGGTGGGCAGGTATCTAACGGCAAAAAATCTCACAGAAAGCCGCATGGGATTGCTGATGAATGGATTGGTGAAAGTGCCCATGCAATTCTTTATTTTATTATTGGGCGCCTTGTTGTTTACTTTTTACCAGTTTCATCAAGCACCTATTTTCTATAACCAATCTGTTGAAGCGAGGGCATTGCAAACCCCAGCCAAAGAGCAACTGATGCACCTATCTGCGCAGTATGAACAAAAGCGACAAGCATTAGAAACTACTACGCTCGAAAAACTTCATGCCAAAGAGCAGGTGAGTAGTGATTTGGTGAAGCCCTATACGGAAGAGATGCAGTCTTTGCAAAAACAATACAAAGCAACCATCAAAGATGCGGTGCCTGATGCGGACACAAATGATACCAATTACATTTTCCTTCGATTCGTGATTGATCACTTGCCGGTTGGATTAGTTGGATTATTAATTGCTATTATCTTCTTGGCTGCTTGGGGCTCCATTGCCGCTGCATTGAACTCATTGGCATCATGTACCATGGTTGATTTCTACTTACGCTTCAAAAAAAACAATACTAATGGTGCAAGTGATGAAGCACAATACCGCATGTCTAAATGGCTTACTTTTTTCTGGGGTGTATTTTGCGTCATCACCGCTGAGTTTGCTAAAGGCATGGGTAGCTTGATTGAAGCGGTTAATGTATTAGGCTCTTTATTCTACGGAGTGATTCTTGGTATTTTCTTGGTTGCTTTTTATTTGAAGAAAGTACAGGGTAATGCTGTTTTTTGGGCGGCGGTGATTGGTGAATTACTGGTGATTGCTTGTTTCTTGTTAGATCGCTACAATATTATCGGCCTCGGATTCCTCTGGCTCAATGTGGTTGGGGCCATTGCTGTAGTGGTATTGGCGATCATCTTACAGCCTTTATTCCGCAAACCGATTACTGCACAGTAATATCAAAACCGTATCTTCCTGTTCTATTCTGTTATTGCAGAATTGTTTAAACAGCAAGTATGGCAATCGAATTTCCGCTCGTTTCTTGGGCGCGTGATACAAATATTTATGAAGTCAATATCAGGCAGTATACGCCTGAAGGTAGTTTTGCTGCTTTTGCAAAACATTTGCCCAGGTTAAAATCCATGGGTGTGGAAATACTTTGGCTAATGCCGATCACACCTATTAGTGAAGCCGTAAGGCAGGGAACCTTAGGTAGTTATTATGCATGTAGCAGCTATACAGCGATCAATCCTGAGTATGGTGATCTAGATGATTTCAAACAATTAGTTCAAGCTATTCATGCGCAAGGCATGTATGTGATCATTGATTGGGTGGCCAACCATTCTGGCTGGGATCATCATTGGACCAAAGAACATCCGGATTGGTATGTGCTAGATGAGGAGGGGAATTTTACAGAGAAAAACGGCTGGCATGATGTAATTGATTTGGATTATTCAAACAAAGCAATGCGTGCTGCTATGATAGCAGCCATGCAGTTTTGGGTGAAAGAAACCGGCATAGATGGATTCCGTTGCGATATGGCGCATTTGGTGCCACTTGATTTTTGGAAGGAAGCTAGAAAAGCGTGTGATGCAATCAAGCATTTATTCTGGTTAGCTGAATGTGAGGTAATCGACTATCATCAGGTATTTGATTTGAGCTATGCCTGGCATTGGATGCATACAACAGAAAAGTATGCAAAGGGTGAAGTTGATGTACAATCGATACAACAAGTACTGCATAGCTATAGTCAGTATCCCGCAGGCGCACACAAATTATTCTTTACCAGTAACCATGATGAAAATAGTTGGAATGGCACTGAGTATGAAAAATATGGTCGCGCAGCATTGCCCTGGTCTGTCTTTACTGCTACGTGGAAGGGTGTGCCCTTGGTGTATAGCGGACAAGAATTGCCTAACCTTAAGCGCTTGGCATTTTTTGATAAAGACCTGATTGAGTGGAATGACCGGCCTGCATTACAGGATTGGTATTGTCGATTGCTTGATTTAAGAAAAGAAGGAGGTTTGCAGGAAGCAGAAACTTTTGTCTTGCCTGTATCGCATCCGCATGTACTGGCTTATTTACGACGCAATAAGGGGAAAATTGTACTTGTGTTGCTCAACTTATCAAGTGAAGCAAGATTACATGTATCTGTGTCGCATGAGTGGGTAAGGGGTGATTTCCGGAGTTTGTCTTCTGGATTGCAATATGCTTTCAAAACGGAGAATGTATTTGAGCTGCAAGCTTATGAAGCTATTGTTTATGTTAGCGCATAAAAAAAAGGCTTCCATTTGGAAGCCTTTTTACTGAAGTAGGGTACTGATTAATTCTCACTTAATCTGATAGGGTAACGATAAGATTCAGCATAACCCGGATAAATACCTTCAAAGAAAATAGTGCCGTTGGCATCTTTCAAGGCAGCTTTTAGATCATCCAGATTTTTGATTTCGTTTCCATTCACAGAAGTTACCACAAAGCCTTCTTGCATTCTGGAATTCTTCAAAGCACCATTGCCAATTTTCTTCACGACTACACCGCCCGCAATATCATTTGCGGCAGCAATCTTTTTGTCAATCGTTTCAAACTCACCACCTAATTTTTCGAAGGCAGTTTCAGTTTTCACTACAGTCGTGGTGCCTAGCTTATTCTTCAGTGTAAGGTTGGTAGTACTTTCTTTACCCTCACGCTTGTAGGTGATGGTGATTTTATCACCAGGCTTATAACGAGCAATCTGATCCTGCAATTCTGGTCCGGTCTTCACTGCAACACCATTGATTTTGGTAATCACGTCTTTCTTGCGGAGACCTGCGGCTTCGGCTGCACCAGATGCAAGGATATCGGTGAGGAATACACCTTCACTAGTACGCCATGCAGCACCAAATTGGTTGTCTAATTCTTTTTCAGAACGATCATCTAAAGTTTCTCTAGGATAGCTTACGCCCAAGAAAGCACGCTGAACTGTTCCATATTTTACAATATCGGTGATTACTTTCTTGGCAATATTCACGGGAATGGCATAAGAAACACCGGCATAAGAACCTGTTGGTGAAGCAATGGCTGAGTTAATACCAATTAACTCGCCATTCGTGTTGATCAAAGCACCACCACTATTACCTGGGTTTACCGCTGCATCAGTTTGAATGAAAGATTCAACAGGTGTTTGACTTTGTCTTTCATTGATATTGATGCTTCTGGCTTTTGCACTCACAATACCAGCAGTAACTGTTACATCCAGATTCAAAGGATAACCAACGGCCAATACCCATTGACCCAGTTTTACATCATCACTATTGCCATAAACCAGATAAGGGAAGCCCTTGCCTTCAATCTTGATCACAGCTAAGTCTGTACTTGGGTCTGTGCCGATGATACTGGCTTTATATTGTTTTTTGTTTGGCAGTGTTACATTGATTTCATCAGCGCCTGCTACTACGTGGTTATTGGTTACGATAAAACCATCATCAGTGATGATCACACCGCTACCACTTGCACGCTGCTCAGGAACAATGCGTGGGCCACCACCGAAGAAATCATCAAAGAAATCATCCTCAAACAAATCACCGAATGGGTTAGATCTTCTTTGTTGGTTATTGGCAACTTGTTTTGCCTTTGTTCTTGTTTTAATGTGTACTACTGCCGGTGTACTTGTACCTGCCGCAGTGGTAAAATCTACTGGTGCTGCAGCACTGCCGTTATTGCCAAAGAATCCGGCATAGTTTACTGGCAGTTTTCCGCTGTCTTGTACACCCGCATAATTTGTCTGATACAATTTGCCATAGCCCCAAACACTCAAAATGGCGGTGGCAGCGCTGATGGCTACAACTGCTAAAATGTTTTTGAGTTTCATCATTTGTTCCTTTTTATACTGGTTGATCAAATAGAATGCCTATCGAATACAAACTAAACGAATCTGTTGTTTCGTCAGTTCACCAATGGTGCAAATTAACAGATGTTTTACGATATCCGTCGTAGATGCTAGAGTCCTGCCAAAAAGGCCATCGTGTCAACACCATCTGCATAGTCGGTTAAGCTTGGTTCCTGCGCAGAACCGAATGGTAAAGCACCATGTCCAACCACGCATTGTATGTCTTGGTGCTTCTTCAGTTTAGCTAATAAAGTGGCCGCATCATCATAGTACTGGTAATGCAGGTGGCTCACCGGTGAGAATGGCGACTCGTGCTCTTGCATCACAACCACACCATTATTCATGTAATACTTGTTATTCATGATTAACAGCGTAAGGTGATAATCGTAATTGTGCTTGTACGAATGATGCTCTGTGTAATGTAGGTATGATTCCAGTGTTTTCAGTAGGGGGATGAAATCATATTCTTTAGGTACATATACCTGCGTAATGTTTCTGCAGCCCATACCAAAATACATCATGATATCCTTGCCCAAGGCTTCTAGCTCTTCAGCAGATTCTGTTCCATCAAGTACGGCAACCGATGTTCTGTTCTTTCTGATGATATGTGGGTATTTGCCAAAATAATAGCTGAAGTAACGGCTGGTATTATTACCACCCGTGGCGATATAGGCATCGCAGTTTTTGAGTTGCTCTTGGAATTGAATCAGGTCATTTACACGGGCATCCAATTCCGCCATTTTATTCACGATGTATTTGAGTAAAATGCTGTCTTTGGAGGATGGCTTAATCAGGGCTTTATGGCCGCTGATGAATATGCATAATAAGTCATGAAAGCCAACTAGTGGAATATTACCTGCAGTAACCAGTCCCACTGTTTTAGGTGAAGGGGTAGCAGCAGGTAAGCCATATTGCTTTGCCCAAGCTGCTAAAGCAGCTGCCTGTAGGAATTGCTGACAAATTTGTGTTACTGCATGGTCAATAAATTCAGGGATAAACCAAGGATTTTCTCGTGATGCCCTTTCCTTGGCAGCAAGCCAATTGGCATCATCTGAACCCAGGTGTTTTCCTATCTCTGATATCAGTTGAATTCGTTCTTGTAATTCCATCATTCAGCCTTATATTTGAAAAGCAAATGTATAACCAGAAAAATTGATTCGTTATGGCAATTAAAATAACAGAAGAATGCATCAACTGCGGTGCTTGCGAACCAGAATGTCCGAATAACGCGATTTATGAAGGTGGTGTAGAGTGGGCCATCGCCGATGGTACTACTGTAAAGGGTTCTTTTACCCTCTTAGATGGTAGCGTAGTTGAAGCAGATCAGAAGCATGCGCCTCTGAGTGTGGATACCTACTATATCACCCCTAACAAGTGTACAGAATGCCAGGGATTCCATGAGGAACCTCAGTGTGCAGCTGTTTGTCCGGTTGACTGCTGCGTACCTGATGAAATGTATCAGGAAACGGTAGAAGCATTGATGGAGAAGAAGTCAAAACTGCATATCTAATTCCCAGAAAAATAGTCCTGAATTTTAAGGTGTTTTTCTTGAAATTCTCAAACTGCTTTTCTACCTTTAGGATACAATGATTGTCGCCAGTAATGAGACGACATTTTACCACGGCGGGTGATATTTCCCGTTTATTAAGAGGTGAAGAATCAGACATTCTTCACCTTTTCTTTTGTTAATGGTCCAAGGGTGTGAGCAGCTTAGCAGGATTTTAGTTTTCTTTGTTTGGTAATCACTTTGCATGAAGAAGAAAATAGCTTTGGTCACCGGCGGTTTGAGCGGTGAAGCACAAATCAGTTATAAAAGCGCGGTAACTGTTGGTAACAATATCAACAGAGATATTTACGATGTGTATCGAATCGATATCAATCCAGACGGTTGGTGGTATTGGCCTTGGGACGGAGAACGTTCTCGCGTAAATAGAGATGATTTTTCTATCAATCACGAGGGTGCTACTATTCATTTCGATGCCGTGCTGATGTGTATTCACGGTACACCCGGCGAAGATGGTAAGCTGCAAGGATATTTCGATATGCTAGGCTTACCTTATACTTCATGCGATGCAGCAACTTCAGCACTTACATTTAATAAAAGATACACCGTTGCTGTTGCGGCATTTGGTGGCGTTAATGTTGTCAAGAGTATGCACTTGTTTTCGCATACGCCGGTAAGTCCTGAGCAGATTCTTGAACAATTGCGTTTACCAGTATTTGTGAAACCCAATAATGGTGGTAGCAGTATTGGTATGAGTAAAGTGAATCAGCCGGAAGAACTGGCACCTGCTATGCAAAAAGCGTTCAAAGAAGACACGCAGGTATTAGTGGAAGAATTTATCAGCGGTCGTGAATTCACGATCGGTGTGTTCAAACAAAATGGAAAAATCACTGTGCTGCCGATTACCGAAATCATCGCGCACAATGAATTCTTTGATTTTGAAGCCAAATACCAAGGCAAGAGCGAGGAGATTACACCTGCGAAAATCAGTCCAACGATGCAAAGCGCATTGGAATCAGCAGCTGTGCGGGTGTATGAAGTGATGAACTGCCGCGGCGTGGTGCGTATTGACTTTATCTGTAATGAAGCGGATAACAAGCCTTTCATGCTGGAAGTGAATACGGTGCCTGGTCAAAGTGAAGCCAGTGTGATACCACAGCAGGTTAGGGCCATGGGCTGGGATTTAAAAGATTTTTACGGAGCCATCATTGAAGAGAGCCTGAAGTACTAATATTGTAATATGCCACAGCAAAAAAGCAATTACTTTTCTTTTATCACACAAAGGCCTTTGTGGTTGAATATCTTGGCCGGAGTTGTACTAGGACTATTTGTTCTGGTGATTTTCTTCAGTTCATTAAAATGGATTACTGGCTTTGGTGAACAGCAAAAAGTGCCTTCAGTTATGGGGCAGAACATCATTGCTGCACAAAAAATGCTGGAAGACCAGGGCTTTACTGTAGAAATACAAGATTCTATCTATGTAGATTCTGTTGCCAAATTATCTGTACTCAAGCAGTCGCCCGAATCAGATGAAATCGTGAAGAAGGGAAGAACAATTTATTTAACCATCAATCGTGCGCTACCGCCTTTGGTTGACATGCCTAATTTGGTTGGCTTGTCTATCAGAAGTGCAGAGATGTACTTGCAGAGTATGGGACTGAAAATCGGAATGGTTTCATACAAGCCAGATATCGCTAGAAATGCAGTGCTGGAACAACTATACAATGAAAGGCCTATTGTAGCGGGCACGAAAATTCCTCTAGGTAGTGCGATTAGTTTTGTGCTTGGTAATGGCCTAGGCGGTACTGAAATGGAAGTGCCCAATTTGGTAGGTCTGAATTTTATGGAAGCAAAAGCCTATTTGCAAAGTATCGGTATCAATATAGGCGCTATTATTGCTGACAATAGCTTAGCCGATTCCGCTAGTGCGTTTATTGTGAAGCAGAATCCCCAGGTATTTGTAGATCTTCCTACAGGTGAGCGTCAAGTCAATAAAATCAAACAGGGTCAACTTATGGATATCTGGCTTAGCTCAACGCCGCCACCAACACCCATTGTTGATTCAATCAAACAGTAAAATAATCCGCTTTATGAAACTAATGACCGTAGAAGAACTGAAGCAAAGAATAGATTCAGGAGAATCATTCAACCTGATTGATGTTCGCGAGCCACATGAGCATGCTGAATTCAATGTAGGTGGACAATTGATTCCTTTGGGTAAAATTCTGTCTATGCAGATAGATGAATTAGAAGACCTAAAGCAGGAAGAAATTGTCTTGTATTGCAGAAGCGGCAATAGAAGCGGGCAAGCTTGCATGATTTTAGAGACCATGGGCTTTACCAATGTGGTAAACGTAACGGGTGGTATGCTGGCTTGGCAGGAAAAGATTGGTAAGTAATAGCCTTTAAGCTACAATACCTTTCGGTATTGCTGCAATTAGCTGTTGCGTGTAAGCAGATTGTGGATTGCTATATACTTGGCTGGATAATCCGCTTTCCACAATTTTCCCTTGTTGCATCACCATGATTCTGTCGCTGATATAGCGAACAACTGATAGGTCATGAGAGATGAAAATCGCTGTAAAGCCAAAGCTCTCTTTTAATTCATTCAGCAGGTTCAAAACTTGTGCCTGAACACTTACATCTAGCGCGCTCACACTTTCATCACAAACAACAAAACGGGGCTGTAAAGCCAATGCGCGGGCAATCACAATTCTTTGTCTTTGTCCGCCACTAAATTGATGCGGATATCTATCGTAATGCGCTGCTTTTAATTGTACTTTCTCCAACAGATTGATAACGGCTTCTTTTCTTGCTTTTGCTGTTGGGTAAATTTTGTGCACCGCTAGTGGTTCTGCTATGGCTTCGCCAATTGGGATACTAGGATTCAAAGAAGCGTATGGATCTTGAAAAATCAATTGCATTTCTTTACGCAGTAATTGCCATGTTCTTCTATCGCACTTTGTTAAATCAGTATCGCCATACATAATTTGTCCGCTATTTATTTTGATCAATCCAAGTAAAGCACGGCCCAAGGTTGATTTGCCGCAACCGCTTTCGCCTACTAAGCCCAGTGTTTCGCCTTTCATTACTTCAAAACTGACGTCATTTACTGCTTTATAATGGTCAACTGGTTTACCGAGTAAATTGTATTTGGTCGGGTACCAAACATCTAGGTTGCTTATTTGCAGCAAAGGTTCAGTTGAGGTTTCCATCATCTGTTCGTACCGTGGAGCGATTGTTTTTGTTGGTGATCCAGGACTTAGAAAGTCAGCAACTGTTGGTAATGGGTCCCCTTTGCTATAGAGGGCAGGTCTGCAAGCAAGCAATGCTTTGGTATAAGGGTGTTGTGCCTGTTTGAATATGCTTTCTACAGAGCCCATCTCTACTAATTCGCCTTGATACAACACCGCAACCGTATCTGCAAAATCAGCCACCAGATTTAGATCATGCGTAATAAACAGGATACCCATTTGATGTTGTTGCTGCAGTGTTTTCAGTAACTCAAGAATAGTTTGCTGCACAGTAACGTCCAGTGCGGTTGTGGGTTCATCACAAATCAGGATGTCTGGCTTGCAACTCATGGCCATGGCAATCATCACACGTTGCTTTTGGCCACCACTCAATTGGTGCGGATAACGATCGAAAATAGCTGCAGGATTGGGTAGTTGAACCTGTTCAAATAAGCTAATGGTTGCAGCTTTCGCAGCCGATGGTGTCAGTTCCTGGTGTTGGCTTATGGCTTCCATGACCTGTTCTCCGCAGGTGAGTACAGGGTTGAGGGATGTCATAGGCTCTTGAAAAATCATGGCAATGCGGTTACCCCTGATCTTGGTTAGTGTGGCTTCATCCGCGCCCAAAAGATCGGTTTGCCCATCTTTGGAATGGAATACTATGCGACTTTCAGTTCCATAATGTGTGTGGGCTTTGGGCAATAATCCCATGATGGATAGGGAAGTAACTGATTTGCCTGAACCAGATTCCCCTACAATAGCCAGAATTTCACCTCGATGTAAATGTAGATTGATGCCATTCAGGGCACGATGCTTCTTGCTATCCTGCTCAAAATCAAGGGAAAGATTGTGTATGTCTAAAAGGATTTGGCGATCCATATAGGAACAAGATACGGTGCATCCGCAGCATGTTTTACGATATGTGGATAAGCATCGTGAATGTTGCGTAAAAATTACACAACCATTGGTTTAGTTGGGGGGCTTTATCCTATTTTTGCCGCCACATATCCGAACGGCCGTTAGTACGGTAAAAAAATACAAATGCTTCGTAAATCCTGGTGGAAAATATTGTCTTTCTTGTTGCTGGTCTACACCTGCACTTTTGGCTTTCTCGTAAAAGTGCCTAAACTGGATGACCGCATGCAGGAGAGTATCAGAAACTTCTTCTTTCATGTGCCCATGTGGTTCTCCATGATGGTACTGTTTACAGTTTCCGTAATCTATTCCATTAAATACTTGCGAAACCCATTGCGTAAGCACGATCATTATGCCAAAGCTTATGCGGCTACCGGTACTTTGCTGGGTGTGCTCGGCATTACAACAGGTGCTATCTGGGCCAATTATCAATGGGGTGCACCTTGGAGTGGCGACCCCAAGCAAAATGGTGCAGCAATTGCTATTCTGATCTACTTTGCTTATTTCGTTTTGCGTGGTAGTTTAACAGATGAAGAAAAACAATCTAGAGTAGGTGCGGTCTTCAATGTCTTTGCCTTCTTCATGCTTTTCCCAACACTCTGGATATTGCCAAGATTGACAGAGTCTTTGCATCCCGGCGGACAAGGAAGTGAGGGTAACCCTGGTATCAATGGCAAGGATCTGGATCCTGCCATGCGATTGGTTTTCTGGCCTGCAGTAATTGGCTGGACTTTATTAGCCGTTTGGATTACCACTTTGAAAATACGTATTGAATTACTTAAGGATAAACAGGAACAACATGCATAATCGTAAACACTACCTGCTTTCAGTTTTGGCCATGTTTATGGCACTTGTTGCTAATGCACAGGAGCAAACTGATGTCATGCGCAGCAATGGAAAAATCTATGTGGTGATGGTAGTGGTATTGGTGATTTTGCTGGGCCTGTTTGTGTATGTTTGGCGCGTTGATAAAAAGATCTCACGCTTAGAAAAATAGTCTAACGATTGAACCATTTATAAAACAAAATCTCTGATCATGTCTGGAACAAACTACAGTTTCTTTCAAAGTGTTGAAAGAAGCTTTGACAAGGCAACCAAATTTACCAAATGGGAGAAAGGCTTGCTGGAGCAGATTAAAGCATGTAACAGTATTTACAGCATGCGCTTCCCGGTAAAGATGGATGATGGACGTATTGAAGTTATTGAAGCATACCGTGTGCAGCACTCTCATCACAAAACACCTTGTAAGGGTGGTATTCGTTTTAGCGAAGAAGTGAATCAGGATGAAGTAATGGCTTTGGCTGCCTTGATGACCTATAAGTGTGCCATTGTAAATGTGCCTTTTGGTGGTGGTAAGGGTGGTATCAAGATCAACCCAAGAAAACACTCAGCATATGAGTTAGAAAAAATCACCCGTCGTTATACAGCAGAATTGGTGAAGAAAAACTTCATCGGACCTGGTACTGATGTACCTGCACCTGATTATGGTACAGGTGAGCGTGAAATGGCTTGGATCGTGGATACTTACCAATCACTGAGACCTGGTGAAATTGATGCTGCTGGTTGTGTTACCGGTAAGCCAATCACACAAGGTGGTGTACGTGGCCGTAAAGAAGCAACAGGTTTGGGCGTATTCTTCGGTGTTCGTGAAGTGTGTAGTATGCCTGATGTAATGGCTAAGTTGGGATTAACAACTGGTGTAGAAGGTAAGCGTGTGGTAGTGCAAGGTTTGGGTAACGTTGGTTATCACTCAGCAAAATATTTCCGTGAGCACGGCTCTAAAGTGATTGCGATCGCTGAATACGAAGGTGCGATCATGAACCCTGATGGCTTGAATGAAGAAGAAGTATTCCAGCACAGAAAGAAAACTGGTTCAATTCTGAACTTCCCTGGTGCAACCAATATCACCAAGAGTGGCGACGCTTTGGAACTGGAATGTGATATCCTGATTCCTGCAGCTTTGGAAAACGTAATCAATGGTGAAAATGCAGACAGAATCAAGGCTAAGATTGTAGGTGAAGCTGCTAATGGTCCTTGTACACCAGAAGCTGATGAAGTATTTGCGAAAAAAGGCATCCTCTGTATTCCAGATATGTACCTGAATGCCGGCGGTGTTACTGTATCCTACTTCGAGTGGCTGAAGAACTTAAGCCACGTGCGTTATGGTCGTATGGAAAAGCGTTTTACTGAGAATATGAACGGACATATCCTTGGTCAGATTGAATCTCTAACTGGTAAGCAAGTAGGCGAAAAAGAACGCAGCATGATTCTTCATGGTGCAGATGAAGTGGATTTGGTGCATAGCGGTTTGGAAGAATCCATGATCTCTGCTACCAGAGAAGTAATGGACTGCTGGAAGAGCAATCCGGAGATTCCTGATATGCGTACTGCGGCTTATGTGGTTGCGATCAATAAAGTTGGTACTAGCTACGCTGAGCTGGGTATCTTCCCATAATATTGCCCTATAAGATTGTTAAAGCCATCTCTACTGAGATGGCTTTTTTGTTGCACAAAAAGGATTTAGTAAATTGAGTGAACCATGCTGCCCTGTAAAACCTTTGTGACGATTGTGTTTTGCTGCTCTGTGCTTGTTGCTACAGCACAGTATAAGCCGGGTTTTGTTGATTCCATTCTAGCCAATAAGATATTGCGTATACCAACTTATAAACAACCGGCTACTGGCAATGAGAGTATGTTTCTGCCCATGGATTTTGGCAAGAGTGAGATTCTGGATACGATGGGCTTTTATGAATTACGTCATGCAGAAATCTTGTCCGTGGATCTCTTGTTTACAGACTACCCAGCCAATCAGGATTTAAAACCTTTGAATAGGAGAAGATTCCAGCATTTGTGTAAACTGATTCCCTACGCCTTATCTAACCCTAATACGCGCTGGCAGGTGATCAGACAAATGGATGGATACGATAAGCTCAGTGCTTCCTTCATGATGCATGGTTTTGTGATTAATTATCGAAAACCTGTTACCTCAGAATTGACCAAAAAAGAAATCAGCCTGATTCAGTCAGTTACGCCTGAAAAAAAAGAGCCACCAGAACCTAAAAATGATAAGCTACGGAAATGGGATGCTATACCGCTAACTGGCGGAAGACCAGCTGATAGGGGTATGTATATGAAGCGTGGCATAAAAGATATCAGTAGGCATAAGGAAAAGCAAATCAAAAAAATGCAAGTGGGTGATACCCTTGTTGCAATTACTGCCCGAAAAGCTGTACAAGAAGAGATTATTTCTGAAAGAGATAAAATGATTCTAAGGGATCAGGATTCCTTATACCTGATATTGGCGCCACCTATAGAAAAGCAAAAGTTAGCTATTGATGCATCGCCTCCAAAGCCAAGAGCGATTATTCCTGATTCGACGGTGATACAGGTGTTTAAACGCAACAGATTTAAAGACATGCTGCTTGTTGCAGATGTAACAGCAAGCATGAGTCCATATACGGCGCAAATCATTCAGTGGTTGGCAGATGAAAGTTCTGAGCATAACCTCAGATACTTGGTATGCTTTAATGATGGTGATGCTATGCCTGATCAAGAAAAGAAGACTGGTAAAGTTGGTGGTGTGTATGGGGATTATTTCAAGGATGTGTATCAGATTAGTGAGCTGATACAAGCAACCATGCTCAAGGGTAGTGGAGGCGATTTACAGGAAAATAATTGTGAAGCTTTGTTATATGCAGTGAATCATTGCAGTCAGTACGGCGATCTGGTACTTGTTGCAGATAGTTGGGCGCCTGTGCGTGATCTTGAATTGTTACCTAAATTAAAACAGCCAGTAAAAGTAATTGTCTGCGGCTCTGAATTGGGGCCACATCCAGACTATATCACCATTGCTGTACAAACTGGAGGAAGCTTACATTATATGCAGGAAGATATTGGCGACTTATCAAAGTTGCGTAAAGGTGAGAAGCAAACAATCAAAGGGCGAACCTATCAGATGGTGAATGGTAGGGCTGTACTCGTACTTCGTTAATTAGATCCAATCAGGAAAAACATTTTGCGCTTCAGTATTGCCTTGATGGATTTTCCATAACAGGGTATCATTCCCATTGCTGATGCATAAATAATTGACAGAGGGTAAAACAGATTTATAGCTGAGCATTTGCTGCGCGACTAAAGCATTCAATGCTTGATCAGGTTCTTTACATTCAATCAACAACCATGGTTGTTCTTGTTGGTATATAACAATGTCAAATCTTCTATTAACGCCATTCACCGAAATTGCTTTTTCTATCGCCATCATACTTCCCGGATACTGTTTCACCTGCATCAGGTATTGTAACAAATTCTGGCGTACCCATTCTTCAGGTGTTAAACGCACATATTTCTTTCGGATGGGATCAAAGATCATTTCCTTCCCAGCTTGCAGTTGAATGGTGAAATTGTATTTGGGATATTCTAAGTGAATCATGCTTGCAGAGAGGAAGGTTTTCGTTATTTTAGCTGATTAATCTGTTCAAAGATAGGAGCAGGTAGCACAAAACACCTAAAGTCTGCAATATGAAAACGAAAGATGAGATTGTCAAAAACTGGTTACCCCGCTATACGGGTGAAAGTCTGGAAAATTTCGGAAAGTATATTTTGCTGACCAATTTTGGCAACTACGTGCATATGTTTGCCAAACTGAACAAGGTTAAAGTGATCGGTCTAGATAAACCTTATCAATGTGCAACTGCCAATGGTATTACCATCATCAATTTTGGTATGGGTAGTGCTTCTGCTGCAACAGTAATGGATTTGTTAAGTGCTATTGCACCTAAAGCTGTCTTGTTCTTGGGTAAATGTGGCGGATTGAAAAGGAAGAATAAGCTGGGTGATTTGATTCTGCCAATCGCTGCTATCAGAGGTGAGGGTACCAGTAATGACTATTTCCCGCCTGAAGTGCCCGCGCTTCCTTCATTCGCCCTGGAAAAAGCGATATCAACGACCATCCGTGATTATGGTGTGGATTATTGGACTGGTACAGTATATACCACCAACCGTAGGGTTTGGGAACATGACAACGAGTTTAAGAACTATTTGAGGAAAGTACGTGCCATGGGTATTGATATGGAAACTGCTACAATTTTCTCCGTAGGCTTTTTCAATCATATTCCAACCGGTGCACTGTTGTTGGTAAGCGACCAGCCAATGGTGCCAGAAGGTGTGAAGACCAGTGTTAGTGATAAGAAAGTGACAGAAAAATTTGTTGACCGCCATTTGCAGATTGGTATCGATTCGCTGAAGCAGCTGATCAATAACGGTCTAACTGTAAAACACCTGCGCTTCTAATCCTTCCACAAAAAAGGAAAGAGTATAATGGCCAGTGCGATAACGAGCAGGTCCAAACCTACCAACGTGCCGGCCATTTGCCAAAAGCCGCCTTGCACCACATCTGCAAAAGCAACTGATGATATTTTCATCAAAAGCAACAATTGAGGTACGATGATGGGAAAACCCATGATGGCCATCATGGCAGATTGTTGTTGTGCTTTCGCAGCGATGGCTGCAAGAAAAGTAAAGACCAGGCTGATACTGACACCTCCCAATATGGTGATGCCAAGAAAAGTAAAAAAGTGCTCTAGCGGACTGCCTAGCAATAATGCATAAATCGCCAATGCCAAAATACTCATCACCAACATCAACAGGGCGTTAAAGAGTAGCTTGCTCAAAATGAAATCGCGTGCGCCGGCAATAGAATAGAAGTATAACATCCTGCCTCGACCTTCTTGCAAAAAGCTTTTGGCTACAGCATTCACGCAAACAAAGAGCTGAATGATCCAAAATAAGGCATTCCAGGTTGTTGCTTCAGGTTGCCCCATTGATAAGTATGCAACAAAAATGGTGGAAGCAACATAGAGCAAAACGCCAAAGAGTGTGTATTGCTGTCGCCACTCTAATAAGAAATCCTTCTTTATGAGTGCTGTAATATGTTGTATGCTACCACGCATGCTACAAAGTAAGGACTTCTTCAGGGAAAGGCCATTTCTTTTCCGTTCAATGAATTGAAGTTATGTTTGTAGCATGAAGTACAGGCTTGTTCTCATGTTGGGCTTTTTTATCATCGCAAAACTGCATGCCCAGCATAAAACGCCCATTTGGAAGAAATTGCATCCAGATTCTTTGGTAAACCTGAATTTGAAAGTGCTTCCTGTTCCTGTCGCTTCCTATTCGCCAGAGACAGGCTTGTCCGTAGGCTTTAATCTCAACTATTTTTTCAATGCTGGTGATAGTGCGTCAAAGGCAACGACACGTAATTCACTAGCAGGGTTGGAGTTTAGGTATACTAGTCGTAAGCAAACAACGATTCAGGCCAGCTGGAGTATTTATACCAATCAGGAAAAATATTTTATCAATGGTGCTACGGGGTTTGCTGATTTTTATGAGCGTTTCTGGACATTGACTTCACCATCTGGTGACAATGATCGTTTCAGGGAATTACAGTATTACCGCACTTATTTTAGAAACACTTTTGCAAAGAATTTCGGTAAACAGTCTTTCCTTGGTTTTGCTTTGAATTATAACCGCATTACCAATATGCGATTGTCGGGTGATACTACTGTGAAAGTGAACAATATAGTCGGTGCAAATGGAAGTACTGTGTTTGGTATTGGTCCGGTTGTATTGTTTGATCATCGTGATAATCAGTTTAGTCCCTCAGGTGAAGCCTGGTATGCAGCATTCAATGCATTGTTTTACATGAATGCGCTCGGCGGACAGTATGCATTCCAGCAATATAATGTTGATATACGCCAGTATAATTTGATCAAAGCTACCAAAGGTTTATTGTGCTTTCAGGCAATCGGTAATCTGGCTTCCGGAGAAGTGCCTTTGTTGGAGAAAAGTCGTTTGGGAAGTAATATGATTATGCGTGGATATTTTCAAGGAAGATTTCGCGATAACCAATTATTGGCTGCTCAAGTAGAATATCGACAGCCGCTTGGTCGCTTTTTGGTACTTGCTGCATTCATGAGTGCGGGCCAAACAGCACCAACGCTTTCATCCATGCGTTTGAGTAATATGGAATCAGCAGCCGGTGGCGGCGTTCGTGTATTACTGAATAAAGAGAAGAAGATCTATGCCAGAATTGATGTAGGATATACCCGATTAGGCAATTTCGGTTTTTATGCACGGTTGGGCGATGCATTTTAGTCCCCGTCGTGATAGCATTTTCTGCATCTTGGTTCGTACACATCTTTTTCACCCAATAATACTTGTCCGGTCTCTTTTGTTTTTCTGTAGGAGATATTGGCAATATTGCCACACTTCACACAGATGGCATGGAGTTTTGTAATATAATCAGCAGTAGCCAACAAATTCGGCATCTGACCAAAAGGTTTGCCCATATAATCCATATCCAACCCGGCAACAATCACCCTGATGCCGCGTGTGGCCAGTGTTTCACATACATGCATAATCTGGTCATCGAAGAATTGGGCTTCATCAATACCCACCACATCAACATCCTCAATCATGAGTAAAATCTTCTGCGAATTATCGATTGGCGTGGAATGTATGGCATTGGCATCATGGCTTACCACCTGTGTTTCGTCATAACGCACATCAATCGCCGGCTTAAAGATTTCTACTTTAAGATTGGCGATTTTGGCTCTTTTCAAGCGTCTAATGAGTTCTTCGGTCTTGCCGCTGAACATGCTTCCGCAAATCACTTCTATCCAGCCTCTTCTTTCTCCTGATATATTGGGTTCAATAAACATGTCTGAAAATCACGAAATTTCAGATGAGCGATGTAATTTTAGAAATCGCGTAAAGATAATCCTCAAACCCTCATTACCCATGGAAAGAGTGGGCACTTTGATTAATAAATTGAAAGAACAACTGGAGCAGGGTGCTGATCCGGATAAAATGTTGATTACTGTGCAAATGTTGCAAACTGAATTAATGCAACAACAGCAAGTAGTCAAGGGTAGTGGAGGCGTGTCCGTAGTAATGCCAGTTGTGTCTGTGCATCAGGCGCCGGTAGAGATCAAGATGGTGGATGCCAAGCAGTCGAAACCTGTTAAAAAGGAAGAACACAGTGGTTGGCTATTCGATCCTGTGGTGACAATTCCAACCTTAGCACATCAGCCTGTTAAAGAAGTATTTGAACTGAATGGTCATTTTACTGATGGGGAAGCTGAAAGTGTGAACGACCGTTTGAAAGAATCACATGTAGAAGTGTCAACAGTATTGAATGGTGCGCCTATTCGCGATTTGAGAAAGGGTATTGGTGTAAATGATCGCTATTTGTTCATCAATGAATTGTTCCGTGGTGATGAGAATATGTATGAGCGTAGTATCAAAACCATCAACGCCTTTAATATTTTGGCAGAAGCTGAATATTGGATACAGCGTGAATTGAAAGTGAAACTAGGTTGGCCTGATAACAACCCAACTGTTAGTCATTTCGATCAGTTGGTTAGAAGACGATTCAATTGAATCCAGTGAATGATTTTTTCCGTTGCGCCTTTTTTACTGGCAACATAATTACCTGCTTTTTCACCAATCATCTTTCTCTCTGAAACATCTGATAGCAAAGCTTTCAAACGCGCTTTACTAGTTGCGCCGTCATGCATGACTATTGCGCCGCCAGCTTCAATCAATTCTATTGCTTCAGCGTATTTATGGTAGACTGGTCCAAATAAAACAGGCTTGTGATACACGGCAGCTTCTAAAACATTGTGTACACCATCCTTATCAAATCCGCCGCCAATCCAAGTGATGTCTGCATAGTGATAGAGTTTGGTTAGAAGGCCAATTCGATCAATGAGTAAAACGCGACCAGTTTTTCCTTTTTGAGCATCGGCATATAAAACTGCCTCGGGTATTTGTTTGCAGGCGGTTTGAATACTTGATGCATCTACATGATGTGGCGCTACGATGAAGTATACATCAGGAAAAGCTTGAATCAACTCTTGCAGTATTGTATGGTCTTTTGGCCAAGTGCTACCGGCTACAAGGGTGGTTCTGTCTTGAATAAAGTTTTCAATGATGGATAAAGGACTGAACTGTGCAGCGATGGCAGCTACGCGATCAAAGCGTGAGTCGCCACTAATCATGGCTTCGCCTGTATAACCAGCTTCGTGTAAAAGTGTTAATGAGTTTTCGTTTTGGACAAAAATCGCCGAATAGGTTTGCAGCATATTTCTGTGTAATTGCCCATACCATTTAAAGAAGGGTTGGTCTTTTCTAAAAATAGCAGCAATTAATAAAGTTGGAATCTTTCTGCTGTGTAAAGCGGTGAGGTAGTAATACCAAAACTCATATTTAATGAAGATGGCTAGACTCGGTTCTACAGTATCGATGAATGTGCTAGCTGCTTTTTTCCCATCCATAGGTAAGTAACAGATATGGTCTGCATGAGGATAATGCTTGCTTGGCTCTAGGCCGGAAGGGGAGAAAAAACTGATCAGTATGGCGTAGTTGGGGTATTGCTGCCGAATGGATTCGATAATGGGCTTGCCCTGTTCAAATTCGCCTAAAGAAGCAGCGTGTATCCAAATAACAGGTTTGGAGTTGCTTTTTTTCCAGTGCTGCAAATCGCTGATGGTATGCTTTCTGCCTGCTACCCATGCGGCTGCTTTGGCATTGCGGAAGGCCATGAGCTTGGCTACTCCTACATACAGTCGCAAAAACAGGTTATACAACAGTAAATACATCCCCTCAAAAGTAACTGAAACAGGCAATGGATTCCTGAAGTCCTCGGCTTTTTTGCAGTATTTTCGCGCCTAGTTATGATGAGACCTATTCAAATGGTAGATACTAAAACGCAGTATCTCCATATCAAACAAGAAATAGACAAAGCAGTACTGGATGTAATTGACAGTGCAGCATACATCAATGGTAAGCCGGTTCAAGATTTTGCAGCCAATCTCGCTGCTTATCACGGCGCTAAACACGTGATTCCCTGCGCCAATGGAACAGATGCATTGCAGATTGCCATGATGGCCCTTGGCTTGGAGCCGGGTGATGAAGTGATCACGCCTTCTTTTACGTATATCGCTACTACGGAAGTGGTGGCCCTGCTTCGCCTGAAGCCGGTATTTGTGGAAGTAGATCCTGCTACTTTCTGCATGGATCCGGAAAGCTTGCGTAAAGCAATTACACCAAAAACCAAAGCCATTGTACCGGTACACCTGTATGGGCATCCTGCACATATGGAGCCCATTCTGCAGATTGCTAAGGAATACAATCTCTTTGTGATTGAAGACAATGCACAGGCCATTGGCGCTGAGTATGCGTTCTCTGATAGTCGCGTAGCCAAGACGGGTACGATGGGGCATATCGGTGCAACATCCTTCTATCCAAGCAAGAACCTAGGTGCTTTTGGTGATGGTGGTGCACTTTGTACCAATGATGATGCATTGGCGCATAAAATGAAAATGATTGCCAACCATGGTCAGCAAACACGTTACTATCATGAGTTGGTAGGTTGCAATTCCAGATTGGATACCATTCAGGCAGCGATACTGGATATCAAATTGAAGCATTTAGATAGCTATATCGCATCCAGAAGAAAAGCAGCTGCTTTTTATGATCAAGCTTTTGCCAATCATCCCAGAATTAAAACACCTTATACTGCTGCTTATGGTAAGCACGTGTATCATCAGTATACTTTAACCTTGGATGGTGTTGACAGAGATGGGTTGAATAAGTATTTGGCTGAGCACAAGATTCCTTCGATGATTTATTACCCAGTACCGGGTCACAGGCAGCAGATGTTTGCTGCTTTTGGTTTGGATGCATATCAGTTGGAGATTACCGACTGGTTAACAGAAAGAGTGATCTCTCTGCCCATGCACACTGAGTTGGATGAAACCCAATTGCAGTATATTACAGACCATGTTTTGAACTATATTAATTCTTAAGCGACAATAACAAAGACCAATGAAAATAGCAGTAATCGGAACTGGATATGTGGGCTTGGTAACGGGTACTTGTTTTGCTGAAACCGGCAATAAAGTAACCTGTGTGGACATTGATGTCAACAAAGTCAATAAACTCTCTAACGGCCAGATCACTATCTACGAGCCAGGATTAGAGAAGATTTTCTTACGTAACCTGAAAGAAGGCCGCCTGAAGTTTACCACCAATCTTGCTGAAGGGGTGGAAGATGCACAGATCATTTTCCTAGCCCTGCCCACACCTCCCGGTGCGGACGGCTCAGCAGATTTGAAGTATGTGTTGGGAGTCGCTTCTGATTTAGGTAGGATATTGAAAGAGTATAAAGTCATCGTTGATAAGAGTACTGTACCTGTGGGTACGGCAGAGAAAGTGCACAACGCTGTAGCGGCCAACTACACCGGTGAGTTTGATGTAGTGAGCAATCCTGAGTTTTTAAGAGAAGGGGTAGCAGTGGATGATTTCATGAAGCCAGACAGAGTAGTGATCGGTACCAATTCAGAAAGAGCCAGAAAACTGATGGGCGAATTGTATGCACCATTCGTGCGTCAGGGAAATCCTATCATCTTCATGGATGAGAAATCAGCTGAGCTAACCAAATATGCAGCTAACTCATTCTTGGCTACGAAGATTTCCTTTATGAACGAGATCGCACAATTGTGCGAGAAACTAGGCGCTGATGTGGACATGGTGCGTAGAGGTATTGGTAGTGATGAGCGTATCGGTAAACGGTTCTTATTCCCCGGTATCGGTTATGGAGGTAGCTGCTTCCCCAAAGATGTACAGGCTTTGATTAAATCAGCTGATGAAGTGAGCTACGACTTCAAGATTTTGAAAGCAGTAGAAGTGGTGAATGAGAAGCAGAAACTGCACCTGATGCCCAAGATTGAAGCTTATTTTAAGAACGACTTGAAGGGCAAGCATTTTGCTTTGTGGGGATTGGCTTTCAAACCCAATACAGATGATATCCGCGAAGCACCGGCTTTGTACCTGATTGATGCTTTAACGAAAGCAGGCGCAACTGTAACTGCATTTGATCCGGAAGCCATGCCAAATGTACGTGCACAGATCGGTGACAAAGTGGTGTATGCGAAAGATCAGTACAGTGCATTGGAAGGAGCTGATGCATTGATCATTGCAACTGAGTGGAGTGAGTTCAGAACACCGGAGTTTGAGCAGTTGGATGCGAAACTAAAGCACAAAGTGATCTTCGATGGTCGCAATGTGTTTGATACAGATAAGATTCGTTCACTGGGCTACCATTACGAAAGTATCGGCAGACCTTAACGCAAATAATTATGTCAAGAAAACGCGTATTGATTACCGGTGCAGCCGGCTTTCTCGGTTCACACTTATGTGATCGCTTCATCAAGGAAGGTTACCATGTAATTGCGATGGATAATCTGGTGACAGGTGATCTGAAAAATATTGAACACTTATTCAAACTAGAGCAGTTTGAATACTATCATCATGATGTAACCAAGTTTATCCATATCCCGGGTGAACTGCATTATATCATGCATTTTGCTTCACCAGCTAGTCCGATTGATTACCTGAAAATTCCTATCCAAACATTGAAAGTGGGTGCACATGGTACACACAATTGCTTGGGTTTAGCTAAAGAAAAAAAAGCCAGAATTCTGGTTGCATCAACCAGTGAGATCTACGGTGATCCACTTGTGCATCCGCAGACAGAAGAATACTGGGGTAATGTAAATCCAGTTGGTCCGCGCGGTGTCTATGATGAAGCCAAGCGTTTCATGGAATCCATCACTATGGCTTACCATACATTCCATGGAGTAGAAACCAGAATTGTCCGCATTTTCAATACTTATGGTCCGCGTATGCGCCTCAATGATGGTCGCGCTCTGCCTGCATTTATCGGACAAGCTTTACGTGGAGAAGATTTAACCGTATTTGGCGATGGTAGTCAGACACGTTCATTCTGTTACGTGGATGATTTGGTGGATGGTATTTACCGTTTATTATTGAGCGATTATGCCATGCCGGTGAATATTGGCAACCCGAATGAAATCTCTCTGAAAGATTTTGCAGAAGAGGTGTTGAAGCTGACAGGCTCTTCTGTAAAGATCAGTTATAAGCCTTTGCCAGTAGATGATCCTAAGCAACGTAAGCCGGATATCACGAAGGCGAAAGAAATCTTAGGCTGGTCGCCCAAAGTAGATCGTGCAGAAGGTTTAAAGAAGACTTACGATTACTTCAAATCGCTCCCATCAGAAGAGTGGTTCAAACAACCGAAAGAGTTTCAAAGCAGAAAATAAATACATGCTTCCAGTGATATTGGTAACGGGTAAGAACGGTCAGCTGGGTTGGGAATTGGAGCAGATTGTGCATGCATATGCGCAGCAGTTTCGTTTCCATTTTACCACGAGAGCGGAATTGGATTTAACTCAGCCTGATCAAGTGCAGTCAGCACTCGATACGATTCAACCTGATTATATTCTGAACTGTGCAGCTTATACGGCTGTAGATAAAGCAGAGCAGGAGCAGGAAGCCGCACTCAAGACCAATGCACACAGTGTGGGCGAAATGGCCGCTTGGTGTGAACGCAATGGCAAGCAGCTGATCAGCATTTCTACCGACTATGTATTCGATGGGAAGGGTACTGCACCTTATACCGTGCAGCATCCAACTGATCCATTGAATTATTATGGTTACAGTAAATGGTTGGGTGAGCAATTAATCAAAGAAAATCATCCCAAGGGTATTGTTGTTCGTACTTCTTGGGTGTATAGCACGCATGGGAATAATTTTGTTCGAACCATGCTACGCTTGATGAAAGAGCGTAACGAGTTGAATGTGGTAGCAGACCAAATTGGTTCACCTACCTATGCTGCAGATCTGGCACAAGCTTTAATCCAGTTAGTGCAAGGTTTGCAAGCAGGAAAAAAAGCCCAGCCTGTTTATCATTACAGTAATAGCGGCGTGATCAGTTGGTTCGATTTTGCCACAGCGATTAGGGATATGGCTGGACTGACTTGTCAGGTTAATCCCATTCCATCTTCAGCATATCCAACTCCTGCTAAGCGTCCTGGTTACTCCGTGATGGATTGTTCAGATTTGGTTAGCGATTTTGGTATTCAGCTCAAACCTTGGCAAAAAAGTCTGGGAACTTGTATTCAACAATTACAACAAACACATGTATAAAAGAAAATCCCGCCAATTGGCGGGATTTTCTTTGGTAGTTGACCCATAAGGATTCGAACCTTAACAGACAGAACCAAAATCTGTAGTGCTACCGTTACACCATGGGTCAATCCGTAATAGGGGTGCAAAAATAGGGTTGGGCCTAAAATGTTCCAAATTTTTTCTCTCTTCCTTCAACAGTTTTTATACCGACTAGTTTCACACAGTTCTGTGAATCCGTAACTTGTGGCAAATAACCCACCACATGAAGCAATTGCTTGGCCTTTGTTTATTGGCATTCGCGCTTATGTCATTCCAGCCGCCTAAGAAGAAAAAGATCATTTTTTTTGGTGATTCCATTACTGAGATGGCCGTGAAGTATGAAGGTTATCTGGTAAAGCTGGATTCCATGATACAGGCACAGGGTTTGAAAGACCAGTACGAATTGATTGGATCAGGCATCAGCGGTAACAAGGTCTACGATTTATACCTGCGTTTGGAAACCGATGTGTTAGAGAAAAAGCCAGATGTAGTAGTCATCTATATCGGTGTGAATGATATTTGGCACAAAAAGCTAAATGGTACGGGTACTGATTTTTGGAAGTTTACCAAATTCTATGAAGCCTTGATTGCAAAACTGCAGGCAGCCAATATTCAGGTGGTTTTATGCACACCCGCAGTGATAGGAGAACGCACCGATTTTTCTAACGAGATGGATGGCGATATGAATTTTTATAGCAATTGGATTCGCTATCATGCTACACAGAAAAAACTTCCTTTGGCCGATATTAGAATGGCATTTCTCGAATACAATCTTGCTAATAACAAGCAAAATCTTGATCAGGGAATATTAACAACAGATAAGGTTCACCTGAATCAAGAAGGTGCCAGGGTAGTGGCTGCCACGATGTGGACAGCCATACGCCAGCTGAAATAATTTATACGGCTTTTACGAAGTAGTAATTCTTTTTGCCCTTCTGTACAAGCAGGTATTTGTTCTGCAATAAGTCTGCAGTAGTCACCTGCGTTTTGTCCGCACCAATCTTAGTTTTATTCAAGCTGATGCCGCCGCCTTGCCACATTTTTCTGGCTTCTCCCTTGCTCGGAAAAATACCATTATCAGCTAAGAAACCTAATAGCTCATAACCTGCTTCAAATTGTGCCAGAGGAATTTCAACAGAAGGCACGCCATCCATCACCTGCAACAATTGTTGCTCAGATAAACTCTGTAATACTTCTGTTGTGGCATTGCCAAATAAAATCTCGGATGCTTTGATGGCAAATTCCAAATCTGCTTTGCTATGCACAAATGTGGTCAGTTCTTCTGCCAATGTTTTCTGCAGGGTGCGCAAATGCGGTGCAGCTTCATGTTCGGTAATTAGCGTATCAATGGTTTCTTTTGGTAGAAGTGTAAATATTTTGATCCACTTGCGTGCATCTTCATCACTGGCGTTTAACCAGAACTGATAGAACTGATAAGGAGAAGTCTTATTCGCATCCAACCACACATTGCCTTTTTCTGTCTTGCCAAACTTGCCACCGTCGGCTTTGGTGATGAGCGGACAAGTAAAAGCAAAAGCTTCACCACCTGCTTTTCTGCGTACGAGTTCAGTACCAGTAGTGATATTGCCCCACTGATCGCTACCGCCCATCTGCAGTTTGCAATTTTTGTTGGCATAGAGCCAGTAAAAATCATAACCCTGCATTAGTTGGTAAGCAAACTCGGTATAGCTGATGCCTGTTTCTCCTTCAATACGCTTGCGCACTGAATCTTTGGCCATCATGTAGTTAACAGTAATGTGCTTGCCGGTGTCGCGGAGAAAATCAATAAAGCTGATGTTTTTAAACCAATCGTAGTTATTGGCCATCTCGGCTGCATTTGCCTTGGCAGGATCAAAATCCAGAAACTTTTCTAATTGTGCTTTCACACCGGCAATATTGCGTTGCAGGGTGTTCTCGTCCAGTAGATTGCGTTCTTCGCTTTTGCCGCTAGGATCGCCCACCATACCGGTAGCACCACCAACCAATGCAATGGGTTTGTGTCCGGCACGCTGTAAATGAACCAATAGGAGAATGGGTACAAGACTGCCAATATGCAGGCTTTCTGCAGTAGGGTCAAAGCCAATATAGGCCGTCGTCATTTCTTTCTGCAATTGCTCTTCTGTACCGGGCATAATGTCCTGAATCATGCCACGCCATCTCAGTTCTTCTATAAGGTTCATGTATCCTGAATTTGCCGCAAAAGTAATCATTGCGTCGATTCCGGCTGTGCCGCTTATTTTTGCCCCATGAAAACAACAGGTATTGGAACACGTGTGCTGAATTTCCTGATAGACACTTTGCTGGTCTTTTTGCTGTCTATGCTCTTTTTCCGTATCTGGAACTGGAATGTGTTTTATTGGGGTTTTACCCCTTTGAATTTTGGCTGGTTCTTTTTTGGTACCCTGTTTCTGTATTATTTCATTGCAGAAGGGTTTTTTAGCAAAAGCTTGGGCAAGCGCATCAGTTACTCCCGTGTGGTGAGTAAAACAGGCAGCAAAGCAGGTTGGGGTAGGATTTTTATCCGTAGTCTGGTTCGGCTCACAATTATAGACATGTTTTTCATTCCTTTTCTAGATAAAACCTTGCATGATTACCTCAGTGGTACCGAACTGGTGCAGGATTGATTGGTTATATTCCCAAAATCACAAGCCTAGCCGCGGGGCATTGCTTTATTTTCGCGGCTCAAAACGCAACCTATGGCCAAGATTGGTATCAATATCGCAACAGGTAGTCTGCAGCAGGAAGAGATGATTGTGGGTATTGATTTGGGTACCACCAATAGTTTGGTTGCCATCATTCACCCAGAGAGTAAAAAACCGGTTGCCTTAAAAGAGCACGATACTAGTAGCTTGGTGCCAAGTGTCATTCACTTTGATGCGTTTGGTAATACCGAAGTAGGTGCGAGTGCCAAGACATACTTGGAAACAGATCCGCAGAATACCATTTTCTCTGCTAAGCGTTTGATGGGTAAAAGTTATCAGGACTTAAAACAGCATGCGGATTTCTTCACGTATAAAGTAATAGATGACGATACCGAAAGTCTGGTGAAAGTGCAGGTGGGTGATCGATTTTTTTCGCCTGTTGAATTGTCGTCATTGATTTTAAAAGAGCTCAAACAAAGAGCAGAACATATCCTGAAAACGCCGGTTACCAAAGCTGTGATTACAGTGCCAGCTTATTTCAACGATGCACAACGTCAGGCAACCAGAGATGCGGGTAAACTGGCAGGACTGGATGTGTTGCGTATTGTGAACGAACCAACCGCTGCGAGTCTGGCTTATGGTTTGGGTTTGAATCCTGAAGAAGAGAAAACCATCGCTGTATATGATTTGGGTGGTGGTACTTTTGATATTTCCATTCTGCGTATTACCAATGGTGTGTTTGATGTGTTGAGTACAAACGGTGATACGTATCTGGGTGGTGATGATTTTGATCACGCCATTGTGCAGCATTGGGTGAGGCAGTTTGGTATTACGCAGGATGAGTTACGTGCGAATAAGCAATTGGCGCAGGGTTTACGTCTTCGTGCAGAAGAAGCAAAGAAAACACTGAGCAATGCTGATGTGTACACAGCGGAATGGAATGGTGATACATTAAGCATAACTAAGGTTGAGTTTGAATCGCTCATTCAACCATTGATCGATAAAACAATTACATGCTGTGCCGCTGCATTGAAAGATGCGCAGTTGACTGCCGCAAACATAGATACCATTGTGATGGTAGGAGGTAGTACACGCGTTCCATTGGTGAAGCAAGCAGTGTCTGCATTTTTTGGAAAGCCTGTGCATGATGAAGTGAATCCGGATGAAGTAGTGGCTTTGGGCGCTGCTGTGCAGGCCGATATTCTTGCAGGCAATAACAAGGACTTTTTACTCTTAGACATCACACCATTAAGCCTAGGTATTGAAACCATGGGTGGTTTGATGGATGTCTTGATTCCACGTAATTCAAAGATTCCAACCAAAGCAGGCCGACAATACACTACACAGCAAGACGGACAAAGTGGTATGCGCATTTCCGTATACCAAGGTGAGCGTGATCTCGTGAAGGATAACCGTAAGTTGGCTGAATTCAATCTTACCGGCATTCCCGGTATGCCTGCTGGTTTGCCAAAAGTAGAAGTGAATTTTCTGATCAATGCAGATGGTATCTTGGTGGTGAAAGCTAAAGAGCTGCGTAGTGGTGTTGAGCAAAGTATTGAAGTGAAACCACAGTATGGATTAACTGATGAAGAAGTTGAGCGCATGTTGCTGGAAAGCATTACCCATGCAAAAGATGATATTCAAACACGTGCACTGGTAGAAGCAAGAACAGAAGGCGAGCAAATACTCGGCACAACGGAGAAGTTTATCGCAAAGAATAGCAGCTTTTTGACTCAACAAGAGATGATCGACACTGCCAATGCCATGCAAGCTTTGCAATTGGCATTAACCATGGACAATAAGGATTTGATTCATCAAAAAATTGAAGCCTTGAATGAAGTGAGCAGACCTTATGCTGAACGTGCCATGGATCAGGCTGTTGCCGGTGCACTTAAAGGCAAGACTGTATAAGCGCTATATAGTTTTTTAACTGCCATTAGTGAAATCCGCGTAATCAGTGTAATTAGTGTAATCTGTACAATCCGTGAAATCCGTGCTATCTGAGTTCCATCCAACGCTGCACGTATTTGCCCAGTATATCAAATTCCAGATTCACGGTATCGCCAGCTTGTAATCGATGAAAGTTGGTTTGTTCGTATGTGTATGGAATAATCGCAACAGAAAAGCGATCCTTGCCCACATTAAAGCAGGTGAGACTGGTGCCATTGATAGCGATGGAGCCTTTTTCAATAATCAGGTGGCCGAAATTCCCCGTAAAAGCAAAATCATATTGCCAGCTGCCATCCATTTCCGTCACTTTGGTGCAAGTAGCTGTTGTGTCCACATGTCCTTGCACAATATGTCCGTCTAAGCGGCCATGCATGGTCATGCACCTTTCCAGATTCACCACAGCACCTACTTGTAGACTGCCCAAATTTGATTTCTGGAGGGTTTCGGCTATGGCAGTTACTTGGTGGGTATTACTTTTGATGGCTTCTACTGTTAAACAAACGCCGTTGTGGCTAACACTTTGATCTACAGCCAACTCTGATGAAATTGGGGATTGTATATGAAAGGTTTTATTGGTGCCCTGTGTCGTAATGGCTTCAATGGTGCCCAGGGTTTCGATGATTCCTGTAAACATGCTGCAAATTACGTTGCAAAGACAAAATCGTAATGAATTTGGAATTTTCATGCAGGTCAGTATCTTTGCAGCCCATTTATTCACCCAAATTACCTGAGGAGGTATATTAGTTATGCTGATTATTGACTCTAAAGACTGCGAGAATATCGACAAAGCGCTCAAGAAGTACAAGAAAAAGTATGAGAAGAGCAAAACGTTGTTGCAGCTGAGATCACGTCAGGCTTTCGTGAAGCCTTCTGTGAAGCGTAGAGGCGAGGTTTTGAAAGCTATCTACAAGCAGCAGATCGCCAGCGGAAAGATCGAGGCATAATTTCTGCCTTTATCACAATAAAATTCAGCAGTCAGAGGTTTTACCTTTGACTGCTTTTTTTATGTCGGAATACCAGCAAAGTCAAATTCAGCCCTTTTTGGATTATCTGCGTTTTGAACGCCGGTATTCGCGTCATACGATTATCTCGTACGAAAATGACCTCACTCAGTTCTTCGATTACCTCATAACTGATTTTGGTGGGGTAGAACCTGCCCGCATCAATGCCGCCATGATTCGTAGTTGGCTGGCTTCACTGAAGGGCGATGCGATGAGTGCCAAGACCATCAATCGAAAGATATCTGCACTCAAATCTTTTTTCAAATTCCAATTACGTGAGGGTAAGATTGCTCAATCACCCATGACAACAATTGTATCGCCAAAAGTGAGCAAGCGTTTGCCCATGTATGTTGAAGCAAAGGATATGGATACGCTGCTACAGCATGTTACTTTTCCTGATGATTGGTCGGGCAAAACAGATCGCTTAATTATCCAATTGTTTTATGCAACTGGCATGCGTTTAAGTGAGTTGGTGGGATTGAAGTTGGATTATGTAGATGTTGCACAAAAGCAAATCAAAGTATTGGGAAAGGGTAATAAGGAAAGATTGATACCCGTAGCACCGGCATTATTAGAAGCGATCAAAGATTATATACAAAACAGACCAACAACGGCAGTAGATCAGCCCTTTGTTTTTGTGAATGAAAAAGGGAAGCAACTCAATAGTCGCACAGTCTATGCAAGTATTCGAAAATATCTTTCTTTGGTAACGACCATCGAGAAAAAAAGTCCGCACGTATTGCGACATAGTTTCGCCACCCATCTGATGAATAATGGTGCAGACCTTAATGCGGTGAAGTCTTTATTGGGGCATAGCAGCTTAGCTGCAACCCAGGTATACACACATAATTCAGTAGAAAAGCTCAAAGAAATATTTCGTAAAGCACATCCCAAAGCCTGATTGTCTGCCGCTTGTAAAAAATCGCAAAAATTATTCGGCATTTCTTTCAAATCAGCCCAAATTGTATTAACTTAATCGTCCCGAGCAAATTAAGCTGAACTAAGTTCTTTCACATATTTTCATCACTTCCTAAAACGTGAGTTGCTATGAACGTAAACATTCAATCTGTGCGCTTTGATGCCGATGTTAAATTGGTTGAGTATGTTACCCGTAAACTTCAAAAACTGGATACTTTTCATGACAAAATTTTGAAAGTGGATGTCTACCTGAAGTTGGATAACGTGGTGCATAACATCAAGGATAAGATCGTGGAAATCAGGGTGCATGTGCCGAGGCATGATTTCTTTGTGAAAGCATCCTCGAAATCTTTTGAAGAGTCTTTCGATAGCGCATTTGATTCACTCGTAAACCAGATAAAAAGAAAAAAAGAAAAGCTTGCCGCATAAGCGTCATAAACCCTGCCTCAACGAAACTGTTGGGGCAGGGTTTTTTTATGCAGTTTCGTGTTGGCTGAAATGCTTTGATAGCATGGATTTGCGCAACTTGCCGACAGGTGTGAAAAACTAGCAGAAAATTTTCTTTTCAAAATTTTGCTGATTGACATTTTCCATTACCTTTGCCATCCCAAAATTTTGGGGAGAGTTCTTTTTTGCACGCTGAAAATCAAAGGTGTGTAAAGCATAGACAGGCCACTTTAGCTCAGCTGGTAGAGCAGCTGATTTGTAATCAGCAGGTCGTTGGTTCGAGTCCGACAAGTGGCTCTGAGGGGCAGTTTCCAGAGCGGCCAAATGGGGCGGACTGTAAATCCGCTGTCTTTCGACTTCGGTGGTTCGAATCCACCACTGCCCACAGTTCTTTGTTTGAAAATCAGGGTAACCTGATTTTTCGCGGGAGTAGCTCATTTGGTAGAGCGATAGCCTTCCAAGCTATAGGTGGCGAGTTCGAGCCTCGTCTCCCGCTCTATAAGTTCTTGGAAAAGGAGTTACGGGCGAATCCTGACGCTTTGGTCAGGATGCTGACAAGTTTACTTCGTCAGCATTCGAGCCTCGTCTCCCGCTCGGTACATGACAGGTGAGGGAGGCGGCGCAGAAGTGCTATAGTCACAAAGTCAGCTGTCACGGTAAACGCCGTTGTAGCTCAGTGGTAGAGCACTTCCTTGGTAAGGAAGAGGTCGTGAGTTCAATTCTCATCAACGGCTCAATTAAGGCGAAAGCCTTCGAAGAAAAAAGCTATGGTCAATGGGCAAATGCTTGTTGACAGCAATTATAAACAACAATAAAACCGATAAAGATGTCTAAAGAGACCTTTAAGAGGGAGAAACCTCACGTAAACGTTGGTACCATTGGCCACGTTGACCATGGTAAAACAACCTTAACTGCAGCCATCACAGACGTACTGTCTAGAAAAGGTCTGGCTCAGAAGAAGAACTACGATGAAATCGATGGCGCTCCTGAAGAAAAAGAGCGTGGTATCACCATCAACACTGCACACGTTGAGTATCAGACAGACAACCGCCACTATGCGCACGTTGACTGTCCTGGTCACGCTGACTATGTGAAGAACATGATTACTGGTGCTGCTCAGATGGATGGTGCTATCCTGGTAGTTGCTGCTACCGATGGTCCTATGCCTCAAACAAAAGAGCACATCCTGCTTGCTCGTCAGGTAGGTGTACCTCGTATCGTGGTATTCATGAACAAAGTTGACTTGGTTGACGATGCTGAATTGCTTGACCTGGTTGAAATGGAAATCCGTGAACTGTTGAGCTCTTATGGCTTCGACGGTGACAATACACCAATCATCAAGGGTTCTGCTACTGGCGCTTTGGCTGGTGACGAAAAGTGGGTTCCTTGTATCACTGAACTGATGGATGCTGTAGATAGCTACATCCCTCTGCCTCCACGTCCTATCGATCAAGCTTTCTTGATGTCTGTAGAAGACGTATTCTCTATCACTGGTCGTGGTACAGTTGCTACAGGTCGTATCGAGCGCGGTATCATCAAGGTTGGTGATCCTGTTGAAATCGTAGGTCTGATGGAATCTCCATTGAACTCTACTGTAACAGGTGTTGAAATGTTCAAGAAACTGTTGGATCGTGGTGAAGCTGGTGACAACGCTGGTTTGCTGCTCCGCGGTATTGAAAAGAAAGATATCCGTCGCGGTATGGTTATCTGTGCTCCTAAGTCTATCACTCCACACACAGAATTCAAGTGTGAAGTATACGTACTGAGCAAGGAAGAAGGTGGTCGTCATACTCCATTCTTCAACAAGTATCGTCCTCAGTTCTATTTCCGTACTACAGACGTAACTGGTGAGGTTGAACTGCCTGCTGGTACTGAGATGGTAATGCCTGGCGATAACGTATCTCTGACTGTTAAGCTGATCTCTCCGATCGCGATGGAAAAAGGTCTGAAGTTCGCTATCCGTGAGGGTGGTAGAACAGTAGGTGCCGGTCAGGTTACTGAGATTATCAAATAAGCTTTAGCTGAAAAGCTTTTGCTTTAAGCAAATGAAAACCATACATTTGCAACATACTCTAAAAGCTGTCCCGGTCAATCGGGGTAGCTTTTAGCTTTCTACGGGTATAGTTCAATGGTAGAATAGCGGTCTCCAAAACCGTTGATCAGGGTTCGAATCCTTGTACCCGTGCCAACAAAAATTGTCTGTTTTTCAGGCACAAAAAGCGAACATGAATAAAATCGCCACTTATTTCAAAGAGAGCTACCGCGAACTGCTCGAAAAAGTGAGCTGGCCTACTTGGGCACAGCTGCAACAGAGTACAGTTATTGTACTGGTAGCTACTGTTATCATCACAGCCATGGTATGGCTCATGGACTTTGGTAGTAACCAATTGCTGAAGCTCGTTTATTCATTATTCAAGTAAGCGGATCATGGAAGCTGTAGTTCAACAACAAGACACAAAATGGTATGTACTCCGCGTAGTGAGTGGTAAGGAGCGTAGCGTGAAGGAGTACCTGGATAAGGATATCAGCCGTAGCGGTTGGACAGAAATCATCAAGCAGGTTTTCCTGCCGATGGAAAAAGTATACAAGGTGCAGAACGGTAAAAAAGTGATGCGCGAGAAAAACTATTTTCCTGGTTATGTGATGTTGGAAGTAACCGATGGTAAACTCACTGATGATATTGTACAGCACATCAGCAATATTACCAACGTGATGCATTTCCTGACCGATGGTAAAGGGTCTAAGGGTAATATCATTTCACTCCGTAAGAGCGAAGTGAACAAGATGCTAGGCCGTGTAGATGAAATGAATGATCAGGGTGTAACCATGAGTGAACCATTCATCGTAGGTGAAACCATAAAGATCATCGAAGGTCCGTTCAACGATTTCAATGGTGTGATTGAAGAGGTAAACGACGAGAAGAAGAAACTGAAAGTAACTGTAAAAATCTTCGGTCGTTCTACACCAGTAGAATTGAATTACATGCAGGTAGAAAAATTGAGTTAATATTCCTGCCGTTAATAAATTTCAAGCCGCAACATCGTTTGCGGCTTTTATTTTTGTAGCACAAACAAAACGTATGAAACAATTTTTGAGTCTGATGGCTGCCTTACTGATTACATCAATCGCAATGGCGCAGCCGCCACAGGGACCTGCTGAAGCAGGGATGACATTCGGTGAAAAAGTAAGTAAGGATGGCGCATTCTCTGTAGACGAGCTAGGCAATAAAATGGGTAAAGCTGCTTCAATGGAAGTGAAGATTACCGGAAAAGTGTCTGAAGTATGTACTAAGGAAGGTTGTTGGATTCGTGTGGCTACCAAAGATGGTAACATGATGGTGAAGATGAAAGATCATAAGTTTCTGGTGCCTGTATCACTGAATGGTAAGGAAGTAGTGATTGCTGGTGTGGCTGAGCAGAAAGTGACTACGGTTGAGCAATTACGCCACTATGCAGAAGATGCAGGAAAGTCTAAGGCTGAGATTGAAGCGATTAAAGCACCAAAGAAAGAGATAGTGGTGCAAGCAAAAGGCCTTTTGGTTCTGTAAATCAATGAGTTGAATGATATTTCTGCCCCGGCTTTGTTCGGGGCAGATTTTTTTAGATAAGTCTTTGTCAATCTGGGGAAAGCAACTACCTTTGCCGTCCCAAAAAGTTCTTTCGAAGAAGAATGATTACAACTGTCAGTAATGGCGGTTTGGGAGTTTTCGGATAATCTGAAAACGTTAACACCAAAAATTGTATTCAAAATGGCAAAAGAAATCTCCGGCTTCGTGAAGCTGCAGGTGAAAGGCGGTCAAGCCAATCCTGCTCCTCCCGTAGGTCCAGCGCTCGGTTCTAAGGGCGTAAACATCATGGAGTTCTGCAAGCAGTTTAATGCAAGAACTCAAGACAAGATGGGTAAAGTTGTACCCGTATTAATCACTGTTTACTCAGACAAGTCTTTCGACTTCATCATCAAGACAGCACCAGCTGCCGTTCAGTTGATGGAAGCTGCTAAGCTTCAGAAAGGTTCTAAAGAAAGCAACCGTGCCAAAGTTGGTAAGGTTACTTGGGATCAGATTGAAGTGATCGCAAAAGACAAGTTACCAGACATGAATTGCTTCACTGTAGAAAGCGCTATGAAAATGGTTGCAGGTACAGCTCGTAGCATGGGTCTGAACGTAGAGGGTAAAGCACCTTGGGAAAACTAATTATTCACCTTAAATCATAACAACAATGTCTCTGACTAAAAAAAGAAAAGTTGCTGAAACAAAGGTGGATAAGAATAAGCATTATTCACTGAAGGATGCAGCTACACTCGTAAAAGAAATTAACTGTACAAAATTTGATAGCTCTGTTGACTTGCACATTCGTTTGGGTGTAGATCCAAAGAAAGCAGACCAGCAGGTGCGTGGTACGGTAACCCTGCCACATGGTACTGGTAAAACCAAGCGTGTATTGGTACTTTGTACGCCTGATAAGGAAACAGAAGCCAAGAACGCTGGTGCTGATCATGTAGGTTTGGATGAATTCATCACCAAGATCGAAGGCGGTTGGGTAGATATCGATGTTATCATCGCTACACCATCTGTAATGCCTAAGATTGGTAAGCTGGGTAAAGTACTCGGTCCCCGTAACTTGATGCCTAACCCTAAAACAGGTACTGTTACTAACGATGTAGCAGGCGCTGTAAATGAGGTGAAGGGTGGTAAGATTGCGTTTAAGGTTGACAAAGCTGGTATCGTGCATGCTTCTATCGGTCGTGTATCATTCGCGCCTGAGAAGATTGCTGAGAACAGTACTGAACTGATCAACGCTATCCTCAAGCTGAAGCCTTCTTCTGCAAAAGGTACCTACCTGAAAGCAGTGAGCATGGCTAGCTCAATGAGCCCTGGTATCGCTTTAGACACCAAAGCATTATCTAACTAATCCTGGTGATCCCTGCTTGCAGGGAAATGACCCGGGTACTTTAAAAATTTAGTTATGACTAAAGAACAAAAGAATGAAGTGATTGAGCTGCTGAAAGAAAAGTTCGCTCAATACAATAACTTCTATATCACAGACACAGAATCACTGAGCGTAGAGCAAGTGGGTAAACTGCGTCGTGCTTGCTTCGATAAGCAAGTAGAAATGAAGGTGGCAAAGAACACCCTCATCAAGAAAGCACTGGAATCTTTGGATGCAGAAAAATATGCTGGCGTTTACGATGCATTGCATAATGTAACAGCCCTGATGTTCTCTGAGAATCCTAAAGAGCCTGCATTGATCATCTCTTCTTTCCGTAAGGAAAGCAATGGTGATAAGCCCCTGTTGAAAGCGGCTTTCATCAATGGTGATGTATATGCTGGTGATAACAACCTGAAGACACTGACTCAGATCAAGACAAAGAACGAATTGATCGGCGAAGTAATCGGATTGTTGCAGTCTCCTGCTAAGCGTGTACTGGCTGCATTATTGCACCACCACGAGAAGCAGGCTGAAGGTACAGCAGCTGCTGAGTAATTAAGTAATCCCAAGCTTCCGAGGATAAGAGGAAGCATATTCCATAACCTTCCGCCGGAGTTGTAACAGACCATGAAGGCGGTTTCTAAAAACAAAACATATGGCAGACATTAAAGCATTAGCCGAACAACTGGTTGGCTTAACAGTAAAAGAAGTACAGGAATTAGCAGACGTACTGAAAGCAGATTACGGTATTGAGCCTGCTGCTGCTGCAGTAGTAGTAGCTGCTGGTGATGGTGGTGGCGCTGCAGCTGCTGCTGAGAAAACATCTTTCGATGTTATCCTCGTTAGCGGTGGTGCTTCTAAATTGAACGTAGTTAAAATCGTTAAAGAATTGACTGGTCTTGGTCTGAAAGAAGCAAAGGATCTGGTTGATGGCGCACCTAAGCCTGTTAAAGAAGGCGTAAGCAAGGGTGAAGCTGATGAACTGGCTGCTAAGCTGAAAGAAGCTGGCGCTGAAGTTGAAATCAAGTAATTCCTTGACGATACAGATTTTAGCCCCGACGGTAAACGTCGGGGCTTTTTATTGTCCAAAATTGAATGGCTCTTAATAATGGCTTGTATGCTTTTTTAAGAACGGCAAATAGATACCAAATAGATTGGCTAATTTTCTTGCCTAAATCGTTTACATGAAAAAAGTCCTGCCTTTTTTATTTGCAGCTACGATGATTGGTTGCAAAAACGACGGAACTAAATCCATCACATTCGATGTAGCTGGTATGGATACCAGTGTACATCCCGGTGATGATTTCTTCCGCTATGCCAACGGCGGTTGGATGAAGCAAACAAAAATTCCTGATGACCAAAGTGGTTGGGGAAGTTTTTATACGCTCTATGAAGAGAACCTGAAAAAGATGCACGAGATTCTGGAAGACCTTTCTAAAAAGAAAGATCATCCAAAAGGCAGTGCTGAACAAAAAGTTGGTGATTTCTATGCAAGTGGCATGGATACAGTTGCGATTGAAAAAGCAGGGTATGAGCCACTCAAGCCAATGCTGGCGAAAATAGATGCTATAAAAGATTACAAAGAGCTGATGCAGTTACTGGCTGGTAATTTCAAAGAAGGCGACGGCGATTTGTTGGGCTTGTATGTAGGCGCTGATGAACGTAATAGTGCCAAGAACATTTTGGTGATGTACCAGACAGGCTTGTCTTTGCCAGAGAAAGACTATTACACAAAGACTGATTCTATTACTGTAATGCAGCGCAATAAGCTGGTGCAACATATTGCCGCATATAACAAACTCACTGGTATGGATGCTGCAAAAGCAGATGCTGCAGCAGCTGAAGTACTGAAATTGGAAACAGCTATTGCTGCATCACACTTGACACCTGTTGAGCAGCGTGATCCAGTGAAGAACTATAACAAGATGTTGGTTGCAGATTTAGATAAAATGGCACCCAATCTGGCTATTGCGCAGAACTTGACTTTGATGGGTATTCAAACAGATAGTGTGAATGTGTCTCAGCCTAAATACTATCAGGCTTTGAGTAAACTGCTCGCATCTGAATCTATTGATGCATGGAAAGCGAAAGTGCGTTACGATTATATTTCTTCAAACGCTTCTTTGCTGAGCAAAGTATTTCGGGATGAGCGTTTTGAATTCAATAAAATTTTCTCTGGTGCATCTAAGCAACCAGAACGCTGGAAGCGTATGGTGGATATGACGGATGGTAGCTTACGCGATTTGCTAGGCGAAGTGTTCGTTAAAAAATATTTTCCACCTGAAGCCAAACAGCGAATGGATGAACTGGTAAGCAATCTGCAAAAAGCATTTAGTAAGCGCATTAATGCATTAGACTGGATGAGTGATTCTACCAAGCAACGTGCGCAGGAAAAACTCAATGCGTTTATTCGCAAGATTGGCTATCCGGATAAATGGAAATCATTTGATGATGTAGAAATCAGTCGCGATAATTTCTACGGCAATATGCGCAGCGTAGCCAAGCATGATTGGAAAGAAATGGTTGGCAAGATTGGCAAGCCTGTAGACAAAACAGAGTGGGGCATGACGGCACCTACGGTTAATGCTTATTACAATCCTACATTTAATGAGATCGTTTTCCCGGCTGGTATCCTGCAATTCCCCTTCTTCAATATGAGTGCTGATGATGCAGTGAATTATGGTGCTATTGGTCTGGTAATTGGTCATGAAATGACCCATGGCTTCGATGACCAAGGCCGTCAGTATGATGCGCAGGGCAATTTGAAAGATTGGTGGACAGCCAAGGATGCCGATTTATTCAAGGCAAAAGCAGGCAAAGTGGTGGATCAGTATAACAAATTCGTAGTACTGGATAGCCTTCATGTGAATGGTGAGCTCACATTGGGTGAGAATCTAGCTGATTTTGGCGGTCTGGCCATTGCTTGGGATGCTTTCCAGCTGACCAAACAAGCCAAATCCACAGACAAAATCGATGAATTTACACCAGCTCAGCGCTTTTTCTTGGGTTATGCCCAGGTTTGGCGCCTGATCAACCGTCCGGAAACCATGCGTACACGCATCACAACAGACCCACATTCGCCAGAAGAAGCACGTGTGAACATTCCATTGAGCAATTTTGAGCCTTTCTATCAGGCTTTTGGGGTGACAGAAAAGCATAAACTATTCAGACCTGCGGCTGATAGGGCCAAGGTTTGGTAAAATCGAGGTTTTTCGAGAGAACGTCCACCCCAAACCACCTGGGTGGACATTTTATTTTTGCACAATGGGTAGTTTGGTCCAAAATTTGTTTTTGCCGTTTTGTCTCATTCATTACCTTTGCAGTCCTTTAAATTTCAGCTAATTAGCTCGTGTCGATTCGTTTCATGGCCATGAGATGCGCAATCGACTGTTAATCAGGACGTAAGAAACCTGTAAGTTTCAACGCCCCGGCTAGTTGGCTAAAAAACCGGTTACCTAAATACTATGTCTACAACTACTCTGAACAACAGGATCAGCTTTGGTAAGACAAAACACCTGGCTGACGCTCCTGATCTTTTGGACATCCAGTTAGAATCCTTTAAAGAGTTTTTCCAGTTAGAGACCACACCCGACAAACGTAACAACGAAGGTCTGTTCCGTGTATTCAAGGAGAATTTTCCTATCACGGATACCCGTAACATCTTCGTACTGGAATTCCTCGACTACTTCATCGATCCACCACGTTACACCATTGAAGAGTGTATGGAGCGTGGACTTACTTACGCTGTTCCCCTTAAGGCGAAACTGCGTTTGAGCTGTAACGATGAAGAGCACGTAGATTTCCAAACCATTGTACAGGATGTGTTCCTCGGAAACATTCCTTACATGACCCCACGTGGTACCTTTGTAATCAACGGTGCTGAGCGTGTTGTGGTAAGCCAGTTACACCGTTCACCTGGTGTATTCTTTGGCCAGTCTATTCACCCCAACGGTACAAAGATCTATTCTGCCCGTGTGATTCCTTTCAAAGGTGCATGGATGGAATTTGCTACAGATATCAACAACGTGATGTATGCGTACATCGACCGTAAGAAGAAATTCCCGGTAACAACGTTGCTTCGCTCTATCGGCTTCGAAACCGATAAAGATATCCTGGAACTTTTCGGCATGGCCGACGAAGTGAAGGCTGATAAGAAAACCCTCGCTAATCACGTAGGTCAGAAACTGGCTGCCCGTGTGCTGAGAACTTGGGTAGAAGATTTCGTGGATGAAGATACTGGTGAAGTAGTGAGCATTGAGCGTAACGAAATCGTGATGGAGCGTGATACTATTCTTGACGAAGAAGCCATCGATACCATCGTTGAGCTGGGCGTGAAGAGTGTATTCATCCAAAAAGAAAATGTTGGTGGTGATTATGCCATCATCTATAACACCCTGAATAAGGATACTTCAAACAGTGAACTGGAAGCGGTTCAGCACATCTACCGCCAATTGCGTGGTGCTGATGCGCCAGATAATGAAACTGCTCGTGGTATTATCGACAAGCTCTTCTTCTCAGACAAGCGTTATGATCTGGGTGAAGTAGGTCGTTATAAGATCAACAAGAAGCTCAACCTGACCTTCCCATTAGAGAAGAAAGTGTTGACTAAAGATGATATCATTGAAATCATCAAATACCTGGTTCGTTTGACCAATGCGAAGGCTGAAATCGATGATATCGATCACCTGAGCAACCGTCGTGTTCGTACCGTAGGTGAGCAGTTGTATGCACAGTTCGGTGTAGGTCTGGCTCGTATGGCTCGTACTATTCGTGAGCGTATGAACGTGCGCGATAACGAAGTGTTTACGCCAGTTGATTTGATCAATGCCAGAACACTGTCTTCTGTGATCAACTCATTCTTTGGTACATCTCAGTTATCTCAGTTCTTAGATCAAACCAACCCATTAAGTGAGATCACGCACAAGCGTCGTATCTCCGCACTGGGACCCGGTGGTCTGAGTCGTGAGCGTGCTGGTTTCGAAGTTCGTGACGTACACTATAGCCACTATGGTCGTCTGTGTACTATCGAAACACCAGAAGGTCCAAACATCGGTTTGATCTCTACACTTTGCGTACACGCGAAGATTAATGATATGGGCTTCATCGAAACACCTTACCGTAAAGTAAACGACGGTAAAGTAGATATGAAGCAGCTCACTTTCCTGAGTGCGGAAGAAGAAGATACTGCGAAGATTGCCCAGGCCAGCTCTAAGTTGGATGAGAAGGGTAACTTAACCGATGAGCGCGTTGTGTCTCGTCAGACAGGTGACTTCCCGATTCTGGAAAAGCAGGAAGTAGAATATATGGACGTAGCGCCTAACCAGATTGTAGGTTTGAGTGCTTCGCTGATTCCATTCCTGGAGCATGATGATGCCAACCGTGCGTTGATGGGATCAAACATGCAACGTCAGGCTGTACCATTGATTCGTCCTCAAAACCCAATCGTGGGTACAGGTCTGGAAGGTAAGGCTGCACGTGATGCGAGAATCCAGATTCACGCTGAAGGTGATGGTGTGGTTGAGTTCGTTGATGCAAATGAAATTCACATCCGTTATGAGAGAAACGACCTCGATCGTCTGGTAAGTTTTGAAGACGATCTGAAAGTATACCGACTCACCAAGTTCATCAAAACCAACCAGAGCACATGTATTAACCTGCGCCCAGCGGTTAGAAAAGGACAGAAGGTGAAGAAGGGTGATTTCTTGACTGAAGGTTACGCAACTAAGGATGGTGAACTGGCATTGGGTAGAAATCTGCTGGTATCATTCATGCCTTGGAAGGGTTACAATTTCGAGGATGCCATCGTAATCAGCGAGAAAGTAGTTCGCGAAGACCTGTTCACTTCAGTACACATTGAAGAGTATGAACTGGAAGTACGCGATACCAAATTGGGTGAAGAAGAACTGACTCCAGATATTCCAAACGTTTCTGAAGAAGCAACGAAGGATCTGGACGAGAACGGTATCATCCGCATCGGTGCAACTATCAAAGAAGGTGATATCCTGATTGGTAAGATCACACCTAAAGGTGAATCTGATCCTACACCAGAAGAAAAACTGCTTCGTGCCATCTTCGGCGACAAAGCAGGTGATGCCAAAGATGCTTCATTGAAAGCACCTAACGGTACTGAAGGTGTGGTGATTGATAAGAAACTTTTCCAGCGCGCGAAGAAGGATAAGAATGCGAAAGTGCGTGAGAAAGCTATGCTGGAAAAAGTAGAGAAGATTCACCAGCAGAACGAAGAAGAACTGCGCGAGCAATTGTATAGCAAACTGAGCCAGCTGTTGAAGGATAAGGCTTCTGCAGGTGTTAGCAACAACTTCGGTGAAGTGCTGATTGGTAAGGGTGCTAAGTTCAATGCAAAGAATCTGGCAGGTATCGACTATCAGAACGTGAATCCTTTGGGTTGGACTGGCGATACAGTTGTTGATGAGCAGATCAATACTTTGTTACACAACTTCAACATCAAGTACAACGAAGAACTCGGACGTTACAAGCGCGAGAAGTTTAATATCTCTATCGGTGATGAACTGCCTGCTGGTGTATTGAAACTGGCAAAAGTTTACCTGGCTGTGAAGCGTAAGCTGAAAGTGGGTGATAAGATGGCGGGTCGTCACGGTAACAAGGGTATCGTTGCGAAGATTGTACGTGCAGAAGACATGCCATTCTTGGAAGATGGTACACCGGTTGATATCGTTCTGAACCCATTGGGCGTACCAAGCCGTATGAACCTGGGTCAGATTTACGAAACCATCCTTGGTTGGACTGGCTTGAAGTTGGGTGTGAAGTTTGCAACACCAATCTTTGATGGTGCAACTACTACAGAAATTGAAGAACTGTGTGGTAAAGCAAATATTCCATTGAACGGTCATACTTACCTGTATGACGGTGAAACGGGAGAGCGCTTCCACCAGAAAGCCACTGTAGGTGTGATCTACATGATCAAACTACACCACATGGTTGATGATAAGATGCACGCACGTTCTATCGGGCCATACAGCTTGATTACCCAGCAGCCGCTTGGTGGTAAAGCTCAGTTCGGTGGTCAGCGTTTCGGTGAAATGGAAGTTTGGGCATTGGAAGCTTATGGTGCTGCCAATATCCTGCAGGAACTGCTCACCATCAAGTCTGATGATATCATCGGCCGTGCCAAGACTTATGAAGCTATCGTGAAGGGTGATAATATTCCTCGCGCTGGTATTCCTGAATCATTCAATGTATTGGTTCACGAATTAAGAGGTCTGGGTCTGGATCTGAAGTTCGATTAATAACAGTAAAGCCTGGTACTACGAGTACCGGGCTTTCACCATATTCTGTTCATTCATTTGCTGCCAGCTCGTAGCGGCGGCCTTAAGCTAAAAGCTTAAACATCTATGGCAATCAGAAAAGAGCAACGTGCAAAATCCACGTTTTCAAAAATCACCATCAGTCTGGCTTCTCCCGATACCATTCTGGAGCGCAGCTTTGGTGAAGTATTGAAGCCTGAAACCATCAACTACCGTACGTATAAGCCGGAGCGTGATGGTCTCTTCTGTGAAAGAATTTTCGGTCCAGTTAAGGACTACGAATGTGCCTGCGGTAAGTACAAGCGCATTCGTTACAAGGGTATTGTCTGCGACCGTTGCGGTGTAGAAGTAACCGAGAAAAAAGTTCGTCGTGAGCGTATGGGCCACATCAAACTGGTGGTGCCTGTAGTACATATTTGGTATTTCAAGAGTCTGCCTAACAAGATTGGCTACCTGCTCGGTATGAGCTCTAAGAAATTAGAGAGCATCGTTTATTACGAGCGTTATGTAGTAATCCAAGGCGGTATCAAAGAAAACCTGAAAACAGGTGATCTGTTGACTGAGGAAGAGTATCTGGATTTACTGGATACTTTACCAAAAGACAACCAATACCTGCCTGATGAAGATCCTCAAAAGTTCATCGCTAAGATGGGTGCTGAAGCTGTGCATGATTTGCTGGCCCGCATCGATCTGGATGAATTAAGTTATAACCTGCGTAATGCTGCTGCTACTGAAACATCTCAGCAGCGTAAAGCGGATGCGTTGAAGCGTTTGAGCGTTGTGGAAGCTTTCCGCGATGCATCGTCTCGTATCACGAACCGTCCTGAGTGGATGGTGATGCAGTACATTCCGGTGATTCCACCAGAATTGCGTCCATTGGTGCCTTTGGATGGTGGTCGTTTCGCTTCATCTGATTTGAACGATTTGTATCGTCGTGTGATCATCCGTAACAACCGCTTGAAGCGTCTGTTGGAGATCAAAGCACCTGAAGTGATTCTGCGTAACGAAAAGCGTATGCTGCAGGAAGCGATTGACTCATTGTTCGACAACAGCCGTAAATCTAATGCGGTGAAGGCTGAAGGTGGTCGTGCGCTGAAATCACTCTCTGATATCCTGAAAGGTAAGCAGGGCCGTTTCCGTCAGAACTTGCTCGGTAAGCGTGTTGACTATTCTGGTCGTTCTGTAATCGTAGTAGGTCCTGAACTTAAAATGCATGAGTGCGGTCTGCCAAAAGATATGGCAGCTGAATTGTTCAAGCCATTCATCATTCGTAAACTGATTGAAAGAGGTATCGTAAAAACAGTGAAGTCTGCTAAGAAATTGGTTGACAGAAAAGAGGCTGTTGTTTGGGATATCTTAGAAAATATTCTGAAAGGTCACCCTGTATTGTTAAACCGTGCTCCAACACTGCACCGTTTGTCTATTCAGGCTTTCCAGCCAAAACTGGTAGAAGGTAAGGCCATTCAGTTACACCCATTGGTAACTTCTGCGTTCAACGCCGATTTCGATGGTGACCAGATGGCCGTGCACGTGCCTTTGAGCAATGCGGCTGTATTGGAAGCCCAGTTGTTGATGTTGTCTTCACACAACATCTTGAACCCGCAGAACGGTACACCAATTACCCTGCCTTCACAGGACATGGTACTCGGTCTGTACTATATCACCAAGGGTAAGAAAACCACTGCAACTGAAACCGTTAAAGGTGAAGGCAAGGCTTTCTACAATATGGAAGAAGTGCTGATCGCTTACAATGAAAACAAAGTTGATCTGCATGCAAATATTAAAGTGAAAACCAATGTGCGTGAAAACGGCAAGTTGGTGAAGAAGTTGATCGACACAACAGTTGGTCGCGTACTCTTCAACCAGCACGTACCTGCAGAAGTAGGTTTCATCAACGCACTGCTCACTAAGAAGAATCTGCGTGAGATCATTGGTGACATCATCAAGATTACTAACGTACCTGCTACTGCTAAATTCCTGGATGATATTAAGCAGCTTGGTTTCCGCATGGCCTTCCGTGGTGGTCTGTCGTTCAACGTGAATGACCTGATCGTTCCGGATATGCGTAATGAGCTTCTGGATAACGCCAAGTCAGAAGTAGATGAGGTATGGGAAAACTATAACATGGGTCTGATCACCAATAACGAACGTTATAACCAGGTGATCGATATCTGGAGCCGTGTGGATACACGAATCACAGAAACCCTGATTCGCGAAATGGCAAATGATAAGCAGGGCTTCAACTCTGTGTACATGATGCTTGATTCAGGTGCCCGTGGTTCTAAAACACAGGTAAAGCAGCTGGTAGGTATTCGTGGTCTGATGGCCAAGCCGCGTAAGAGTGGTTCTACTGGTTCTGAAGTAATTGAAAACCCAATCTTGTCAAACTTCAAAGGAGGTCTGAACGTATTGGATTACTTCATCTCTACGCACGGTGCCCGTAAAGGTCTTGCCGATACGGCCTTGAAAACAGCCGATGCCGGTTACCTGACTCGTCGTTTGGTTGACGTTTCTCAAGATGTGGTTATCTCTGAAGAGGATTGTGGTACACTCCGTGGTATTGCTACTTCTGCTTTGAAGGATAATGAAGATATCATCGAGCCACTGAGCGATCGTATTGAAGGTCGTACTTCATTGCACAGCGTATTCGATCCTCAGACTGATGAGTTGATCATTGCTGCTGGTGAAGAGATCACAACAGATATAGCAAAGCGTATTGAAGATAGTGGTATTGAAACTGTAGAGATCCGTTCAGTACTGACTTGCGAAAGCAAGCGCGGTGTGTGCGTGAAGTGTTATGGTAAGAACCTGGCTACTGGTTATATTACTCAGGCTGGTGATGCTGTAGGTATCATTGCTGCACAGTCAATCGGTGAACCAGGTACCCAGTTGACACTGCGTACCTTCCACGTGGGTGGTGTTGCGGGTTCTGCATCAGTTGAATCTTCATTGAATGCGAAGTTCGATGGTACGATTCAGTTCGATGGTCTGCGTACAGTAACTGCTACCAATAATGAAGGTGAGAAAGTACAGATCGTTATCGGTCGTACAGGTGAAGTGAGAATCATGGATGTGAAGAATGATCGTTTGCTCATTACCAATAACGTGCCTTACGGTTCTACACTGGTGGTGAAAGATGGTCAGCAAGTGAAGAAGGGTGAGCCTATCTGTACTTGGGATCCATTCAACAATGTCATTGTTGCTGAAGTAAATGGTACCATCCGCTTTGAAAGTGTTATCGATGGTGTTACTTACCGCGATGAAGCTGACGAACAAACTGGTCACCGCGAGAAAGTGGTTATCGAAACAAAAGATAAAACCAAGATTCCTTCAATCTATGTAGATGGTAAGGAAGTGAAGAACTATAACCTCCCTGTAGGTTCACACATCGTTGTAGAAGAAGGTGATGAGGTAAGAGCTGGTCAGGTGTTGGTGAAGATTCCACGTATCCTTGGTAAGCTCCGCGATATCACGGGTGGTCTGCCACGTGTAACTGAATTGTTCGAAGCACGTAATCCGGGTAACCCTGCGATTGTGTGTGAGATTGATGGTGTGGTAAGCTTCGGTAACGTGAAGCGTGGTAACCGCGAAATCATCGTTGAGTCTAAGGACGGCATGGTGAAGAAGTACTTAGTACCGCTTACCCGTCAGATTCTGGTTCAGGATGGCGACTTCGTAAAAGCAGGTGCACCGTTGTCAGATGGACAGATCGCACCAGCAGATATCCTCGCAATCAAAGGACCTTTCGCTGTACAGGAATACGTAGTAAACGAAATTCAGGAAGTATACCGCTTACAGGGTGTAAAGATCAACGACAAGCACATTGAAGTGATCGTACGCCAGATGATGAAGAAGGTAGAAATCGTGGATGCAGGTGATACGAAATTCTTGGAGGAAGATCTGGAAGACAGATTTGACTTTATCGAGGAGAACGATCGTATCTACGATAAGAAAGTAGTTACCAACCCAGGCGATAGCAGCAAGCTGCGTGCTGGTCAGATCGTAACACTTCGTGAACTACGTGAAGAGAATTCTATCCTGCGTCGTGCAGATAAGCAATTGGTAGAAGTACGTGATGCACGTCCGGCTACAGCAAGACCAGTATTGCTTGGTATCACCAAAGCATCTCTGGGTGTACAAAGCTGGATCTCTGCTGCATCGTTCCAGGAAACTACCAAGGTACTTAGCCAGGCCGCTATCAATGGTAAAACAGATACCATGCTCGGTCTGAAGGAGAACGTGATCACTGGTCACTTGATCCCAGCAGGTACAGGTCAGAAGCAGTTTGAGAACCTCATCGTTGGTAGCAAAGAAGAGTACGAAGTACTTGCTACTACCCGCGAAGCCATGAGCTTTGATGATGAAGAATAATCAGCCCTGCTGATCATTATAGAAAGTAGGAAGTGTATACTTCCTACTTTCCTTTTAATACCCCAATTGTAAACGTTTAACAAAACCGGTAAAGATTGAACCGGTAATTTTATAAAAAGCCTTTCATGAAGAATCTGACTATTGCACTGAATGCCGTTCTCGTAGTTGCTGTAGCGGTATTGTTTTATTTACATTTCTCTGGTACCAAAGCTGGTGCACCTGCAACAGGTGGAAATAATGCAGCTGCTGCCAACGGTTTTCGTATTGCTTATTTTGAGATGGACTCTATTGAAAATAAATTTGATTACTTTATTCAGATCAGAGAAGGTTTGCGTAAAGTAGAGCAGCAAAAAACTGCTGAACTAAATTCTTTGAAGAGTGCATATCTCAGCAAGTTGAAGGGCTATCAGGAAAAAGGTCAGACAATGACACAGGCAGAGCAAGCGAATGCAACAGCTGATCTACAGCAAATGGAGCGTAACTACTCTTTAAAAGAGCAGGCTGCTTCTCAAGAGTTACAAGATGAGCAGTTGAAGAAGCTGACTGATGTAAAAAAGAAGATAGAAGACTACCTGAAAGTGTATAACGCACAGAAGGGATATTCTTATATTTTCTCGAGTGCGCCTGAGTTTATGTACTTCAAGGATACAGTCTATAATATCACTGATGAGGTGGTAAAAGGGCTGAATCAGCAGTACAAGAAAAACTAATATTCTGCCCAATAAAAATTATCTTCATCCCGCTTAAAGCGGGATTTTTTATGCAAGAAACACCCCAGTTCAAACCCACACTGAGCCTACTCGATGCCACTATGATTGTGGCCGGTGGTATGATTGGCTCCGGTATTTTCATTGTTAGTGCAGATATTACCCGACATGTTGGTAGTGCCGGTTGGTTGGTGGCCGTTTGGGCTATCACAGGTTTTATGACCTTGACTGCAGCACTCAGTTATGGCGAGTTAAGCGCCATGTTTCCCAAAGCGGGCGGACAATATGTTTACCTGAAAGAAGCATTCAATCCCCTGGCAGGATTTGTATTTGGCTGGAGTTTCTTTGCCGTGATACAAACAGCGACCATTGCTGCAGTAGGGGTGGCGTTCAGCAGATATACAGCCTATTTGATTCCATGGTTAGGCGAAGACAATGTGTTAGCCAATATCATGGGGCTTAAAATATCGGCCGCGCAAATATTGGCGATAGTCATGATTTTATTCCTGACGTATTCCAATACAAGAGGTGTGCAGGGTGGTAAGATTATTCAGAACGTATTTACCACAGCGAAGCTTGTAGCATTATTTGGTTTGATTCTTTTCGGCTTTGTGTTAGCAAAAGAAAGTTTCTGGAGTAGCAACTGGGAAACAGGGATGCAGGCTACTAATTACGTGAAAGACGACGCTGGTGCTGGTTCTTGGTTGCCGATTAGTGGTGCGGTACTTGTAGGCGCTATTGCAGCTGCGATGGTGGGTTCTATTTTTAGTAGCGACTCATGGAACAATGTTACTTTCATAGCGGGTGAAATCAAGAATCCAAGTAAGAATATCGGACTGGCTTTGTTTTTAGGTACAGCGATTGTAACCATCATTTACATCTCTGCCAATTTGATGTACTTGAAAGTTTTGCCCTTGAATGATATTGCATTTGCAGCGAATGATCGGGTAGCTGTGGCTGCTTCGCAGAAGATATTTGGTGATGCCGGTACACTCATCATTGCTGTGATGATCATGGTCTCAACCTTTGGCTGTAATAATGGATTAATTCTCGCCGGAGCACGCGTGTATTACACTATGGCAAAAGATGGTTTGTTCTTTAAGAAAACAGCAGAGTTAAATAAGAATGCGGTACCTGCTTATGCTTTATGGATTCAAGCTGCTTGGGCAGGCTTGCTTTGCTTGAGCGGCGGTTATGGCGATTTGTTGGATATGGTGGCATTTGTAGTGGTACTGTTTTATGCACTCACCATCATTGGCATTTTTATCCTGAGAAAGAAACAACCTGATGCACCTAGACCATATAAAGCGTTTGGTTATCCTGTATTGCCAGCCATTTATATTGTACTGGCATTGGTATTTTGTTTCTTCTTAATAAAGATGAAACCAACTTATGCGGGTATTGGTCTGCTGATTGCATTGGCGGGTATACCTTTGTACTATGTTGCAGGGCGCAAAAAATAATGCGGGCATGGATTTTCAACAATTGTTTCAAGACTTTACACAAATACGCGTTGCCGTTTTAGGCGACGTAATGCTGGACACTTACTGGTGGGGACAGGTAGATCGTATTTCACCTGAAGCACCTGTGCCAGTAGTGGCATTGAATAAAAAGGAATACCGTATTGGCGGTGCAGGTAATGTGGCTTTGAACACTGCCTCATTGGGTGCGCAAACAACGATGATCTCTGTGATTGGTGATGATGCGGATGGTGCTATGTTGACCAATATGCTGCGCGAAGCGGGTATTGGTGTGCAAACGATGTTATCTACAGCTGATCGTATTACCACAAATAAGATTCGTATTATCGGCAGGAATCAGCAGATGATGCGTTTGGACGCAGAGCATACCAATGATATTGATACAGCATTGGAAGATCAGTTATTGAAGCTGGTAGCGCAGCACTTGCAAGAAGTACAACCGCATGTCCTGATTCTGGAGGATTATAACAAAGGTGTGTTGACTGCCCGCGTGATTGCTGAAACCATTGCTTTATGCAAACAATATGGTGTAAGCACTGCAGTAGATCCAAAGAAGAAAAACTTTTTGTCCTATCAAGGAGTAGATATTTTCAAACCCAATTTGAAAGAAGTAAAAGAAGGATTGAATTTGTCAATATCACAGGTTAATCTTGACTCACTGAATATTGTGCATCAAGCTTTGAATGATGCATTGCAGCATCGTTATTCATTTATTACCCTTTCTGAAAAAGGTGTGTTCTATCAAGGTGAGCAGCAGCAAGCATTGATTCCATCACACGTGCGCAATATTGCGGATGTGAGTGGTGCCGGTGATACGGTGATTGCTACTGCTTCATTGGTATATGCCGCTACCAAAGGCAATATGGACCTGGCTGCAAAGATGGCCAATATCGCAGGTGGTTTGGTTTGCGAAGAAGTAGGCACTATGGCGATCAACAGAGATAAATTATTGCACGAATGTAATTTGCTGTTAGCATGATGCAAATCGCCAAAACAGCAGTGATTGTTGCCGGTGGTTCCGGTATGCGCATGGGTAGCGCAACGCCCAAACAATTCTTATTACTTAAAGGCAAGCCATTATTGTGGTACACGATTCGCGCATTTCTTGATGCATACAATGATATACAAATCATCCTGGTGTTGCCGGAAGCACATATCGATAATGGTAAAGCTATTGCTGCTGAATTTCCTGAGGCGGATATTCAATTCATTGTTGGTGGTGATACCCGTTTTGCTTCAGTGAAAAATGGGGTGATGGCTGCAGCTGATGGTGCTATCATTTTTGTGCACGATGGTGTACGTTGTTTGATTAGTCCAGAATTGATTCAAGCTTGTTACGCACAAACAATAGAAAAAGGATCAGCCGTGCCTGCAGTGGCATCAACAGATAGTGTTCGTTTGAGTGCTGCTGATGGAAGTCATCAGGTGGTGGACAGGCAGTTCGTTCAAATCATTCAAACGCCGCAAACATTTCCTGCCAAAGTATTGAAAGCTGCTTTTCAGCAAGCTTATCGTGATGTTTTTACGGATGAAGCAACAGTTGTAGAAGCAGCTGGTGGCGTGGTGCATTTGATTGCTGGTGATTATAGCAATATCAAAGTGACCAGACCTATTGATCTGCTGATGGCGGAACGTATTCTCGAAGAAAGAAACTCATTTTAATAAACGAAGCGGCCAAGGCAGTTGATTCAGTCTGCACTGTGTATAGGGCTGATTGACAGGCTGCATTTTAGCATAGAAAGCTTTTACACCTGGTAGGTCAGATCCTTCAAAGTCAAATAATAAGTCTCCTTCACTATAGGTAGATAATATTGAGCCGTAGAGCAGATAATTACTTCGTGTTTTGCGACCTTGTTCTGTCAGTAGGTTTAGGATATTATAAATGCGTTTATTGTCGAATAGCAGGATGCTTGCTGCATGTATATGATTGCCTGATTTAACGACGTGTAATTTGCACTGACCAGCTGCTGAGTAATGAGCAATCAAAGACTTGAACTGTTGCACATCATTTTTCTGCAGGCTTCTGTGTTTTGCTTGATACAGTTCATAATAGCGATCAATAATTCCCGTATAATCTTCGCTCTTAGTATATAATAAGGATGATTCCTTGAGCAATTGCTGGTAGGTACTGCGAAATCCTGATTGACAATGATTGAGCAACTCATCGAAAGATTGATTCAGGTTGATGACAAAATTTGTCCGCACTTTTTTTTCAAGAATAGCTGCGACTTCATTGGAGAAGTTCAGTTGTAAGTCAGCCAATGAGACGCTTTTCTTTATTAGTTGAATACAGGTGTTTAAATCATCAGATTCAAAATTACCAATCAAGCCCAGTTGCTGAATGAAAGCAGGTGTATAGTAATATTTGATACCCCATTTTTTGCGCCAGGGGAGTGGCCATGCTGCGCGATAATCATCTAATACGATTGCCTCCCAATGGTCTGCCATTGTATTCAGATAGTGGTATTGGGCATAAATCAATCCGTTATTGCTTTGATCAATCAGTGTATTCCACTTTTGAGGATCAATAGCGGCTGCAGGAATGATTTGTGCACTTGGCATATGTAAATGTAATCGCTATTTACCTTTTCCGGAGAGAATAATGCGTACAGTGTGCAGCATGATTTTTACGTCCAAGAGGAGTGAAGCGTTCTCGATATACATGAGGTCATACTTCATGCGTTCAACCATTTCTGATACTGAAGATGCATAGCCAAACTGCACCATGCCCCATGAACTGAGTCCGGGTTTGGCTCTGAATAGATGGTGATAGTAAGGCGATAGTTGCATGATCTGATCCACATAGAATTTTCTTTCTGGTCTCGGCCCTACAAAGCTCATGTCGCCAATGAGGATATTCCATAACTGAGGTAGTTCATCAATGCGCCATTTGCGCATAAACTTTCCCCAGCGCGTTATTCGTGGATCGGTATCGCTGGACAGTTGTGGCGTGCCTTGTTCTGCATCATGCATCATACTGCGAAACTTGATAATGGTGAACTTTCTGCCTTTGTAGCCCAGTCTTTCTTGCAAATAAAAGATAGGTCCGGATGAGCTGAATTTCGTAATGATGGCAACTACTAGTAATAAAGGTGTTAGTAATAGTAAGAATAATAGTGAGACACTTACATCAAATAGTCTTTTCACGTTTTGCTGCCAGGGTGGTAATACATGGGTGTTAATATGAATCAGCGCAGAGCCTAGTACATTATCTGTTCTTACCGAGCCGGCAATGATGTCGAAATTGTCCGGTACCATTTTCAGTTGAATATTCTTATCTGCTAATCGGCGAAAAATGGCTTCAATCAGTTCATGGTGTTTTTTCTCCAGCGCAATAATCACCACTTCAATATTGTGCTGATTGACGCAGTCTTCTAAAACCTGTAATGTGCCCAGATGCGGCATGTATTTGCTTAGTCCATTCTTGGTTTCTGCTTCAATGGTTAAAAAGCCCTTTGCATGAAAGCCGAGATAGGTTAGGTTTTTTTGTAATTCTTGATGAGTTTTTACAGCAGCTGGTGTATTGCCAATGAATAAGGTATTGAAGCCAATCTGCTTTTGAATAATCTGCCATTTGGCAAGATAAAGCCAAACACTTCGGGTAATTAGGGTAGCACCCAATTGTAACAGGAAATATTTACCAGCAAAGAGTATTTGATCTGCATAGCTGGTTGTTTCTGCAGGGAAAACATGGAACAGGAATAATGCAGTAACGCCTAAGAGGATGGTGACAAAACCATCGGTGAATTCATTCAGTCGAGATTTGTGGTAAACACTTTGTGCATAGCTGCCTGTAATAGCAAACAATGAAACCCAGTAGAGCAGCAGCCAGCTTTGGTTGCTTAATCTATCCCGCTGAAATAGAAATAATAATACCGCCAATGTGCCGAGCAGATCAGTGATCAAGTAAAGCGCAATGGGTATTCTGATACGCATTACACTAGGATGCTGGTGCTATTGATCTTGTGCAAAATCTGGTGCGCTACTTCCATGGCCAGGAATCCGTCGATCTCACTCACAATGGTAGGCGTATTGTTATTGATCGCATCAACGAAGGCTTGTAACTCCGTAAGGATGGCATTGCTTTCCTTGATATCTGGATTGGCTATTGCAATAGTCTTTTTTCCAGAAGGCGTATCCAGATCAAAAGAGAATACATTCTGGTCTTCTGGTTGCTTAAGTTTAATGATCTCCGTTTTCTTAGCAAGAAAATCAATGCCGATATACGCATCTTTCTGGAAGAGGCGAATCTTGCGCATTTTCTTCATGCTGATGCGGCTGCTGGTGAGATTGGCTACGCAACCATTATGGAATTCGATGCGTACGTTGGCGATATCTGGTGTGTCTGTCATCACGGCTACGCCGCTGGCAGAGATTTGTTTCACGTCACTTTTTATGAGGCTAAGGATGATATCGATATCATGGATCATCAGATCCAGAATCACACTCACTTCTGTTCCACGTGGATTGAATTGTGCCAGGCGATGCACTTCAATAAACATGGGATTCAGCTGCATCTCTTTCACCGCTAAATAAGCAGGGTTGAATCGTTCTACATGGCCTACCTGAAGCTTTACATTTGCTTCGCGTACTAGCTTCACAATTTCGCGACCTTCCTCAATAGTGTTAGCGAGTGGTTTTTCTACAAATACATGCTTGCCCTTGCGGATAGCTTGCATGCAGATGGCGTAGTGGTGGTCGGTAGGAGCAACAATATCAACGATATCGCAGGCATCCATCAGTTTGCCTGCATCGGCATATCTTCTTATTCCGTAGGTCTCAGATACTTCTTTTGCCTGAGCATCATTGGGGTCGAAAAAGCCTACCAGCTTAACGCCTTCAATTTCCTTCCAGTTATTCAGGTGAAACTTACCCAGATGCCCAACGCCAAAAACGCCAACTTTCAACATGTGTACAGTTTAATGCACAAATATAACCATCTTGGGTATCGAGATGCCGGTTTTTGGCTCCTGAAAAGCGGGTGTGGATTACTTATTGGCTATGGATTATTGTTAATTATCTATTGTTAATTGGTTATTGCCGAATGTTGATTTATTATGGTTAGTGCTGGGCAATTTTTCTTTGTGGCAGATGCAGTATGTGATAGGCGATCACATTATCTCTTGTAGTTTATACCCAATTTTAACCGATAGTGGAATAAGGGTTGTGTAGGCTCATTTGTTTTGTCAGTTTTGGTAAAAGCAACTGACATGACAATGAAAACAACGCTCTGCGCCATACTGATGACAACTGCTATTGTGGCTGTTGATAAGATTCAGGCAGCAGATACCCTTTATGTACGCTCAGGTAGTCTGAAGCCTGCAGTATTGAAAGAAGGCACGCACCGTTATCTGGTATATTTCAAAATGGGCAAGGACAGCAATAGAGTCATGACCCAATTCTGGACGCGCAGTATTGCTAAAACTGTGTACGCAGATAAGCCGGCTATTCGCATCCAGCAAAGCTGGGAAGATAAGGATACCGTGATGCATACCACTACTTCATATTGTTCGGCAGCAGACCTACAACCACTTTATCATGAGTATTGGTGGAACAAACGTGGTAATGGTGTGGTTGATTTTGTAAAAGGCGAATTAATCCTAAATGGCAGCAAAGTACAGGATACAGATACGGCCCGTCAACGCAAAGCTTCTTTTGCAGCGTTTCAACAGGCACAGCAGAAATTTGTGCTCAACTGGCACCTGGATTTGGAAACCTTTCCTACGCTTCCTTATAAAACCGGACGTGTGTTTGTCATCCCATTTTATGAGCCGGGGTCTATTCCACCTGTAAATACTACTTATACAGTAAGTGGAGCGGATAAGTTGATGGGTTATGATGATAAGCCAGTGGATTGCTGGATATTGGTGCATGAAGAGAAAGGTAATGTGGAACGTTTCTGGATCAGTAAGAAAACCAAAGAAGTCTTAAAGTTGGAGCAAGAGATTACCCAGCGTAACAATCAAAAAATGTATCGCTACAAGGTGAAGTTGGCTTTTAGTAGTTAATCATTGTGCATCTTCGGATTTAAACTTCCATTTCACATATTTATGTGATGCACACACTGTTTCGTATGTTGCAATTTGCGGCATGCGAAATCATGTTATGCGAAAAATTATATCCCTTTATTGTTGTATACTTTTTACAACCCTCGTAAATGCACAGGCGCCAGCCTTGATGCAGTCTGATAGTCTTCAGCGATACATACAAGCTGCTATGAAAGCCTGGCGCATACCGGCTGTTGCAGTTTGTATTGTGAAAGATGGAAAGATTGTGCATCAGCAAGCGTATGGTGTGGCCAATGTGCACACCAAGCAATTGGCGAATAAACAAACTGTTTTTCCCATCGCATCCATCAGCAAAACTTTTACTGGTACACTCTTCGCTACCATGGAGGCGGACAAACTCATTTCATTGAATGATCGCGTAACTAAATGGCTACCTGATTTTCGAATGAAAGATTCCTTGTATAGTCAGGAATTGATATTATCAGATATCTTATCCCATCGTTCGGGCTGGAAAACATTTCAGGGTGATTTGATCAATACAGAGTCTAATCTTGATTATCCTAAAATGATACAGCTCTTTAGTCAGCAAAAACCTGCTTACCCGCTGAGAACCCGATTTGGGTATTCCAATTTTGGTTTTATGATAGCGGGGGAGGCTGTAAAGTCTATTACTGGTACCAGTTGGAACAAATATTTGCATAAGCGCTTGTTAACCCCTTTGAGCATGCATCGCACTTTGGTTGATGCCAACTTGATTATGCAGGATCAGAACAAAGCTGCCGGGCATAGTATTGTTTCAGATAGTTTGGTTGCGCTTACTGCAGATAAAATTGAGCCCTTTAGTCATGGTGGTATGTATGTAAGCATTGAGGATTTGGGCAAATGGATACAGGTATTGCTGAACAAGGGTAAAGGGGCTGATGGACAAGTGATTCCAGGGTCAGCTTTAGAGAAGATGTGGATGAGCCATACGATTATCGGAAAATCAAGGGCTGCAGACAGGCAGCAGTATTTCAAAACCTATGGTATCGGTTGGGAAATCATGCAATACCATAATCAGGAAATCATGCAGCACAATGGTGCTTATTCAGGTGCATTAACATCGCTAACTATTATTCCCTCGATGCAATTAGGTATAGCTATTTTAACCAATCAAGACAACCATATTTTACAAGAGACTTTAAAATGGCAGGTGATTGATGCGTATCTCAAGCGCGAAGTGCCAGATTATACAAAGCAGCAAATAGAAAGACAGGCTGCAAGAAAGACAGAGTCTACTCAGCAAGCTTCGGCGGCTCAGACAGAAGCTTTTGCCATAGATATGCAAGAGATTGTTGGCGATTATTTCTGTGAAGGATATGGCAAAGCTTCTATCCGTAAACAGTCGGGCCAATACATCCTGAAGTTGGAACATCATCCTGCTTTATCAGGTGTGCTCACTGCAATGGGTAAGGAGCAATTATTATGTACATATAATCATCCGATGTTTGGTAAAATGCCTTTTCGTTTCAAGCTGAAAGATGGTAAAGTGCAGTCTTTTGAACTGTTGGTAGATCCTTTTGTAGAAGCAGATCCTTACATGTTTAATAAGGTTGCTAAAGATTAGTAGATTGTAGTGATAAAAAAAACGGCAGAAAATAGCTGCCGTTTTTTTTTTGGTGTTTATTCATAACTATATACAATCGTTTCTCGCTCATCCGGCTGACCGCCTGTTTGATGCAAAATAGAAGCACGTGTTTTTCTACCTCTGCTATCGTATATATAGATATATGTGGTGGTTTCAATAACTGCTCCATTTATTCCTTTACGTGTAATCGTTAAGGGGTTATTCTTCAATACGTCCTCCTGCAGGTAGAAAGGCATAAAATCAAAGCGAGAGCTTGTATTGGGCTTGTTGTCGTAAGTGATCAAGATATCTTCTAATTTTTCCCAGGCAGTACCATTGTGCTCGTACACTTCTTCTTTGATAATATTGCCATCATTGTTATAGGTATATACCGACCTGTGTTCCGGAACCGGTAAGCCTGTGCCCAGACTGAACTGCGTAAATTCTCTCAGTTTACCATCAACCTTATGAAAGAAGAAGCGGTAATTAGGAGTGCCAGAACCAAACAGATCTAGCTCTAACCGTACGGTATTGTTGTTGGGATACTGATAGTTTACTGCTGCACCATCAAAGTCTATTTTGCTTACCTGTCCGCTTGTGTAATAGAATGTTTGTGTGCTGGAGCTGTTATTTGCTTTTTCCTTGGTGATAATACTAGCTACTTTGCCATCTGCCTGATATTTAATCTCATCAATGGTGTCGTCATATTCCATTTTAACCAATCTGCTTTCGGGCAGGTTAGGTGTATTGTTGTTGACCGACTGCTCTTTCTTACAGGCAATCATTAAAATGGGCGTTAGTACATAAAGAAGTCTTTTCATAAATTTTTTTAAAAGCGAAACTGCTATTCCATTTGTTACCTATCAATCACATAACTGTGTGTTTTTATTTTAACATGAATGTGTGGTTGTTCATTTGGTATTGTGACAGCAGTTTTGTGAAAAATAAAAACTATGCAAAAATTGATACGCTTTTTCACCTTGGGTGTATTGCTCATTACAGTGGCGACAGCTTGTAAAAAGCAACCGGTGGTGGTTACTGAGCAAACAAAGGAGTTTGCCAATAGCAATTTCAAACAGGTACGTGCCGGAGGTAATATGGAGATTACTGTTACAAAGGGTAGTGGTTTCTCTGTACGCGCTACGGGCAGACCTGCAGATGTACAAGACCTAGTGATTACACAATTAAATGGAGAGTTGAGTGTGGGCTATGTAAATCCACAAAACAGGGCAAAACTGCAATTGCAGATTACCATGCCCAGTCTGGAAGGTTTTGCATTCTATAACAAGAGTGTATTCAATGTATCTGGTTTTAATGAGCAAAATATGGTGGTTGATGTTCTGGATGACGAAACAACAGGAAACTTGCAATTGCAAGCACCATCCTTGAAACTGGATATGCAAAAAAAGTCGGGCATTACTGTTACCGGAAGTATTGATAACCTGGATTTGCTGGCCAACGACAACGTAACGGTGAATACTTATGCTGTTCAAGCCAGATTTGTACGTGCCATCATCATGAAGCAGTCGACTGCTAGAGTATTCGTCTCAAACACACTTAATGCCAGTGCAGTGGAAAGAAGCAAGATTTTTTATAAGGGTAATCCGCTGAATCAGTTTACATCGGAAATTGATAACTCTACAATTGGAGAGGAATAAATGAGCAGAAGATTTTGAAAGCCTTTGCAGTGATGCAGAGGCTTTTCTATTAATAAGGGTTTTCCGCACCTGTTGGTGTTCTCAAATTATTGGTTGGTGTCTCCACCAACCAATAGATGATTTCCGCCCCTGTTGGTGTTTTCGCCAACAGTTTTTAACCTCACCCCATCCCTCTCCAAAGGAGAGGGGGTGATTTGTAGAATATTTTATCGTAGCGTGCCTTCTTGGCCCTTGTTGGTCGCCTGACCAACAAGAAAATTATTTTAGCGTAGCGTGCCTTCTTAGCCCTTGTTGGTCGCCTGACCAACAAGCAATTATCGCAGCGTGCCTTTCAGGAGACCCTGGGCGGACTGGGACGCTGAAGGCGTCCAATATGCATAGCCTTAATTTTTAGCTCGGTGGGGACACCTCGCTTGGCGTTTGTGTGTTATGTAAGTGTATTATCACCGCCAATGGTTGGTGTCCTTTCCAACCACCACATTACATTTTTCCTGGCATGTAAAGACAGTAACCCGTAATAAGCTCGGTGGGGACACCTCGCTTGGCGTTTGTGTGTTGTGTAAGTGTATTATCACCGCCAATGGTTGGTGTCCTTTCCACCACTGTTGGTGTTATCATAACCCTTCGCTAAAGCTTCGGTTTGTAAACATCTCCAAAGGAGAGGGAGCGATTGATAAAATATCTAGGCCCTTGTTGGTCGCCTGACCAACAAGCATATACCGCAGCATCCCTTTCAGGAGACACTGTTTGGACTGGGACGCTGAAAGCGTCCACTATGCATAGCTTTAATTGTTGCAGAGCGTATCACAACCCCGAAGGGGTTGAACAATGGAATGATTTCTCCACCTGTTGGTGTACTTGCATATTTTTTTAACTTTAAATCATCCAATATTGTTCACTAATCAATTGTAAAGCTTTTTTATCGATGAATACAATCTTAAAGTGTCTTGAGTATATTGAAAAGGATATTCCTGTTAGTGCTGCGTATTTAGAATTGTTGGGATTAAAAGCTAATGAATGGTTGGAGAATGCTACCGGATTTAAAATAGGAAAGTATTTATATATTACCTCAGGATACTTGGGTAGTCCTGTTAATTATAAATATGGTGAAGATGTTTCTTCAATAAACATCGTAATTAATGCAAACACATACAATTTCAATTGCACACTTAAATGGTCTTTCGATGGTTATATTAATCCGAAAATTGATGATATAGTATTAAATCCTGAGCAAATTAAAGTATGGATTGAGATGGAAGAAAGATATTTGAAAGAGATTGTGGAGCGTATGCAATCAATTAAAAAACAAATTCCCAAGCTCAAGACTAAGCATATAGCACTCAGTATTGAGGGCATTGCTACGGATATTGAAGTATTGATAACTTATAAGACTGAAGTAGCATCCCATGCACAAATTCTAACGATTATTGATGACTACTATAAATTGGTTGAAACGAAAAGGTATATACCTATCCATGGGTATTTTGTACAATCTTCAGATGCCAAGACGGTACAATTGCATATAAATCTTGGTTATGCAGGATACTCATTCATCAAGTATTTTATAAAAGCCCTTGATGGGTTAAGTTATGTTGAAAGTGTTTCAATTAGATAAGTAGATAGTTTTCGCCCCTATTGGTGTGTTAAACTTATTAGTTGGTGTCCTCACCAACCACCACATTACATTTTTTCCGGCTTGTGAAGACAGCAACCCGTAATAAACTCGGTGGGGACACCTCGCTTGGCGTTAAGTGTATTGTGTAAGCGTATTATCACCGCCAATGGTTGGTGTCCTCACCACCCTTCGCTAAAGCTTCGGGTGGCAAGCCACAGTTTTTTGACCTCACCTCCCTTCGCTAAAGCTACGGAAGGCAGGCCCTAGCCCAAACCTCTAACCTACGCCAAGGCTTCGGTTAATAAACCGCTAAAGCTTCGGTTTGTAAACATCTCCAAAGGAGAGGGGGCGATTTGCTCTTGTATCGCCCCTGTTGGTGTTCTCAAATTATTGGTTGGTGTCTCCACCAACCAATAGATGATTTCCGCCCCCTCTTGGTGTTTTCGCCAACAGTTTTTAACCTCACCCCATCCCTCTCCAAAGGAGAGGGAGCGATTTGTTGGCCCTTGTTGGTCGCCTGACCAACAATAAATTATCACCGAGTCCCTTGTAGGAGACCTTGGGCGGACTGGGACGCTGAACGTGTTCAATATGCATAGCCTTAATTTTTAGCTCGGTGGGGACACCTCGCTTGGCGTTAAGTGTGTTGTGTAAGTGTATTATCACCGCCAATGGTTGGTGTCCTCACCAACCACCACATTACATTTTTCCTGGCATGTAAAGACAGTAACCCGTAATAAGCTCGGTGGGGACACCTCGCTTGGCGTTAAGTGTGTTGTGTAAGTGTATTATCACCGCTCGCCCCTGTTGGTGTTATCACCAACAGGTTTGGCCATTGTTGGTCGCCTGACCAACAATAAATTATCACCGAGTCCCTTGTAGGAGACCTTGGGCGGACTGGGACGCTGAAGGCGTCCAATATGCATAGCCTTAATTTTTAGCTCGGTGGGGACACCTCGCTTGGCGTTTGTGTGTTATGTAAGTGTATTATCACCGCCAATGGTTGGTGTCCTTTCCAACCACCACATTACATTTTTCCTGGCATGTAAAGACAGTAACCCGTAATAAGCTCGGTGGGGACACCTCGCTTGGCGTTAAGTGTATTGTGTAAGCGTATTATCACCGCCAATGGTTGGTGTCCTCACCAACCACTTTGCCACGGGAAATTTCCCGTTTTGGAGTGGGAAATTTCCCATTAAAATACCGTTGTTTAACGGGTTGACTTTTTGAAAGGAGTGGGGTAGATTTGGAATTGATAAACAAACAATAAAACTGCTGCAATTCTAGGGTTAATTCTTTAGCAAAAGTTTAATTCCGGCTATTTATTTTAAAGCACATTCTAAATAGACATCGCAAAAATGGAATAATTGGTTTTGCCAAATGCATAAGCCGTCCGTTGGCAAAAACAAAAGAGACATTTTTGCCAACGGACTTCCTCATACAAAAAACACCAGATTTAATTTTGCTATACGCACCCAAGACTACCCACCCCGCTGACGAATATCTATGACCATTTTTTATAAACTTCAGCTATAAATCTTTGCTTACCAAAATAACTATCATTATATTTGACATAATTTGTCAAAATAGAAACAGTCAAAATGGATAGTTTAGGAGACACAATACGGAAACTTAGAGAGGGTAAAGAACTCCCCTTGCGGACAGTTGCTGCCTTCCTTGACATAGACCAAGCAATTCTTAGTAAAATTGAAAGAGGGCAACGAAAGCCAACAAGAGAGCAAGTGCTAAAACTTGCAGGCTACTTTAAAGTAAAAGAAAATGAACTTCTTGTAGCATGGCTTTCTGACAAACTTGTTTACGAGTTAGAGGACGAAACTGAAGCATTAAAAGCACTACAAGTAGCCGAAGAAAAAATCAAATACCGTAAAAAAAAGAATAAATGACCTGGAAAGAAAAAGTTTTGCAAACGCTTAAGAAAGCTAAAGACAAGGTTGTAGAAATTGACCTTGATAAGAAAACCATTATCTATAACAAAATCAATAATCACAGAGGGATTAAAGTTATTACAGGTGATGAAGAAATTGTTAGGGCATATCTTGTAAACCATTTAGTAAATGAGTTGGATTACAGCCCTGAGCTGATTGATATCGAAGTGGAGTATGAAATAGGAAGGCCATCTGTAAAGAAAGCAAGGATTGATATTTTGGTGCGAGACAGAAAAGGAGAAGTTTTCTTTTTTATTGAAGTGAAAGCACCCGATAAATGGGAGACAGACAAAGAATTTATTGAAGGGCAATTATTTCGTTTAGCCAAGATGCAAGCAGACAGCAAGTATCTTGTTTACTACACAGTTGATTTCAAGGGCAATGATCTTTCAGATCAGGCAATCATAATTGATTACAAACAACAAAAAGAATTTGAGCAATGGGATGAAGCAGGAAGACCTTCAATTTCAAATCAGCTTTCAGCGGGTTATGGCAAGCCAAGAAAACCTGCTTTTGTAAAAGGTGATAAGAAACACGATTTGAGAACGAACTTCACTCGCGAAGAGATAATAAGTCTTAGTAGGAACTTGCACAATGTGCTTTGGGGTGGTGGTGGAACAACAGATACAGAAGTTTTCAATTCTTTAGTGAATATAATTCTTGCTAAAATTCAGGATGAAGATGAGAAGAAGAAGGGTGAGGAATATGAATTTCAGGTAAAAGGTTTTGATGATGGGAAAGGAAATACGGAAATAGAAAAACCCGAAAAGGTTTTTGATAAAATCAATGCTTTATATCGAAGAGCATTAGAAAAGAAATTAAACCTTACTGACCCTGTAAAACTTGCAAAAACTTATGTAATCAATGAAGAAAAATTCCCTCTCTCTAAACTCGTTTATACAGTTCAGGAATTAGAGGATATTTCATTGATTGAAGGAAGAAATTCAGTTGATGGCACTGATATTTTAGGTGACTTTTTTGAAAGTATCACAAGAGACGGTTTCAAACAAACCAAAGGGCAGTTTTTCACACCTATAAATGTTGTTCGCTTTATTCTTTTCGGTTTGCAAATTGACAATCTTGCTATTCATCGTTTAAATGAAAAACAGGATTTGCCTTACATCATTGACCCTTCTTGTGGCAGCGGCACATTCTTGATTGAAGCCATGAAAGCAATAACAAAAGAGTTAAAATACAAACGCAGTGATGAAGTAGCATCTAGCAGCGAAGTGCAAAGATGGTTTCAGGTTTACTTCCCACCCGTGCATGAAAACAACTGGGCAAGAACTTTTTTGTATGGTGCTGACAGTAATTTTGATTTGGGAACTGCTGCCAAAGTAAATATGATTTTGCACGGTGATGGTTCAGCAAACCTTTTTGTGCAAGATGGTTTATTACCTTTTACATTTTATGCAAAGAACTCAGGAGGAACAAATGTTTTGATATTGCAAGAGCCAGACGAAGTTTATGGAAACAAACATACAAACGGTCAATTTGATATTGTAATAAGTAACCCACCTTTCAGTGTTGAGCTTGATACTGTAACAAAACAAAAAGTAGAAAGAACATTTATTTTTCACAAAAAGAAAAATTCTGAAAATCTTTTTATTGAACGCTATTACCAGTTGCTAAAAGAGAATGGGAGGATGGGAATCGTTTTGCCTGAAAGTGTTTTTGACACATCGGAAAATAAATATATCCGACTTTTTATTTTCAAATATTTCAAAGTTAAAGCTGTAGTTAGTTTGCCTCAGGTAACCTTTGAGCCATTTACATCAACAAAAACAAGTTTATTGTTTGCTCAGAAGAAAACAGCAGCTGAAGTTGCTGAATGGAATATGATTTGGAATAAGTATAAGGCAGAATGGAGCAAGCTAAATACAAGAGTTGCAAACTACATATCAGTTTATGTAAAAGGAGAGAAAAAAGAAAAATATCCTTCTATCAAAGCTGATGATGACAAAGTGGCATTGAAAAACATTCACTACTTCCTGAAAGATTACTTAGCTCCTAATGATATATCACTTTCGGTAAAAGATCTTCTGGAAAAATACAATGCAGAGATTGAGGAAATAAGTAGTATTGATAAAGATACCATTGATTTATTCGGTCATTGCAATACCAGGTGGGTGTTTGGTGAAATAAGCAAGGAAATAGACTACTCAATTTTTATGGCAGAAGCCGAGAATATTGGATATAAAAGAGGGAAAGGGAAAATTAAACTAATGCCAAATGATTTGTTTGATATTGAAGCAGCCCCATTAATATTAAATACGTTAAACGTGGAAGCACATTTTGATGATGAGGTTGCTTTAATGAAGAGAAGCATTGAAGATCTTGAAAAATCTATTACTGCAAGGAAAAAGAAAATTGACGACCAAAAAACAAAGGATAGTAATACAGATAAAGCAGAAAAGGAATTAGAAAAAGAAGAAAAGAAATTTGAAAAGCTGAAAGTTGAATATGCCTCAGCACAAGAAAAATTGAAAGCGGCTAAGAATGCCTTGTCTAAATACTACGAGGAAGACACGCTGAAAAAAATATTTTATGAACGAACTGATAAAGCATTGAGTGAATTATTTACAACAGGTATCCTTTCTCAATGGAAAAGTGAAGATGTATTGCTTCGCAAAAATGAGAAATTGAAAATACTTGACCACTTAAGACAAAATGTAAAATGGGAATGAGAGTAGAAAACATATCGTTTGTTCAAATTCATAAGGAAAATTCTTTCCGAATAGATGTTGATTACTTGCTTTTTAATCAAGGTAAAACAATTGAAAATTCAATATCATTTCCAGATTTGTTTGAAGTAATAGAGAAGGAGAAAGTTGACTTTGAAGAACTAGAGAGCTTTTCATATGCTGAAATTACTGATGTGACCAAGCAAGGTGAAGTGAATCCACAGAGTTTGGATGTAAATAGTCGTAATGAAGTGAATGAAAATTATTTCAAGAAAATTGAAAAAGGAGACATAATACTCCCAAAAGAGAATGATATCTTAATTTCTTCAGTAAGACCAAACTTAAAAAAGTATGTTTTGGTTGGTAAAGATAATAAGATATATTTTACTAAAGCATTTATTCATTTAAGACCCAAAGCGCTTTCTAAGATTCTTTATTATTCTTTAAGGGAGGTATTTTATGAAAATCTGATTATTGTAACAAGGCAAGGAAAAGGTTATCCGACAATAAAATCAGAAGATTTAAAATATATAAAATTTGACAAAAATATTATTGATAGGTTAAAGAAAAATGAACAAATCATTTTGCCTAAAATTATTCAAATTGAAAATGAAATTATCAACATCAAATCGCAAATAAAATCTGATACAGAAATTATTAATGATTTTTTTGAAAAGAGGTTCAATTGGGATATTGTAAAATTTAATGAACTGCAAAGAATCCGAATAATGAAAAGTAATTTCAGTTCATTCTCTAATAACATAGATAATCGTTTCAGTTTTAAGTTTCATAATAAGGCAGGTGACTTTGTTTGGCAAACTTTGAAAGGACAATCAACAAAACAGATCAAAGATTATTTAGCCGAAGAAATTACACTTGGTAAAAGCATTACACCTTCTGATTATGATGAAAGTGGTGAGCAATACTATGTTTCAATGGCTGATATTAAGAATTGGAGATTTGAAGTAGAAGAAGCTAAGACTGTAGTGCCGTCCTATTTTAATGCAAACCCTAATAAGCAGATTGCTTTAAATGATATAATAATGGCAAGAAGTGGTGAAGGTACAATCGGTAAAGTCGCTTTAATTGATAATGAGGAAAACCAAGCGGTGTATGCTGATTTTACAATGAGAATTAGGTTAAAGAACTACAACCCAGCTTTTGCCTACTATTATTTTAGAACAGATTTTTTTCAATACTTGATTTATACTCATAAAAAGGGTTTGGGCAACAATACAAATATTTTTCCAAGTCAATTAAGAGAATTGCCAATCCCTGAAATTTCTCTAATAGAACAAGAGAAAGTTGTACATACTATTAGAACCGAAACAGATAAGCAAAGACAATTCGACAAAAAAATAAACGAGAAAAAGGATGAAATAAATAAAATACTAAGAGATGCTATTGAATGAGAATTAAACACGCCTAGTCAGGCAAATTTGCAACCCATACAAATCCCCGTACAAAGGGTGTCCTTACAAAGCGTGTGCTTTTCTTTTCTCAAGATTTTATTTTCAAAAATTACTTTCAAAGTAAAAATCATATGAGTATTGCTCACTTAATACCGCCACCAAATAGTAGAACAGGCCGGAATAAAGATGATCAACCAGAATCAACAAGATCTGCAGTGGTAAGACTTAAAGAAAATGATTTCATTTTTGAGTGTCTCAGCAGAAAATGGGATAAAAACTACCGATTTGAACATCCAGAATTAGGGCTAGTTATTTTTGATGAAAGTGGTGAAAACTTACTTTTTACCACTATGACTTATACTAATGAGGAAATAAAAGAGTTTAAAAGATTTGTCATTGCTTGGCAGTATCAGGAAGGGGAATAAACTGTCCAATATAATAACGATCGGCGCTTTCAGAATACAATATATAAACAGTATAGTACATAAAACCCCTGCAGTACTGCAGGGGTTTTGGTTAGGATGCGGACCGTTTCCTGCAATGCTGCAGGAACACTTTCCGCAATTCTGCGGGAACTTCACTGCAATTCTGCAGGAACACTTTCCGCAATGCTGCAAGAACTTCGCTGCAATGTTGCAGGAATTTCACTGCAATGCTGCAGTAATGTTAGGGACTCGTCAAAATCTATTCTTTTATAAATTGGGATACGATATTCTTTGGGTGTAGAAGAAGGTATTCAATCCTTTCTCTGGTAGCTTTCTTCAGATTCTTTTCTCTTCGTTCTGCAGCAAAATAAGTAGGCATTTGTTCTACATAGACTAATTGCCATGGCATTTTGTAAGAAGTATAATAACTCTTACCTGTATTGTGTTCTGCTAATCTTCTAATTGGGTCATTAGTTAATCCCTTGTAGTAAGTGCCGTCTTTCAGGCTTTTCAGAATGTACACGTAAAAAGGCATGGTCAATGATTTTGTATGATTCAATACAGCATCATTGAGGGTATTTATTAATTTAAAAAACTATAGTGAGTATAGAAGAAATTCCTCAAACAAAGTATGTATAAAAAATCCCCCCACAGAATTGTGGGGGAATCCCCACAGTATTGTTGGGGCAAAAAAAATCCCCACAGCATTGTGGGGAAAGCGGACCGGACGGGACTCGAACCCGCGACCTCCGCCGTGACAGGGCGGCATTCTAACCAACTGAACTACCGATCCTTACCAGATTACAGAAAGATTTTTCCGTTTTCGGGACGGCAAAGATAAGGGGATTGTATTTGTTCAAACAAATCTTTTCCCGAAAAAATTACAAGCCCTAATTTTACCGCTCAAGCACGAAATATGCCCCAGTACCCCAACAGACAATTTCTTGATTTCGAACAACCTATCAAGGAATTATACGAGCAGATCGATGCTACCAAAAAGCTCGCAGAAAAGAATCCCAAGATAGATTATACGGCTACGCTGGCCCAGCTGGAGCAATCCATTCTGGACCGCAGAAAAGATATCACCGCTTCACTCACGCCCTGGCAGAAAGTCCAGCTAAGCCGTCACCCAGACCGTCCCTACACACTCAAGTATATCGATAAGATGTGCACCAATTTCGTGGAGCTGCATGGCGATCGCGGTGTAAAAGACGATAAAGCCATGGTGGGTGGTTTTGCCCAATTGGATGGCGAAACCGTGATGATCATCGGTCAGCAAAAAGGGATCAATACCAAAATGCGTCAGCTGCGCAATTTCGGTATGGCCAATCCAGAAGGTTATCGCAAAGCGCTGCGCCTGATGAAGCTGGCGGAGAAATTCGATAAGCCCATCATTACGTTAATTGATACGCCTGGTGCTTATCCCGGACTGGAAGCAGAAGAGCGCGGTCAGGGTGAAGCCATTGCCCGTAATATCTATGAAATGATTCGCCTGAAAGTGCCTGTGATCTGTGTGATCATTGGTGAAGGTGCATCGGGTGGTGCATTTGGTATTGGCGTGGGCGATAGAACCCTGATGATGGAGAATACTTGGTACACTGTGATCTCTCCGGAAAGCTGCAGTTCTATTCTCTGGCGCAGTTGGGATAAAAAAGAAGTGGCAGCAGAACAATTGAAACTAACCGCTAAGGATATGCATGGTTTTGGTCTGGTAGATGATGTGGTAGAAGAACCCGTAGGCGGCGCACATTGGGATTATGATGAAGCCGGTGCATTGCTGAAGAAACATATCCTGAAAGCGCTGAATGAAGCCAAGCAAATGCAGCCCGCAGAAAGAGTAAACTATCGTATTGAAAAATATGGCAAAATGGGCTTCTGGGAAGAAGTACCCATGGCCGCACAATAAGCAAGCATGTCATTGACCAATGTTTTACGTGGAACCGGTGTAGCACTGGTAACTCCTTTTCAGCAAGATGGTAGTGTAGATTATGCTGCACTGGATAAACTGATTGATTTTGTATTGGCAGGTGGTGTTGAGTATCTGGTTACCTTGGGTACTACCGGTGAAACACCCACGCTGGATAAGGCAGAGAAAAAAGCTGTCGCCAATTTCACCTTCGATAAAGTAGCAGGCAAAGTGCCAGTAGTGATTGGCATCGGCGGTAACAATACCAAAGAACTTTTGCATGATCTGGACAATTTTCCGGTTGAGCGTGCAGTGGCCGTATTGAGTGCATCGCCATATTACAATAAGCCATCACAAGAAGGTTTGTTTGAACATTATAAAGCATTGGCAGCCGCATCGGCCAAGCCCTTGATTTTATACAATGTGCCCGGCAGAACAGGCAGAAACCTGAATGCATCAACTACCATTCGTTTGGCGAAAGAAGTGCCCAATATTGCCGGTATCAAAGAAGCCAGCGGTGATATGACGCAGTGCATGCAGATCCTGCGCGATAAGCCGGAAGGTTTTTTGGTGGTGAGTGGAGATGATAACCTGGTATTGCCACAAATTGCTTGCGGTATGGATGGTGTGATCAGCGTTGCTGCCAACTGTTTCCCCAAGGATTTCAGCAATATGACCCGCGCTGCATTGGCCGGTGATTATGCAACAGCGAGAAGTTTACATTACAAATTATTGCAAGGCTATGATCTGCTCTTTGCAGAAAACAATCCTGCCGGTGTAAAAGCATTCTTGGCAGAGTTGAACATCATTCAAAATGTATTGCGTTTACCTTGTACACCACTGAGTGCAGGTTTGCATCAGCAGGTGAAAACATATCTGCAATCACTCTAAAAGATTCTAATAAAATGTTAATCCCCGCTATGCAGTGGGGATTTTTGTTTTTATGCAAATCCACACAGCAAACAATGGCGTACATGATGGAAACAAAAAATTTACACGATGAAAAAAATCCTCACATTGCTGTTGGGTGTAGTAACACTGGCACAGGTTAGCGCGCAGAACATGGAAAAGACTGTTGAAGTGGGTGGTGCACCTATGTATCCATCTAAGAACATTGTAGAAAACGCAGTCAACTCAAAAGACCACACCACACTGGTAGCTGCAGTAAAAGCTGCCGGCTTGGTTGAAACTTTAATGAGTGCTGGTCCGTTCACCGTATTTGCACCAACCAACGCAGCATTTGGCAAATTACCCGCAGGTACAGTAGAAACTTTAGTGAAGCCGGAAAACAAATCTACGCTTACCAAGATTCTGACTTACCATGTAGTAGCAGGCAAGCTGGATGCAAAAACAATTGCAGCAAAAATTAAGGAAGGTAATGGCACAGCTGTATTAACCACAGTGCAAGGCAGTACACTTCGTGTATCACTGAAGGGCAAGAATGTGGTATTGACTGATGAGAAAGGTGGTACTGCTATTGTGACCATTAAAGATGTGTATCAGAGTAACGGTGTGATTCACGTAATTGATACCGTTGTGATGCCAGGCTAGGGGTTTTGGTTTTGATGTTAAAAAGCGATGGGCAACCATCGCTTTTTTGTTGTACGAAGGTTAACTTTACCGAAAATCTTACTATGTCTGTATTTCAGGATAAAGTAGTGGTGATTACCGGTGGTTCTGAAGGTATTGGAAAAGCATTGGTAGAAGCGTTTATTGCTTTGGGTGCGAAAGTGGCAACTTGTGGTCGTAACTATGATAAACTCTATCATGTAAAATCACTTTGTCCGGGTAAACCATTGTTGATCCATACTGCGGATGTAAGTAAGGAAGCTGATTGCAGGAGTTTTATTGATGCTGTCATCAACTATTATGGCACCATTGATATCCTCATCAACAACGCCGGTGTGTCGATGCGTTCACAAGTGAAGGATGTGGAGTTGGATACGATTCGTCGCGTGATGGACATCAATTTCTGGGGCACGGTGTATTGCACCAAATTCGCCCTGCCGCATATCATCAACAATAAAGGCACAGTAGTAGGTGTGTCATCCATTGCAGGCTATCGTGGCTTGCCCGGTAGAAGTGGGTATTCTGCTTCCAAGTTTGCTGTGAATGGTTGGTTAGAAGCATTGCGTACGGAATTGTTAGAGTCTGGCGTGAATGTGATGTGGGTTTGTCCCGGCTTTACTACTTCCAATATCCGCAATGTAGCATTGAACAAAGAAGGCAAACCACAGGGTGAATCGCCCATGGATGAGAGTAAGATGATGAGTTCTGAGGAATGTGCCCAGCACATCATCAAATCCATTGAAAAGCGCAAGCGTACCTTGGTATTAACCTTTACTGGTAAGCAAACTGTATTCCTGAATCGTTTCTTCCCTTCATTGGCCGATAAAATGGTCCGCAAGTTTTTCTTCAAAAACGGTGAGTTGGTGAAATAAGCAGGGCGGGCTTGTCGTTAATCAATCGGCATGCCTATTCTTACGCTTACGACTGATATTGGTCAGCGCGATTTTCTCGTTGGTGCCATCAAGGGGCAATTTCTGACGCTGGATACTGCCTATAGTATCCAGGACATCACCCATTACCTTCCTCAAGCCAATTATTTGCATGCTGCCTATATCTGTAAAAATGCAGCGCATCATTTTCCGCAGAATAGTTTTCACCTCATATTGCTCAACTTATACGAGTCAGATCCAGGTCATCTGTTGATGGCCAAGTTTAAGGGGCACTATTTTGTTTGTCCCGATAACGGTATTCTGACCATGATCACCGGACAAGTGCCCAAAGACTTGGTGGCTATTCCGGTACAAAAGGGTGGCCGTTTATTAGACATCACTGAAGCTGCGGCCAAAGCCATCACCGCTGTTGCGCATACCAATGATTTGAGTGTTGCTGGCGAAGCACCTGCCAATATTGTAGAAAAGTTTGTGCTGCGTCCAACCATTGGGGCCGATTGGATGGAGGGACAGGTACTCTTTATTGATAATTTCGAGAATGTTGTCATCAATATCACCCGCGAAGAGTTTGAAGAACATCGCCAAGGGCGTCCATTTAAAATTGTCTTCACCCGCAATGAGGTGATTGAAACCTTAAGCGAGCATTATGCCGCTGTGGCCGAAAATGAGAAGCTGGCCTGGTTCAATTCAGCGGGCTATCTGGAAATTGCCGTGAATAGGGGTAATATGGCCGGATTATTTGGTCTGCAGGGCTTTAATGAAGCCAGTCAGCAATTGCCCACCAACCAACAAAACAAGTGGTTTTATCAGACTGTCAGGGTTTACTTCGAGTAGGTTTGGGGCTTATTTTTCCATTTGGGCTTTAGCCAGTATTTTCGCACTCCCTTTAGGGAAATTCACTTATTAAAAGCAAATGCTATGGCATATGACGTAATTGTGCTGGGTAGTGGTCCCGGCGGTTATCCGGCAGCTATCCGCGCTTCTCAGCTTGGTTTCAAAGTGGCGATCATCGAAAAAGAAAGTTTGGGTGGTGTCTGCTTGAACTGGGGTTGTATCCCAACCAAAGCGTTATTGAAAAGTGCACAAGTGTATGAATACATGAAGCACAGTGCTGCTTATGGTATTCAGGCGAGTGGTGTGCAGCACGATTTTGGTGCGGTAGTAGGCCGTAGCCGTGGTGTTGCCGATAAAATGAGCAAGGGCGTTAACTTCTTGATGAAGAAGAACAAGATCGATGTGATCATGGGTTATGGTAAAGTGAAGGGTAAGGGTCAGATTGAAGTGAGCGCAGCTGATGGTAGTAAGAAAATCGTTGAAGGTAAATACATCATCATCGCTACTGGTGGTCGCAGCCGCGAACTGCCTAACCTGAAGCAGGATGGTCAGAAAGTCATTGGCTATCGCGAAGCAATGGTATTGCCTCAGCAGCCTAAGAGCATGATCATCGTTGGTAGTGGTGCGATAGGTGTGGAGTTCGCGTATTTCTACAACAGCATGGGTACTAAAGTAACCATCGTAGAATTCATGCCACGCATTGTGCCTGTGGAAGATGAGGATGTATCTAAAGAATTGGAAAAGCAATACAAGAAGCAGGGTATTGATATCATGACCAACGCTTCTGTAGAAGCAGTTGATACTTCTGGTGCAGGTGTTCGTGCGAAAGTGAAAACACAGACTGGTGAAGTAGTATTGGAAGCCGATGTGGTATTGAGTGCAGTAGGTGTGGTAGCCAATATTGAAAACATTGGTCTGGAAGAAAGCGGTATCAAAGCAGAAAAAGGAAAGATCATTGTAGATAAGTTTGGTCAGACTTCATTGCCTGGTGTATTCGCCATCGGTGATTGTACGCCTGGTCAAGCTTTGGCGCACGTTGCCAGCAAAGAAGGTATCAATGCTGCTGAATACATTGGTTACCTAGAGAAGAAATTCCACCATGCGCCTGAAGCTATGGATTACGGTAATATTCCAGGTTGTACCTATTGTACACCAGAGATTGCTAGCGTAGGTATGACAGAGAAAGCTGCCCGTGAAGCAGGTTATGAAGTGAAAGTTGGTAAGTTTCCATTCATGGCCAGCGGTAAAGCCAGCGCAGCTGGTGCTACTGAAGGTTTCGTGAAAGTGATTTACGATGCCAAGTATGGCGAATTCCTGGGTTGTCACATGATTGGTGCCAACGTAACTGAGATGATCGCTGAAGCAGTTACTGCGCGTAAGTTGGAAACAACAGCACACGAGATACTGAATGCTGTTCACCCGCACCCAACCATGAGTGAGGCGCTGAAAGAAGCAACAGCTGTTGCTTATGGTGAAGCCATCGATATCTAATCGACAAGAAGATAACTGTAGAAGAGCTCTGGATAACAGGGCTCTTTTGCATCAACAAAAGACCCATTCAAACGTTAAACCAATAAATCAATTTTAATATGAGTATTCAAGTTGGACAGGCTGCGCCTGCATTTACCCTGTATGATACCGATAAGAACAAAGTATCTCTGGCTGATCTGAAGGGCAAGAACGTTGTTGTTTTGTTTTTCCCATTAGCTTTCACTGGTGTTTGTACGACTGAACTGTGTAATGTGCGTGATAATATCGCTGTGTACAACAATACCAATGCTACTGTATTGGGTGTATCAGTAGATTCTCTGTTTACACTGGGTAAGTTCAAAGCGGAGCAGAATCTGAACTTTCCTTTGTTGAGCGATTTCAACAAGGATGCTGCCAAAGCTTTCGGTGTATTGTATGAGACTTTCCCTGCTTTTGAAATGCAGGGTGTAAGCAAGCGTGCTGCTTTTGTAATTGACGCTGAGGGTGTTGTACGCTATGCGGAAGTTTGTCCTACGCCTGGTGACCTGCCTGATTTTGCAGCAATCCAGCAGACTTTGTCAACACTGGCTTAATTAGCCCTATTTAATATTAAACCGCAGGATTGTCTGGCTGTCATAGCCTTGTTCCTGCGGTTTTTGTATTCCCTTAACTGAGGGGCAATGCCAAGCAAGGATTATTCGTTAACTTGTGTGAGCAAATCATCGAATGAAGCATCTCTACTTACTCATTTTAGCTGCTTTTCTCTGTTCCGGTACGGTTGACCGGAGCTATGATGCTTTTGTGGATTTGCAACCCAAACTGAGTAAGTTTTATCCCAACCCTGCTACTACCGTCATCAATTTTGAATTGGATAAAACCGTAGACAACAATTATATACTGCAGGTCTATAGTTTTATTGGTAAGAAGATGACTGAGGTAAAGCTGGGTGATGCAAAAGTGCTGATTAACCTCAACGAATACCAGCGTGGTTTATACATCTACCAGATCAAAGACAGAACCGGACGCATTGTAGACTCCGGTAAGTTTCAAGTAGTGAAATAATTTATCTGTCGCACACTTCCACAATCAAGAATTTCAAGTAATGCGTATTCTCCAATCCCCACACAATGGGATGGTCGCTCGATTGCGCTTGAAACACCACTTGCCTGATTTTCTTGCGTGCATCTTTCGCCGCCATATCAATGATGTCTAAGAACAGATCTTTCTGCACCAGATTGGTACAACTGCTGGTAACAAGAAAGCCACCATTGCGAATGAGTTTCATACCACGCAGGTTGATTTCTTTATAACCAGTAATGGCATTCTGAATACTTTCTCTGCTCTTGGTAAATGCTGGCGGATCAAGCATCACCACATCATACTGTCTGCCATCTTTGCCCCATTGCTTCAATACATCAAATGCATTCATGGCTTCAAAGCGAACAATATTGTCGAGTCCGTTCAAAGCTGCATTGCGATTGGCTTGTGCCACTGCTTGTTCGCTGATATCGAGTCCCAATACAGACTTGGCACCATAATGGCCAGCATGAATTTCAAATGTGCCGGTGTAGGTAAATGCACCCAATACTTCCGCACCATTGACGATGTTTTGGATGGCGCGACGATTGTCTTGCTGATCGAGGAAATAACCCGTCTTTTGTCCGTTCTCTACATCCACATGAAATTTCAATCCATTTTCATTGATGATGATATTCGGATCGAATGGCTCAGATAAAAATCCTTTGATTTGTGTTAATCCTTCCAACTCTCTAACAGGTACATCGTTTCTTTCGTAAATGCCTTTTGGTTGAAATATGCTGTTGAGTGCATTCACGATATATGGCTTGAACTGGTCCATGCCATATGATAAAGTCTGCAACACAAAATAATCATTGAACTTATCGATGATGAGTGCGGGCATTTCATCGGCTTCGCCGAAAATGAGTCGGCAGTTTTCTGTATAACCCAAATTCTTGCGGTACTGCCAAGCACGTGCAATGCGGTTATGGAAAAATTGCTCATCAATGGTTTCCTGTTTGCGGGTGAGCAGGCGCACCATGATCTGCGATTTTGGGTTGATATAACCGCGGCCGCAATACTTCTCATCGCCGTAATACACATCTACAATATCGCCGGGTTTTACTTCACCGCTGATGCGGTCTACTTCGTTGCCAAAAATCCAGGGGTGTCCGTTGGCAATTCTGGGAGCAATCTTTCTGCGCAAATACACTTTGGTCATCCGGCAAAGATAACCGAATCGGTCAAGGGTGGTAAGTCCCGGGTCATCCTACCTGCCAATTTTTCCCTTTTCTTTGCGCTGGCAGCAAATTTGCCCATTGTGAAGAACTAATAATAAGTCCATGGAAGAGAAAGAATTACACCAAGAGAGCGGACAAACTGGTGCTGAAACGGCAGAACAGCCTGAGTTGGGTATCAATGCTGACGAAAATGCAGCCGGAATCACCCATTTGAATGAACCTGTGGCAGAGGAAAATGAACTGGATCAATTGCGTCAGGAATTGCAGGAGCAGAAGGATAAATACCTGCGTCTGATGGCTGAGTTCGATAATTTCCGCCGCAGAACTGCTAAAGAGCGTTTGGAGCTGATTCAAACAGCAGGTAAGGAAGTGATTGCTTCCATGCTGGAAGTCTTGGATGATTGCGATCGTGCGGAAAAGCAATTGCAAGCCAATGCGGATGCAGAGCAGGTGAAGACTGGTGTACAACTCGTGTTCAACAAGCTGCGCAGCAATCTGCAGTCGAAAGGTTTGAAAGTGATGGAAACCAAGGGTAGTGATTTTGATGCAGACATGCACGAAGCCATTACCGAGATTCCTGCACCAACACCTGATCTGGCCGGCAAAGTAGTAGATGAAGTAGAGAAGGGCTATTACCTGAATGATAAGATCATTCGTTTTGCCAAAGTGGTGGTAGGTAAATAACAATCAAGTATCAATTGGCCGTAAGGCTTTGTTATGAGTAAAAGAGATTATTACGAAATACTGGGCGTAAGTAAGTCGGCTACGGCAGAAGAGATTAAGAAGTCTTACCGTAAAGTGGCGATGCAGTATCATCCGGATAGGAATCCGGGCGATAAAGCTGCAGAAGAAAAATTCAAAGAAGCAGCCGAAGCTTACGAAGTATTGAGTGATGCAGATAAGCGTGCGAAATACGATCGCTATGGTCATGCGGCATTTGGTCCGGGCACTGGCGGTGGTGGTTTCCACAACAGCAATATGGAAGATATCTTCAGTCAGTTTGGAGATATTTTCGGTGATGATTTATTCGGTTCTTTCTTCGGCGGCGGTGGCGGCGGAAGAAGAGGTGGTGGTACATCACGTTCGCGTGGTGCAAGAGGTAGTAATCTGCGCATCAAACTCAAATTGAATTTTGAAGAGATTGCCAAGGGTGTTACCAAGAATGTGAAGGTGAAGAAGCATGTGGTGTGTGGCACTTGTAGCGGCAGTGGTGCAAAAGATAAGAACAGTGTACAAACCTGTGGTACTTGTGGCGGTAACGGACAAGTAAGAAAAGTAACCAATACTTTCCTGGGTCAGATGCAAACTGTAACCACTTGTCCAACTTGTAATGGAGAAGGAACTACTGTTACTGCTAAATGTGGTTCATGTAAAGGAGAGGGAAGGGTTTACGGAGAGGAAACCATTACGATTGATATCCCAGCAGGTGTACAAGAAGGTATGCAGCTAAGCATGGGTGGAAAAGGTAATGCCGGCGAGCGTGGTGGTATGGCGGGTGATTTACTGATTCAGATTGAAGAAGAACCACATGCAGAGCTCAAGCGTGATGGATTGAATGTGGCGTTTGATTTACATATCTCTTTTCCTGAAGCAGCATTTGGTACCAATGTGGAAGTGCCTACGATTGATGGCAGAGCGAAAATCAAGATACCCGCAGGTACACAGAGTGGAAAGATCTTCCGTTTAAAAGGCAAGGGTTTCCCTGAAGTGCAAGGGTATAGCAAAGGGGATCAATTGATCTATGTGAATGTGTGGACGCCACAAGAGCTCAGCAGCGAAGAAAAAACCATGCTGGAGAAACTGGCGAATAGTCCCAATTTTAAACCTAGACCAGATAAAAATGATAAGGGCTTTTTTGAAAGAGTCAGAGAAGCTTTCAGTTAATGAAAAACCCCGCAATCGCGGGGTTTTGTTTTATCCTTCTAATTGATAAATCTCTTTGATGTTTCGGCCATAGCCATCGTAATCTAAACCATAGCCCAATACAAATCTGTTGGGGATGGTGAAGCAGCAGTAGTCAACCGGAACAGGATAGACAGTTGCTTCCGGCTTGTGTAAGAGAACAGCAATCTTAATTGATTTCGGCTGTTGGTTTTGCAATTGCGGTAAAAACTCACTCATGGTTTTACCGGTATCAATAATGTCTTCCAGAATAATCACATCGCGGCCGGTAACATCTGTATCCAAACCGATAGCAGTTATGACGTGTCCGCTTGATTTTGTGCCTTTGTAAGAAGCTAGTTTGATGAAACAGATTTCAGCTTCAATGCTTAAGTATTTGAACAGGTCGGCAGCAAACATGAAGGAGCCATTCAGAATCGCAATGAATAAGGGTTTCTTGCCTGCATATTCCTGATCTAATTGCGCAGCCAATGCTTTTACTTTTTCCTGAATCTCTTGTTCAGTGATATATGGCTGAAAGGTTTTATCGTGGAGTTGAATTTTCATGAGAGATCAATGAATGGATGAGTGGATGATAGAATGATTGAATGATAGAATGATTGAGTGATAGAATGATTGAGTGATAGAATGATTGTAAGTGATCAGAGACGGTTGGCTGGTGTTTTTGCTACAACAGAAGTCTTAGGTTTCAGGTGAATTTTTTCTCCTTTGGCCAAGGGGACTTCTTTCTTCAGGTTATTCAATTCTAATAAGCTCTTTAAAGCAATGCCTTCTTTCTGACTAATCTCGTACCAGGTTTCATCGCTTTCAACAATATGAAAGTCTTTCTCACTTTTTCTAGCTTTCTTTTCAACAAATATGAGCTGGTCTTTTGCCAATACATCTACACCATCTAAATCGTTGTAGTCAAGCAGTTTGCTCATCGACAAATCATACTGATCAGCGATTGCTAATAAAGAAGTGCCTGCATTCGCATAAAATACTTTACTGCCATTGATGCTGAAAACACCATCAGGATAGGGCTTGGCTTTTTGTGTAGTGTTCTTAGGCTTTGCTACGATGCCGCTTACCACAGTTTCTGCCAATGCATCAGTATCGTCATCAACATCTTCCACCACCACAGTGGTTTTGCCGCTTTGTTTGGGTTCTTCTTGTGTTGCAATCACTTGATTTGGTCCGGACTGCGTAACAGGCGGTTGATTATTGACGATTGCTGGTTCTACTGTTTTAGCTAAGTCTTGTTTGCGATTGTTTTTCGCGATAACCAATTCAGAGAATTGTTGCAGGTTATTTTCTTCAATGGTTTTAATGAGTTGCTGCGGATAGGTTTTGCTGGTAGCATAACCTGCTTTCTTTAAGCCATTGGCCCATGCTTTGTAATCTGCTGGGTCCAATAGAAACAAAAAAGAATAATGTGGCCTTGTCTTCAAAAATTCTGAATGGTCTTTGTAGGATTCTTCAACAGTGTTGTATACACGAAAGCATTCGCCACGTGCATCATCATCATGATAAGTGCGCGCGCCAGTCCACTCAGTTTTACACTTAATGCCGAAATGGTTATTGGAACGTTTCGAAAGTGGACTTTCGCCAGCTTGAGATTCCAGAATGCCCTGTGCTAATTTGATAGATGCAGGAATACCCGTGCGTTGCATTTCGGCCATGGCCAAATCCTTATACGCAGCAATGTATTGCTGCACTTTTGGATTGTGCATTTGTGCCATCAGTGTAGTAGTCAGTAAAACAAATCCTATGAGTAACAAACGCTTCATGTCATTTCTTTTTGATCAGCATCAGGCCATCGCGTACAGTAAGCAAGACCTGTTCTGTTCTGTTATCCGCCGCCACATGTGCATTGAATGCATGAATGGCTTTGGCATTTTTTCCTTTGATCTCCGGTTCCAGCACCTGACCATGGAATAAAACATTGTCTGCGATGATCATGCCTTTTTCACTTAATCTGGGAACCACCATTTCGTAATAGTCGATATATGCAGTTTTATCCGCGTCAATAAAAACCAGGTCCCAGCTGAAAGGCAATGCGGGTATGATCTCCAGTGCATTTCCGGTGTGCAAAGTTACCTGCTTCCCGGCATTGCTTTTGTGAAAATTTTCCTGAGCCTGTAAGGCGTCAGATTCGCGGATTTCTATCGTATGTAGCTGACCTTCAGCGTGTAAGCCCTCGGCAAGGCATAAAGCGCTATACCCTGTAAAAGTGCCAATTTCTAAAATAGTTCGTGGCTGCAGGAGTCGGCTGAGAAAACTGAGCAGCCTGCCTTGCACGTGCCCGCTTAGCATATGGGCATGCGGATGGCTAGCATTTGTTTGATCTGCGATCTCCTGTAATAGGCCTTCATCGGGTGAAGTATGGCTATCTGCATAGGCTTCTGCCAAGAGGTTCACCAGTTCCATCAAGCAAGGGCTTTTTTATGTGAAACAGCCATCAAACCGATAAATGTGAGGAAGCCATTGATGATGAGTAATTCCAGGCCAATTTCAAATCCGCCGAATAAACTCTTTTGGTATTTATCGATGAAGAAGCAGATGATGGGCGCAGCGATACAGATGAATGGAACCAATTTGTCTTGTACTGCTCTCTTGGTTAAGATGCCGAATGTAAAGAGGCCGAGTAATGGTCCGTAAGTATAACCTGCTACTTTCAAGATTACACCAATCATGCTGGGATCATTCACCCATTTGAATACCATCACGAATAACAAAAAGATGGCAGCAAAGCTGAGGTGTACGCGTTGACGAATTTTCTTTTTCTCTGCATCACTCCACTCGGTGTTGCGTTGCATACCTAGGATATCAATACAGAAAGAAGCGGTTAATGCAGTAATGGCACCATCAGCGCTTGGGAAGAGGGCGGAGATCAATGCGATGATGAAGATCACAGATACCATCGGCGGCATATGTTGTAAAGCCACCGTAGGGAAGAGTTTATCGCCTGTTGCTGTTACATTCAATTGATGTGCGTATAAATGCAATAATCCACCGAGGAATAAGAACAGTAAAATCACCACCAGCATAATGAATGCGAGTGTGAGGATATTCTTCTGTGAATCCTTGAGCGTTTTAACCGAGATATTCTTCTGCATCATTTCCTGATCCATACCCGTCATGGTAATGGTGATGAAAGCGCCAGCCAGTATTTGTTTGAGGAAGAAATTCTTACTCTGTGGATCAGTGAAGAAGATTTTTGAATAGCTATTGCCTTCCATCGCAGCAAGGCTATCGCTGAAACTGATGCCCATTACATTCAAGATGTAGAATACACAGATAACAAGGCCAGCCAGCATACAAGTGGTTTGCAAAGTGTCTGTCCAAACAATGGTTTTAACCCCGCCTTCATAGGTGTATACGAGAATCATTACCAGAATGATCAAGGTGGTTACCCAGAAAGGAACGCCAAAGCTTTCGAGAATGGCATCTTGTAAAATCTTCACCACCAAATACAGTCGAGCAGTAGCGCCTAATGTTCTGGAAAGAATAAAGAATGATGCCCCAGTTTTATACGATTTGAAACCTAATCTTGAGCTGAGGTAGTTGTAAATAGAAGTGAGGTTGAGCTTATAATAAAGTGGCAGCAATACATAGGCAATCACCACATAACCTAGCAGATAACCCAGCGTGATTTGAAAATAGGCAAAGGAATTGCGACCTACATCGCCGGGCACACTTACAAAAGTGACACCACTAAGCGAAGTGCCAATCATGCCGAATGCCACCAGCATCCAGTTGCTATTCTTATTGCCAATGAAAAAGGAATCGTTATTGCTGTTTCGTCCTGTATACCAGGCTACGGCTAATAAGATCAAGAAATAAGCAATAACAAAGGAGAACAGCATTAGGGGCGACATAAGCAATGGTTATCTGTGTGTAAGCAAAATGGGTATGCGTAAAAATAAAGCCTATTTTGCCAACAGAAAAAAGGAATCATGCGCGTACAAAGTATTGCTGTCTTCTGTGGATCAAAAGCAGGTAATCATCCTGCTTATAGCGAAGCAGCCAAGGCATTGGGAATGATGCTGGCAAAGGAAAAGATTCAACTGGTATATGGTGGTGGAAACAAAGGACTGATGGGCGATGTGGCCAATGCCGTTATGGACAATGGCGGACATGTGGTTGGGGTAATTCCCGAAGTACTGGTAGGATGGGAGCATGCGCATCAAAGTATCTCCGAGTTGAAAGTGGTAGCGGATATGCATATCCGCAAGAAAATGATGTATGAGCTATGTGATATGGCGGTAATTCTACCCGGCGGAAATGGTACATTGGATGAACTCTTCGAAATGCTCACATGGAATACCTTGAATATCCACGATAAAAAAATAATCCTGCTGAATACAGCAGGATATTATGATCATTTAATCGCCCATGTAAAACAAATGGCTGCAGAAGGTTTTCTCTATGAAAACTGGGCCGACCGGCTTAAAATCTGCGCATCGGTTGACGAACTGCTGGTTCATCTATAACCGTTTTTGGCTTATTGAAGTAGAAAGAGAAACCTGCTCTAAATACTGGTACTGCTCTGTTTTCTGCATCACGATAAGGTGAGTCTTTGTGTTGTGTGGCATCAAACAGAATGGCCAAATAACTGTAAGCCTGGCCAACGATACGTGTGCCATAGCCACCACCCACTAATACACTGCTTGCATTGAAATTGTATTTCTCGGTGGGGATGCCGCTTGTTGTATATTTTCTGCTGAGGTTGATAAAGTTCCACTCCGGTTGTGCAGTTAAGAATAAAAAGTTCACCGGCCATACGCGCACAAATGCACCAGGGCCAATGGCCAAGGTTCTATCACTGAAAGCATTATATCTAAGTGATGTGTAGTTTACGTTCATTGCAATACCTGCGTCCAGCCAATTGGTAATACTATAGCCTAGTTCAGGTGTTGCAGCAATTTGAAAGAAACTGCCACTAAAGCCAAGGTTCAGAGAAGTACCCGCGAACATTCTGTTTCGCTGAAACTTACCTTTTTCAGGATTCTCTTCTTTTTCATCCTGTGCAGTGGCAATACTTGCACTGAACAGGCACAATGCCATGAGTATTTTTTTCATTATTAATCTGCTTGTGTTACAAACCTACATTATTCATGCAGGTCGAAAATTTTTCCGGCATTTAAAATATTGTTAGGATCGAAGGCTTTTTTGATGGAACGCATCAATCTAAGTTGTGCATCATCAAAAACAATATCCATATAGGATTTCTGAATCAAACCAATGCCATGCTCGCCACTGATGGTGCCGCCTAAAGAATGCACCAGTTGAAATAAAGCACGCAGGGCTTCCTGAATCTGTGGGTCGTCCTGACTATTGCTAGTGCCGGGTTTATTGATGCGTACATGCAGATTGCCATCGCCAGCATGGCCATAGCACACGACGTTGAAAGCATATTTTTCAGCCAATGCTTTCACACCACGAATCAATGCAGGTAATTCAGCTCTTGGTACAACCGTGTCTTCCTCAATCGTATAGCCTTTCAGTTTTACTGCTTCGGCAGCACGTCTGCGTAATTTCCAGAGTTCTGTTTTCTGTTGGGCATCGTCTGCAAAGAATATCTCACCAGCATCGTATTGGGTTAAGAGTTCAGCAATGGCCTCCATATCCTTCATCAACACATCCATATCATTGCCATCCACTTCAATGATGAGGTGGGCTTCCATCTCATCTGTAACAGGCACCACATGGCTGTCCACCATTTGGCTCACAATCTTCAATGCGTTAATCTCTACCAATTCCAAAGCACTTGGTGTAAAACCTGCGCGGAAGATAGCACTCACTGCTTCGCCTGCTTTGGTGACATCGTTAAATGGAACCAGCATGAGTAGATCATACTTCGGATGCGGTATCAATTTCAACACAATCTTGGTAACAATACCCAGTGTGCCTTCGCTACCCACGACCAATTGTGTGAGGTTATAGCCGGTAGCATTCTTCAACACATTCGCACCAGTCCAGATAATTTCACCGGTAGGCAAAACCATTTCCAGATTCAATACATAATCTTTTACGACACCGTATTTCACCGCTTTTGGTCCGCCACTATTCTCTGCAATATTGCCGCCGATAAAACAGGAGCCGCGGCTGCTTGGATCAGGCGGGTAGAACAAACCTTTTTCTTTTACGGCATTTTGTAAAACCTCAGTAATCACACCAGGCTCTGTAATCACTTGTAGGTTGCGTTCATCGATATTAATAATGCGATTGAATCTGTCTGTTAGAATCACCACACCACCTAAATGTGGTAAAGCACCACCGCTTAGTCCTGTACCGCCTCCACGTGGTGTAACAGGTATGCCTTCTGCATTACATATGGTAAGGATAGCACTAATCTCTTCTGCTGTGCCAGGTCTTAGCACTACTTGTGGTAAATAGAGTAGGTGCTCTGTTTCATCGCGGCCATATTTTTCTAAGGATTCCTGATCTGTGAAAATATATGCTTCGCCTACGATGGATTTGAAAGCTTCGTAATGTTTGGTGCTGATGGATGACATCCCGATTGTTTGCGCAAAAGTAGTGCTATCTGTAAGATTGGTAACTGTTTGGATATGCAAATTTGTCTTGATGTGTTTCTACTTGTGCATAAATAGATGAACCTAGGCGCTAGTGCAGTATCCGTGTTGATAAATCCTAATGTGTAAGGACTACACAACCATTCTTTTTGAATGATTAGAGCCAATACTTTTGCGCTAACTAACGATTGTTTGCATATGCCTGTAAAAACACAACATGTGCCTATTGCTGCATTATCTGCACTCGGGCTCAACACGAAATCCACTATCCATTATCAGTTACAGCCAGATGAATTGTCAGAACAAACTTTATTGCGGGGCCAAGGTGAGGTGAATGATACCGGTGCTTTGTGCATCCGTACTGGTGAGTTTACTGGTCGCAGTCCGCAGGACAAATTCATCGTGAAAGATGCATTGACTGAAAACTCAGTTCATTGGAACAATTTCAACATTGCTATTGCGCCTGAGAAGTTTACTGCGTTAAAAGCGAAGGTGCTGAACTATCTGAACGCGAAAGAAGAATTATGGGTGCGTGATGCTTATGCTTGCGCTGATCCACAGTATCGCTTGAATATTCGTGTGATCAATGAACATGCTTGGAGTAATTTATTTGCCTACAATATGTTCTTGCGTCCTGCGGAGCAGGAGTTTAGCAATTTTGAGCCCGACTGGCATATTATTCAAGCGCCAGGTTTCAAAGCAGATCCGGCTATTGATGGAACCAGACAACACAATTTTGCGATTGTTTCTTTCACAGAGAAAACTATCCTGATTGGTGGCACCGGCTATACCGGTGAAATGAAGAAAGGCATTTTCACCATCCTCAATTATTTACTGCCACACAAGTTGAATGTGCTCAGCATGCATTGCAGTGCCAATATGGGTAAGGATGGCGATGTAGCTGTATTCTTCGGTTTGAGTGGAACTGGTAAAACAACTTTGAGTGCTGATCCTAATCGCAAACTGATTGGTGATGATGAGCATGGCTGGACCAATGATGGCGTCTTCAATTTTGAAGGTGGTTGCTATGCGAAGTGTATTGATTTGACTGAAGAAAAAGAGCCAGAGATATTCCGTGCCATCAAGCCTGGTGCATTGGTAGAGAACGTCATGTTCTTCGATAATAGTCGTCAGATAGATTTCAGTAACAAAGCCATTACAGAGAATACCCGTGTGAGCTATCCGCTGCATTATATCAGCAATGCACAGGAGCCAAGTATGGGTGGTTTGCCTAAAAATATCTTCTTTCTTACTTGCGATGCGTATGGTGTATTGCCACCCATCAGTAAGTTGACTCCTGGTCAGGCCATGTATCAATTCATCAGTGGTTATACCGCACGTGTAGCAGGTACAGAAGCTGGTGTAACAGAACCTAAAGCAACATTTAGTGCTTGCTTTGGTGCACCTTTCTTGCCTTTGCATCCTGGTAAATATGCCGAGATGCTGGGTGAGAAAATGCGTACACATCAAGTGAATGTTTGGATGATCAATACCGGATGGAGTGGTGGTGGTTACGGTGTAGGCAATAGAATGAAATTGTCTTATACCCGTGCTATGATAACTGCTGCATTGAACGGTGCGTTGGATCAAGTGGAATTTGAAAAGCATCCTATATTTGGTATGTTGATGCCGAAGATGTGTCCAGGTGTACCTAAGGAATTGTTGCATCCGCGTTACACATGGGCTGATCGTGCAGCGTATGATCAGGCAGCCATCAAATTAGCGGAAATGTTTATCCAGAATTTTGAAAAATATGCTGCAGGCGTTTCGGAAGAAATCCTGCAATCGGCACCCAATCCGAAGGGCTACCAATACTAACTGCAAATGAGTATCCCCATTGAGTAAATCAATGGACTCTTCGATTGCGATGTGCATCAGAATCCCGCCGAAAGGCGGGATTTCTTATTGTCGGTTCATCACGGTGATTGCATCAATAACACCTGCATGATACCTGTTTGCAGAAGCTATCCAGTAAATATCTGTAAATAGAGATAAGGCTAAACCGGTTGTGAACAGTGCATCTATGGTTTGCTGTTTGGGGTTTTTGAGTATAGCCGGAGAAAGTACAAAACCAACAGAAGCGATCAAGCCTACTGTGGAGATATTTTGAATCTTTCTGGACTCTTTAAATGCTTCCATCGCTTTAGCATCGTGTTTAATCATCTTAACCAGATCAGTATGGTGATACCAATCAATCGGAATTTCATTGGTTTCCAGTAAAGGTGTTCCTGCTATCTGGTTGGAAGGAATGATTCTTGCTAATGCTGCATTTCTGGGAGGTCTTACATGATCGTATAAATTAATCTTGCCCCTCATAATTGGTCTTACCGAGATAAAGCGCCCCCTGCCACGCATTTGTTTGGATAAAAACTTCACCTGGTGTAAACTGAATGAATCAATCTCCTGCATCAGGTAGGTTTTGTTCTCTGCAATAATGCGGCGTTTACCAAATAAGGGATGTCGATAGCGCATATCACTGCTGCTAATCGTTTGTCCGTTTTTCAGATAGAGGCTATGCTCTTGGGCCAATAAACTTGTTGAGAAAAAGCATAGGATTATGATGATGTATTTCATCTGCTTTTTTTTATGTGGATATCCAAATGATATGCCAATCCCTACTGGTAAAACGTAGGGGAATAAAAAACTCCGCATTATAGCGGAGTTGTATAAAATTTTTCAAGACTCATTAAAACAGACCGAATAACATACCATCTACTTTGGTAATGATTTCGCCGAAGTGTTCATCGTTTTCTGCGAATTTGTTTTTGTCGCCATCGATTACCAAGATTGGACCTTCTTTGTAAGAATCAATCCACTTATTATAAAGTTCATTCAGTTTCTTCAAATAGTCTAAGCGGATATTCTCTTCGTACTCGCGGCCACGCTTTTGAATTTGTCCTACCAATGTTGGAACTGAGGCTTTAATATAAATCAACAAATCTGGCGGCTGCACCATGGTATTCAATGTCTGGAAGAACTGGTAGTAGTTTTCGAAATCGCGCTTGCTCATTAAGCCCATCTCGTGGAGATTGGGTGCAAAGATTTGTGCATCCTCATAGATGGTTCTGTCTTGAATCACAGTTTCCGTGCCGCGATGTATTTCTAATAGCTGGTTTAAGCGACTATTCAAAAAGAATATCTGTAGGTTAAAGCTCCAGCGGGGCATGTCTTCGTAGAAGTCCATCAGGTAGGGGTTATGATCCACATCCTCGAACTGGGGAATCCAGCGATAATGCTTACTCAGCATTTCTGTAAGGGTGGTCTTACCGGCACCAATATTGCCTGCAACTGCTACGTGTTTTGGTTTTTTTGCCTTTGCCATAGGGTTGAAAATACGAAATCTGATCTATTGTCAGGGGGTGAAAATTAATAGTTCATGCCAACTGCTTCGCGAACCAGTTTCAGGGTTGCTGATGCACTTGCTCTTGCTTTGTCTGCACCTTGCTGTATGATCTTGCTCAATAAAGCGTGATCGTTCTGTATGGCAGCAGCGCGTTCGCGGATGGGTGTGATGAAGCGAATCATGTCTTCTGCCAATTGCTTCTTCATATCGCCATATCGAATTACCACATTGCCGCTACTGCTATTATTGAAGTCGGCTTCAAACTTGGTCAAGGTATCTGGTGTACTTACCAGTTGCATCAGGGTAAACAAGTTCTGGATATAATCCGGTTTAACACTGTTGGGCTCAGCCGGGCCTTGGTCTGTTTTGGCCTTCATGATTTTCTTGCGGATGCTCTCATCATCATCAGCCAGGTACAATGTCGCCAATTGGTTTTCGCTCTTGCTCATTTTACCATTACCATCCAGACTCAAAATCTTGACCAATTCGCCGCCGTAGTTAAATGCTACAGGTGAAGGGAAAACATTGCCATAACGGTAATTAAATCGTTCTGCAAAATTTCTCGCCATTTCCAAGTGTTGTTCCTGATCCTTACCCACAGGTACTTTTACGGCACGATGTATCAAGATGTCAGCAGCTTGTAATACTGGATAGGTCAACAAACCAGCATTCACGTTATCTGGCTGTTGGCGCACTTTGTCTTTAAAGGTGGTGGTTTTCTCCAACTCGCCCTTATAAGCCATCATGTTTAGGTAGAGATAGAGTTCCGCAATTTCAGGGACATCGCTCTGCACATAAAATGCCACTTTCTCTGGATCAAGACCGCAGGCTACGTTCTCTGCAATTACGCGGTGTACGGCATTTTTTAACTCCTTGGTATCAGGATGCGTGGTCAGGCTATGCCAGTTGGCTACAAAGAAATAGCAATTGTATTCATCCTGCATGCGCACATAATTGCGCATGGCACCAAAATAGTTACCCAGGTGGAGAAATCCTGTGGGTCTGATTCCGCTTAAAACAACCTCTTTCGACATAGGCGGCGAAGATACTGTTCCGCCTTGGTTTGCGTTTCCAAAATCCGGGCTTTTTTCAGGCATCTATTTGTACAGAAAACGGAAATCTGGCTGCTGCAATGGATATTTGTTGTCTCACTATGTCTGTTAGGCCAGCGCATATCCTTCAATCACCCATAGAATTCCTAAAAGGAGTTGGGCCTTTGCGTGCAGATATGTTGAAGAAGGAACTGGAAATTTTCACTTTTGAGGACTTATTGGAGCATTTTCCCAACAGGCATATTGATAAGACCAAAGTGAGCCGCATAGCTGATATTACGCCAGAGACAGATTTTATTCAGGTTGCTGGTACACTGCAGCATATCGAGGTGATGGGCGAGAAAAGAGGGAAGCGGTTAGTGGCGCAGTTGCGCGATGCATCTGGTGTATTGGAGTTGGCTTGGTTCCAGGGTATTCATTGGGTGCAGAAGGGCTTACAGCCGGGAATGGAATACTTGGTTTTTGGGCGAACAGGCTTTTTCAATGGCAAACCACAGATTGTGCATCCGGAAATAGAGCCATTTACGCCAGTAAAAGCGGGGGGTAAGATTTTTCTTGATCCGGTATATCCAACGACGGAGAAATTAAAAGCCAAGGGGCTTAACGGTCGCCAATTGGGTAAGCTCACGTTTACTTTGTTGGAAGCACTCAAGCAAGATCCGCCGCAAGAGAACCTGCCAGCCGATTTGTTGAAGCGATTGAAATTAATGTCGCGCTGGGAAGCTTATTGCAATGTGCATTTTCCGCAGAGTGCGGATGAACATGCAGCTGCATTGAAGCGCTTGAAGTTTGAAGAGTTGTTTGTTGCACAAGTACGCATGCAGTTGGTGAAATTGCAAAGACACCACAGTAGTAGAGGTGTGGTCTTTGAAAAAGTGGGTGATTATTTCAATGAATTTTATAACAAGCATTTGCCCTTTACTTTAACCGGTGCACAGAAAAGAGTGCTGAAAGAAATCAGAACAGATACGGCACGAGGCCATCAGATGAATCGTTTGTTGCAAGGCGATGTGGGTAGTGGTAAAACGATTGTAGCATTATTGGCAATGCTGCTGGCTGCAGATAATGGTTTCCAAAGTTGTATGATGGCGCCTACAGAAATTCTGGCGCAGCAACATTATAATGGCCTAAGTGCTTTACTAAAAGATATGCCCATTGGCATTCGCTTATTGACGGGCAGTACCAAAACTGCTGAGCGAAAAGAAATCTTGCAGCAGTTGCAGGAAGGTAGTTTACACATGCTCGTAGGTACGCATGCGGTGATAGAAGATGTGGTGCAGTTTAAGCAATTGGGTTTAGCTATAGTGGATGAGCAGCATCGTTTTGGTGTGGCGCAAAGAGCCAAGCTTTGGCAGAAAGCGGCTATTCCACCGCATGTGCTTGTTATGACAGCAACACCAATTCCAAGAACACTGGCCATGACAGCTTATGGCGATTTGGATTATAGTGTGATGGATGAATTGCCTCCGGGCCGACAGCCGATTACGACTGTTCATCGTAACGAACATGCGCGATTCAAAGTAATGGAGTTTGTGCGTGATGAAATTACCAAGGGTAGACAAGCATATATCATCTATCCACTGATTGAAGAAAGTGAGAAGTTGAGTTACGAAGATTTGATGCAAGGATACGAGCAAGTAAAAAGTTATTTTCCTGAGCCTAAATACCACATCAGTATGGTGCATGGCAGAATGCCCAATGATCAGAAGGATGTGAATATGCAAAGATTTGTACAGGGCGATACACAAATCATGGTCAGTACAACAGTTATTGAAGTAGGCGTGAATGTGCCCAATGCTTCAGTGATGGTGATTGAGAGTACTGAAAAATTTGGATTATCTCAGCTGCATCAGCTGCGTGGACGAGTAGGAAGGGGTGCCGAAAAAAGTTTTTGCATTCTTTTAACAGGGTCCAAAGTAAGCAATGATGCCAAAGAAAGAATCAAGATAATGTGCGCTACCAATGACGGTTTTAAAATAGCGGAAAAAGATTTGGAACTGCGCGGTCCCGGTGATATTGCCGGTACCAGACAGAGCGGCGCATTAAACTTCAAGCTGGCTTCTATTGTCAATGATAAGCCATTGCTTGAAGCAGCCAAGAAGTATGCCGAAATAGTGTGCGAAGAGGATCCGGACTTAAGCATGGCAAAGAATTTGCAGTTAAGGAAATACCTTCAGTCGCACAAGCATCAAGGTAATTGGAGTAAAATATCTTGAACAGTAGCGTGAGATTAATCGTATATTAATGAAGTTGAAAGCAAGCATCTCTTATATCCTCCTTTTTTTATGCTGGTTGGGCCTTCATCAAGCTAGTGCCCAAGCTGCTATGGAATTTGTGGAGAACAAAGGGCAGTGGGATAAAGCAACCCTTTTCAGAGGAGGTATGATCAATGGTGCTTTGGAGTTGCGTAAGAATGGTTATCGTGTTTTGCTGCATCATCCGGATGATATGCGTAAGCTCTCTGATGCGGTACATGGTCATGCGCATACCAGTCAAGATCATCCTGCCAAGGTGATTAAAGACGATAAGTATCGTCTGCCTGATCCAAAAGATCCACCAATATCTCTTGATAAAATCAATTTACGTTCGCACATGTATGAGATGCGTTTGTTGAATGCGAATGAATCTGCTAAGGTGATTACCGATAAATCCATTCCTACTTATAATAATTACTTTCTTGGAGAAGATCCTGCTAAATGGGCTGCAAATTGTAAAATCTACCAAACGGTTACTTACGAGAATATTTATCCCAAAACGGATATTCGCTATTATAGTGACAATGGTTCCTTGAAGTATGATTTTATTCTGCATCCTGGTGCTGATGTTAAAAAGATTGTGCTCTATTTTAATGGAGTAGAATCTGTTAGAGTGAAAGAAGGGAATCTGGTGATCAAAACATCTGTAGGTGAGGTTAAAGAGTTGTCGCCATACACGTATCAGTTAATCAACGGCAAACGTCAGCAACTGAATACGAGATTTGAAGTAAAGGGTAATCTGGTTCAGTTTGTGATCATGGATAGTTATAAGTCGAATGAAACCATTGTGATTGATCCGCAGTTTGTGTTTTCAACTTTCACAGGAAGTACAGCGGATAACTGGGGTTACACTGCGACTTATGACAGCCGTGGAAATTTTTATGCAGGGGGTATTGTGTTTAACGCAGGATTTCCTGTAAACGCAGGTGCTTTTCAAACAAGATTTTCAGGTGGAGTTCCCGATGGTGCTATTGGCGGTGGTTATGATATGGCTATTATCAAGTTCAGTCCTGATGGCGCCAGAAGAGAATATGCCACTTATATCGGTGGTACAGGAAACGAACAACCTCATAGTTTAATAGTTGATGGGCAGGGAAATCTTGTTCTTGCGGGTAGAAGTAATTCGACAAATTATCCTAAAATGCCTGTAAATAATATACTTGGTGCGGGAGGTGGCTGGGATATTGTGCTTACTAAGCTTAATGCAACTGGTAGTGCGCTATTGGGTAGTGTAGAGATAGGCGGAAGGAGTGACGATGGTGTAAATATTAGGCCCAAGTGGGTAGATAGTGAGAGAGGGGCTGAAACTGTCAATCGTAACTACGGTGATGATGCTCGTAGTGAAGTTATTTTAGACACTGATGGTAATGTGTATATGGCTGGATGTACACAGTCTAGAGATTTCCCAACTACTTCCGGCGTGTTTCAGCCAAATCCTGGAACAGCTGGTGGTCCAAGTGGCAGGTTTCAGGATGGTGTCTTGATCAAAATGGCGGCAGATTTAAGAACGCCAATGGGTATCTCTTATATTGGAGGAAGCAACGATGATGCAGCATTTGTGTTGTCGCTACATCCACAAAACGGCAATATTTATGTTGGTGGTGCTACAGCTAGTACTGACTTACCTGGTGTAGGTGCTGGTTCTATCAATGCAGCGTACAGAGGAGGTATTTGCGATGGCTTTGTGATGATCGTGAATAATAATCTTACAGCCCGAGTTGCAGGCACTTATTTAGGCACCAATGGTGCTGATTTAGTTTATGGCTTAAAGTTTGACCGAAGAGGATTTCCTTATGTGATGGGCACTACTACTGGAAATTGGCCAGTACAAAATGCGGCGTTTAGTCAAACAAACGGTAAGCAGTTTATTGCAAAACTCCGGGATGATCTAAGTGCATTCGAATATTCTACTGTATTTGGAACCAATAATCCATTACCTAATATATCTCCAACTGCTTTTCTGGTTGATCGCTGCGAGAATGTATATGTATCTGGTTGGGGTGGTAGTATTAATCGTAATCTTCAATATCCCAATGCTGGGACTACTGGTCTGTCAGTTGTCGGTGGATTAAATGGTAGTAATACAAGTACTGACGGTAGTGATTTATACTTTTTTGTATTGGCTAAAAATGCTTCTGGCCAGCTATATGGAGACTTTTTTGGTCAGGTAGGTGGTCAAATCGGAGAGCATGTTGATGGAGGAACCAGCCGATTTGATGAGAATGGGGTAATCTATCAGGCATTGTGTGCCAATTGTGGTCCTCGTCCTAAGCCTGCTTTTCCAACAGGTCCAGCAGGGGGGGTATTTGCAGAGCAAAATTTGGCAGGTGATTATTGTAATCTGGCTGCTGTAAAAATTGCCTTGAATCTGGCAGGTGTTGGTGCGGGTCTGCAATCAACTATTGCCGGACAAGTAAGGGATACTTCAGGTTGTGTACCATTGACCGTTGAGTTTTCTGATACATTGGCTTTAGGTAAACAGTATGTATGGAATTTTGGTGATGGTTCTCCAGATGTGACCACAACTGTTCCCAGAATATCCTATACGTTTAATGCACCTGGTAATTATCGGGTAAGGTTAGTAGCTATTGATCGAAATACTTGTAATGAAACAGATACGTCATACTTAACGATGCGGGTAAGAAATGATGAAGCTGTACTGCGTCCTTTTGATTATGTAAAAGCAAATCCAACCAATTGTACCTCACTGGAATATCGATTTACCAATAATTCCATTGCACCCATTGGAAAGCCATTCCCGGCAAATTCATTCAGGTGGGTATTTGGTGATGGTAATTCCGTATTGGCTGGTGCAGGTACGGTTAATCATACTTTCGCTGCGCCTGGTTCATACAATGTTCGGTTAGTGCTGATTGATACGACATATTGTAATGCACCGGATAGTATTGTGCAAACCATACGGATCACAGATACTGTTAGAGCAGAGTTTACTGTGCCGAATCCGCTTTGTGCACCTCAAACGGTTGTGTTTGATAATAATTCCAGAGGCGGACAAAGTTTCTTATGGACTTTCCATGATGGCACTACTTCAACAGCTGTTCATCCAACTAAATTGTACACTACACCAGGAAGTTATCTTGTTACTTTAACGGCTCTTGATCCTTCTACTTGTAATAGGCAACATGATACAACGATCACTATTGTGCTGAATGGTAAAGCAACAGCATCCTTTACGTTTGCGCCATTAACGCCAATACCCAATAGGCCTGTGACCTTTACCAATAATTCTACCAATGGCGCAATTAGGTATAAATGGTTGTTCGGTGATGGGGATCAGCTGGAGACGTTTAGAAGAGATACGCTTGTGGAACATTATTATCCAAGTTCAGGAAAGTACAATGCTTGCTTGGTTGCAATTAATGCATCAGGTTGCGCAGATACTACTTGTCAGGAAGTGTCTGCCTTGGTTGATCCTTTGGTGGATGTGCCCAATGCATTCTCTCCTAATGGAGATGGTGTTAACGATAAAATTCAGATCAGGGGTTTTGGAATGAATAAAGTGACTTGGCGTATCTATAATCGTTGGGGTAAGCTGGTGTTCGTGACCAATGATCCGAATACAGGTTGGGATGGAACTTTCAATGGACAATTACAGCCTCAGGAAGTCTATCATTATATTTTAGAAGTAGAGTTTACCAATAAGGCAAAAGTTGTTAAAAAAGGCGATATCACACTACTCCGATGAAGCAGTTGCTGACCATATTAGCTTGTTGTTGTTTGTGGGGAGCATTGCCTGCACAGGAATTGAATTTCTCGCAGTACATCCATGCGCCTTTGTTGATCAACCCTGCGAATACAGGCTTTACGCCTGATGCCGACTATCGTATTGGTGGTAATTATCGTACGCAGTGGTCGTCATTAGGTACGCCTTACAACACGATGCATTTATGGGGAGATATGCAACTTTTTGGTGATCGTTTTGAAAATGGATGGGTAGGTGCAGGTTTTGGTATTTTGAGAGATGTTGCAGGCAGTGGAACACTCACTTCAACAAGGGCTTTTGGTTCTATTGCTTATCACCAATTATTAGGCTATAAAGGCTTATTAAGTCTCGGTTTCAACGTAGGTTATGTAGATAAGCGTATTAATATTTCTAAGCTATCCTTCAATAACCAATGGAATGGTCAGTTCTTTGATGCGACTATTCCATCCAATGAGCCATTTGTTGCCAATCAAGTTGGTTATCTTGATTTGCAAGTTGGGTTGAATTATTCCTTTTTTGCTTCTGAGAATCTTTACTTAAACGTTGGTTTTAGTGGTCGCAGAATTAACCGACCTGTTGAAAGTTTTTTTGCAGTAGGTAAGGGTGATCAGCGTGTACAACCCCAGTACACCGCTTTCTTTAATGCTAGCTATAAAACATACGATAATCTCTGGATACTGAATCCCAATCTGTATGTCAACAAAGTAAGTAATCAGACAGAAGTAGTAGCGGGAATGAATGCGCAGCGCAATATCAGTGGGGATGGCTATACGCAAATGCTGTTTGGGGTGTATTACAGAATGGGCGATGCGTTTATTCCAATGGTAGGCTATCAGGTAAATGATTTACGCATGACCATCAATTATGATGCTACCATTTCTACATTGCAATCCTTCAACGGAACCCGCGGTGCGTACGAAATTTCCATAGTAAAATCTGGTTTATTGTCGGGGGATAAATCTGTGAAATGTCCCAGCGTGCGCTTCTGATTTGCTGCTGTGAATCTTGTATCTTGCAGCATTCAAATTCGCCACATGAAATATTTACCGCTCGATCCAACAATTTTCATCAATAACAGAAAACGCTTTGTGAAGTCAATGCTGCCCAACAGCATCGCTATTTTCGTTAGCAATGATGAATGGCCGGGTAATGGGGATGCATTACACCCCTTTAAACAAAACAGTGATCTATACTGGCTAACAGGCATTGAGCAGGAAGACTCCATGTTGGTTTTGTTTCCAGATAATCCTGATCCAAAATTTAGAGAAGTATTGGTGCTGGTGCGCCCCAATGAATTGAAAGAAAAATGGGATGG
>JAIETM010000005.1 GCA_019745155.1 Chitinophagaceae bacterium | reverse complement strand
CAACAATGGCCAGAGATCACGAAGTAATATTTATCAATCCCAAAGCGGTGTCCTCACCGCGACATTTTATTCAACCCCTTTAGGGTTGTTTATCGGATTCACACGTATGACTATTCATATTGGACGCCTTCAGCGTCCGATTCTAGTTGCATTACTTTTATTGTTGGTCGGGCGACCAACAATGGCCAGAGATCACGAAGTAATATTTATCAATCCCAAAGCGGTGTCCTCACCGCGACATTTTATTCAACCCATTCAGGGTTGTGTATTGAATTCACACGAATGACTCTATTGATATTGGACGCTTTCAGCGTCCGATTCTAATTGTAGACATCTAATTGTTGGTCGGGTGACCAAAAATTGCCTAAATACGCATCACCTTTCACCTCGGACTGAAGTCCGGGGAAATACATCTATTGCTTTAATTAATACATATACTGTGGACTAAAGTCCACCAGATTAAAACCGCGCACGAATCACGTACTTTTACCACATGAAAATCGTACTGGCATCTGTTGGCAAACCACATGAAGCTTTGGTGAAAGCTGGTGTGGAAGAGTTTACCCAACGGATTCAGAAATACTATGGCGTGGAATGGAAAATAATTGCACCACCCAAGAACGCTGCTTCATTGAATGAAGCAGCCCTCAAAAAAGCAGAAGCTGAATTGGTGCTGCAACAACTGCAACCTGATGATTTCCTCATTTTATTAGATGAAAGAGGCAAAAACATCAGCTCACCCGAACTGGCCAATCTCTTGCAACAACGCGCTAATGAAAGTACTAAGCGAATTGTTTTTTTGATTGGCGGTGCTTTTGGAGTGGACAGTACCATTCAGCAAAGAGCACAGTTTACCTGGAGCCTTTCCAAATTGGTATTCCCGCATATGCTGGTGCGCCTGATACTTGCAGAACAAGTCTATCGCGCCTGCAGCATCAACCGCAATGAAAAATACCATCATGTTTAGCCCTAATTTTGCGCTATGATCAATTCTACATTATCAATTATCATACTCACCACGATTATTTCTTTTCCAGCATTCTCCAATCATAAAACGATTGATGACCTGATCTTTCAACCAGCCATCATCAAGACTAAAAACCAGTGGTACCGTTTCATTACCTGTGGCTTTATTCATGCTGATATCACACACTTACTGTTCAATATGCTATCGCTGTATATGTTCGGCGATATTGTAGAGCAAGCATTCTCACAGATATATCCAGGTTTAGGTACGGTGATGTACCTACTGTTATATTTTCTCGCAACTATTGTTAGTGTGGTGCCTACCTATATCAAACACAAGGATGATTATTGGTATAGAAGTCTGGGTGCTTCGGGTGCTGTTTCAGCCATTGTCTTTGCAGGCATCTTCCTCTATCCTACTATCAAGATTGGTTTATTCATTCTGCCACCAATCATTCCTGGATTCGTATTCGCACCAATATATCTGATTGGTTCAGCCTATATGGAAAAACGTGGCGGGGACAATGTGAATCACTCAGCACATATCTGGGGCGCTGTATCAGGTATTGTGTTCATCCTGATTGCTTCTGTTTTCTTTAAAGGATTTGATCCTTTGGAAAGTTTTATCCGCCAGGTGATGGACTTTATGCGTTCTTTTTAAAGCGGATCTGTACAACCTGATTTGTCTGCGTCGTAATTTTAAATCGATCGTCAATACGATGACCAAGAATCCAAACAATCTTTTTATTGGATTCAATCACCCAGGCTTGTTCTTTTTCAGTGCGTGACAATTTGATATCGCCAAAGAACCGACTCAACTTTTTCTTCTTGCGCATACCGAGGGGATAGAAATAATCGCCTACCCGCCATGGACGCAACAATAATGGGAATGCTAATACACTTGCATCAATCAATGCAAGCATTGGATCTGCACTGATTTCTTTCGGCACTGCTGTTTGTTGAATCAGCAACTCGCCTAATGGAAATGAAATACTCGTTTGTCCCGCTTCAATTAACAATGTTTGTGGGTCACCTGAAGCCTTTATTGGAGCAATCAGCAAGTGCTTACGATCTTTAATCACACGATACATCTCACCACTTACATAACTGCTATTGTCCGCCTGCAATAACTTGATAATCTCTGCATGCTGTCCGGCTGTAAAATCAAAAGCTTGAAGTAGTTCCCACAATACAGTAGTCCAAGCGGGATATTCTTGCAACAATAAAATAGGGATACGATATTGCACGCCATCAGCGATCAAGAGTTTCTTTTTCCACTGATCAATTGTATGCTTGAGGATGATAGCATTATCCTGTAAATACTGAATGGTCTGTAACGCTTGTTGTTTTGCTTGCGGCATCCGCGATTCAATCAAGGGCAATACTTCATTTCTAAAGAAGTTTCTAGTGTAATCACTATCGGCATTGCTACTATCTTCCACAAAAACCAATCCATCATTTTTTGCTTGTGCAAGAATAGCGTCTTTATGAAATGACAGCAAGGGACGAATCAATTTTTGTTTAGGCGAATATGCATCCATCCCCTTCAATCCGTTGATACCTGTACCGCGAAAAAAATGCCATAGCACTGTCTCCAGCTGATCATCTGCATGATGGGCAGTAGCCAGATAATCAAGTTTTCGATTGTGCATCAATGCTTCAAACCATTGATACCGCAATACACGGGCTGCTTCCTGCACACCCATGTTATACTGCTTCATGAAAGATCGGGTATCAACCCGCTTGATATGGCAAACCAAATTTCTTTGCTTGGCGAAATCTTGAACGAATTGTTCATCACGCAGACTCTCCTCGCCGCGTAATTGGAAATTCATATGTGCCAACTTAATTTGAAAGCCAGCATTCACCAACAGATTAGCCAATACCACAGAATCAACTCCACCACTAATAGCAAGCAGGATGGTATGCTGGCGCTGCACAAAAGGAAATTGTGCGGCCATGATTTGTTGGAATGCGGTATGCATATCGGTTAGGCTTTCTTCACTTCTTTGGCCCATGCATCTTTTAACGTAACAGTACGGTTAAAGACGAGGTGCTCGGTAGTGCTGTCTTTATCGAGGCAGAAATAACCTTTTCGCAAGAACTGATAACGACTATTCAAATCAGCATTGAGTAAATCAGGTTCAGCATAAACACGGTTTACCACCTGCAATGATTCAGGATTCAAGTATTCCTTAAAATCACCTTCTTCATCAGTTGGATCTTCCACGCGGAATAAACGATCGTATAAACGTACTTCTGCACTCACTGCATGTTTGGCACTGACCCAATGCAGGGTACCTTTCACATTGATGCCAGATGTATCAGAACCACTCTTGCTCTCGGGGATATAAGTGCAACGCAATTCAATCAGTTTTCCATCAGCATCTTTTACGACTTCTTCGCAGCGGATGATGTATGCACTCTTCAGACGCACCATTTGTCCGGGTGCCAAACGGAAATACTTCTTAGGCGGATTCTCCATGAAATCGTCCTGCTCAATATAAATCTCCGCAGAGAATGGCACCATGCGTGTACCACCATTCGGATCTTCCGGATTGTTTTCCGTTGGCAATAATTCCTCTGCAGCAGTATAATTCGTAATCACCACTTTCAATGGATCAAATACCACCATTCTACGCTGAGCTACTTTATTCAAGTGCTCACGCACACAAAATTCCAACAAGCCAACATCCACCATATTCTCACGCTTGGCTACGCCGATACGGTCACAGAAATCGCGTATACTCTCCGGCGTAAAACCTCTTCTGCGTAAACCGCTAATGGTTGGCATACGCGGATCATCCCAACCGGTTACATGGCCTTCATTCACCAACTGTAAGAGTTTACGCTTACTGGTAACCGTATAATTGATATTTCTACGCGCGAACTCGTATTGATGTGAAGGATAAATCTCCAATTGTGCAATCAGCCAATCGTACAACTCTCTGTGTGGCACAAACTCTAATGTACAAATGGAGTGTGTGATGTTTTCAATGGAATCGCTCTGACCATGCGCAAAATCGTACATCGGATAAATGCACCAGGCATCTCCTGTACGATGGTGATGTGCATGCTTGATACGATACAAAATCGGATCACGCATCAGCATATTGATATGGGCCATATCAATTTTGGCACGAAGGGTTCTGCTTCCATCAGGAAACTCACCGTTCTTCATGCGCTGAAACAAATCGAGGTTTTCTTCTACTGAACGGTTTCTGAACGGACTATCCTTACCCGGCTCCGTAGGCGTTCCCTTCATGGCAGCAATCGCTTCGCTGGTAGAATCATCCACATAAGCCAATCCCTTCTTGATTAGCAGTACAGCAAAATCATAGAGCTGCTGGAAATAATCAGAAGCATATAATTCATGCTTCCACTCAAAACCCATCCAACGAATATCTTCTTTGATACTTTCTACATATTCTGTTTCCTCTGTGGTTGGGTTGGTATCGTCGAAACGGAGATTTGTATAACCAGGGTATTTCTTGGTTAAACCGAAGTTTAGGCAAATAGAACTGGCATGACCAATATGCAGGTAGCCATTGGGTTCCGGCGGAAAGCGGGTGACTATAGAACTGTACTTACCACTATTCAGGTCGTTCTCAATAATTTCCTCAATAAAATTCAAGCTTTTCTCTTCACTCATGGATAGCCAATTAGGTGGCAAAAGTACGGTTTCAAGGGCGCAAGGCCAAAAGGCTCTATTGGCTACACCCCTTACTGGAACTGCATCAGCAAAGCACAATCAGCAGGTGAAAAAGAAGGCAAGTTGTTTCCCGGTAATTACCTCCTACGCTTAGGCATTGTTGCCAATTGAACTTGTATTGGTTGCTGCTGATCAGTAATCCCCTGTATCAGTGCTTGCGACCTGTTCAAACTGGCTTTTATTGATTTTACGCCTCGAAACTGCTTATCTAAGATGATCTCAATACTGTCTTTTCGAATAAAATAATCACCCCAAAAAGTTGAATCATCTGCCGAGAGGATGCACACGTTACCAAACTCAAAGAAAAACATCGGCTGCTTGGTATTTTTTCCACCACTTAATGTTAGTGTATCATTAGCAACCACCATTCTTTGAACAGCATATTCATCCATGAACTTTTCTTTGGATTGCGCAAACAAATATGCTTCAACCAAAAAGCCAATACAAAGCAGTGCTAGAAAAGCAATAGGTGCAATACGTGCAAATTTGGAGACAGATACCTGGCTTTCGGACTGAATCTTACCAGCCATATTCCAGAAGAACGCTTTCAAACTTGGCAAATAAGGAATCAGCAAGAGTATGACCATAATCGTTTCTACAATAACATGCGTCAGCGCATCTTTCACTTGAAATTCGATATCGATAATGAGGATATTGGCGAATAATCCAAGTGCTAGTAAAAGACCTATTAATCTCGTACGCTTAAACAAAATCGATGCGCCTGCCCCAAATTCAATAATACCTAAAAACAAATTATAGGGGTAAGAGCGACCAAAGAAAGACCATGCATGCGTCATTCTTGAAACATCCTTTAAAGGGACATAACCTGAATACTTATATATTTCAAATTGGTTATCGAAAAACTTGGAAAAGGCAAAAGCAATTAATACCAGTGATAGAAAATAGATAAATACATATTGCAAGACATCCCATGTCTTGAATAAGAATGACTTTTTCATGTGCGTTGGTTTACAGGAAAATCAAATTACAAATTATTCTGATTTCAGCAGATGGGCGGTATAAACAAAACCCCTCGCAAATGCGAGGGGTTTTGTGATCCGGATTGGATTCGAACCAATGACCTACTGCTTAGAAGGCAGTTGCTCTATCCAGCTGAGCTACCGGACCATCCCTTTTTGGGCTGGCAAAAATATATTTTAATTAGTTTGCGCCCAAACTGTTTCGCAATCATGGAGGTAAAAATTGAAGAAAGCTGGAAACAAGCGCTACAGGCGGCTTTTCACAAGCCTTGGTTCCTCCAAATTGTTACCCACCTGAAAACAGAAAGAGCTTCTGGCAAATCCATCTACCCTCCGGGTCAGCTCATTTTCAATGCTTTTGAACATACACCATTCAACAACGTGAAAGTGGTGATTTTAGGGCAAGACCCTTATCATGGACCCGGCCAAGCACACGGACTCAGCTTTTCAGTTCAAGATGGTGTTCCGCCACCACCCTCATTGGTCAACATTTTCAAGGAGCTGAAGGCTGATATTGGCATGCCCATTCCAACAACTGGCAATCTCACCAAATGGGCCGATCAGGGTGTATTGCTCTTGAATGCAGCATTAACTGTACGTGCCAATGAACCTGCCAGTCACGCCAAAATTGGCTGGATGGATTTTACCGATTACGTTATTCGTACTATTTCTGACCAAAAGCAGGGCATTGTATTCCTGCTCTGGGGGCGCTTTGCACAAGAGAAACAAGTGCTAATAGACGAAACCAAACACTATGTACTCAAAGCGGCGCATCCATCACCCTTTAGCGCCGATAAAGGCTTTTTTGGTTGCCGACATTTTAGTAAGACCAACGAATTGCTGACCAAACAAGGTAAATCTCCTATCGACTGGCATCTTTAAATCAATCACATGAATCTGCTGAAAAACATATTTGCACGTATTTGGGCTTTGTGGGGACTAATCACTTTTATTGGCACTTTCCTGATCATCTTTATTCCATCTATGCTTACGCACCTATGGCCGGAGTGGAGAAGTCAGGACTTGTTCATCAAAATCGCTCGTATCTGGATGCGTGTTTGGTTAACCCTGATTGGCTGCCCGGTAAAAGTGCGTGGTAAAGAAAATTTTGCACCCAATACATCCTATATCATCACTTGTAACCACAATACTTTATTGGATGTGCCACTCTCCTCACCTTTCATTCCCGGCCCCAATAAAACAATCGCTAAAACTTCTTTTGCTAAAGTGCCTCTCTTTGGCTTTTATTATCGCAAAGGCTCAGTACTGGTAGATCGCAATAGCGAGCAAAGCAGACGAAAAAGTTTTGATGAGATGCGCCATGTATTAAAAGCAGGCATGCACATGTGCATTTACCCTGAGGGAACACGTAACAGAACTGGTCAACCATTGAAAAAGTTCTATGATGGTGCATTCAAGCTGGCTACAGACACAGGTAATGCAGTTATACCAACACTAATTTTTAATACAGGGAAAGCATTACCCGTAAACAAGTTTTTCTATTTACTACCACATACATTGGAAATACATTTCTTAGCCCCAATTGAAAGCAAGGGTAAGCAAAGCGATGCGCTAAAAGATGAAGTCTTTCAAACTATGTGGAATTATTACGATGCCAATCGTTAAAAGCTTGCGTTGGAGTAAGTTCTTGCTCTATTGATACGGAGATCGCGCAGAATGCCCGATTTCGGATTCACTGTAATACTGAATGAACGGAATAAGCCAATAGGTGTAACGTTAGCAGACAATTGCCAGCAGTGCATTTCACGGCTTACACTCATGGTGAACTGCTGTATTTTACCTGCTGTCAAATCCAAAAATCCATTCGCCAGAATCTTGAGTTTGCTAGATAAACTGAAATCGCCATTAAAGCTCATACCCTGAATAATCACGCTTTGAAAGCCACTATAATCTGGCTTAATTGTTCTGGAATAATTCAAAGAGTAAGAAAGATTCAGGCTCCAAGGAATATCAAAATCGGTAAACTCAGCAGGGTTGGCTCGAGCAAATTGTAACTGTCGTTGCTGCTCCTCTGGCGTCATGAAGGGATCGATAGGAATTTCATTATCCTTTTCTTTACCATCTTTTGTCTTAGCCTTAAAGCTTGTAGAGATAGCAATATTACCCGTTGTAATGGTACCCAAACTACCTCTCGCCCATTGCAATTGATTTTTTCTGAAACCTCTGTTATCCACCTCATAAGGATCCAAAGTAAAGCCAGCGGTAATATTGATATTCTGAAACAGATTAGAACGCAGGTAAAAGTTAAATGGCGACAAAGCAAAGCTATCAGCCATCAGGTTATACGATGAAGTAAAACCAAAACCATCAATCAGACGCACTTTCTTATCCGCAGCAGATGTGTCTTTTTTATCGCGCACTTTCAACTCCAGCAAGTTATCTACACCAAAACTGATACCTCCAAACTTACCTTCACTAAAACTACCGAGGATACCGCCATCAAATTGAGATGCACGAATGGTTCTGCCGGTTGTATCAACTTGCAGGTTTTTATAATAGTGTGCCATCATATCCGGCTTGTACGACAAACCAAAACTTGGTCTTATTTCATGTCGGATTGCTTTGATATTACCCAATGGCTTTTTCATCACAACTGTTCCGAAGATTCGTGTGTTGGCTGAGATACCAAAGCTCATTTGCCTTGCTGCATAAAATCCACGCTGAATCGTAGTATCTACTTTTTTATTCGTAGGATTCCAAGAGCGAAGCACACGCTGACCGTACCATCTTTCATCATAGGTTACTGATGGGCCAATCGTGATCGGCCCCCAGGCTGGTAATGACAATGTAATAGGAATACTATGCGAAGCACCCCATTGCATGGTATCCAGCAATCGACGCATGTTGAAAGCAGTGTCGTAGAATGATATCTGGTTTTGCAACTGGCTATTTAAACCAATACCCAGTTTCTCATACCAACGCTCAGCGCCAATTCTTTCTTTTTTCTGAAATGGATACACAGTAACCATGTTGAAACCAATATTGGGCAAGCTCAGATTCACCAATCGGGTATTGTTGTTTTGGTTATGTGTGGCATTCACGGACATATTCATCTTGCCCTTCCAGTCCTTGGTATAGCTGATGGATGATGTCAATTGGTTCTGAAAATTCTGCAATGGGTTATTCAGCAGATTTTGATTAAATCGTGTACTACCAAAATTGACACTAGCCGTAAAATTGGTTCCTGGTCTGGCTCTATTGTCGCGGGCATGATTCCAGTTAATCATGAAACTACGTACACTATTGAATTCTTCTTTACTAGCAGTACCACCTCTATTCAGTGATTTGGTGTTCTGAAAAGTGATGTTCATACCACCAGTATAGTGATACCGCTTCATGTATTTAGGTGCCACATTCACAGCCCAACCACCATAGGAATACAAGTTGGTTCTCACAGTGATATCTGCATAATCGTTTAAAACCTTGTAATAACCCAATCCTTCCAAGCCAATACCAAAATCTTCACTGGTGATGAACTGAGGTGCCATTAAGCCAGAACTTCTTCCGCGCGAGAGCGGGTAAATACCAAAGGGCAAACCAATAGGCACAGGCACACCTTCAAACTCAGGAATGGCCAGTCCGGACATCGCGACCTTATTATTAATCAATTTGAGCTTGCGCGAACGAATGGCAAAGTGGGGTGTATCCAAATTACAGGTAGTGAACTTGGCATTGTATCCAAAGAAGGCATTGGTATCTACTTTTTTGAGCAAAGCAGCATTGACAAACATCTCACCTTCCTTGTAATAAGAATTTTTAGTAAGTCCCTTTAAAGTCTTGAGATTGAAGCTAATACTATCACTCAAAGATGTCATTTCACCTTGACGCATTTCTGGTTTACTGAGCGGGCTACCAGTTGTATCCCTTGAACCATAGGCTTTGACCATCTGACTAGATTGGTCGTATTGGATGGTATTCGCTTTTAATTGCATCTGACTATAATCAGCTTCCGCTTTACCATACAAGAGAAATTCTTTGGTTTCGATTTTCAATACGCCTGAGTCCTCAGCTGTATACTTGATGGGCGCATCGATGGAATCTTTTGAAATAAGGATGGTATCGATGGTGTTGATGCGGGTGGGCTTGCTAGTATCTGGTCGTACTGCCTTGGGTTTTAAGAGCGGGGAATCAGCTTTAACTGGAACGGTATCCGATTCCGTTAAAGAATAGAGAAAATGCTTTGGCAGGTGAACTGCGGCCTGCTGATACTTTGTTAAAATCAGGAATGCTGCCAGTACTGCAATAGCCGGGGTATATTTTACGTTAATTTTACGCCGTTTGCTCATGTTAGTAGTGGCAAAAATAGCCCCTTCGGGCTGAAGATGATAATAAAGCACATCTTTAACAAATTGGATATGAGGAAAAGACTGATCGTTGCCTGGGTTTTGTTAATGATTTTCAGTAATGGTACTGAAGCGCAAAAAGCGCCTCAACGCCCTGCTTTGCGCCGCATTGTTATCGATGCTGGCCATGGTGGATCGGATCAAGGAGCCAAGGGAGAATTATCTACCGAAGCCAATATTGCCTTGAACATTTCGCTGAAACTGGAACAAATGCTCCGTGAGCAGATGCCTGAAGTGGATATTATCATGACGCGTAGAGAAGATGTTTACCCTTCCTTGTATGAGCGTTGCGATATAGCCAACAGAGCCAAAGCCGACCTGTTTATCTCTATTCACCTGAACTCTGCGCCTCGTACCAAGCATAAAGAGGTTTCACACTACGAAACCAAGACTTTCTATAAGGGCAAGGGAAAAAAGAAAAAGAAATACACCAAAGAAGTCCCTGTTTACCGTTACTGGTCGTCCCCTTCTCCGGCAATGGGTACAGAAACCTATATCTGGAGTGCTGCCAAAAACGAGAGTAAGAAGCGCGAAATGATGGAGAATGAAGATGCTTTTGTAGATAGCTCTATCAACCAAATCATTCGTGAATTTGATAGTCGTTCTCCTGAGAATGCCGCTTTTGTTGCTTTGAAAGCCAAGCAATTTTTCGAGCGCAGCCAATACCTCGCCTTTACCATTGAGGATGAATTCAAGAAAATTGGCAGAGTAAGTCGCGAAGCCCGTCAACGCAATGAGAAAGGTATTTGGGTTTTGGAAGGTACTTCCATGCCGTCTGTACTGGTTGAAACTGGTTTTATCTCCAACCCAGAAGAAGAAAAATACCTCTATAGCGACGCCGGTCAGCGTGAAACCAGCCAGGTAATTATCAATGCTTTGAAGCGCTACAAAAACTCTTTGGAAAACAGAACCATTGGCACCGCTAATGGAGTAGCCCGCAAATAATGCGCTAGCATTCCTACATTTGTAGCTATGAAGATTTCGAATGAAACCAAAGTAGGTGCATTAACAGCCATTGCCATTACTTTATTGGTTCTGGGGTTCAACTTTCTGAAAGGCAGAAGCCTATTCAAAACCGGTCATTTCCTCTATGCCAAATATCCTGATGCCAAGGGCTTGATGGTGTCTAACCCTGTTTATGTAAATGGTTTCCAGATTGGTTCAGTATATGATATTGAAACTGAGAGTGCAGACTTGAAGAAAATAAATGTATCGATCAAGCTGAAGGACGATTACGAAATACCGGTAAACTCTGTTGCATCAATCATCAAAGATCCTTTGGGTACACCCAGTATTGAAATTGCTCTGGGCAATGATGCAAAACACCTGAAATCAGGCGATACCCTGATGACCAAAGAGAGTATGGGTATTCTCGGGGCCGTAGCCAATCAGCTATTACCTGTTGCTGATCAGATCAAAGAGACAGTCAGACAGTTGGATATTGTTTTGAAGAATGTCAACAGCATCTTCGACCCTACTACTAAAGGAAACTTACAGGAAGTGATTGCTAATTTGAATAAGACGACTGCCAACCTGATGAACGCTTCTACTTCCATGCAGGTGATGCTGAATGAACAAACAGGCAGCATTACGAAGACTATGAACAATGTGAACAGCTTCACGAAGAATCTTGCGGATAATAACGAGAAGATCAATGGTGTTGTAACCAACCTGCAAACAACCACCAATAACTTAGCAAAAGCTGATATTAATGGTACGATTGCCGACCTGAAAACATCGGTTAACAACCTGAATAATATTCTGACCAAGATTGATAAAGGTGAAGGCTCGATGGGCAAGCTGATGAATGATAAAGCACTTTACGACAACCTTAACAACACCATACGCAGCGCCAATATCCTTGTTGATGATCTTAGAATGCATCCTAAGCGCTACGTGAATGTGTCTGTGTTTGGCAAAAAAGACAAGAGCGGCCCTTTGATGCAACCTTTAGCTGATTCCAGCAAGCAAAAATAATCATGCGTTCACGCTATAGCTTACTCTTGTTATTTGTTTTATCTGTGTGCTATTCAAACGCACAGAGAACAGCTATTGCAGATACTGGTTTTGTCCCCGGTAAACTCATTGAAGTTATTCGTGCTGATCGAGAGAACATACAGAAAAAGGATTCCACTACTTTTTTTTCTTTAGCTGGTAAAGCTGCTGTAAAGCAGGAGTCTACCCTATTTTATGCAGATAGCATAGTGCTGAATCAAAAAGAAAATTTTCTGGAAGCATTTGGCAACGTGCATATCAATGATGCAGATACCATTCATACATACGCACAATACTTGAAATATCTGGGCCGTGAAAGAAGGGCTTACCTAAAAAAATCAGTTAAGCTAACTGATGGCAAAGGCGTTTTGACAACTGAAGAACTGGAATACGATACACAGCTGCGCATTGGCACTTATTTGAAAGGTGCCAAACTGGTAAATGGCAAAACAACACTGGTTAGTAGAGAAGGCTACTATTATGGAGATACAAAAGACGTGTACTTTAAACAACAAGTGGTGTTAACTGATCCTGAATTTAAAATGTACACTGATACACTGTTGTACAATACCAATACAGAAATTGCCACATTTGTTTCTCCGAGCAGGATTGTGAATGGTAAGCGTACGATTAAAACAAGAGAGGGCTTTTACAACCTGCGCACCAAGAAAGCAGAATTCGGCAGAAGGCCTTTTGTAGATGATAGTACTTATACATTCACAGCTGATCAAATGGCATTTGATGACTCTACGGGACTTGGTCATTTTAAAGGTAATGCAGTTTACAGGGGTAAAGATTCTGCACAGGGTTTCGATATCATCGCGAATGACATTAAAACCAACAACAAGAAGAACTCATTTCTGGCTACACAAAAGCCCCTGCTTCTAGTTAAACAAGAAAGAGATTCTATTTGGATCAAAGCAGACACCTTATATTCTGCTCGTTTAAGCGAATTGATCACAAGCAGAAATGTGCCTAGTATTCGAGATTCTTCGAGTCCTTTTATCAAACTCCCTCCACCAGCTACCAATAAAAAAGCACCTGAGGATAGTACAGATAAATTTTTCGAAGCGTATTATAACGTGAAAATATTTTCAGATTTACTTCAGGCAAGCTGTGATAGTTTATTCTATTCGCTGAAGGATTCGATATTCCGTTTATACAAATCGCCAATTACCTGGGCGCAGGATAATCAGATTACCGGTGATACCATGTTGCTCTTCACCAAGAATAAAAAACCGGAAAGACTTTATGTCTATGAAAATGCTTTAGCGATTAGTAAAGCAGGTGGTGATTTTTATAACCAGCTAAAAGGCAATACCATCAACGGCATGTTCAAAGATGGTCGTATGGATTTTCTGCGCTCGAAAGGTAATTCCGAAAGTATCTACTACGGTACCGACGATCGCAATGCTTTTATTGGCGTAAACAGAGCAACTGCAGATATCATTGACGTTTTCTTCAATCCTGAAAAAGAAAGCAGTAAGCCTCAACGAGTGGTATTCAGAAGCAATCTACAAGGCACCACCTTCCCCATGGGCCAAGTAAATCATAATGAAATGCGCTTACGCGGATTTCAGTGGCTGGATAGTAAGCGTCCTAAATCCAAGCTAGAGATTTTAGCTGATTAAGATTTGTATCTTGCCACCATGCTGGAAGTACTGAAAATAAAATTTCTCGATCCATTAAAGGAATTTATACACGATAGCCGTTCGATTGGTATTACTTTACTCGCATGCACTGTCATTTCACTCGTATTTGCTAATTTGGATTTTAGCAGTGAAGCATACAGAGGCTTTTGGAATATACATTGGGCTCCAACAGGTGAACACCATATTGCAATTGGCCCTTTTCATTTACCAGGATCTTTATTACTAGTCATTAATGATTTCCTGATGGCCATTTTCTTTCTCTTAGCAGGTATGGAAATCAAGAGAGAATTGGTACAGGGCGAGTTATCATCCATGCAAAAAGCCATACTGCCGATTGTAGCAGCAATTGGTGGCATGTTGGCTCCGGCACTACTCTATTCTTTCTTTAACAAAGGCAGCGCTGAAATGCAGGGATGGGCAATCCCCACAGCAACCGATATAGCTTTCTCACTTGGCGTGGCATCATTGCTCGGCAAAAGAGTACCACTTGGTTTAAAAGTATTCTTAACAGCACTCGCCATCATCGATGATCTAGGCGCTATCGTTGTAATTGCACTTTTCTATGGAGGTAGTGTGCAGCTCATGTACATATTGGGCGCCATCGCATTTGGTGTTGGGTTATTCTTTCACAACAAGTTTAGTAAAGCACCTGTTTTTCTTCGCTACATATTGGCTCTTGGTGTTTGGTATTGTATGTTCAACTCAGGTGTGCACGCAACAGTAGCAGGCGTGATCGTAGCATTCTTAATGCCCGTGAAGAGATTGGTAAGACTAGAACTGGAATTGCATACACCAGTCTATTTCATCATTGTTCCCATTTTCGCTTTAGCAAATACAGCCATTCTACTTCCAGAGAATAGTCTTCAAGCATTAAGCGATCATTTGAGTTGGGGAATCATGATTGGCTTGATCTTAGGTAAACCACTAGGCATCTGTTTGGCTGCTTATCTACTCATCAGCAGAAAATGGGCCAGCCTGCCTGCAGGTACATCCTGGTATCAGTTGATTGGCGCGGGTTTATTAGCAGGTATTGGTTTCACTATGTCTATCTTTATTTCTACCCTCGCATTTAATGATGCTGAAAGACAGGACGTCGCTAAAATATCCGTATTACTTGCCTCATTTATTGCCATGATATTAGGGTATCTGTGGTTGAAGATGAGCAAAGCAACACATACAAAAAAAGAAGCTATTTAGGCTTCTTCTTTCTGTAGCATCAAATATGCTTTGATAAATCCATCTAGTTCACCATCCATCACCGGCCCCACATTACCAACTTCATATTCTGTTCGGTGGTCTTTGATTAGTTTATAAGGATGGAACACATAGCTTCTGATCTGGCTACCCCACTCAATTTTTTTCTTGCTGGCATTAGTGGCATTTTTGGCTTCCTCTCTTCTTCTCAGTTCTTCTTCATACAAACGACTTTTCAGCATTTGCATGGCTTTTTCACGGTTACCTAGCTGTGTACGCTCTGTTTGGCAAATCACCACAATACCTGTTGGCAAGTGGGTTAACATTACTTTGGTTTCTACCTTGTTTACGTTCTGTCCACCAGCACCACCACTTCGGGCAGTTTCCATTTTCACTTCACTATCCTTAACTTCTATCTCAATTGTATCATCTACCAATGGGTATACAAAAACAGAGGCAAAGGATGTATGTCTCCGGGCATTACTATCGAAAGGAGAAATACGCACCAGACGATGCACGCCTGATTCAGCTTTTAAGAAGCCATAAGCGAATGCACCTTCAAATTGTAGTGTAGCAGTTTTAATACCAGCGCCATCGCCCCATTGCCAATCCAACTCAGTTACTTTCCAACCCTGCTTCTCTCCATACATGCGATACATACGTGCGAGTATCTCTGCCCAATCTTGACTCTCTGTACCACCAGCACCAGAATTGATTTGCAATACTGCGGGCAGTTCGTCTTCAGGTTGGTTGAGCGTACTCTTGAATTCTGCATCTTCTATCTTCTGCAGGGCCTGCTCATAAGATTCACGTGTTTCTTCTTCTGTAGCATCGCCGGCTTTCATGAAATCGAAAAGCACTGCAAAGTCTTCCACAGCATTCTCTACATCTTTGTAGAGTTTGAGCCAGTACTCATTTACTTTGATTTCCTTCATAATGCCGGTGGCACGGCTGTTATCGTCCCAAAAACCGGGCGATAAGGATAGCTGACGGTCGCTCTCTATTTTGATTTGTCGGTTCTCGACGTCAAAGAAACCTCCTCAGGACACTCACACGGTCCCTCATATCTTTTAAATGCTCTGTTGTCATGGGCGCAAATGTATAAAAACTCGGGGGTAGAACTACGCGTAGATGCACAAATAAACTGTAAATTACCGCCAGAATGGTGCTTATGCGTTACTTATTCCCCCTGCTGTTTGCCCTGATGGCATTTTTTGAACTGAGTGCACAGTCAAAACCCGCATTAATTGCTACTAAAGGCAGATCTGAAAAAAGATTTGAAGTTGGTGAATCTATCAAACTGGAATGGGAGGAAAATGACAAAGGCATTTACTACCGTGGCCCTATCCTGTCTGTAACTGATTCAACCATTGTATTGGGCAGGTTTTCCAATAAGGATAAACGACATGTAGATATTCCCCTAAAAAATATTGTAAAAGTAAAACGTATCCGAAGAACAGGCCGAGCGATTACTGCGGGTATACTGGTTGGCTCTCTCATACCAGGCGCATTATTAATTGCTGATGCTGCTAGTCCGCAACAAAGCTCTGTAAAGGCAAATGGCTATGTCTTAGGCGGTTCCTTGATTGGTGGCGGCTTGTTGACGTACATCATTGGCAGTATGACAGAGAAAAGCGCAAGTATCGACAGAGGTTTTCGGTTCTCTACAACAGGCGCGCAATAAGTAAAGAGCTTCGAAAAGTGTCAGGTCGTTTCTATAATACAAGTGCAGCCATCATTACAAAACATGGCAAAGAGAAAATTATTGGTCCGATTTTATGGGATGCTTTCCACATTCATCTTGAGCTAGCCTATTACGATACAGATTTACTTGGCACATTTAGCGGAGAAATTGAAAGGCCAGCTGATCAATTGGGCACAGCTCGTTTAAAAATTCAACAAGCAGCAGCTATCAGTAATGCCAATTTATTATTGGCTAGTGAAGGCGCATTTCACCCGCATCCTGATACGCCATTTCTCACTGTCAATACAGAACTAATCATATTGTTTGACAGAGCAACAGAACAAGAAATAATCGCAAAGCATACTACACTGGAAACAAATGCGGCAACAATCAGTACAAATGATGAAGCTACACTACTTGATTTTGCCAAACGCATACAATTTCCAACACATCGCATCATATTGATACAGGATAATAAGCATAACGGCTCTAAGCAGGTATTAAAAGACATGGCTACTGAGGCTGAGTTGATCAATGCTTTTCGTTCACTTCAAAAAGACAGCAAAGATATAGTGGTTATTGAAACAGATTTACGCGCCATGCACAATCCAACGCGTCAGGATCAAATAAAAATAACAGCCAATAAACTGGTACAATTGATGCGCAGTCATTGTCCCTCTTGCGATTCTCCAGGTTATCAAATACAAAATTGGCTACCAGGCCTACCCTGCTGTTGGTGCAATACGCCAACCAAGAATACACAGTATGAGCAATACCGTTGCACATACTGTGGTTTTGAGGAACAAAAAAGGGTGTCGAAACCTTGTGCCGATCCGGGCACTTGCGATCAATGTAATCCTTGATTTATTTTCGATAGAATATTCGGGAGCCCAGCTGCTCACCAAGTCCAGTTAAGATCCTAATCGCATACATACCCCTGTTCAGGTTAGTAAGATCAAGATCGAAACGATTATATCCTGCAGTCAAAGAAGTGTATCGATTATTGACAACCGTATTACCATCCGCACCTACAATTCTGATCCATACACTTGGTGTATTATCAGGCACCTGAAACAATATCGTCGTGGGGCCTGATGTTGGGTTTGGATATACAAAGACAACTTTCTCTGCTTTATTGCTGGCAATAATATTAGCCGTTGTATCGGAAGCACCAACGCAATTATTTGAATCGGTAACCACTGCACGATAATTGCCCAGTCCACCAAAGAACACGAACAATGGATTACCCGTTCTGGACAATGTACTACCATTCCACTCCCAACGCACTGATTTGATATTGGTTGAAGAACGTGCAAAAAGGAAAGATGTATCACCAGGCAATAACTCTGCTTTAGACCTGATAATACCCACTTTAGGGTTCTCAAAAATGCGTACCGTAATCAATGATCGCTCACTCTCACAACCATTGGTTGCTGTTTGGGAAACATAATAACGAATTGTATCTGTTCTTGTGGTTGGCGGGATAGGCGCTCTACTTAATGCAACACCACCCCTAACTGTATCATACCATTTGAGATTACTGCCTAATGCAGTTAACGGTAAAGCTGTTGCGTTTACGCAATAATCTGGATCACTCGTAGTAACTGGCTTAGCAGGTCTGCCGCCAATATTCACAATAAACGGATCTGAAATGGTTGTACAACCTGCGAATGAAGTAGCACGAACCCTGAAAGTATCAGATACAGCTACTGGATAAGGGAAGGCATTTGTGGAGGTAAGATTAAACCTTGTTACACGATGATTACCTGCTTCTGACACAAAGAGGTTACCATTATTATCCAACACAACACCTGATGGCGTATTCAATTGGCTGGTACCCGCGCCTGCGCCATTGCCACCAGCAATAGTCATTGCACTATTGCTACCTTCAGGCCAGAACTGAATACGGTGATTACCCGCATCAGCTACATACATATTGTTAGCACCATCTACCCATATCGCTCTTGGGGTATTAAACTGATTTGCAGCGCTGCCTAAACCGGTTAAACCAGCAAGCGTGATTCCTGTTTGATTACCTGGTGTAAAACGTTGAATACGATGATTCAACCCATCAACCACATAAATCAATCCTTCTTTATTGACAAAGACTGCTTGTGGACTATTCAATTGAACTGCAGAACTTCCTGCAATTCCATTACCAGCAATCGTAATGCCTTGGTTACTGTTTGGACTAAAAAATTGGATACGATGGTTGTTCTGATCTGCTACGAAAATATTTCCGGCTCTGTCTACAAATACACCTGCTGGTGAGTTCAACTGATTAGCGCCATTGCCTAAGCCATTACCACCTGCTACAACTGTTCCCTGTCTGCTATTGGCAGGGAAACGAATGATGCGGTGATTACTTTGGTCGGCAACATACAGGTTGCCTGCAGGATCCATGAAGACTGCTGCGGGATTATTCAAATCCTGTAATCCTGCTGCAGCGCCATTACCACCAGCTACTGTTACCCCTAAAATACCATTGGCGCCCCATCGCTGAATACGATGGTTCAAAGCATCGGCTACAAAAATCAAACCCTCTGAAGACAAAGCCAATCCTTGGTTTCTATTCATACGCGCAGAATCTATACCTGAACCATTACCGCCTGCAACAATCGTTGCATTGGTAGCCCAAAGAGGATATGCATTGCGCATTAAGGTATCTTTTCTAAACCAACGCAGATTAGCCGGCACATTGATTGTTCTAGCAATCAGTTCACCACTAGTAGTAATACAATTGTCGCCATCAATCACCACAGTCGGCTTTGGATTCACTGTAATCACTACTGTTGCACTGGTTCTACAACCATTGTTATTGGCTGCAGATAAAGTATACGTAGTTGTTGAAGCCGGACTCATCTTCACTGTACCTGAAGCAGAATTGCTAACACCTGTTACAGGCGACCAGCTATAGACATCTGCACCTGTTGCTGTAATATCTGTTGTATCACCTGAACAAATCAATGTATTACCATTCACCAGCAATCTGGGGGATTCATTAACCATTATAGAATCTGAGCTCACATTACAACCATTAAATGCGGTTGCTTCTACAAAATATTTGCCACCAGAAACAGCTGTGTAATTACGCATGATACTATTGATATTGAAACGCAATACACGCAAGTTATTCTGATCAGATACAAACAAATTACCTGTTGGATCCATTGCAATACCTGAAGGAAACTGCATTCTGCTTAAGCTGCTGCCCAGCACACCTGTGCTATCTCCGGCAATGGTAGTGCCTCTGCTTGCACCAGCTACCCAACGTTGGATTCGGTGATTGGTTTTATCTGCAATATAGAGCTGACCCGCACCATCAATAAACACACCCTGTGGGTTATTCAATTGATTGGGCGCATTACCTAATCCATTACCACCAGCAATCGTAATACCTGTTGTTGCACCATTATCCCAACGTTGCACGCGGTGATTAAAACCATCTGCAATAAACAAGTTACCGCTAGCATCCACATAAATGCCTTGTGGTGTATTTAACTGATTAGAATTACTACCAGGCCCATTACCTCCTGCAATCACAGTACCACTGATTTCTCCGGAATTATAGCGAATAACACGATGGTTATTTTGATCTGAAATGTATAACCTTCCTGCAGCATCAGCCCAAATACCTACCGGCGTACTGAGTTGATTCAATCCAGCACCTTCACCACCAAAACCTGCAATGGTAACACCTGAACTTAATCCTTCAAACCATTTTTGAATACGATGATTACCTGCATCCGCAATCAATATGGCACCAGTAGCATCTACAAATACTGATTGTGGTCCGTTTAACTGATTGGGATTATTACCCGGTCCATTACCACCTGCAACTGTTACACCCTCTGTTGCACCCTTTGCCCATTTTTGAATACGATGATTTTCTGCATCTGCGATATACACACTGCCAAGTGCATCTACAAAAATACCCGCAGGTAATACTAGCTGCTTAGATCCGATACCCAAACCATTAGCACCTGCAACAGCTGTAGAAACAGAATCCCAACTCGGTAAATGTCTTGCCACAATATTGTTTCCCAATCTCCACACCAAACTTGCTGGAACGTTATTCAACACAGCTTCCAGTGGTCCATTCCCTGTACATACTGGCCCTTTCAAGCTTACTGTTACTTTAGGATTTACTGAAACAGTAATGGCAGACGTACCGGTACATCCATTCGGTGCCGTACTCGTTACCGTATAGGTTGTAGTTGCTGTTGGACGCACTGTAACCGTTGGGCCAGTATTGGTGTTTAAGCCTGTTGTTGGCGACCAAACATAGTTTGCAGAGCCAGCAGCAGTTAATGTGGTGCTACCGCCTTCACATACTGCTGCATTACCAGTGATGGTCAATGTTGGAGATGTGTTCACTGCAAAAGGCAATGAAGTAACTGAACAACCGGTGAAAGATGTGACTGTAGCAGTATAGGTTCCTCCTGTTGCAATGAATAACTGATTGTTTAAAGCACCAGCAGCAAATCTTTGTACACGTAAATTATTTTGATCTGCAACATAGAGATTACCTCTTGCATCAAAGTGTATGCTTGAGGGAAATTGTAATTCAGTTGATGTAGCGCCGGCAATACCAAGTGGGTTACCAACAATCACGGTTCCAGAAGCAGCGCCTTGTATCCAACGCACAATACGATGATTGCCCTTATCCGCAATAAACAAATTGCCGCTACCATCTACCCAAACATCTGAAGGAGCATTCAATTGGTTTAGTCCAGAACCAGATGTATTACCACCTGCTACGACTATACCAAATTGATTACCCGGTGTAAAACGCAATACCCGATGATTCAAAGCATCAGCCACATACACATTACCCGCGGCATCCACACAAACGCCTTGCGGACTATTTAACTGATTATTTTGATTACCTAAACCACCTGCACCTGCAACAACAGTTCCAACAGAAGAACCCGCCGGATACCTGATCACACGATTGTTCCCTGCATCGGCCACATACATGTTTCCTGCTGGATCGAGGAATACATCCATCGGCTCATTTAATTGGTTTAATTGATTACCGCGACCATTACCACCTGCAATCGTTACACCATTTGTTGAACCAGGTGCAATTTGTTGAATACGATGGTTCAAGCGATCAGCAACATATAAATTACCTAAACCATCTACCCAAACACTATTGGGTGCACGCAATTGATTAGGTGCATTTCCATCGCCACCGGCACCACCAACCACAACACCCACACTATCTCCGGGCGACCAACGCATTACACGATAATTATTCGCATCAGCCACATACACATTGCCTGATGCATCTACGAATACGCCAGCAGGAAAGTCTAATTGATTTAACAAAGTTCCCTTACCCTTACCGCCGGCAACCGTAGTTGCTACTGTTGACCAACTAGCATTGTACACGGCGATAATATTGCCATCACGTCTCCAGGTAAGTGAAGCTGCTGCCGGATTGATATTAGCGGTGAGTATGCCATCTGCAGAACAAACAGGCCCTGTAATGGTAACAGACGGACAGATTTGCTGCGCAGACAAATGCATGCTGAGTATCAGCATGGCGCATAATAGTCCGATTAACCTGTTTCGCTTGTTCATTGGTTTCAGTTCTTCAGCAGATTTGGATAAAACCATATACCTCGTAAGCCGGATTCTGTTTCTACACTATCATTTATCTGTTCTGCAGATTGCTCTGCGAATCAAGCTGCCTACCCCGTAACCCATTCCTTGCGGAATACAAGCGAGCCGCTTTTACGGTTACTATACGTGGCATTACAGCACCCAAGGTTTACCCGAACGTTGCGTTTCCACAACGAACCGTAGGCTCTTACCCTACGTTTTCACCTTTTCCGCAACAGACTTGCGTCTGCTGAGGTAGTTATTTTCTGTGGCACTGTCTCTCACCGGTTGCCCGATGGTCCCGCCGTTAGCGGGATGGGTTGCCCTGTGCTGTCCGGACTTTCCTCCCCTCTAATTGCTTAGAGAAGCGATAGTTCGGGTATATGGTAAACACAAAAATAGCGGTTTGCTTTGAGGCTGCCCCTTTCTGCCTACCCCTTAAATAAAGGGTTTAGGCTTAAAAGAGCCTTGCAAAGCGGGTTTTGTTGCCCGTATTATTGGGGATTAATGATTTGTGATTTTGGATTTGACATTTAAGATTGGTGAAACGCGGAACGCGAAAAGCTGCATGCTTAACCGCACAGCTCTTAAATAAATAAGATGTGCTCCCCTGCCAAGGGGAGCTGTCTCCGAAGGAGACTGAGGGGTACTGAATTGTGTGTTTTCACCGCAAAGGCGCGAGGATGCAAAGTTTCGCGAGGAGACACAAAAAAAATCGTTTCTCACCCCTAGATACTCAATTTAATAGACTTTCACGACTGATCCCGAAATATCGGGATAGACTCCCAAGTGCCCCGGGCAAGCGTTTGACGCTTGACGATTCATATTCAAACTCTTTGCTTAAATTAAAGCATATTCTATCATAATGACAACCAAATCCATCCTTTACGGCGTACTAAACATTAGCGAGTGTATTCGTTAGCAACAAACACGACGATAAGCAATAAACATAGGAACAATTTTTATTTAGAACTGCTCAGTAAAGACTGTTATAATATCAAAAAATCAATTTTTGTACCCTTCGATTCTCAAAGAAATTTTAAAGAGATTATTATAATGTATATTTATTTAATTTTTTAAGAGTGAAACATAAACTTAAAAAATAGATAATCCATGAGTTTATTTAAAAAATTAGCTAGAATTACTACAAATCCTATATTAAATTATTGGGCCAAACACGACAGCAATTATTTAGCTTCATTTATTGTACAGAACGATGAAAATTACTTGCATAAAGACACACCAATATCACGAATATTTAACCACAGTAATCAATGGGAAAAATTATTTGAAATAGCAAATAAAGATGGCCTAAGAGTATTAGAAATAGGTAGTCGTGAGGTCACTGGAAAAAGAAAAGAGTTTGTACGGAAAAATTTATCGAAAGCAACTTATGTTGGATTTGATTATTACCCAGGAGATAATGTTGATGTTGTAGGAGATGTGCACAAGCTATCATCATATTTTAAAGAAAATGAAAAGTTTGACGTGATATTTACAAGTGCTTGTTTTGAACACTTTGCTATGCCTTGGATAGCGGCCATCGAAATAGCAAAAATGTTAAAGATTGATGGATATTTAATGATAGAGACACATTTTTCATTTTCATCACATGAAAGACCTTGGCATTTTTTCCATTACACAGATATGGCATTAAAAGTCTTATTCTCAAAAGCATTAGGTTTCGAGTGCATTGAGGCTGGGATGTCAAATCCTATTATTGGCAGGTTCTCATCTCTAGCTGACGAATATTTAAGAAACAAACCTATCTCAGGATTATATTGTCATGTGGAATATTTCGGCAGGAAGATTAAGAATATAAACAATTTTGATTGGGAAAAAGTTGATTTAGTCGACGTTGTAGGAGAAACTAAATATCCTGAACCGAAATAAACATTAAAACATACCTTAATATCTTTAAATGATTAGTCTTACTTAGCTAAAATAAAAGCTTCATTGACTTACATTGGTCATTGTAAATTTAATTATCTCAATTAACCATTTTAGAGGTATAAGTTTGCCGATGATATACTAAAAAATTTAATTATCTCACATTATTTTCATCAATTGAAAAAAATGAAATCAATACAGTATCTATGATATGATTAATTTAATTAAGAAAGTAACATAATGATGGTAGTATAAGAACATCAAAATATGAAAAGCAACATCTCAATTGATTATTTATTACTTGCTCAATTATTATCCAAACACACCCAATATCATCCACCACAAAAGGAAAACAACTCATCCGCATCGGCCTTATCCTGCTGATATTGGCTATACTGATTATCACCAATTATACAGATATTAAATCTGGCTTCATAGAAGGTTGGAACAGCAGCAAATAGATCAACTGGAAAGCTTATGAATACGAATCAAGACGAACGCATCGCCAAAATGTCTTTCGCATCGGTCTATCCACATTATGTTGCCAAGGTGGAGAAGAAAGGCAGAACAGTTGCTGAATTACATGCAGTGATTCAATGGCTCACTGGCTACAACTCAGATAAACTCCAGACACTTATTGCAGCCAAAACAAGCTTTGCAGATTTCTTTCAAGAAGCTACGCTCCACCCCAATGCATCACTGATTACCGGACTCGTCTGCGGCATTCGCGTAGAGAACATTGAAAATCCACTAACCCAACAGGTTCGTTATCTGGACAAATTGGTAGACGAGCTGGCCAAGGGTAAGTCGCTGGAGAAAATTATGCGGAAATGATTCATTATTGAATATTGGTTATTGTTGATTGATGATTGTTGATTGGCTTCTTTAATTATTAATTAATAATTTTTAATTCTTAATTATTATCCCATTTCATCACATTCTTCCCAATCCAAAGCATCTTTTCCTTAACATTACCACACAAATTTATTCGCATGCGTATACGTCAAATAGCTCTAAGCACAACGCTGATTGCCACAGCTTTTATTAGCAAGCCAGCACTGGCACAACAAGACCCAATCATTAATGCCATCATCCAAGAAGCTACCTCCAACTCTCAGCTCAAACGAATGAGCCATGAATTAATGGATGGGGTTGGTCCGCGCCTAGTGGGTTCTTCCAAAATGGTGCAAGCCAGCGACTGGGCCATTGCACAATACCAGCAGTACGGTATCCCTGCACGCAGAGAAAACTATGGTACCTGGCGTGGCTGGGATCGTGGCGTTACGCATGTGGATATGATTAGCCCATGGGTGAAATCTTTAGAAGCCACCCAACTGGCATTCTCCCCTGCGACGAAGAAACCTGTAAAAGCGGAAACCATTATTCTGGCAGATGTAGCCGATTCATTGGCATTTCAAGCATGGTTACCGAATGTAAAAGGAAAGTTTGTGTTAATCTCCATGCCTCAACCAACTGGCCGCCCTGATTATAACTGGAAGGAATTTGCTACCAAAGCATCCATGGATAATATGCAGAAAGAACGTACTGCTGCAACAGATGCCTGGCGCAAACGCATCAGCAAAACAGGTTATACCAATCGCCAGCTTGCTTTGGCATTAGAAAAAGCTGGTGCTGCAGGTATCATCGGCAGTAACTGGAGCCAAGGTTTTGGCGTCAATAAAATCTTTGACGCTGCTACCAAGAAAATTCCCACTATTGATATCATGCTGGAAGATTACGGTCTGCTCTATCGCTTAACCGAATCAGGTAAAGCACCCATCATCAGTGTGTTTGCGCAATCAACAGAATTGGGGGAAGTACCCACTTTCAACACATTAGCCGAAATCAAGGGAACAGAAAAGCCCAATGAATACGTCATGCTGTCTGCACACTTCGATTCTTGGGATGGTGGCACGGGCGCAACGGATAATGGCACCGGTACCATGGTGATGATGGAAGCCATGCGCATCTTGAAAAAAGTATATCCCAATCCTAAACGTACCATTCTAGTAGGCCATTGGGGAAGTGAAGAACAAGGATTAAATGGTTCTCGTGCATTTGTAGAAGATCATCCCGAGATCGTGAATAATTTGCAGGCATTATTCAACCAAGACAACGGCACTGGTCGTATCGTGAATATTGGCGGATCAGGTTTCGCGAAAGCAAAAGACTATCTAGGCAAATGGATTGCCGCAATACCCAATGCATATCGAGACTCCATCAAAACATCCTTCCCTGGGCAACCGGGCGGTGGTGGCTCCGATCATGCATCTTTTGTTGCTGCAGGCGCACCCGCATTTTCATTAGGCGCTTTGAACTGGTCATACTTCAACTATACCTGGCATACCAACAGAGATACCTACGACAAGATTGTATTTGATGATTTACGCAATAACGCCATAGTAACAGCTATTCTCGTTTACATGGCATGTGAAGATCCTAAACGCAGCTCTACGGAAAAAGCCGACCTACCTGTAAATCCACAAACAGGTAGAAACTGGCCAGCACCTGTAAAAGCCAAACGCAGAGGCGGATTTGATAACTAACTAAAAAGCGAGATGATGAACATCTCGCTTTTTTTATTAATTATTTGGAAAATGGCAGGGCTTGCCTTTCTGCGGCCCTCCGCCATCTTCTGCGCGCTTACAAATGGGCGGAATCGATTTATAGGCTACCGAATCTGCTTTCAACTCATCAGCATCAAAGCCTGCGCCGGTAATGGCTTCCTTAATTTGATCAGCTGTTACACGATCCGGTAAAAACTGTAAGCGTATTTCTCCTTGTAACAAATTGATCTTCCATTGGAGAATGCCACTTTCAAAATTGGATTTATTTTCTACTGTTAAATAACGCTCCAAAGCTTGCTGACATGGCCAGCATTTTAAGTTATTCGATTTAACAGTAACCCAAGTTGCTTTGGCCGACATCACTTGTGCATCTGCTGCATACCCAATCAGCACCATTGCGAATATTACAACTAACTTTTTCATTAACCTTTACTTTTGCTTTTTGCTTTTCACTTTTGACTTAATTACCTCCCCCATTCCGCAGGATTCTTGCGCCAATCCAACAAGAGGGATTCCTGTTCCGCACTGATGATACCTTTCTCTAATCCAATCTGCACCAATTGCGCATAATTGGTCAATGAAATAAATGGTACACCAGCCTGCGCAAATGCATCAACGGCAGCATCAAATCCATAATTAAAAATGGAAATCATACCCACTACTTCCAAACCTGCTTTGCGCAACACATCTACCACTTGCAAACTACTTTTACCGGTAGAAATCAGATCCTCTATCACCACTACTTGCTGTCCGGCTTCATAAAAACCTTCAATCTGATTACCCAAACCATGTTCTTTTGGTTTTGGTCGTACATAGATATAGGGCAGTTTCAACTGATCAGCCGCTAGCGCACCCCAAGCAATACCCGCAGTTGCAACGCCTGCCAACATAGCAGCATCGCCAAACTCTTCAAAAATCACATTGCACATTTCACTCTTCACAAAATCACGCACATAGGGGAAGGATAATAATTTTCTATTATCACAATAAATCGGGCTCTTCCAGCCGCTTGCCCAAGTAAATGGTTGGGCCGGACTCAGTTTTACCGCACCAGATTGTAAGAGTTTCTCTGCAATGGCTTTTTCGTTGGTCTTCATGCTGCGAAGGTAATTCTTCGGCTTTGTGTGTGGTTTGGCTTATTCGACTTATTTTCAACATCGAAACATGGCCAACAGAACCCTGATAGCAGCCGGTGGACTCGTAGAAAACGAGTTGGGACAAGTCCTGATGATTTTCCGCAGGGGGAAATGGGATTTACCTAAAGGCAAATTAGACCCACAAGAAAGCATTGATGAATGCGCTTTGCGGGAAGTGAAGGAAGAAACGGGGCTCACAGAACTTATTATGGGCCGATTTATTTGCACCACCAGCCATGAATACTACGATCAATGGCTGCAACAAGATGTTATCAAGGAATCGCATTGGTATCATATGCGTGCAAGTATCTACGCCCCATTGATACCACAAACAGAAGAAGATATTATGGAAATACGTTGGGTAACATCCAAAGAATGGCCGGGATTATTGGAACAAAGCTATTCAACCATACAGCAGGTATTTCGTGAAGCAGGCTTGATCTGATGCTGTTAAGGCAATCACAAAGCGGTTTTACCGCTATGGAATCTGGTCTCAATTTTATCTAACTGATATGCGAACCATCACCACCCTACTCCTTTTACTGAGCCTGCAGAGCATGGCTCAACAAGGCCCGAAGTGGCGCAAAATCAGCAATGCTGCACCCTGGCCAAAGAGTTATAATTATCAGCTATTCAGTTTCAGGGATACCCTTTGGGTATTACATCCAAAAGGCGTCTGGTATAGTACAGACGGACAAAAATGGAAAGCATCCGCATTAGGCAATCCTATCTACAATCATGCATTTCTGGATTATATCTTGTTCAACAATGAGTTGATGGGATTGGGTTATTTCAAAGGCAATATTGAGCAATTTGAATTCAGACCCATCATTTTCAGCTCTACCAATATGCGTAGCTGGGATACCATTTCTAAAGCAAGCAGATTGCCTCAAAGATTTTTCTATCACCCATTTGTATTTCAAAACCAGCTTTGGATCATTGGTGGAGAAGATAAACAAACCAGCTTTGCAGATATCTGGAAAAGCAGCAATGGTGTACAATGGCAACAGGTAGTAAAAGAAGCGCCATTTGGCAAACGCAGCAATAGTCAAGTAGTAACACACAACAACAAATTATACTTGCTGAATAATGATGTTTGGACCAGCACCGATGCCATACATTGGGAAAAACTTACCGATGCTATTGTACCCGGACAAGAAATTTTTGGTTACACCGCTGTTGTTTGGAAAGAACATATCTGGCTTTTAGGCTGCAACAGAAATGGTCGATTTTCTAGTGAAGTCTTGTACAGCAAGGATGGCAAAAAATGGCAGGCTGCACGTGCACCATGGTCACCCCGTGGCGGTGTAGCAGCCACAGTATTTAAAGGAAAAATCTACATGACCGGCGGCAAGTATGGCGGCACTCCAGATCATACCGAGTTTATCTACAGCAATGATCTATGGGTACTGGAATAGAAATTATTTACGCTTCAACACAGCCACAGTTAAGCGGCTTACACAAACCAGTTTATCGCGCTCATCTGTGATGCGAATATCCCAGACTTGTGTAGTTGCACCAATATGAATAGGCTTGGCTGTACCTGTTACTACACCGCTTCTTACACTACGCACATGGTTGGCATTGATCTCCAAACCCACGCACATTAACTTTTCATGATCCACCGTTAATGCAGCGCCCACACTACCCAGTGTTTCTGCCAATGCAACAGAAGCACCACCATGTAATAAGCCATAAGGCTGGTGGGTACGATGATCAACCGGCATGGTACCACGGATGAAATCATCTCCAATTTCCGTGAACTGCATGCCCAAATGCTCACCTAATGTGTTTTTACCAAGGTACTGAAACTGTTCTACCGTAAGCCCTTTGTGAAACCAGATTGACATGGGTTAATGATTGGATGAGTGAATGATAGAATGATAGAATGTTGAATGGTTAGTAATACAATTCAAGCGTGATGATTGTTTGCGCCAAGACACAATCACCAATCAACAATTACCAAAATTCAATTAACAATTAACAATTTTCGATTGACAATATTCAATTGAAAATAATCAATCACCAATACTACTTCGCGTTGGGATAAATATCTTTTCGCACAGGCGCAGGCAAAAAAGCGGATGCATCACCACCGTTACGGATCACATCGCGTACGAGTGTAGATGCTACTGAAGTGTATTGAGGTGAGCAGGTCAGGAAAATAGTTTCAATTTCCGCATCCAAACTGCGGTTCATATCTGCAATCACTTTTTCATATTCGAAATCGCTCACATAACGGATACCGCGCAAAATAAACTTCGCACCAACGTGACGACAACATTCAATCGTAAGGCCCTCATAAATCAGTGCTTCTACTTTAGGATTGTCTTTATAGATATCCTGAATCCATTCCAGTCTTTGTTCATCACTGTACATGGGTGCTTTATTGATATTCTTACCAATACCCACATAGAGTTTGTCGAACAAACCCATGGAACGATCAATGATATCCAGGTGTCCAATCGTAATGGGATCAAATGTTCCGGGAAATAAGCAGATGCGTTCCATAATGGCATTTAGTTTTCCCTGTTCGCAAGCAGATAAAGCACAGCCATTCTAGTGGCCACACCGTTTTCTACCTGGTTCAGGATAATTGAATGAGGACCATCAGCCACATCGCTGTCGAGCTCCACCCCTCTGTTGATAGGGCCCGGGTGCATGATGGTGATTTCTTTGGGCAATCGTTCCAGCATACGGCGGTTAATACCGTAAGCCAGGTTATATTCTCTTAATGAGGAAAACAATGGTTGATTTTGTCGCTCCAGCTGGATACGCAGCACGTTGGCCACATCGCACCAGCGCAGCACTTCTTCTACATTGTATGTAACGTTTACACCTAATGCGTCAGTTATGTATTTCGGAATGAGTGTTGGTGGACCGGCAACGGTAATATCAGCGCCCATTTTCTTTAATAAGTAGATATTACTGAGCGCTACCCTGCTGTGCATGATATCGCCAATGATGGCCACTTTCAAACCTTGCAGTTTACCGAATTTCTCCTGCATGGAAAATGCATCCAACAAAGCTTGTGTGGGATGTTCGTTGATACCATCACCGGCATTCACAATGGCTGCGGGAATATGCTGCGACAGAAAATGCGGTGCACCACTGGCACTATGACGCATCACCACCATATCCACTTTCATGCTCAGGATATTGTTCACAGTATCCAAAAGGGTTTCTCCCTTGGCTGCAGATGAGGTGCTTGCCGCGAAGTTTAAGACGTCTGCACTCAAACGGCGTTCTGCCAGTTCAAATGACATGCGGGTGCGTGTGGAATTCTCGTAAAACAGGTTTACAATGGTTACATCACGAAGCGATGGCACTTTTTTAACCGGGCGTTGTAATACTTCTTTAAACTGGGCTGCGGTAGAGAGAATAAGCTGTATATCTTCTGGTTGAAGGCTCCTGATTCCGAGCAGGTGTTTGGTGGAGAGTTTCATTAAAGTGCGAAGATAATGGTTTGCGCAATATTCAATGATCCAGCAGTTCTACAGCATCACGTTCATCCTTCTCCTGCCAGTATACTTTTACTTTTTGAGACACAAAAGTGTCGATGGTTCTACCCACATAATCCGGCTGAATGGGCAGTTCTCTGCTAAAGCGCCGGTCGATCAATACACAGAGCTGCACTTTAGCTGGTCTGCCGAAATCAAGCAAAGCATCCAGTGCTGACCGGATGGTACGGCCGGTGAAGAGTACATCATCAATCAGGACCACATTTTTGTTCTCTATACTGAATGGAATCTCTGTTTTATTGGCGATATGCAGTTCTTTCCGGATATCATCACGGTAGAAAGTGATATCCAGCTTACCATAAACCACTTTTTCAGGCGACAACTGCTCCTGTAGCAATTGTACAATGCGGTTGCTCAGCTGTACGCCACGTGGTTGTAATCCAATTAAAACGGTATTATCCAGTCCCGGATGGTTTTCCAACACCTGCTGCGCCAGTCGCTTTACCGTCAGGGACATCTGTTGTTCTGTGAGAATCGGCTTCAAGCACCATGAATTTGGAATAAAAATAGGCAGTTTATACTAAAAGACTCGGAAGGTTTCTGCACTTAACCTATTTTGCCGCCCATGTTGCACCTCCAACAACTGGAATTGCTCCAATTCAGGAATTATACCCAGAAACGCTTTCTTTTTCCAAAGCGCATTACGGCTATTTGTGGCAGCAATGGATCAGGCAAGACCAATCTCTTGGATGCAGCCTATTATTGTTGCTTCAGCCGAAGCTATTTCACCCGACCGGAACAAACGAATGTGTTACATGGTGCGCAGGGCATGCGTATAGAGGGCAGGTTTAGTAACGCAGAGAAAAATGATACTGTTTGTGCCATCATTCGCGAAACAGGCAAAAAGGAATTATTACTCAACGGCGAGGCATACAAACAGTTTTCACAGCATATCGGCCAGTTTCCCTGCGTCATGATTGCGCCTGATGATATTGGCCTGATCAATGAAGGCGGCGAGGCACGCAGGAAATACATGGATACGATTTTAGCTCAGACAGATCCTGCTTACCTGCAAAGCCTGATGTTGTATCAGAAATTATTGCAGCAACGAAACAGTTTGCTCAAACAATTACAAGAGCAGAAAGGCAGCATGGATGTGCTGGACATTTTATCAGATCAGTTAAGTGTACAAGGACAACTGATTTATGAAAAGCGTTTCAACTTTATTACAACACTGAAAGAAAACGTCCTGCGCTTTTATCAGCAGATTGCCCAGGCTGATGATGGATTACAAGTGAATTACCAAAGTCAGTTACACAATAGCCCCATGCGTGAGCTTATGCAACAAAGCTTGCAAAAGGATTTGATCTTACAAAGAACCACAACAGGCATTCATCGGGATGATCTGGAATTTAAAATGGATGAGCAAGCGTTTAAAACAGAAGCTTCACAGGGTCAAAGAAAAAGCCTCTTATTTGCGTTGAAGCTGGCTGAATGGCAATGGTTGAAACAAGCCAAGGGTTTTGCCCCCATCCTACTATTGGATGATGTATTTGAAAAATTAGATGCCCGCCGTATGCACCAATTATTGGAATGGGTTTGCACAGAAAGTGATAGTCAGGTACTGATTACAGACACCCACAAAGAAAGACTGGAAGCACATCTGAATGAGATCGGCAGCGAATACGAGATCATCCAACTTTAAGCCTTACTTTTACTTCATGGGTGAGTATAGTTTGGGCGATGCCATGAAATACTTCTTAGAGAAGAGCCGTTTAAAAAACGGTATTCGTGCTTTGCAGATAGAAGATATCTGGGCAGAGCTCATGGGCAATACCATTGCACGCTATACTGATAAGATTCAGATTATTAATCAGACCCTGTTTATCTACACACAGGTGGCACCCTTAAAGCAAGAATTGTTATACCAGAAGCAACAAATCATCGACCGCGTGAACGAGGCTTTCGGAGAACGCGTAATCAATGAAGTGGTGATACGTTAGATCCAGTAATAAAACGATTCTTTATTCTGATCAGACTTTCCTGCTAAATGACTCATTTCCCGCATTGCTTCTCCCATCAGCATATTCACTGTTACAATACCGGCAAATTCATAATTCTCGAACACAGGCAGAATATTCGTTCTGAAAGAACGCATCATCAATAGCGCATGCTCAGCTGAATCATCTGTTGTTACAGTTGGTAAATCAGTTGTCATGATTTCATTCACGGTTGTTTCACTGGATTTCTTTCCTTTTAACACTAGCTTCTGCGCATAATCGCGCTCAGTCATAATACCGAGATATTTGCCATTCTGCATAATAACGACAAACGCAGCGTTTTCTACAGCCATCAATGCCAAAGCATCAATAACACGTGAGCCGGATTGCACATAGTTGATGTGCGCACCTTTGTCCTGAATCAGGTAGCCTAAGGATTTCATACTGGAAGATTTAAGGGTGTGTGATTACCCTCAAGTTGAGGAAAGTTTCTGCAAAAAACCATGACAAAAGTCACAACCCTATTTCAACCTGATTCTTGGGTCTAACCAACCATAGAGCCAGTCGGCCAGTATATTGACGAGGATAAAACCTGAAGCCGTAAGCAACACACTACCCATAACAACTGGAAAATCCAATTTTTCTAAAGCATCAACGGTTACTTTACCTATTCCCTTCCAGCCGAAAATATACTCTACAAAAAAAGCCCCTGCCAAAAGTTCTGCAAACCAACCGGTTACAGCCGTAACCACAGGATTTAACGCGTTCCGCAACGCATGTTTCCAGATTACTTTGCTGCGCGATAAACCCTTGGCATAAGCAGTGCGGATATAATCCTGTTTCAGCACATCCAGCATCGCTGAACGAGTTAGCTGTGTTATGATAGCTAGTGGACGAATACCCAGGGTTAAGGCAGGCAGGATGAGGTTTTGCAAAGAAAGTTGTCTTCCTTCGAAAGGATCGGTTTCATACAAGCTGCCTGTCATGGGTAAGCCCGTGTATTGATGCCAGACAAAACCGAACAAATACGCGATGAGTATGCCCATAAAAAATGATGGGGCAGAAATACCCAACACACTGGAAAACACAGCGCCAGTATCCAACCAACTGTCTTTGTTGGTTGCAGCAATAACGCCAAGGATAATACCGAGCACGGTTGCAAACAGCATAGCTGCAGCTGCCAATAATAAAGTGCCGGGTAATGCTTCCAACAAAACATCTGCAACCGGTTTTTTGGACTGGTATGATTGACGCAGATAAGGAAACTTGATCCCGAATTGCTGCTCGCCAGCACCAAAGAACCAACCTCTTAATTGCTTTTGTTCAATTTCAGCTTTACTATGCACAGCAATAGGCGACACATCATTGAGGTATTGCAGCAGTTGAACAGATTTGGGTTGATCTAATGCCAACTCTTTGCGGATATTCTTCAGTGTAGCACTATCCCCTGTTTGGCCGATCACCAATCTCGCCGGATCACCAAAACCTTGAAATAAAAAGAAAATGAGTAAGACCACGCCCAACAAAACAAGGCAACCGTAGAACAATTTTCTAGCAAGGTAGCGCAACATGGTTATGGATTGGGTTGAATCAGATTCGCAGCATCTGCCAAAGCACGCTTGCCTTCAATCAAAGCGCCGCGCATTTTGAATAAGGTAGGATTTACCCTCGCCGCTGTTTTGATGACGGTTGCATCCGCTTTCAAAATATGTGCAGGACTTGCATACTGTAAGGCTGCATCTACATCTGCAGTCACCAACCACCATTGTTGATCTGTACCTGTGAGTGATTGTATCAAATCACGCAAAGCTTGCGTGTCATTTACTGTCGCATCTTTCATGAAAAGCAGATAATACGGCTGTATGAACTGAAACAGTTTTTGTGTTGTATCTGTATTACTTAGCGTATATAAACTAAAATCGGTAATTGGCGGCACTGCATCACCTTTACGGATGACGACATCCTTTCTGTCGAGAAAGACATAAGTACTATCGAAATCATCCGGAAAATGTTCGGCATCAAAACTAAGTTCTTTGCCATTTTTAGCGTAACGATACATGATACTTATACTATCCGGCATCGAACCATCTGGACGCTGCATTTGCTGCAGAATATTGTTTCCTTTTTTATACGGTAGACAATCCACGAAAGGCAAATGCTTCAGCACAAATACCTGTGCCCAAGCACTGAACACAAAAGCCAATGCAATCAGCATGACAGATGTGCGCGTTTGAAACCGGGAAGCATAAGGCATTTTGAAGAACAAAAGAATCAAGCAAAGCAAGACTAAATCTTTTCCAAAAGACATGGCAGGCGTTAATGGCAAACAATCGCCGAAGCAGCCACAGGTCTTGATCTTACCCGAGAATAACGCATAACCTGTAAGAAATGTAAATACTACAATGAGCAACAACAGCAGCCAGTTGAATAATTTCTGCTGCCATCCTGTGATCACCGCAACACCGGCAACCACTTCAAAAATATTCATGACAATGGCCAGCCAAAGTGTATAGTCGTGTAAGCCATGCCAGCCCCAGACCTCAAAAAATTCCTGCATCTTGTAACTCAAGCCTGCTGGATCGTTCACTTTCACCAAGCCTGATACAATGAACAAGAGCCCAACCAGCCAACGGAGTGCTATGTTCAGTACCTGCAGCATATCAATGTTTGCCCTCCTCCATCAGGATCAATGCAAACACGGCATAATTGATAATATCTATGTAATTGGCATCAATACCCTCGCTGATCAGGGTTTTACCATCATTACTCAGAATCTGTTTGATGCGAAGCAATTTCACTAAAATCAAATCTGCAAAACTTTGCTGGCTCATATCGCGCCATGCTTCACCATAATCATGGTTTTTGTCCAGCATCGTTGATTTAGCCTGACCAATGTATTGCTCATACCAGGCATTCACTTGGGCAACTGCCACATCTTCCACTGCCGGTTTATTGAGCGCAAGTTGAATGAGTCCGATTACACCATAATTGATGATGCCTTTGAATTCAGAAGCAATATCATCTCCTACTCGTTGTACTCCTTTATCCTGTATGGTTCTGATGCGTAATGCTTTGATGAAAATCTGGTCTACCACTGAGATGGTGCGCAGTACGCGCCAGGATGTACCGTAATCCGTGGTTTTTTTGATAAATATATCTTTACACGAAGCGACTGCCTGATCGTATTGATTATTGGTATTGCTCATCTTTACCTTGCTATCTTTGAACCCTCGCAATATACTTGAATACCTGCAATGTTAACACTCAACTGTAAAGGCCGTTTATTGACACTGGATAAACCAGTTGTGATGGGCATCATCAATACCACACCTGATTCCTTTTATGCAGGAAGCAGGCATACCGCTTTGGCGGAAGTGGTAACAACAGCCCAGCAGATGCTGGCGGATGGTGCAACAATTTTGGATCTTGGCGGACAAAGCACCAGGCCTGGCAGCGAACAGATTGGCGCAAATGCGGAAATCGATCGTGTAGCACCGGCTATTGAAGCGGTGCACAAAGCTTTTCCGGAAGCCTTCATTTCTGTGGACACTTACCATGCAGCAGTTGCAAAAGCAGCTGTGGCGGCGGGTGCCAGTATCGTGAATGATATCAGCGGTGGTCTGCTAGATCCGGAAATGTTGGGTACTGTTGCAGATTTGCAGGCACCTTATGTCTGCATGCATATGCAGGGGAATCCAGCAAACATGCAGCAAAATCCACTATACAGCAATGTTGTAACAGAAGTACTTGACTTTTTCATTCAACAGGTTGCACACTGCAGGCAAACTGGCATTAAGGATGTGATCATCGACCCAGGTTTTGGCTTTGGTAAAACCATACAGCACAATTTTCAATTATTGAAACAATTACAGGCATTTCAAATGTTGGGTTGTCCGCTCTTGCTTGGCGTATCAAGGAAATCTACTATTTACAAGACATTAAATACAACAGCTGCAGCAGCTTTGAATGGCACTACTGTACTAAACACCATTGGTCTTATGCATGGCGCACGAATATTGCGTGTACACGATGTGCGGGAAGCAGTTGAAGCAATACAACTCTATACTGCTATGCAGCAGGCATAAAAAATCCCCCCACAAAAACTGTGAGGGGATAAATCTCTTATGCTTAGCAAATTAGTTTCTTGGAAGAACCGGAATTGCCTGAGGAGCAGGCGGAGGACCTTGCTTTACATCTGTTACTTCAATATCAAAAGCCAGATTGCTGTAAGCAGGGATTACTGGGGGTGAACCCTGAGGACCATAGGCATTCATAGAAGGTACATAGATCGTACCCTTACCACCCTTTCCAAAATATTTTAAGGCCAGTTCCCAACCGCGGATAACAGAACCTGTACCAACGTTTACATCATAAGGTTGTTGGTTAGGATTCTTTTCCTTGCTCATGTTAGAATCGAATTCCTTACCGGCATCTTTACCATCAGCCAGGTATCCTTTGTAGAAAACACTAGCTGTTTTACCGGCAACTGCTTTAGTTGTATCTCCTGCAGTTTTCAGTACAACTACCACACCGGCTGTATCCTTGATGTATTTTTCGCCCTTTTTCTCAGCTACTTTAACCAAAGCATCCATTTCGCGATCACGCTGTGCAAGTACCTCTTTTTGATAGTCGGCCATCATTTCAGCTTCTGTTGCGAAAACTTTGATAAACTCAGCTTTTCCGGTAATCATGCCACCTTTAGGGAAAGTTGCATTGTATTCAATAGCACCCATGTTCTTCAGGGTATCATTGCTCAGTTTGAAATCAACCACATCACCCACTGCACAGAGCATCAGAATTTCAGTGAAATTATGTTTGGTAAGACGTCCAGAATCAATCATAAAGTAAGCGGGTACTTTACCGAATGAACTGTTCAACACAGTATCTTTTTCAGGAATGGCAAAGCTGATATTGAATTTTACAAACTGACCATGCTTCAGCTTTTCTTTACTGCTGCCATGCGTGATCTTATACACCATACCGGATGGTGCTTTTTCGTACTGAGAGCAGGATGCCAGAAGCAAAGCTGCTGCAAGAAAACCCAGGATGTTTCTCATTGTTATGATTGTAATTGTGATTGATACTGTTGTATAACTTCTTTAAACTTCTGAACGGTTTGATCCAAACTATCGCTGCTTCTGCCTCCAGCCGCATTGAAATGGCCACCACCTTCAAAATGTTCTCTGGCAAATGTATTCACATCGAAGTCGCCTTTACTTCGAAAACTCCACTTTCTTTCCTCATCCCTGTCGATACAAATTGCACCCAGTTTAATACCCTGAATCGTCAGTAAGTAGTTGACCAAACCCTCAGTGTCGCCGGTTTTGATATCGAAACGCTTTAAATCACCCTTGGGGATATACATCAAAGCGGTATTGAGCTCATAGATTACTTCCATTCTGTTCAACAAAGCATGGCCAATAAAGCGGAGCCTGTTTTCCAGAAAATTATCATAAATCGCCTCGTGAATATGTGTGTGATTAATACCGGTTTCCTTCAGGCGGGCCACCATATGGTGCACTGAAGCCTTGGTAGAGGGAAAACGAAAGGAACCTGTATCCGTCATTACACCCGTATACAAACATGTGGCGATGTCCTGATTTAGGATAGCCTCATGGCCAGAATCCACGATAAAGTCGTAGACCATTTCGCAGGTGGAACTTTTACCAGTATCGCTGATGCCGTAGGCAAAAGCTTCAACTTGTGGCTGTTGGTGATGGTCGATGAGGATACGGGAACCAGTAGCCAATTCCAGCACTTTTTCCATATGCTTGGTTCTATGTAACGTATTGAAATCCAAGCAAAATATCCAGTCTGCCGCATTTACTACTTTAATTGCTTTTTCCCTACCAGCTTCAAAATCGAGTACATGATCTGTGCCAGGAAGCCAATCCAGAAAATCGGCCCAGTTGGTTGGAGAAACAACGGTTACATCATGCCCGAGTTGCACCAGGAAATGATACAAACCCAGGGAAGAACCCATTGCATCGCCATCTGGCTTTTGGTGTGTAGTGATGACTACTTTTTTGGGAGCGCCCTTCAGATGCGGAAAAAACGATTGTATTGATTGCATAAAGCGTCGCAAAAATGTGTTTTTCAGGCCAATCGGTGAAATTTAGTTATGGATTTCATCAGGAAAACGCAGGGAACTTTTGACAGCGGAATGATTTCAGTTACCTTTGCACTCCGAAATAAAAGCCGTTATGAGTAACAGAACATTTACGATGATTAAGCCCGATGCAACCGGGAAAGGACACACAGGTGCGATTTTAAATGATATCCTGGCTGCAGGATTCAGCATTAAAGCCATGAAATGGACCCGCCTTACAAAAGAGCAGGCCGGCGAATTCTATGCTATCCACAAGGAGCGCCCTTTCTTTGGTGAGCTGGTTGACTTCATGAGCAGTGGTCCAATTGTAGCTGCCATCCTGGAAAAAGAGAACGCAGTTGCTGATTTCAGAACACTGATTGGTGCTACCAACCCAGCAAATGCTGCCGAGGGTACTATCCGCAAGAAGTATGCTGCTTCTGTTGGTGAGAATGCCGTACATGGTAGTGATAGTGATGAGAACGCCATCATTGAGGGCGATTTCTTCTTCTCTAAGCTGGAGCGCTTCTAATTTGTCATATTAGCGTCAAATTCATACAGTGCCTCAACCGCCAATGCCCTCATTCGTTAATTAATGTATCATGAGTGCTTAAGGGTTTAGGTTTAAGAAAAAGGTCTTCGTTTGAAGACCTTTTTCTATTATGATGCATTTGAATAATTAAAGTACATATCTGGGATTGCGCACCCTGCGTCTGCCATAGCCACTTGATCCGTAGAAATCCAGATCGCCGCCAATGCTCCAGTTTGTTAAGCGATAAGAAAAGGTGAACTGGAATGAATAAAAAGCATCATCGCCTTTAGGATTACCTCTTGGTCTGCTTACGCCTGGAAAAGGTTTTCCCAATTCAGTTCCTCTATAGGAAAGGTCTAAACGATACTTATTGGGATCAGGATTGATTCCAGTTTGCAAGAAATCAGGATACTTACCACTAACATCATCCAGATAATCGGTAAATAACTTTCGGAAAATAAATTCAGCACCAACACTGATTTCATCTGTAAGTTCATAACGCACACCCGCACCCAAACTCAGATTCAATCCTACCCTTTTGTATGGTGCCGGATTACCTGCCAAGCCCTGTCCTTCAGTGTTCCATTGCCAAAGCTTTACTTTCTGACCATTGGCATCAATTGTAGTAGGACTAAATCCAAATACCCCACCACCAGCTACCACATATGGCACTAGAAAATATTCTTCTCTCGAAACAAAATCATACTCAGCCAGCAGAGAGGTTTCCCAGATATTTGATTTAAAACTCAGGTTGCGGTCTTTAAGATCCTGCCTTTTATTAAAGCGATCATCGCCCTTGGCACCTAAAATGGCTAAGCCAAGTCGGGCACGTAGTTTCATTTTGAGGTCATACGTAGCACTCAGATTCAGTGCCGGCACAATATCTTGCATTATGGGTGTACCATCAATAAGATCGCCATAGTAGGCGCTAAAACCTAGGCCGCCAGAAACACGCACACGTTGGGCCGCTGCTGATAAAGTGGTGCACACAGCCAGTACTAATATCAAACGCTTCAAATTCATCGTATAGCGTAAAAATAGCTATTTATATGAAAAAGCATCACTTACGGTTGCTTTTATAACATAATACTCATGAATGGGTATAACAAAATAGTCTACTACTTACAATACGTGGAATGTTTAAAGCCGAAAGCTTAATGCTGAACGCTTAACGCATAATGTGTATCGAAAAAGCCTTAAGCATCAAAAAGCTTTAAGCTTTATGCTTTTAGCCTTAAGTATCATAACAGCGCTTGAAATGCAAAAACCTCAGCAAATCTGCCGAGGTTTTTGTTGTGTCGGGTGGACTGGATTCGAACCAGCGACCCCTTGCACCCCATACAAGTGCGCTACCGGGCTGCGCCACCACCCGAAACCCGAATACATCAATGATGTCTTCGCTTTGGGGCTGCAAATATAGGGGTCATAAGAAATTTTAAGGCTATATTGCACGAAAATTACTGCCCCATTCATGAAAATCCTTATCAGACAGGCGCTCATCGCTGACCCTGATTCTCCCTTACACCAACAAGCACAGGATATACTCATTGAAAACGGCATCATTACACAAATCGGTCAGTCATTGCCCGATACCGATGCACAACTAATCGAGCATGATTCCCTTTGTGTTTCTCCAGGTTGGATCGACACATTTGCTGATTTCGCAGATCCTGGTCAGGAGTTTCGTGAAACCATTGCATCAGGTATTTCCGCAGCTGCTGCCGGTGGTTTTACAACTGTTCTTACTGTGCCCAATACACAACCTGCTGTGCAAAACAAAACACAGGTTGAATACATCATCAATCAATCTAAGCATTTACCCTGCGAAGCTTTGCCCATGGGTGCTATCACCAAAAACATTGAAGGCAAAGAACTTGCAGAAATGTATGATATGCGCATGAGTGGCGCTGCAGCATTTACAGACGGACACAAACCTGTACAAACTGCCGGACTTCTCCTTAAAGCCATGCAATATGTAAAAGCTTTTGATGGCGTAGTCTTACAAGTGCCGGATGATACCAGTGTTGGCACGCACGGACTGATGCACGAAGGTGTTGTGTCTACGCAGCTTGGTCTTCCGGGTAAACCCATGCTAGCAGAAGAAATCATTGTAGCCAGAGATATTGCTTTATTACGATATACGCAATCACGTTTACACATCACAGGCATCAGTTCTCCAGCCGCTGTTGAGTTGGTGAAAGCAGCTAAATCCGAAGGTTTGCAAATCACCTGTTCGGTTACACCTTATCATTTGCTTTTCTGCGATGAAGATGTACAAGGCTATAATACCAGTCTGAAAGTGAATCCGCCTCTGCGCACCAAGGACGATATGATCTATCTAAGAGAGGCATTGAAAGCCGGACATATTGATACCATTGCATCACATCATTTGCCCCAGGATTGGGATCACAAAGTATGTGAGTTTGAATACGCCAAAAACGGGATGATCACTTTGCAAACAGCCTTTGCCATGGTTATGGAAGCCATTCCAGATTTGAACGCTGCACAAATCAGTCGCATCTTTTCTGGCAATGCGCGTAATATTTTCCGTTTGCCTGCAACCAATATTGCCGTTGGTGCAAAAGCCAACCTGACGATATTCTCATTGAATAGCAACACTACCCTAACCACTGCCAGTAACCTGAGCAGATCGGCCAATAGTGCTGTACTCAACAGAACATTGAAAGGAAAAGTGATTGGTACCATCAGAAATACATTTCATCACTTCAACCCCTAAGGTATTATGGAAAATCAAGTAACTACACACGCATTCAAAGGACTATTGATTGCATTGGTGTTAATCGTTTTAAGTTTAATCGGTCAGTTTGCTAACCTGCAATTTGAAAAATGGTGGGGCTATATTAACTGGGCCATCATGGTAGGTGCATTCATTGGATCTGTTATCTATTACGGTAAGCAAAAAAATAACGACGTTACTTTCGGCGAACTTTTTACGCATGGCTTTAAAACCACTGCAGTAACAGCCGTTGTTGTTTTCGTTTATACTGTCCTGTCTGTTTATGTAATCTTCCCTGATCAATTGGATAAGATGTGGGAGAAAGGCGTTGAAGAAGCAATGAAGGGTGGTAAAGTAACTGCTGAACAATTAGAACAAGGCGCTGCAATTGGTCGCAAAATCATGACGGTAACCGTATTGGCAGGCTCATTGGTAGGTACACTGATCATTGGTACTGTAGGTTCGCTGATTGGCGCAGGTGCAGCCAAGAAAAACCCAGCCCCTACTCCTTTTGAACAACAATAATTGGAATGGATCTTTCGATTGTCATACCCGCATTCAACGAAGCTGAGTCATTACCCGAACTCTGTGCATGGATCGATCGTGTTGTAAAAGAGCATGCTTTAAGTACTGAAATCATTATCATCGATGATGGTAGTACGGATGATACCTGGGACACCGTTGTGCACTTATCCAAAACACAGCCTGCTGTGCATGGTATCCGCTTTCAGCGCAACTATGGTAAATCAGCTGCACTGAACGAGGGTTTCAAAGCAGCCAAGGGCGATGTCATCATCACCATGGATGCAGATATGCAAGACTCACCAGATGAAATTCCCGCACTGCGAAACATGATCATCAATGATGGTTATGATCTGGTCAGCGGCTGGAAGAAAAAGCGGTATGACAATACCCTCACCAAAAACATCCCATCGAAGATATTCAATGCCACTGCCCGACAGGTCAGTGGCATCTATTTGCACGATTTCAATTGCGGCCTCAAAGCTTATAAAAAGAAAGTCGTGAAAAGCATTGAAGTCTTTGGTGAAATGCACCGTTATATTCCTGTCCTCGCCAAATGGGCCGGCTTTCGCAAGATTGGTGAGAAAGTAGTTGAACACCGTGCCCGCAAATACGGTACTACTAAATTTGGTTGGGAAAGATTCATCAATGGGTTTTTGGATCTGCTCACCATCACTTTCATCAGCAAATTCGGCAAACGTCCCATGCACTTCTTTGGATTGTATGGTACACTGGCGTTCGGCGTAGGTTTATTGATGAGTATTTACCTGATTGTAGCAAAATTCACTGCTACGGATTTTTCGCTTACCAACCGCCCGGCATTCTATCTAGCGCTTGTGTCGATGATACTTGGCATGCAACTCTTTTTGGCAGGCTTTATTGCAGAACTACTCACCAGAAATGCACCGGAAAGAAATCACTACCTGATCGAATCCAACATTGGATGGGATTAGTGCAGATATTTGCACCATGTCTTCACCCAAAGCCATCATCATTGGTCCTGCACACCCGCTAAGAGGCGGACTAGCTTCTTTTGATGAACGTTTAGCCCGACAGTTCACTGCGGAAGGTTTTGATACAACCATCTACACCTTCTCTTTACAGTATCCGAACTTCTTATTCCCAGGCACAACTCAGTATTCATCTGAGCCTGCGCCAACAGATATCAACATCAAAGTGCGCATCAATTCCATCAATCCATTCAATTGGATCAGCGTGGGTAATGAATTGCGTCAACTCAAACCAGCCATCATCGTCATTCGTTACTGGCTGCCTTTTATGGGTCCTTGCTTGGGTACGATACTACGACTGGTTCGTTTGAACAAGCATACCCGCATCATCGCGATAGCGGATAATGTGCAACCACACGAAAAAAGACCAGGCGATACCCTCTTCACCAAATACTGTTTCGGTGCGGTGCATGCATTCGTAACCATGAGTGAAAAAGTGATGGGCGATCTGCGCAAATTCACGCAGAAACCAGCTGAGCAAGTAGTGCATCCACTCTACGATAATTTTGGTGAAGCGTTGGATAAAACAAATGCTCGCGAACATTTACAATTACCTGTCAACGACAAAATCATTTTGTTTTTTGGCTTTATCCGCAACTATAAGGGTTTGGACATTTTGCTTGAAGCCATGGGTACTAGCTTGCTGAAAAACAGCGGTATCAAGTTAATGGTCGCTGGTGAGTTTTATGAAGACCGAACCGCATACGACGCCATCATTGAAAAACACCAACTACAAGATCAACTCATTTTGCGCACCGATTTCATTGCCGACAGTGAAGTAAAATATTACCTGAGCGCAGCTGATTTCGTGATACAACCCTATCGCAACGCTACGCAAAGCGGCGTTACTCCTTTGGCATACCATTTTGAAAAGCCCATGCTGGTCACCAATGTGGGCGGACTGCCCGCCTTAGTGCCGGATGGTGAAGTTGGTCTGGTTGCCGAGCCCAATCCCAACAGTATTGCCGAGAAGATTCTGGGACTCTATCAATTAGGAGAAGCCCATTTTTTGCCGCATCTTCGTGAAGCAAAAAAACAATACAGCTGGCAGAAACTGGTGCAAACCATCACCCGTTTGGCCGGTGTTTCGGCATCATGATTTACAGAAGCAAAGCACCTCTTAGAATCGGATTGGCTGGCGGCGGCACAGATGTGAGTCCCTACAGCGATACATTTGGCGGCGCCATCCTGAACGCAACCATTTCGCTCTATGCCTATGCCCATATTGAACCCATTGCAGAGAATGGCATCATCCTACAAGCGTTAGACAGAAAAGAAGAGGAACGCCATGAATGGATGAACCAATTACCGATCAATGGTCATCTGGATTTACTCAAAGGCGTGTACAACCGTATTCAGCAGGATTATGGTTTACCCATGACCAATTTCAAGCTCTCTACCTATGTGGATGTACCTGCAGGAAGTGGATTGGGTACATCGAGCACATTGGTTGTAGCGATTCTCGGTGCTTTCACCGAAATGCTAAAACTACCTTTGGGCGATTATGATATTGCGCATTATGCCTACGAAATAGAAAGAAAGGATCTGGCATTGGCTGGCGGTAAACAAGACCAATATGCCGCTACATTCGGCGGTGTGAATTTCATGGAGTTTTATGGCGATGATAAAGTGATTGTGAACCCACTGCGTATTCGTCAGGAATATTTGAATGAGTTAGAGAATAATCTCCTCCTCTATTTCACTGCTACCAGCAGAGAGTCGGCTACCATCATCAAGGAGCAGCAGAAAAATGTGCTCAACAAGAATGAAAGTTCTGTTGATGCCATGCATCATTTGAAAGAGCAATCCAAAATGATGAAGGAAGCTTTGCTCAAAGGCCGTATTCATGAAGTGGGTGAGATTCTTGATTATGGTTTCCAGCAGAAGCGTAAAATGGCCAATAATATTTCCAACAACCTGATTGAAGATATTTATAGCGCAGCCAAGAAAGCAGGTGCAACCGGCGGCAAGATCAGCGGAGCGGGCGGCGGTGGCTTCATGACTTTCTACTGCCCCGGCAATTCCCGCTATGCCGTTGCGGAAACTTTACAGAAATTTGGCGGCGAAATCAGACCTTATCAATTTACCCAACACGGGCTCACTACCTGGACAACCCAATAGCCATGCAATCAACCATTCAATCCATCATACAAGCTTCTATTGACACCAAGCAACAGGTATTGCATGATCCTGTTATGCTTAAGTCCATTGAGGAATGTGTCAATATTATCACACAAGCTTTTGCAGCCGGTAAAAGAGTTTGGTTCTGTGGTAATGGCGGCAGTGCTGCCGATGCCCAACATTTGGCAGCAGAGTTTTCCGGTCGCTTTTATAAAAACAGAAAAGCACTACCTGCTGAAGCATTGCATTGCAATACCTCCTATCTCACCGCCGTAGCCAATGATTACAGCTATGATGATATTTATGCGCGTTTGGTGGATGGTATTACCGATGCAGGCGATGTACTCATCGGCTTTAGTACTTCCGGCAATTCTGCCAATGTGCTGAAAGCATTTGAAGTAGCAAGAGAAAAAGAATTGATCACCATCGGTTTTACTGGCGCAAGTGGTGGTAAAATGCGCGAGCTGAGTCATTTTCTCATCAATGTACCTTCCAATGATACCCCGCGTATTCAGGAAAGCCATATCCTGATCGGTCATATCATCTGCGAATTAGTAGAAGCCAAATTATTCATGTAATGCCTGTACAAGAAGCCATTATTCTGGCTGGGGGACTCGGTACGCGTTTACGCAGCGCCGTTCCTGATTTACCCAAATGCATGGCTCCGGTAAATGGCTTACCCTTTGTGCATTATGTGATTCGTTACCTGCAAGCACAAGGAATTCAACAATTCATTTTTGCTTTGGGCTATAAGCACGAAGCTTTCTTCGATTTTCTGCAAGAAGCCCTACCCGATGGCAATTACACCTACACTATTGAAGAAACACCACTCGGCACGGGCGGTGGTATTCGCTTAGCATGCTGTAAAGCAAACACAGATACAGTATTGGTAACGAATGGTGATACTTTATTCAGAGGAGATCTATCACAACTCTATAAGCAACACCAAGCCAACAAGGCAAGCTGTACTCTCAGCCTTAAGCCCATGCAAGATTTTGATCGCTACGGTGTGGTTGAAACCGATGAAGCAGGAAAAGTGACTGCCTTTAAAGAGAAGCAATACTATGCTGCGGGACAAATCAACGCAGGCATGTACCTGTTGCAAAGAAAAGATTGGCTGCAACTACCCTTCCCTGAAAAGTTTTCTTTTGAGAAAGATTATTTAGAAACATACTGTGGGCAATCTGCTATTTATGGATTGGCACAAGATGCTTACTTTATTGATATTGGCATACCTGAAGATTTTCAACGCGCACAAACTGAATTAATTCCCTATGCTTGATCTGCAACAAATTGATAAAAGCTGGACACTGTTTCTCGACCGCGATGGTGTGATCAACCACGAGAAAAAAGAAGACTATATCCTGAACTGGAATGAATTTCAATTCTACGATGGCGTACCCAAAGCGGTTGCTACGCTAAACCGCATTTTTGGCAAGACCATTATGGTCACCAATCAGAAAGGTGTGGGCAAGGGTGTGATGAGTCTGGATGACCTACACCATATTCACGACAATATGCAATTAGCGATTGTACAAGCCGGTGGACATGTAGATCGTATTTTCTTCTGCAGCGATTTGAACGATGACTCCTTTTTCCGCAAACCAAATCCCGGCATGGCTTTTAGTGCAAAGGGCGAATTTCCGGATATCGACCTGAACAAAAGCCTGATTGTGGGCAATAAACTCAGTGATATGCGTTTCGGTCGCAATGCAGGCATGTACACTGTATTTGTGGCGACTACCAACCCAGATACAGCATTTCCGCATCCTGACATTGATCTGCGCTTTGACAACCTGCCTGCTTTCGCTGCAGCCTTTAATAAAATCATAAATCCCGAAAACAACTGATGCACCCGCGTGCATTGTGGTAAATTCGTGCTCATGAGAATCGCCCCCGTACTACTCATTAGCTTTTTGTGTTGTTTCACTGTCGCTAAAGCCCAGTTGAATCCGCAATCATTTGCACAACTCAAGCAGCTGGAAGAACGCATCAAGCCCTATGCAAATAATATTCTGGAATCGGAAGATGTAGTAGATCGCCTCCGTGCTGATAGTGCATTTACGCGCGGACTGGTACAAGCATTGCGCACACCTTTTTCTTTCGACTACCCTTTTGATTCACTCACCACCATTGCGAAAGTAACCGCACCGGATAAAACCTTTCGCATTTTTACCTGGCAGCTGATGAAGGACTTCACCTATTATCGCCAGAAAGGCTGTATCCAGATGCGTACAGATGATGGTTCGCTGAAATTGTTCCCTTTATTTGATTACTCAGAGTTCACCGACAATCCATTCGATTCTGTACGCAGCAATATGAATTGGATTGGTGCTGTCTATTACAACATCGTACAGAAAGCACACAACAACAAACAATTCTATACCCTATTCGGCTTTGATAACAATGATGCCCGCAGCACCAAGAAATGGATGGAAGTGCTCACGTTTGATGAACAAGGACAACCACAATTTGGCGGACGATTCTTCAATTATCCAGCAGACAGTTCCAAGCCGGCACAACCTGCCTACCGTTTTGGTATTGAGTACAAGAAAGATGGCAATGCCCGACTAAATTTTGATCCACGTGCAGATGCAGTGGTGATGGATATTCTGGTGAGCGAAAGCGGCGAGTTCAGCAATAAAGGCACATTGGTACCCTATGGAGGCTTTGAAGGTTTTCAATGGAAGAACGGTCGCTGGAATTTCGTCCGCAACCCCTACGCCAACGTGATCTTCGATGAGAAACAATCTTCCATGCCAGCGCCTCTATTAGATGAAAAGGGCAAGAAAAGCGAACAGAAATTGAAAGCCATTTCTGATAAGAATATGAAGAAAGGTGGGGGAAATAATTACTGATTTATGATTTGAGATTTGAGATTTACTTTTATTTCGCTTATTTCAATCCTATTCCATTTTACGATTGCCGCTTCACATTACACAAATTTTACCGCAAAGCCCCACCTGCGCTAAAGCTTCGGTGGGCAAGCACAAAGACGCAAAGGGTCGCAAAGAATCTCTACAATTCAATATGCTCCCTTGCCAAGGAGAGCTGTCTCCGAAGGAGACTGAGGGGTATTGAATTACGAGCTTTAACCCACAAAGCATACCAAAGATCTTTGGCTTGCACTCCATAGCTTTGGCGAAGGAGTGTCTTTGGCTGTTAGTCTTTGGCACTTTTCGTTTCTCTACCCTCGAATTTCCTTCCTCTTTCTTCTGTTCCCTGTTCCTCTGTTCCCTGTTCTATTGTTCTATTGTTCTTCTTTTCGTTTGCTTTAAGCTTTCAGCTCTCACCCCTATTCCTCGATTTCCCTTCCTATGTTCTTCTGTTTCTCTGTTCCTTGTTCCTCTGTTCAAAAGCCTTACGCCCCAATTATTCATTCTTAATTATTCATTCTTAATTAAATCTGCGCTTAAAGCTTCATACAAAAACAATCTATACATACTGAGTAATGAGGTTATCTTTAATACTCCAAAAAAACAACCCCAACATGACACCAACAAAAGCATACGGAGGCTTAAGTGCCACCACACCCCTCGTTCCACTTACGATTGAACGCCGACAGCCTGGTCCACATGATGTACAAATAGAAATCAAATACTGCGGTGTATGCCACAGCGATCTGCATACCGTGCGCAACGAATGGCATAATGCAGTTTACCCTTGCGTTCCGGGTCATGAAATTGTGGGCATTGTTACTGCAGTGGGTGCGCATGTCACCAAATTCAAAGTAGGCGACAAAGCAGGCGTAGGCTGTCTGGTAGATAGCTGCCGCGAGTGCGAGAATTGTAAAGACGGACTGGAACAATATTGCCACAATGGCTCTACCGGTACTTATGGCGCTCCTGACAAAGTAAGTGGCGGTCATACACATGGCGGCTACAGTGCGTCAATTGTAGTAGACGAAAGTTTTGTGTTGCGCATTGCAGACAACCTTCCCTTGGATGCAGCTGCGCCATTGTTGTGCGCCGGCATTACTACCTACTCTCCGCTGCGCCACTGGAAAGTGGGTAAAGGCACCAAAGTAGGTGTGCTGGGCCTAGGTGGACTTGGCCACATGGGCGTAAAGCTGGCTGTAGCCATGGGCGCAGAAGTCACCATGCTGAGCCATACCGCTTCTAAAGAAGCAGATGCGCGCAGGTTGGGTGCACATAAGTTTGTACTCACTTCAGATGAAAACCAGATCAATAGCGTAAAAGGTTATTTTGATTTTATCCTCGATACGGTATCAGCCAACCACGATTATAATTTCTACTTGGGATTACTACGCACCAGTGGTGTGATGGTATGTGTAGGCGCTCCTGAACAACCGGCTATTGTGCCCGCCTTCAACCTCATCTTTGGCCGTAAGAGTATTGCCGGTTCGCTAATTGGCGGCTTGCCTGAGACACAGGAAATGCTCGACTTCTGTGCAGCGCATAATATTGTTTCTGATATTGAACTCATCCGCATGGATCAAATCAATGAAGCATACGAACGTCTACTCAAAAGTGATGTGAAATACCGTTTCGTGATTGATATGAGTACTTTGTAATTGACACGTTAATTGCTTTTAATTATAGCGGGTGTAATAACCCGCTTTTTTGTTTATTGTACATTATTCAAGATTAACAGCGCTTAACCGCAAAGACACTAAGACGCAAAGTTTCGCGAGGAGTCATTAAAATATATTTGCTCCCCTGCCAAGGAGAGCTGTCTCCGAAGGAGACTGAGGAGTATTCGCACCACCCCGTCATGTGTTGCACACATGCCACCCATCTTTCGCAAATGCTACAGATGGCAGGCCCTCCTCGCCAAGGAGGGGATATCGTTTTAAAAAGCCTAAAGCAAAATGCTTAAAGCTTTACGCCTTCAGCTTTCGGCTCTCGTTCCTCTTTCTTCGATTTTCCTTCATCTGTTCTATTGTTCCTCTGTTCCTTGTTCTTCTGTTCAATTGCTTTACGCCTTCAGCCCTAGGCTTTTGGCTTTCTACGTTCCTCTGTTCCCTGTTCTTCTGTTCTATTGTTCCTCTGTTCTTAGGTTTCAACCACAAAGCACACAAAGCGCTTACACAAAGCACACCAAGACTTTGTGTCCTTGGTGACCAAGCTCCGTGTCCTCTGTGGTAAATAGAAAAAACCTGCCGATTTTTTGCTATTCTCCCCAACGCTTCCTAATTTAGAAGCATACCCCCAATGATTTATTCTCTTTAATGATTTCGACAAAATAGAAATGTCGTATATCAATTGTATTAACTAATCTATCAATAAGGCCATAAGCATTTATATCTCGTTTAAAAGAATAGCACAAACCTTTATAGTTATAGATAACCTATTGTAGAATATATTATTAATTAAAAGTACCAAGAACAAAGTCAACAACATGCGAACAATTGTCCATTTAGTAATACTGTTTCTTTTAATTTCTTATAAAACTTCATTAGCTCAGAAACTTAATAACAATTATGAGAACCCGAGAGAGAGGAGCCTACTAAAAGGAGACTACTTTGGCGGAAATTGGAACTCAACTAAAAAGCATTTTAACGCAGAAAAGATTTTTTTTGCTGAAAATCTTATTACCAAAATAATTCTTACTGACCCAACACTTGAAATAAGAAAAGGATATAAATTATATTCAATTAATAATTTTAGAATAAGAGATATCGCTAATGTGAAATTTGATCAAGCATATATTTTAGTTAAACCATCTAACACATACAACAAATCAGTTTTTCATTTCATAAAACAGGCAGACGATTATATTAATTCAGACTCTCAATATCTTAAGATAAAATCTTATTTAACATCTAAATACGGAAAGAGCACAAATTTCACTTCACCAAAAAAAGATGCATTAACAGAAACAAACTTCTCTGACACTACAATGTATATAACTCCAATAGATGAGTCATCCTGCAATCTTCATGTATGGAATAATAAACAAACAAGAATTAAATTAAGCTACTATAAGGATATTCAATACCTACTTTTTTCAATAGAAAATAAAAATCAAAATACCATTAATTGGTTTAACGAGTCCGAGTATGAAGAAAAGTTTACTACAGAATTCAAGCAATTTGATGAAAACAATGGCTATAAGAAACTGAAATTCGGAATGACAACAACTGTTGTAAAATTAATAGTGAAATATCAAAACAATGACCTATCCAAAAGTTATAGTATAGAAAATAATGAGTATAAATTTTGGTTCGATAGATATTTTGATAATTGCTATTTACGATTTAATAAAAAAGGGATATTATTTCAAATTTCACTTCAAAAAACCAATCAAACAGATGAAGAATTTAAAATATTTTTAAATGAATGTAAAGAAATGTTTGGCACGCCGATGGTCACTCTTGAAAAAAGATACACCTATAATTACTGGATAGGCAAGAATATATCTATTTACTTATCTAGATGGAACGATGGCGAAACTTATGTCATAATCAAAAACGACTCCTTAGATGACAGCCAAGCTAGCGACAAACTCTATTAAGCCAACAGTTATGAGACGTATCATATTATTACTATCGCTAGTTTTAACCACTTTCTCAAGTGCCTTACCAAGTAATACATCTTATAATGATAGTGAATTACTTTGCCGTGCAATAACAAATAAGCGTATAATAAAATTTTACTATCAGGATAAATATTCCAATAAAGCTGGATGGAGGCTAGTAGAGCCACATCTTATGGGCATTCATAAATCAACCGGAAATAAAATATTAGTTGCCTGGGAAATTAACGAAATTAACAACGACAAAAGTGGCAGGGCTCTTATGTGGAAATCATATATAATTAACAGAATTGAACACTTAGAAATCACCAATAGAACTTTTAGTCAAACGAGACCATATTATAATCCAAACGATAAAAGAATGAAGAGTATAATATGTAACATACAGAATGATTAGTTTAAAACTGTTTGATAACCTATCATGATTAATTCATAATATTTATAAGCCTATCATGTTAGAAATTGAAATTCTAATCTTATTCAAAGATTTTTGTATTGATAAATCATTCTACAAAGAAGTTTATTTATCAATACAGAATATCGCAATAAAAAATAAAGATTTTCATATTATTTCATGCGACTTTGAGAATAGAGATGAGAAAACAATACATCTTAGATGCCCGATTCATTTCGCTAATGATACTTTAATAAAATCCTTAGAGATATTAATCAACAACCAGTCAGAAATTGAAAAAGAATATTATTTTAAACAAAGAAATCTCTCATTCAAATACAACATAACCACAGCAAAAAGTGATCATAAAATTGGAAATTTTCATCAACTGATTATGTATGTTAATGGAATATGTTCTTTAGCCTAAAATATTTTCTGTCTCCACAGAGTCTTCTGCATTTGTGGAGACTCTATAGTAAAATTGACGGTAACATAATCTCCCGTTAACTAAGGAAGATTCAGTTTACCTAAACAAAAAAGCTGAAACCCATTTCTAGATTCCAGCTTATAAATACTATCTGCTTAAAAATTAATCCAACTTCAACACGGCTAAGAAAGCTTCCTGCGGTACTTCTACACTACCAATCTGGCGCATGCGCTTCTTACCTTCTTTCTGGCGTTCGAGCGCTTTGGTATTGCTAATCAACTTTTGTAATTTGGATTTAACATATGAATGCAATTGAGTCTAAAGGTGTAGAGAGGACTCCAAAAAGCACAAAGTCTCGAACCTGAAAAGAAAAAAAACATATGAGTAACATTAAATTATTTGAGAGTAAACAAATACGATCAGTCTGGAGTGAAAACGAACAGAAATGGTACTTCTCTGTGCAGGATGTTGTTGGGGTATTGACTGACAGCTCAGATGTGAAACAGTATATCAAAAAGATGCTTAGCCGAGACGAACAGCTTAAAAGCAACTGGGGTACAATCTGTACCCTGGTTGAAATGGAAGCCGCAGATGGCAAAAAGCGCAAGATACAGGCTGCTGATACAAAAGGGCTTTTAAGAATTATCCAGTCGATCCCATCACCTAAAGCGGAACCATTCAAATTGTGGTTAGCTAAAGTTGGCGCTGATAGATTAGATGAAATTGAAAACCCTGAACTGGCAACACAACGTACCAGAGAGCTATATAAACTTAAAGGTTATCCTGATGACTGGATAGAAAAACGGATGCGCAGTATTGCTATTCGTGAAGAATTAACTGAAGAATGGAGAAACCGAGAAGTGAAAGAGCAAAAAGAGTATGCAATACTTACGGCTGAAATTTCTAAAGCAACTTTTGGCTTAACACCTTCAGCATACAAAAAAGTAAAGGGGCTAAAAAGCCAAAATCTCCGCGACCACATGAACGACCTTGAACTAATCTTTTCAATGTTGGGAGAAGCTTCAACAACAGCCATTGTAAAAGCACAAAACCCAAAAGGATTTATACAAAATAAACAAGTAGCAAGACAAGGTGGCGCCGTAGCTGGTAAAGCAAGAAGAGACCTTGAAACAAAAACAGGAAAGAAAGTTGTATCCTCTGAAAACTATTTGCCGGAATCGAAAAAGAATAAACTACTCAATAAGGGCAAGAAAAAATAACCCCCATCAAAGAAAGGAAATTTAATACCCGTAGTATCTTCCAGTAAAATTTATACGCGGTTTATCACCCCCCAACAAAAAAGCTGAAACCCATTGCTAGATTCCAGCTTCTACATGCTATCTGCTAAAAAAAATTAATCCAACTTCAATACGGCTAAGAAAGCTTCCTGCGGTACTTCTACACTTCCAATCTGGCGCATACGCTTCTTACCTTCTTTCTGGCGTTCCAAGAGTTTACGCTTACGGCTTACGTCACCACCATAACACTTGGCCGTTACATCCTTACGCATGGCGCTGATGTTCTCACGGGCAATCACCTTCGCTCCTACTGCTGCTTGTATCGCAATCTGGAATTGTTGGCGTGGCAACAACTCTTTCAACTTCTCACACAATTTGCGGCCAAAGTCTTGTGCGCGACTGCGGTGAATCAAGGCACTCAAAGCATCCACTTTCTCGGCGTTCAGCAGGATATCCATTTTCACAATATCCGCTTCGCGGTAACCAATGGGTGAATAATCGAAGGATGCATAGCCACGAGTCTGGCTCTTCAGCTTATCATAGAAATCGAATACGATTTCTGTTAAGGGCATTTCAAAAATCAATTCCACACGTGTGGGTGTGAGGTAGCTCTGGTTAATGAGGATACCACGCTTACCCAAACAAAGTGTCATGATATTACCGATATAATCCGGCAGGGTAATGATCTGTGCTTTAATGAAAGGCTCTTCAATGCGGTCGATCTTTACAGGATCAGGCATTTCTGTTGGGTTGTTCACCGTAATCTTCTCGCCTCTTGTGGTGTAGGCAATAAAGCTTACGTTGGGCACCGTTGTAATTACGGTCTGGTTAAACTCGCGTTCCAGTCGCTCCTGAATAATTTCCATGTGGAGCAATCCCAAGAATCCGCATCGGAAACCAAAGCCCAGGGCCTGAGAAGTTTCCAGCTCAAATGTGAGTGAAGCATCGTTCAATTGCAGTTTCTCCATGCAATCGCGCAGTTCTTCAAACTCATCTGTATTCACAGGGAAGATACCGGCAAATACCATGGGCTTTACTTCTTCAAAACCATGGATCATTTCACCGGGGTTATTCGCGAGGGTAATGGTATCACCCACTTTTACTTCTTTGGCATTCTTGATACCGGTAATGATATAGCCCACATCGCCGCAGCGCACTTCTTTCTTGGCTTCCATACCCAGTTTTAGGATACCCACTTCATCGGCACCATAATCCTGTCCCGTAGAAATGAAGCGAATCATATCGCCTTTGCGCAATACACCATTCAGAATACGGTAGTACACAATAATACCACGGAAACTATTGAATACTGAATCAAAGATCAAAGCTTGTAATGGTGCTTCCTCACTGCCTTCCGGAGCAGGAATGCGTTCTACAATAGCTTCCAGAATTGCTTCGATACCGATGCCGGATTTACCGCTGGCCAGGAGAATATCTTCCTGTTTACAGCCAATCAGGTCAATGATCTGGTCGGTTACTTCAGGAATCATGGCACCTTCCATATCAATCTTGTTGATCACGGGAATGATCTCCAGATCGTTATCGATGGCCAGATAGAGGTTACTGATGGTCTGTGCCTGAATACCCTGAGACGCATCTACCAGCAGCAGGGCGCCTTCGCATGCAGCCAGTGCACGGCTCACTTCATAACTGAAGTCAACGTGGCCGGGTGTATCAATCAGGTTCAGTACGTATTCCTGCCCTTTGTACGGGTAATTAATCTGAATAGCGTGGCTCTTAATGGTAATGCCCTTTTCCCGCTCCAAATCCATGTCGTCAAGTACCTGATTCATCATGTCGCGCTCACCAATGGTCTTGGTATGCTCCAACAGTCTGTCGGCCAGGGTACTCTTTCCGTGGTCAATATGGGCGATGATGCAAAAATTCCGGATATGCTTCATAAGTGCGCAAAGATAAGTGTATGCACCCCAAACTATTCAGGGCCAATTTCCAACACTTGTGAATGGGAAAGGGTTTACTTTTGGTCAATATGGCTTTACTTTCTCGCTTTGGTAAATTGGGACAGGTTGACCGTGAAACGGGACTGAGTACCAATGCATCTATGAATGGCGGTCGTTTTTTCCAAAAAGATGGCCGACCCAATATACGCGTGGAGGGTATGGAATTCTGGCGCAGACTCAATTTATACCATGAGCTGCTGCACATGCATTATATCAAGTTCCTCTTGGTTGTCTTCTCATTTTTTATTGGCATCAACCTGCTCTTTGCCTTGATTTACATGGCGATAGGCATAGACCACCTGGGCGGCATGGTGGCCAATACCCTGGGTGAAAAATTTGGGGAGGCTTTCTTTTTTAGTGCCCAGACTTTTACCACAGTAGGTTATGGACGGATCAATCCTATTGGCTTTTTAGCCAGTACGGTTGCAGCGATTGAAGCCCTGATGGGTTTACTCAGCTTTGCCTTGGCTACTGGTTTGTTGTATGGCCGTTTCGCCCGACCAAGGGCCTATATCCATTTCAGCAAGAATGCCCTGATTGCGCCTTTTAAAGAAGGCCGCGCCCTCATGTTGCGCATGGTGCCCTATACCAAGAACCATTTAACCGAGGTGGAAGCCAAAGTGACTCTCGCCATTCAGGTAGAAGTAGATGGCGTACGTAAGAACCAGTTTTTTACCCTACCCTTAGACATTTCCAAAGCCAACACCCTTTCCATGAACTGGACATTGGTGCATGTGATCAATGAAAATAGTCCGCTCTACAAACTCAGCGCTGATGATTTGGCAGCAGCTAAAGCGGAATTGCTGGTTTTTGTACAAGGCTTTGATGAGAGTTTTTCGAGCACAGTCGTTACTCGTTCATCTTATACTTGGAATGAATTTGTCTTTGGCGCCAAGTTTTTGCCCATGTATAATCCCAGCCAGGATGGTAGCATTACTGTTTTGCATTTGAATAAACTAAGTGATTACGAAACTGTTGCTTTACCTGATGAATAACCTGCCCTTGATTGGTACAGATATTTTATTGGCTGCGCAAAAGTTGCGCGATGGCAAGCTGGTAGGTATTCCAACAGAAACTGTCTATGGCTTAGCAGCCAATGCGCTGAATGAAGATGCATTGCTGAAAATCTTTGAAGCCAAACAAAGACCTAAGTTTAATCCATTGATTGTGCACGTGAGCAGTGTGGATGAATTGCACAATTATGTAGCAGAGTTACCTGCCAAAGCGAAATTGGTAGCAGCACAATTAATGCCCGGGCCGATCACCTTATTATTACCTAAGAAAAATACGGTACCTGATTTAGCAACTGCGGGTAGCAATAAAGTAGCGATACGCATTCCCAATCACCCACTCACATTAGAATTATTGCGTGCATTGGATTTTCCATTGTGTGCACCCAGCGCCAATCCGTTTGGCTATGTGAGTCCCACCACTGCTGAACACGTTGCTACAGGCTTAGGTACAAAACTGTCTTATGTATTGGATGGTGGTGCAGCGCAGATTGGTTTGGAAAGTACAATTGCAGAGATCACCAATACGGAACTCATCATACACCGCTTGGGTGGCATGCCCATTGACAAAATTGAAGCAGTTACGGGCATGAAAGCCATCATTGCTTTATCGCATCAGCAGCCACAGACACCGGGACAATTGAAAAGTCATTACGCGCCGGCTACACCACTGTATCGTGGTTCCGTACAGGAAATCGCACCGGCCCATGCGGGACAAAACATTGCAGCCATCTGCTTTACAGAGCCATCGAGAAGATTAGAGAATGTAGATTATTATGTACTCAGCCCTGCGGGCGATTTGCACGAAGCAGCCAAGCATTTGTTTGCAACACTGCGTGAGATTGATGCACATCAATACGATTGCATCATTGCAGAATATTTTCCTGCTCAAGGCATTGGACTGGCGATAAACGATCGATTGGATCGTGCACAAGCCAGTATGAAATAATTATTCCCAGAAACGCACCGGATAAAGATTGCAATTGTATTCGCCGGCTTCAGCTAATTGTACACCAATAGCCTGCATGGCATCAGCATTCAAACTGGTTTCCATGATTTGAAACAAATGCCTTTCTTCAAAACGGATATGCTCTTCCACCAATTCCTGTACTTGCTGAATACGCAACAGGGAAGGCTGCAAGTCAACCAGATGAATCGCTTCGCGTATTTGGGCATGATCGCGCAGCATTCGTTGCATGGGCGCTTTCAATTCCATATCCGTTACAAATGGTTCGAGTATGGCTTCTTCGAGATGAAAATGCTGTTGTAATTCTTTCTGCCAGAAATCCAGCACAAAATCACGCATCACCCCAACGGGTGCGTTCTTACGCACGCCTTTTTTCAAGAGCAGACAAAACAAGAGGCCGCCATGATGTTGTCGACTTAAAGGTTGTAATGCCGTGCTGCGTTGAATGGGCAATGCTACAATGCTTTGATGATGGTGAGGAATTCTGCAGCGTTCAGTGAAGCGCCACCCACCAAACCACCATCCACATCAGACTGCAAGAAGAGTTCCAAAGCATTATTGCCTTTTACACTTCCGCCGTAGAGGATGCTGATTTCGCTGGCAACCACATCACCATATTTTTCTGCAAATAACTTGCGAATAGATGCATGCATTTCCTGCGCTTGCTCGCTGCTGGCTGTTTTACCGGTACCAATGGCCCAGATGGGTTCGTAAGCGATGATGATTTTTTGAATATCATCAGCAGACAAATGGAACAAAGATTCTTCCAATTGCTTGCGCACATAAGCATCCTGCTCATTGGCTTCGCGAATAGAGAGTGGCTCACCACAACAGAAAATGGGATGAATATTATTGGCCAGACAGATATTCACTTTATCTGCTAAAAACTGATTGCTTTCGTTGAAATATTCTCTGCGCTCAGAGTGACCAAGCACCACAAAATGAATACCGATGGATTGCAGCATTTCTACACTCACTTCACCTGTGTAAGCGCCACTCATTTTGCTGTAGCAGTTTTGCGCAGCAATGAATACAGAAGGTTGGCTTTTTACTTTTTCATGCGCCATATGCAAGTAAGGAAAGGGCACAGCCAGAATCACTTTCTTGTGATCAGCCAGTGGTTCCATACCAGCTATGAGTTGATCAATCAACTGTTCACCCTGCTGCCAGGTTAAATTCATTTTCCAGTTAGCGGCTGCAATACTTTTTCTCATCTTTCGGTTTTATGCTTGTTGTTCAAAGATATGTTGGAGGACGGCTATTTCAGCGGAGGAAATTTCCTGTCCCTTCATTTTTTTCCAATTGCCAATCGCTTCAATGGCTTTATCAAGGCGGTAACGTTCGCTACCATCGCCCCAGCTAAAATCTGGAATCACACGAGGTAACAGACCCGCACCAAACAAATTGCTGCTGATGCCAATCACACTACCTGTATTGATGGAAGAGTTGATGGCCGTGCGTGAGTAATCGCCCATGATGAGTCCGCATTTTTGTCCAACAAGATGCCATGTCTGCGTTGCCTGATGCCATAACGTTACTGTTTCTGCAGTATTCTTCACATTGCTATTACTCGTTCCTGCGCCAAAATTGCACCACTCGCCTACTACGCTATCACCTAAATAACCATGATGCCCTTTGTTGCTATAACCCATCATTATCACGTTCTTGATTTCACCACCGGCAACACACCAAGGGCCTAATGTAGTAGCACCATAGACTGTTGCGCCCATTTTTACCATAGCATGTGTACCAATCGCTACTGGGCCAAAGATCATCGCACCTTCTTGTATGACGGCGTTCTTACCGATATAGATGGGGCCTTGTGTAGCATTCAGCATCGCATATTCTACACGTGCACCTTCTTCTAAGAAAATGGAACTGTATTGTTGGATACGATTGGTACTGGACAGCGGTTGTGATTTTCTCCGATGCGTGATTAGCTGAAAATCTTCACGAATCGCTTGATCATTCCATTGAAAAATCTGCCAAGGGTATTGCAAGCGTGTAACAGCATCAATCTTCTGCTGATTGGAAAAATTACCGATGTCATGCGATGCATAATCCCAATTACGCTGATCAGTTTTACCTGCTACTAAACCAAAAGCATCTACGAGGCATTGTCCCGACTTTAATTTCAAAATTCTTTGCACCAATGCATCATCGGCTATAATGCTGGCATCAATCCAAATATGTTCACCTTCCGGAATGGGACTGTATAAAATCTGTAATGGATGAGTTGTAGCCACATAAGGACGCAGGTTGGTTTTGCGCAGCCACCACTCTTTGATACGCAGGATACCCATACGCAAATCGGCTACAGCTTTATTCACCGTTAAAGGATATAAGCCTTCGCGTTCTCTATTATCGAATAAAACAATGGCCATAACTATAGCTTTCCGTATTTGTACACAAACTTGAACCAACGCCACATGTTGCCGAAGCGCTCCATATCGACGATCATGGTTTTACGAGGTAAGTTAGCGAATTGTGGCAACTGAGCCGATTGGCCTTGCAGTCTTTTTAGTTGTTCAATAGCAACCAAGCCTAAGGAATAAATACCTGCCATGGCGATGGCAAATTTTTCTCTGCGCGCTTTGCTTACCGGTATTGATCGAATGCGTTCCTGCATGTCTTTTATCAAGCCAAGAAAGAAAGCTTCCATTGCATAGGCATTGGTGCATCTTGTGGCAAGCGTATTGATGCCTGCAGGCACATCAAAATAGATATCAAACAAATCATCGCATAACTGAATAAAAGCACCAAGGCGATACCAGATAGCAGTTTCTGCCTCGCTGGCATCAACATCTAGGTAATACTTACAGAGTAGAGTTGCATTGCCGCATTTGTAAAAACATATTTCCTGAATGCGTTCATTGGTGATGTCTGGATCAAACTGCTCGCGTGAGATCATTTGTCCCTTGTATTCATGCATCAGCACTTCCAGATACCCTTGCTTATCTTTTACTTCATTCAGCAAACGGGTATGTGCATATTTTGCCGCCCGATCATCAAAATCCTTTGGCGCATAGGTGTCGGGCGCAAAAGTCATGGCATAAATTTCGTCATCGGTTCGCGAGTGTTCATCAAAGAAATTATCGAACAAAGAACTACAGATAAAATAGAGCACGCATCGCTCCTGCTCCGCTATTGTGGTGGTTCTTCCGTGTAAACCTGTAAACGCATCATTGACAATGCTTAAGTAGATAGGATGACTCTTGGCTACTTTGCGGAATGTTGCCTGATCGAAACGACCGTTGAAGCGCTGCTCTAGATCGCGCAGCAGCGCAACAGCTTGTTTTTCTGCACGCCACCTCACCAGCAATACACGTATTCCAAAATACAGCGTGGTGAATAAGAAGCGGATAAAATACATGGGCGAAAGATAATAAACAATCCTAAGTAGCTAATGGGCAACATGGCTAAGGTGAATTCCGCTGCAATTGCTACCTTGCGCACTCAACTTTAAAACTGTTCATATGAGTCTGGGAACTTTCTCTTATCCGATGCCTGTAAACGAGCCGGTATTGTCATACGCACCGGGCAGCCCCGAGAGAGCTGCATTGAAGAAAACACTTACTGAACTGAAGAAAAAAGCCATTGAAGTACCGATGTATATTGGTGGCAAGCAGGTTAAGACCGGAAAGAAAGTAGCCATGCACCCACCCCATGAAATTGCCCACACATTGGGTTATTTCCATGCAGGCGAAGAAAAGCATGTGCACCAGGCCATTGATGCAGCTTTGAAAGCCAAGGAAGCATGGGCTGCTATGAGCTGGGAAAGTCGCGCACATATCTTTTTGAAAGCTGCCGACTTGATTGCCACCAAGTATCGTTACCACATGAATGGTACGACGATGCTGGGCCAGAGCAAGAATGCATTTCAGGCAGAGATCGACAGTGCCTGTGAGATCATTGATTTCTTGCGTTTCAACGTACATTTCTTAAGTGAGATTTATAAACAACAACCTATTTCAGCACCCGGCATGCACAACAGAATGGAATGGCGTCCGCTGGAAGGTTTTGTACTGGCTGTAACACCTTTTAACTTCACAGCCATTGGTGGTAACCTGCCTACTTCAGCTGCAATGTGTGGCAATGTAGTCGTTTGGAAGCCAGCTAATACCCAGATTTATTCTGCGCAGATGTTTATGCGCATTTTGAAAGAAGCCGGTTTGCCTGACGGTGTCATCAACCTGATTTATGTGGATGGCCCTACCATTGGTAAAGTATGTTTCAACCACCGCGATTTTGCTGGTGTACACTTTACCGGTTCAACAGGCGTATTCAACAATATGTGGAAGACCATTGGTGAAAATATTCCTAAGTACAAATCATACCCACGCATTGTAGGTGAAACCGGAGGTAAGGATTTCGTGGTGATTCATAAGAGTGCCGATGTGGATACGGCTGTAGCTGCATTGGCTAGAGGTGCGTTTGAATTCCAGGGACAAAAATGTTCTGCTGCCTCACGCGCTTACTTACCAAGCAATTTGGCTGATGCTATCAAGACCAAGCTGGTAGCTGAACTCAAGACCATGAAGATGGGTACTGTAGAAGACTTCTCCAACTTCGTAAACGCGGTGATTGATGAGAAAGCTTTCAATAGTATTGCTCGCTATATTGATAATGCGAAGAAGGATAAGAAAGCCAACATTCTGGTTGGCGGTAATTACAGTAAGAAAGAAGGTTACTTTATTGAGCCTACAGTAATTGAAGCTAAAGATCCTAAGTACACTACCATGTGCGAAGAAATCTTCGGCCCAGTATTGACTATCTATACATACGATGCAGATAAGTTTGAGCAGACACTAGAACTGGTTGACAGCACATCTCCTTATGCTTTAACAGGTGCTATTCTTGCACAAGACAGAGCTGCTGTGGAACTGGCTACGAATAAACTGCGCAATGCAGCCGGTAATTTCTACATCAACGATAAGCCAACAGGCGCTGTGGTGGGCCAGCAACCATTTGGCGGCGCGCGTGCATCCGGCACAAACGACAAAGCTGGTTCTATGCTGAACCTCTATCGTTGGTTGAGTGCAAGAACGATTAAAGAAACCTTCAATCCGCCAACCAATTATCGCTACCCATTCTTGAATGAAGCGTAGATATTGTCAATTGACAATTGATTATTGTTGATTGGTTATTGAATAGGCTTTAGCTAATCACATGTATAATCCCGTTATAGCAACGGGATTTTTTGTGCAGGAAACTTTGCCAAATCAACGCAAGCATGTAGTTTACAGTAATGAGTAAACACCCTCATCATATCTGCAAAAACTGCGGCAACCATTTTACAGGTAATTTCTGCAATTTGTGTGGTCAGTCTGCGCACATTCATGAAATAAACCAACACTTTGTTTGGCATGAATTAAAGCATAGTTTCTTGCATTGGGATGCGGGTATCACCTACTCGATCAAACAACTTTTTAGCAGACCCGGGCATAGTATACGTGAGTTTCTGGAAGGCAAGCGGGTTAAACATTTTAGTCCTGTTGGATTGGTACTATTTCTTGCGGGTATTTATGGAGTAATTGCCATCAGCGCACATCTAGATTTATCTACCATCAAAGAAGAATCTGAAGAAGTACGCACAGTGATACATAGTTTTAATGAATGGTCGGCACACCATTATGCGTCAACCCAGCTATTGATACTACCCTTTCTAACAATTGCATCTTATTTACTCTTCCGTAAACAAGGTTATAATTTCTTTGAACATGTCATCTTGAATACATTCATTACAGCACAGAAGATCGTCGTTGGGTTTTGCTTTCTACCTTTATTATTTTGGCAGCAAGGCACAGAACAACTTCAGTTAATCATCAATGTGCAGTTTTTGACAAATACACTCTTTGCTTGCTGGACATACGCACAATTCTTTCAGCATCTATCCAAAACCAAAGCATGGCTACTTGGCTTTGTTACGCAAATGCTATTATTCATACAGGCCATATTGGTTCTGACGGTTGTCATTGAAGTCATCAGTTGGATAAACTGGCATAAATTCATTTGAGTTGGGCTACTGCGGGTATCTTTGCAAAAAAATGATTATGCGCAGATGGTTAGGATTGATTATAGCTGGAATCATTACGCTTTCTTTTGCAGCCTGTGCTGGCAGTAATCAACAGGCTCAAACTGAATTAAACCCCCAAGCATTTCAGGCAGGATTAGAAAAAACACCCGATGCATTGATATTGGATGTGCGCACTGCAGAAGAATATGCCAAAGGTCATTTGCCCAAAGCAAGAAATATCGACTGGTATAGTGAAGATTTTATGCAACAGGTATCTGGTTACTTGAAATCAAGGCCAGTCTATGTGTATTGTTTAAGTGGTGCGCGCAGTGCTGCAGCAGCAGAAAAGCTGCGTAGTGCAGGCTTTACCGAAGTGTATAATATGGAAGGTGGTATTGTAAAATGGCGTGCTGCAGGTTTACCACAAACCATGGATGCTATGGCTAGCACAAGCAGTATAGACAAAGTCGCTTATGAACAATTATTGGTTTCAGATAAAAAAGTCTTGATTGATTTTTATGCAGATTGGTGTGGTCCCTGCAAGGAAATGGCACCTTATCTGGAGGAACTGAAAACCGAGCGTGCAGCTGATCTCCAAATCATTCGCATTAATGCAGACGACAACCAGCAATTGCTACAGGAACTGGGTGTGGATGCACTGCCTACCCTGATCCTCTACCAAAAACAAGCACAGCAATGGCGACATACTGGTTTCATCAGTAAGGCCGATCTGCTGAAAAAGCTTTGATATCCACTAAGCTAACAGCTTGTATTACAGTAAATTACATTGCAACAGCAATGTGGAATTCCGGCTATACATCTTTGCAGTCTATGCCCTATATTTGCCCCCGCTTGTGGAAAGCTTGATTTTCCGCCGGCAACCGATTAAAAATCAACGCAAGTGCCTACTAAATTCACCAAAGAAACCTACCTCTACTGGTACGAGCTGATGCAGCTCATTCGCCAGTTTGAACTGAAGGCTGAAGAAATGTATAAGATGGCTGGTAAGATCCGTGGCTTCTTCCACGCTTATGTGGGTCAAGAAGCGATTGCTGCCGGCTGTATGACTGCTACTGGTGCAGATGATCCATTTATCACCGCTTACCGCGATCACGGTTTGGCGTTGGCAAAAGGTACTTCTGCTAATGCTTGTATGGCTGAACTCTATGGTAAAGCTACCGGTTGTGCTAAAGGCAAGGGCGGTAGTATGCACTTCTTCGATATTCAAAACAAATTCTTCGGCGGTCATGGTATCGTAGGTGCCCAGATTGGTACCGGTGCCGGTTTGGCTTTCGCAGAGAAATATCGTGGTACGCAGAATGTAACCCTTGCTTTCTTTGGCGATGGTGCTGCACGTCAGGGTATGCTGCATGAAACTTTCAACCTGGCGATGTTGTGGAAACTACCTGTGATTTTCATTTGCGAGAACAATAACTATGCAATGGGTACTTCAATTGAACGTACCAGCAATGTGATTGATATTTATAAATTGGCTGATGCCTACGAAATGCCTGCTGACAAGATCGACGGCATGTCGCCCGAAGCAGTACACGAAGGTGTTGCCCGTGCGGTAAAGCGTGCACGCGAAGGCGATGGTCCTACCCTTTTAGAGATCAAGACCTACCGTTATAAAGGCCACTCTATTTCTGATCCACAGAAATACCGTACCAAGGAAGAAGTAGAAGAGTACAAAGAGCAGGATCCGATCAACAAAGTGCGCCACACGATTTTGGAAAACAATTTTGCTACTGAAGCTGATTTGAATGCAATTGATGCCAAGATCAATGCGGTAGTAGAAGAAAGCGTACGTTTTGCAGAAGAAAGTCCTTGGCCGGATGATAGTGAAGTACTGAAAGATGTGTATATCGATCAGAACTATCCATTTATCGTTGACTAATTTAACAGTAATACTTTATAAACCTGAACCATGAGTGATCAACACACAGCTCCTGTTGTAGACAAAGACCCGCTGCTGAGCGCACAGAGCTTTTGGAAAAAGAATCAAAAGAATATCTTAATAGCTGCTGCTGTAATTGTGATTGCAGTCGGTGGCTGGTTTGCCTATGGCGAATACATCGTTAAGCCTAAAGAGACCAAAGCTGCTGAAGCAATTGCTAAAGCACAGCAATTGTTTGCACAAGATTCTACTCGCAAAGCATTGGACGGAGATGGTACTGCTAAGGGTTTCCTCTATGTGATTAAAAACTTTGACGGTACCAAGACTGCTAACCTGGCTAAATACTATGCAGGTGTATCTTACCTGAAGTTGGGTGAGTTCGAAAACGCAGTGAAATACCTGAAGGATTTCTCCACAGATTCTAAACCTGTTCAATTGTTGGCTTATGCACGCCTTGGTGATGCGTATAGCGAACTGAACAAAAAGGATGATGCTGTTGCTGCTTACAAGAAAGCTGCTGCTACTTTCCCTGAAGATGATGCTAGCTCTGCAGAATACCTGTTCCGTGCAGGTCTGTTACTGGAGACTCAGGGTAAAAACAAAGAAGCTTTGGAACTCTACAAAGAGTTGAAGAACAAATTCCCTAAGACAGATAAAGGTTTTCAGATTGATAAGTATATCTATCGTCTGAGTGTTGAACCAAACGAATTCAGTGTAAAATAATGGCCACAAAAGGTAATACACAATTGCACAAAGGCATCCCCGCAACAAAGGATGCCTTTGTTGTTCTGGTTGTAACAGAATGGAACAGCCATATTGTAAAGAAGTTAGAAGCAGGTGCGAAGAAAATATTCAAAGCTGCTGGTGTAAATACTACTACCCTCACTGTTCCAGGTGCAGTAGAAATTGCTTTTGCGGTAAAGCAGCATTACACACACAGTAAGCGAATGCCAGATGCGTATATTGTTTTTGGTACGGTTATTCAAGGCGATACGCCACACTTTGATTATGTATGTCAGTCAGTCACTGATGGAGTAACGCATTTAAACCTAAGCCTAGAATGTCCAGTCATCTTTGGCGTACTCACGGTGAACACAGAAGAACAAGCAATTGAGCGCATCGGCGGCAAGCATGGTCACAAGGGTGAAGAAGCTGCCATTACAGCATTGAAGATGATTGCGCTGAATAGAAAACTCATCAAATAAGCCACTACCTTTAGCACATGCAAGTACAGTTGTTCATTCCCTGTTTTATTGATCAGCTCTACCCTAATGTAGGCTTCAATATGGTGAAAGTGTTGGAGAAAGCTGGCTGTAAAGTAAACTACAATACCAATCAGACCTGTTGTGGCCAGCCGGCATTTAATGCAGGCTTTCGTGGGGAAGCCAAGGATGTGTGCAGCAAATTCATCAATGATTTCCGTGGAGAAGATTATGTGGTAGCACCCAGTGCTAGCTGCGTAGGCTTTGTTCGCAATTATTATGGCAAGCTATTCGACGAATCTTCTATTCACCATAAGACTGCTGAACAGCTGGGCAAACGCATTTATGAGTTGTCTGACTTCTTAGTGAACATATTGAAAGTAACCGATCTCGGTGCCAGCCTGGAAGCAAAAGTGACTTATCATGATAGCTGCGCTGCCCTGCGCGAATGCGGTATAAAGAAAGAGCCACGCGTATTACTAAGTCATGTGAAGGGATTAGAATTGGTTGAAATGAATGATGTAGAAACCTGCTGTGGTTTCGGCGGAAGCTTTGCTGTAAAATTTGAACCCATCAGCATTGCAATGGCCGATCAGAAAGTCACCAATGCATTGGCTACCGAAGCGGAATACTTGGTTAGTACAGACATGAGTTGTCTGATGCATTTAGAAGGCTATATCAACAAAGAAGGTAAGGCTTTGAAAGTATTGCATTTGGCAGATGTTCTAGCAGGTGGAATTAATTAAGAATTAAAAATTGATAATTAATAATTTCATTAGCCCGTGAAAACTGCTGACGCAACAAATTAATCTGGTTGCTGTTCTAAATGACACCAAAGTCAAATTCTTAATTTTTAATTATTCATTATTAATTATATCAAATGAATTATTGGCTCATCAAATCAGAACCTTTTAAATACAGTTGGGAACAATTCTTGAAAGACAAACAAACTTTCTGGGATGGCGTACGCAACTATGCGGCGCGCAACAATCTTCGCGCGATGAAAAAAGGTGATCTGGCTTTGTGGTACCACAGCAATGAAGGTTTGGAAATTGTGGGTATTGCCAAAGTGGTGAAAGAAGCCTATCCCGATCCTACTATTGATGATCCGACATGGAGTGCTGTTGACTTTGCACCACACAAGACTTTGAAACAGCCAGTGTCACTTGCTACAATTAAGGCAGATAAGCGTTTACAGAATATGGCGTTGGTGAGACTCGGACGTTTATCTGTACAACCAGTAACCGCTGAAGAATATGCGATTGTTATGGACTTAGCAGGAATGAAGTAGGGATTTGTTATTGTCAATTGTTAATTGTCAATTGTCAATTGTCGATTGTCGACTGTAGAATCACGATTCATATGTGTCCTTATTTTATCGTTTACATTACACCGACCAATCTCGGCTATACGCACAATACATTTTTGCCACTTGCATTTATAGATTCGCTAAAAATCTTTGCTGCTTTGGTTCAAGATTATGTATTGCGCGTTCTTGTAAGAATCTGCCCAGTATTTCATTAAAGATATCAGGCCGCTCCAGCATAGGTACGTGTCCGCATTGATCAATCCAATGCAACGCTGCATTTGGGAGGCCGGAGAGAAATTGTTCTGCTACTTGCGGCGGGGTTACCAGATCTTGTTTTCCCCAGATTAAACATACAGGCACTTGTATCCGGCTTAACTCGTGTTGCAGGTTATTGCGAATGGTTGATTTAGCCAAAGCCAGAATCTGTAACACTTTCCGGCTATTCACCAAAGCATAAATTTCATCTACTAAATGCTTGTCGGCAACTGCAGGATCATAAAATGTAGCAGCCGTTTTCTCGCGGATATAGGCATAATCCTTTCTTCTGGGGAAGGTATCACCAATACTGTTTTCATATAGGCCGGAACTGCCACTGAGTACCAGAGATGCAACCAATTCCGGATGGCTGAGTGTATAAAGCAATGCAATATGCCCACCCATAGAATTACCAACCAGATGTACTTTTGAAAGACCCAGTTCAGCAATCACAGTATGGACAAAATCGGTGAGTGTATGGATGCTGACACTAATTCCTGATGTATAAAATGGGAAAATTGGCACAATAACCTGATAGTCTTTCTGCAAGAAATCAATTAGGTATTGAAAGTTTCGCGCAGAGCCCATCAATCCATATAAGAGCACAACCGGTTCTCCTTTGCCAAATAACTGATATTGTTTTTGCTCACACTGACTCATATCAATTGTTTATTCAATCACTTCTACTACTGCTTGTTTTTGTGGGTGCACTTTCGCAGAGCTAGGATATTTTTTTTCTACTTTTTCGAATGCTTGATGCAAATCACGAATTAAATCATCTACTTCTTCCAGCCCCACACTGAGCCTGATTAAGCCATCCGTAACACCTGCAGCTTTTCTGACTGGCGCGGGAATACTCTTGTGCGTCATTTGTGCAGGATGACACAATAGGCTTTTCACACCACCAAGGCTTTCTGCAAGCTTAAAATACTTGGTTTGCTGCACAAAGTAATTGGCTGCAGCTATATTGTCTACCCGCAATACAAAGGAGACCACGCCACCAAACCCACTGGATTGCTTTTTAGCAATATGGTGATTTTTATGATTGCGTAAACCGGGGTAATAGACCTGTTGCACACTTGGATGCGTTTGTAGGAATCTAGCCAGAACAGCCGCATTATATGCATGCTGTCTTACACGCAGGTGTAGGGTTTCTAAGCCTCTGATCACTAACCAACAGTCGAAAGGCGACAAGACAGCACCGCTGGCATTTTGAATAAAACGAATACGTTCGCCAAGCTCTTTCGATTTGGTTACTACAATACCTGCAATCAGGTCTGAATGTCCGCCCAGATACTTTGTTGCAGAATGCACCACAATATCAGCACCCAAACGAAGGGGTTGCTGGAATACCGGTGTGGCAAAGGTATTGTCCACACAGAGCAAGACACCTGCGGACTTGGCAATTTGAGCAATGGCTCGGATATCTGCAATCTTGAGTGTGGGATTAGTCGGACTTTCCAACCAAATCAATTTGGTGGCAGGGGAAATGGCAGCTGCAAGAAGATTGGCATCTGTTGTATCCACATAGTTTACCGTGATACCAAACTGCGCGTAGACCTGCTCAAAGAGTCGATATGCACCACCATAAATATCACTGGAAGCAATCACTTCATCACCGGACTTAAGTAATTTCACCACTGCATCAATAGCTGCTAGTCCGCTGGAAAAAGCAGCAGCAGTACTACCATATTCCAGCTTTGTAACAATAGCTTCTAGGCTTGCTCTTGTTGGATTATTGGTACGTGCATAATCGTAACCCTTATTGACGCCTGGGGCATCTTGTACAAATGTAGAAGTAGCATAAATCGGTACGGAAATAGCGCCTGTTAAAGGGTCAGTGGGAATACTGTGGAGAACCGTGGTTGCGTTTGACATAACTGTTTTTTTAAGGTTGTTCAATCCTCTTCAAACTTCTCCTGCGACAAACAGCAGGTATTCAGTTATGCATTGTAACATAAGAAACCCACGCTGACTTATCTATCCGCTTTCGCGGTTGGAATTTGCACCTTCTTATATGCGCGCCATATAAGGGTTGCAAAGGCTTCATCGGGCCACACCCTCTGCCTTTCTGGATAAGTGAAGAACTACAACGAAGTAAAAAGAAGAATTTGATACCACCAAATATTTTCCTACTAATTTAGTAGACTAATGAAAAATGCTCCACTTGGAGCACTTTCCTGGGTTAGTCAGCAATTAGCGCCCACAACCTGAGCTGTATGTAGCAATAGCAAGAAGTGGGTCTTAAGCTTATCAGAATTGCTTGGCCAGAATGGCAAGCAAAGCAGCAAACTCCTTTTCATCAAACAGCCTTGTGAGAAAAATAATTTTACCCTCACGGTCTATTAATACATTTCTGGTAACACCAGCATTCTTGTGTGCGAATCTTGCAAAAATTTCCGCACCGGGATCGAGGGCCAATGGATAGCTGACCTTGATGTCCTTAGCAAATTTTTTCACTACTTCAACAGGCTCATCGCGGTCTACCCCATATAACAGCAAACCTTTATCCCGATAAGCCTGCCATACATCTTTTTCCAAATAAGGCATTTCCTTTCGGCAAACGCCACACCAGCTTGCCGTGAACTGTAGCAACACCACTTTTCCACGCAAGGAGTCGAGATGCACTCGCGTATCATTCGTGAGTTGTAAAACAATTCCTGCTGGTATTTTTTGCCCAACCTGAACCAGGTATCCTCGGTCATCTGTTTGTGCACCTGCGTGCAAACTCAAAACCAGTCCGGCTATAACAGCTAAGTTCCTTGTATACATACTTCCGTTAATTTATTGTAACAACTGTGCAACATGCTCTTGAAAACCACTCACCCACTCTGTATATGCTGCTCCTGTTGCTGGGCCGCTGAATCCGGTATGAATTGCTTTTACCTTACCATCCTTACCGATAAAAAAAGTAGTGGGAAATGCCAGAAATGTTTGCAGATCAGGAAGAGTTTTAACAACCTCCTGTTTATCGGCCAATCCGCCGAGTACCAGAGGGTAATTGATGTTGAACCTATTTGCAAAGCGTGTAAATGCTTTCTGCACATAAGCAGTGCTGGTATCTCTTTCATACATAATACCCAGCACTTCAATGCCTTTTGACTGATGCTGTGCATACCATTTACCTAAAAAGCTGGCTTCATCCATGCAATTCGGACACCAGGTGCCGCCAATGGTAACAATCAGTGGCTTTCCTTTAAATCTTTCATTATCGTTTGATATGATTTCACCAACTGCGTTCTTCAATTGAAACCGGAGTTGCTCTCGATCAGGTTGAAGCTTTGTCAACGCATATGCATCAGGCAGACTAGCAGAAGCATCTGCAATACCAGTAAAAAGCTGCTTGTTGCGAGGGCCGATTGTATACCCAACGAGGCTACCATCTTCTCTAAACTCCCCTTCATAAGCTGTTACACTTCCACCTATAAAAGAAGATAAACGAAACTTTCTGCCATCCACTCTACCCGTCAGGTATCTGGCATCACCAGTAATTCTAAGAATACTTGCTTGCAATAGCGCTCCATGCTGCCTGAAAACAGCTACTGCAGTATCTATTTTTGTACCATTGGGAAACAACAAACGATATTTGCTGGCGATCTGGTATTGTTTGGTAGAATCTGGAATTGGCAAGAATCGCTCATCAGATTTGGCCAGACTAAAACGAGTTGGCGGTGCATTACCCTTATTACGTTTGAGTAAACCCTGATACTGCCCATCTGTATCTTTATACACCAATAAGGATTGTTCGAACAAATCCAGCTGTGCATGTAAAGTATCTTGCTGGTAATCAACTAACCCTCCGGAGAATCGTTCCTCCCCATTTACAAAAAATAATTCTAACCCATTGCCAGTCTGCACAAAAGAAAACTGAACCGGCACTACTGTTTGTTCCGCCTGCGTAAAAATTGCACGCCAATTTCCTGTATAGGTTTGCACCCATCCTGAAGCACGCTGTAATAAAACATTGTATTCGTTTGAATTACCTAAACGAACAACGGTTTGCTGAAAATCAGGATGCTGAAATACCAATACAGAGTCTTCGGGGAAAACTTGAATATAGAATATACCATCCTGCTGCGTACCGGAAACATCTTGTTTACCCTTAATGCTTACTGTGACACCTTCAATTGGAAAAGAATCATCAAAAGACCGCACTACCCCGGTGATTGTTCTGCTCCTTGGTTGGGCTGAAGCATATGCAGTAAGCAGCAATAAGCAAACAATGAAACATTTATTGATGTAAGGCATTTGCATTTGATTTTATATGTGTACAAAACTGCAGGATCATTCTGCAATTCGTTTACGAAAATAGAAAATTAGTCTATCTTTTTAGTAGACTATTATTTTTTCCTAATATTGCCTCATGAATTGGATAGCAGTTTCAATCCCCTTTTTCACAGGTATAATGTTGCTGGAATACCTAGTCAGCAAGCAGTTAAAAAAACAAACACATGATATGCACAACACCATGAGTAATATTGGTGTGGGCATCGCTGAAAGACTTTGTGACGCGCTTATAACAGGCTATTTCTTCTTTATCTATCAATACTTGCAAAAAAACTATGGAGTCTTTACGATTAGACATACCGTATTTACTTGGATCTTTTTACTTCTGCTGACAGACTTTATCTGGTACTGGTACCATCGGCTGGCACATGAATGGAATATCTTCTGGGCTGTACACGTAGTACATCACCAGAGTGAGGATTTCAACTATACGGTATCAGCGCGTATAACTGTGCTGCAGGCTTTGGTTAGAACAGGCTTTTGGGCCATCTTGCCCTTACTCGGCTTTCCGGCCGAGATGATTACCACCATGCTGCTCATACATGGATTGTATCCCTTTTTCATTCATACGACATTGATCAAGGATATGGGCATACTGGAATATGTACTGGTTACGCCCGCACACCACAGCGTACATCACGCCAGCAATCCGGAATATCTCGACAAAAACTATGGTGATGTTTTTATCATCTGGGACAAACTATTTGGCACATTTAAAAAACTGGATCCGGCAATTCCAATTCAATACGGGCTCACCACCCCACTACGTTCCTACAGTTTCTTGTGGCAGCACTTTCACTTTTTTATAGAATTATTCATCGCGTTGAAACATACAAAGGGGGTTATCTCCAAAATCAAGTTGCTTTTTCAAAAACCCGACACCTTATCAGCCGATTACCGCCTTGAAGCCATTGCCGCTTTCAGGATTAAACAAACAGAAACACCTTTTACAAGCAGAATCAATAAATATGTGGCGAGTCAACTGATTATATTGCTAACTTTTCTGTTTTTGTTTATCCTGTTTGAAAACCAGGTTGCTTATCCAGTTCGTATCGCTTTCTTGATTAGTGTACTGCTTACTTTGATTAACTGCGGTGCCATCCTTGAACAAAAGAAGTGGATATTTTACCTCGAAGCAGCCAGACTAATTGTGCTGATTTGTACAACACTCTACTACTTCAGGATTTCATACCTGATTCTAGCATTCTTGTGCCTGTTATTGCTACTGGTAACAAGTTTCAAACAATTGCAGCAACGGTATTTACAACAAGTCTATAAACAATAAGGCCCTGTGTCTGAGCGGTAGAGGTGCAGGTAAGCATAACCTGTTACGATGGTTCGAATCCATCCGGGGCCTCTTTGAATTATACTTTACTTAACACAACAAAACGGTTACTTCTATTGGTTCAGTGGTATTCATATATGCAGGCCTGCATCATTCATCATCAAAACCTCATGTATGAAAAAGAACATCCTGACCGTTCTGGTCATTGCTGCTATTGCAGCCCTGCTATGGTTTTTCCAATCGCGTAAGCAAACTGAGCCAGACCTTTTCACAAAGGGATTACAAGGTGAATGGCAACTTGATAGTATCGCACTGCAAAAGCACCATGAAGACTCCTTGTCTTTATTGATTACCGCCATGCTAGGTGGAGAACAGTCCATCCGCTTCACCAACGATACCACTTTGCAATGGTTGAGCAAAAAAGACAGTAGTCAGTTGCAATATCGGCTCACTGACTCCTTACTCCAGCTGATTGATCCTACAGATACATCTTTATTCAAAATTCATTCTCGTACAGACAGTACCATGGAATGGTTCCACGTAAAAGATAGTACAGTCTTCTTCTGGAAAAACAAACAATAAAACTAGTATTATAATTACTTGCGTATATAGGCTATTTCTAACTAACACCCATTGGCCTCAGAAAAATTTCACATTACATCAAGCCGAGTGTAGGAATAGCAGAAAGGTTGTCTGAGTGCTTAGCACGAGTTTCCTTTCTGCCCGAAACGAGGCGTAGTATGTATCGAAATTTTTCTGAAGCCTTGACTTTTTTGGTACTTTTTGGGTCAAGCCAAAAAGTACATATAGAATATATTCACAGTATAATTAAGGTAGAATCATAGTACAGCATCCTTATATATGAAAAAAAAGCTTATTGTATTAACCGGTGCAGGCATCAGTGCAGAAAGCGGACTCAGAACTTTTCGCGATAGCGATGGCTTATGGGAAGGTTATAATGTGTATGAAGTAGCCACACCAAGAGGCTTTGCCGCCAACCCACAATTGGTATTGGATTTTTACAATATGCGCAGAAAAGATGTTGCAGCCGCTGAGCCCAATGCTGCGCATTTAGCTTTAGCAGCACTGGAAAAGGATTTTGATGTACACATCATCACACAAAATATTGACGACCTACACGAAAGAGCCGGCAGCACCAAAGTCCTACATCTACATGGAGAAATATTCAAGATGTGCAGTGTGCGCGATAAAAGTAAGACCTATGCAATTCGTGGCGATATTCAACTAGGCGATCTTGCTCCTGATGGCCATCAGCTTCGTCCATTTATTGTTTGGTTTGAAGAACCTGTACCCATGATGGAAGCTGCTGTATCCATTGCAGAAGAAGCAGACATATTTGTGGTCATTGGCACATCCTTGCAAGTCTATCCTGCTGCATCACTAATACAATACATCCACCGTAGTATCCCAAAATATATTATCGATAAGAAAATACCACCCACACCCGGCATTAGTAACATTACTTCAATAGAAGCAACAGCAAGTGAGGGTGTGCAAGAATTGCAATCACTGCTTTATAAAATGTAATAAGGGGAAGCCTATACAGCTCCCCCTATCATACTTATTGAATGCTCGCATCTATCTCTTCCTGCACACGTTTCGTAAATGCAGGCGACCAAATACTCCAATGATCGGCACTGGCTATAAGTTCAGCTTTTACAGCTACACCTGCTGCTTGCGCTTTTTTTCCAAATGCCGTCACAGCTTCGTGTAGCAGAAAATTATCTTTATCACCTGCGTAAACATGTATTTTACCCATCACTTGTTTCGCTAACTGCTTACGCTGCTTCACCACATATTTTGCCAAATCATACGCTGACCATGCTTTTACAGTAGTGGGATCAATGTTTCCTGTTGTATGATCAAATAACTGTTTTGGTCTGCCATTTCCATCCGGTACACCGAACTCTGCTTCGAATGCCTGCAACTGTTCTCCATCTCCAATAGCAGATTCCATTTTCACCATATTACGTATGGTTAACATGGGCTTGCCGCCTACAAAAAAAGTTCCTCGATCTTTTCCATCAGCATCAGTAAAAAGATTCGCGTCTGGCGCATATAAATCAACACCCATGAAAGCACTAAAGTCAATAGGATCAGGTGATACCGACCAGCAACCACCAAAAGCTTCTGGATAATGTAATTGCAACCATAAAACACCATAACCACCTGTACTCTGCCCAACCAGAAAATGTTGCTGTGGAGATGGGTTGATTCGATACTGTTTTTGTAGATAAGGAATCAGTTCTTTTACGAATGCTTTCCCCCATGGCCCGTTCACCCTTGAATCAACAAACGCATGTAGTCCAAAGGGCGACTGTGTTTCGGGATTGAGGTAAACATAAATCTTTTCCTTGCCTTGATCCATGCCATAACGCTTAACAGGCATCGCACCCTGCAAATCAAAGTGTGTACCACCCCAACCAGGAATGACAAAAACTACTGGATAGATTTTACTCGAATCTTGATAATAAGATGCAGGTAAGCGAACTGCAGCTTTCATGAAAATGGATTTCCTTCTAAAATCTGAAAGCAGCTGACTCTTATGCACAATTTCTTTTAGCAATGGCTGTTCCCTAAACTTTCTTTCAGGTATAGCTGCGTTCAAATCAATGCTAAGTTCTCCGCGTCCCTCATTGTCGATATGGAGTAGTGATTCCTTAGGAGAGTACAGATTACCTGTATTATTCAGTCCCCTTTCTTCAAAGTCCCTATCCAACATTCCGGCAACTTTATAATAACCTGCTGCCAATTTGGTCCCATTTGGCAAATAACGCTGTACTGCATTATCGCTATGCAGCTGAATGCCAGATTGCCCCTTAGTGATATTCCAAACGAAAAAAGCTTGTGCAGGATCTGGATTATTGGGGATTCTTTTAGAAGTATCACTTTGCGTGAATAAATAAAACTTCCCAGTAACTTCTTGTTGACTAGAAGCACTAAAGTGAAGCTGCAGATGAATTTGACTACTGCTATGCAGACTTAAGCCACATAATAAAGCGATTAATGTATGCCGCATGTTTCTTTTTTTACAAAAGAACGATGCTGCAGTACCTATGTTACTACCATTCACAAAAACCACATGATTATGTGGTAATTAGCTACTTACTGAAAACATTTTTTAAAGAAAGTTTTTAGCGTTTCGGTCACAATCGTTTCTCCCTGCTTGCCAATGGCATCATTGATGCCCTCATGGTCATATTGATTGGCGATGATTTCATCAACGGTTACATCAGCTTTGGGAATACAACAATATAAGCAGCGGCATGTATGGCGGAGTCAACAAGAATAGATAAAAAATTGTATGGAAGTGATCGCCATAATGATTAGTTTTCAATACTAATACCTTTTGCGGTAAATAAATTACAGAGTCGTTCATGGTCGGATGCATCCCAGCCAATCGCTACCCGCCTGATCCGACCGTTCTTCAAGCGAAAGATCATTTCATGTCGCTTGAAAAATCTATGATGAATAAATTTAGCTGAAACAATTTCTTCAAAAGAAATCTGTTTAACAACTCGTCGGAAATCTTGATACCGCAAGATAAAAGCCAATAATCCGAGACCGACAAATACTAGAGCGAAAAACATATCCTCATAATTATTTTTACTGTATGCAAGTACAAATTTTGCAATATACAGCGCACACATAGACCCCACTAAAACAATAATACCTACTCTTCGCTTAGCAGCTTCATCTTCAAAGACAATCCTATCCTCGTGCACTTCCATACTTCCATCAGTCAAACTAAAATAATGTACAGACATACTGATATAGCTTAAATAGATTAATCGCTTTCTACAACCACAAAATACATTGGGCTTTACAGTCCAACAACTGCGTTAAACCGCAGGTAAGCAGATACCGTTAATTGCACATAAAGCACCCCGTTAATTGACGGGGTATTAACGGGAAAAATCCCGCTGAAATACGGGAAATTTCCCGTTGCTTAAGATCAATATTTTACTTATGAATGCCGTTAGTTTTGCAGAAAATGTATAGCATTTTACTTGGCTAATGGTATCTGTACGCTGTACATTTGATTTCCCGTAAATGCACATCCATGGAACTCTTGAGTCCGTTCAGTTTGTCGATCCTTGAACTCATCATTATTGCATGCATCCTATTTTGGATTTGGTGCATCATTGATGTACTCCGCAACAAATTCGAAGAACAGGAAAAAATGACTTGGCTAATGGTCAGTATTGTACTTTTTATTCCAGGTGCAATTTTGTATGTACTCTTTGGAAGAAAGTATAGGATCAAGAATTAGCAATTAATAATTAAGAATTAATAATTAATAATTGGGGCATTAGGCTTAACACAGAAGGCGTAAAGCTGAATAATTACTTTTTTCGCTTTCAGCCTTGAGCCATCTACAATTTCAAATCAGAAATCTCAAATATCAAATCTCCAATTAGTTATCCATGTACAAAAAATACATAGCCAATAATAATGGCTGCAATCACGCCAATAAAGTCGGCTAATAATCCTGCCCAAATTGCATAGCGCACTTTCTTAATTCCTACACTGCCAAAGTAAAGGGCAATGATATAAAAGGTTGTATCTGCTGAGCCTTGAAAAGTTGATGCCAACTGACCCACAAATGAATCTGGGCCATGCACTTTCAACACATCTAACATCAATCCACGAGCACCACTACCACTGAATGGTTTCATAATAGCTACAGGTAATGCTGCAGTAAAATCTGCGTTAATACCCGCTGCTTGAATCAATCCCGCCAACACATCTACCACATAGGTTAAAGCACCACTATCGCGAAACACGCGAATAGCCACCAGCATCCCAACTAAGTAAGGAATGATTTTCAGCACCACATCGAATCCACCCTTGGCACCTTCAATAAACGCATCAAAGACTTGCACCTTTTTCCATACGCCGCCAATGATGATCCCTACCACAATCATCAACAAAAGCATATTACCGGTTACCTTACTGAACACATTTTTCTGCGCAGCATCCATCCCACTCACCCAAAACAACAAGCCACCTACCAATAACGCTAATGCGCCAATCCAAGCAAAGAGCACCCCATCCCATTTCAGCTTTTGCCAGAAACTCACCACCAGAATAGACGCTAATGTGGTACAGATAGTTGCCAATACACAAGGAATAAAGACGCTGGCTGGTTCTGTTGAGCCGGCAGCAATTCGGTAAGTAATAATTGACAATGGAATAATGGTTAGTCCACTGGTATGCAGCACCAGAAACATGATCTGTGCATGGGTAGCTTTCTCTTTCTCGGGATTAATGCTCTGTAAACTATCCATAGCCTTTAAGCCAAATGGAGTAGCCGCATTATCCAACCCCAGCATATTGGCGCTGAAATTCATCACCATCTGGCCCATGGCTGGGTGATTATCGGGCACTTCCGGGAAGAGGCGCTTCATAAATGGGTTAAGCAACCTGGCCAAACGACCAATAGCTCCGGCTTTTTCGGCAATATTCATCAGGCCTAAAAAGAAGATCATAGTACCCGCCAGCGGGAAACCCACGTCTATGACAGCGCCCTTGGCTGAGTCGAACATGCCGTCCACCAAGGTCTTAAAGATATCTGTATCGTTCAGGAAGATGAATTTGGCCAATGCAATCACAAAAGCGATCACAAAAAAGGCTATCCAGACAATATTGAGGGCCATAAGCGTTGGGTTGGGTGCGTAAGGCGCCAAGACGTATCTTTGCGCCCTTCAAATTAACATCTTCCGTCATAAAAAAACAAAGCAATTATGGGTTTGCAAGCAGGTATTGTGGGTTTGCCCAATGTGGGAAAGTCAACTTTGTTCAACGCAGTCAGCAATAGCGCCAAGGCGCAGGCCAGCAATTATCGTTTCTGTACCATTGAACCCAATGTGGGCTTGGTGGATGTACCGGATGCCCGACTGAACAAATTGGCTGAGCTAGTAAAGCCTAACCGCATTGTACCTACCCAGTTGGAGATTGTGGACATTGCCGGTCTGGTAAAAGGTGCCAGCAAGGGTGAAGGCTTGGGTAACAAGTTTCTGGCCAATATCCGCGAAGTGGATGCCATTATCCACGTAATCCGTTGTTTTGAGGACGAGAATGTGCTGCGCGAAGAAGGCGCCATCAACCCTATTGGCGATAAGGAAATCATTGACACCGAACTGCAGTTAAAGGATCTGGATAGCGTTGAAAAGAAAATGCAGCGTACGGAAAAGCAGGCGCGTGTAGGTACCGATGCTAAAGCCAAGGCTGAACTGGAAGTGTTGATTCGTTGCAAAGCGCATCTGGAGCAAGGCAAGAGCATTCGCTCTTTGGGCTTAAGCAAAGAAGAGAAAGTTGCGATTGCAGATTTGTTCTTGTTAACCGATAAGCCAGTGCTCTATGTTGCCAATGTGGGCGAAGCCGATATGCATACAGGAAACAAATATTCTGAGCAATTGAAAGCAGGCGTTGCTGCAGAAAAAGCAGAAGTGATTGTCATGTGCAACAATATTGAAGCGCAGATCGCAGAAATGGAGAATCCGGAAGATCAGCAGATGTTCATGGAAGAATATGGCATGAAAGAACCTGCTTTGAACCGTTTGATTCAAAGCACCTACCAGTTGCTCAATTTAGAAACCTATTTCACTGCAGGTATACAGGAAGTACGCGCCTGGACCATCCACAAAGGTTGGAAAGCCCCTCAAGCAGCTAGTGTAATTCATACTGATTTTGAAAAGGGCTTTATTAAAGCAGAAGTAATTGCTTACGATGATTATGTGCAGTATGGTAGTGAAGCAGCCTGCCGCGAAGCAGGTAAACTGCGCATTGAAGGCAAGGAATATATTGTAAAGGATGGTGATGTGATGCATTTCAGATTCAACGTGTAAAAAAGGCAAAAGGGATAAGCTAAAAGTCAAAAGATATTAAGACTGCTTTTGCTTTCTCCTGATCAACTTTTTGCTTTTGACTTTTCACTTCTTACTTAACTATGAGTATTTCTATCTGGGAAAAAGAAACCGTATTAGCTCCGCAGGATGTGTTGATCATTGGTGCGGGTGTGATGGGTTTGTGGACAGCGCTTGAGCTGAAACAATTACAACCCAATCTTCGGATTCTTGTACTGGATCGTGGCGCAATACCTACAGGTGCTTCTTATCGCAATGCTGGATTCGCATGCTTTGGAAGCCCCACAGAACTTTGGTCAGATGCTGCTACTATGGGCGAAGATGCTATGCTGCATATTGTTGAGCAGCGAATCAAAGGCATTGAAAAAATACGGAAACACTTCACAGATCAGGAAATTGATTTTGACGCTTGCGGTGGCTATGAATGTTTCACCGAAGCTGATGCTACCCTAGCCGATCGCATTGCCGCGCTGAATACAACCATGCAATCAGTTACAGGCAATACCAATACATTTCGTATTGCAAATGAGCAATTAAAACAACTGGGACTAAGTAATTTCAATGCCCTGGTATCCAGCACTTGGGAAGGTGGTATCCATAGTGGCAAATATTTACAAGCCCTACACAAACGTGCTATTGTTGCCGGTATTCAAGTAGTGCATGGCGCAGCATTGCTGCATTGGCAAGAAAGCAATGATCAGGTTGTAGCGGAAACCAGTCTTGGTTATATCAAGACAAAGCAATTATTGCTGTGCACCAATGGTTTTCTGCAAGAACTAGTACCTGATAGCAATACAGTACCAGCACGGGGGCAAGTCTTACTCACAACACCTATTGAAGGACTAGCCTTACACGGTACTTTCCACTTTGATGAAGGCTTTTATTACTGGCGTAATCTGGGTAATAGAATCTTATTGGGTGGTGCTCGTAACGTCAATAAAGCTGCTGAGCAAACAACTGCGCTTCATACCACACCTGAAATACAATCCGCTTTAGAAGCTTTTCTACATAAACATATCGGCGCGCAATACAGCTACAGTATTGAACAACGCTGGAGCGGCATCATGGGTTTTACCAAGGACAAGCGCCCACAATTTACCCAACATAGCGCTCGTGTACGTAGCGCCATAGCCTGCAACGGTATGGGGGTAGCACTTTCGCCAATGATGGCAGAAACAGTAGCCACTGTAGTCTTACAAAATTCTTAACGGGATAGCCGTAACAAGCCTTTACATTTGCTTCATGAAGCGCATTTTATGGAGCATATTTACCATACTGGTAATGAATGCTTGCAAAAACAACGAGACAAATATCACGGATAGTAGTGCAGAAATTACGACTACTATCAATATACCGGCCAATCTACCTTACACGATTGTAAACGTATATCCGCATGACACTGCAGCATATACACAGGGATTAGAATTTCATAATGGCTTTTTATACGAAGGCACAGGTCTGAATGGTGAAAGCTTTCTACGTAAAGCCGAGTTGAGTTCCAGCAAAACATTACAGAGAATCGATTTAGCAAAAGAATACTTTGGCGAGGGTATTACAGTATTCAATAATAAAATCTACCAGCTCACTTGGCAGAATCATAAAGTATTTGTGTATGAGCTAAAGACCTTCAAAAAAATCAAAGAACTGGATTGGGCATACGAAGGCTGGGGTTTATCCAATAATGGTAAGCAGCTCATCATCACTACAGGCTCTAATAATGTGTACTTTGTAAATCCGGAAAATTTACAGATTGAAAAGACATTGAGTGTATATGACAATAACGGGCCTCTCGCTAACTTAAATGAACCCGAGTTGGTAAATGGCGCATTGTATGCGAACGTGTATCAAACAGATCACATTGTGCGTATTGATACTGCTAGCGGTGCAGTAACTGCTCAATTAGACTTGAGTAATATTCTGGAAAAAAACAATCAACCCATCTACCCTAACAGAGACTATCTAAATGGTATTGCTTATGACAGTGGTAAACAAGTGCTCTATGTTACTGGAAAAAAGTGGCCTGCCTTATTCGCACTGAAGCTGAACTAAGCTTTCTTCAACACATAGATTTGCGAACTGCAGCGATGCTTTTTGAAAAGAGCAACCATGTTCGACATTAGTCCCATTAAGACTGCTGCTACATATAATACAGCCCCGTTGCGATATTTCTCGCTAAGCATACTCACATAGAAACTATCAAACCACATGGGCTTGATGGCTTGCACCACAAAACCATGTTTGGCAGCGAGTAATTCCATACTCTTTGGCGAGAAATGGTATAAATGTCTGGGCACATCATATGCGGCCCATTCCGACTTATAATAAGCCGCATCATAACTGGTATAGTTGGGCACAGCAATAATGAGGCGACCATCATGTTTGAGTAAGGCAACAAAACGCTGAAAATAGCCCTGCAAATCATGCACATGCTCTAAAACATGCCATAGTGTGATAGCATCGTACTTCCCATCTGCGAGCGTATATACGTAATCAGGCGTTAGAAGATCAGTCTGATAACGCGCTTTAGCTACCTGACGTGCAGTTTCATCAGGCTCTAATCCCGTTGCCTGCCAACCAGCAGCTTGCATGGTGTGTAGAAAAGCACCGGTGCCTGCGCCTATATCAAGTAATTGTCCGCTTTCTTTACGCGTTACTTTCTTGATCAGTCTGAGTTTGGTACCTAGTGTATAATTACGAACAAGGTGGTAGAGCTTATTAACTAGCCCTTTTTGGGTATCAGAATGTGAGATATAATCCTGCGACTGATAATACTTACCTATTTCATTCAGCGTTGGAATATCCTGCGTAAAACGCAGTGTACAATCATTGCAATGCCATATCTGATAAGCTTCTTTGCTTACTGTATGATCTGTTGCATGTAACTGATGATGTATGTTGTTGCTGCCACAGGCTGGGCACTGGTTATAAAGAATACGCTGCATAGCCTGTTTTAAACGTAATAAAAGAGCAAGGCGCCAAGACCTAATAAAAGAATGATCATCACATATACCCACCAATAATCGGCCTCTTCTTTTGATTCAATCAACTCTTCTTCGTTTACCTCTAATTCCTTGATAGCCTCTTCTTCATTTTCAATCTTACGGTGTGCTGTAGGTTTATCTAATCGGTAGTAAGCATGCTGTACTTCAAAATTGCCACTGAGCTTTAACTGTGGATACATTTCATTTACAGAACGATCAGATAGAAAAAGATAATGTCCGTTGGTTTCTTTCTTCAATGTACCCATGCCTGGAATTTCAACACCATGATTGGTACCAGACTCATGCTGCAATCTCGTGATATAATCATTGAACTCACGAACAGCGTCCTCTTCATCCAAACCAGTTTCCTTAGCAACAAAACTTATAAAATGCCTGTCTGCAGCAGCTTCACCCTGGCGATAACGAATCACCTGTGTAGGTGCATGCAATAAGCCATTGGCTTTGTCGATCTCAGCAGGCAGGGTATCAATAGAAAAACTGCCAATACTGGGCAACTGAAGCCTTTGGTTGAGAATGAGGTACTTATACAGGATATCTTGCATTGTTGCAGGAGGTTTTACCGGAACGAATATACAACACCTCCGAGAACATTGAAGCCCAATACTTCATATTGGTTCCAACGCTGGTAACGGCTGTTGAGCATATTGTTCATCTGCAACCATACAGACAGTTTCGGCTTTACTTTAAATTCCAAGCCCAGATTCACATCTGTGGCAAAGGATTGCTTCCTGTTCTCACCAGTTGCTGTCTGGTAAAATGCCCCATCGAAAAAGAAAGCATCTGCTTTTACATGCAGGTCTTTCAGCACCTGCCAGCGCAGATGTCCATTTACTTCAAAGGGCAACAGACCAAAAGCTTTTGGGGCTGTTGTTCTTGTAAACTGCTGGTATTGCATAGCTGCGCCGATATTGAATTTCTCCTGTACACGATAGTTTAATTCTGCCTTCAGGCGTAACACATCCATACTACCATCGTACAATACACGGAAATCCTTACGGCCAAGTCCATCATTCAGGAAAAGTGGCTGGTTATACAAGCGCAAGAAAGCTAACTTGGCATTATAGGTTAGATGCTTGCCAGTTGATCCTTTGAAGCCGGCATACTGCTCCATGATACGCGTATTGCGTAATTGATTAATGACTTCAGACCAAATAAATGGATTGACATTAGCCAGTGAGCGATAAGTATTCTTTTGATAGTAACCCTGCCACCCTGCCATCACCACCAACTGATCGCCTTTGATACTGGCTTCAGCAGTAATATCAGGCAGCAGATAGAATTGCGCATTATCCCAACTAGGCACAAATCCCAAATGCAGTTTCAGGCTATTGGTAGCCAATAACAATGCGGGATCAATATAATAGAGATTGTTACCCAGGTTCTTCACCGCATTATTGGTTAACCGTGTGATATCGGCCACGGCATTAAAATCAAAACTGATGAACTTACTCAATCGTTTTTGAAAAGGCGCTTTTAACACCACATCCACTTCTCTGGCTGCACGATTATCACTGAAATAAGTGAAAGCAAACTGGGGCTTATATAAAAAGCCATTCTCCCCTGCTTCTTTATTTTGCAAACCCAGTTCAATACCAGTTGTATTGAAGGACTGCTTCAGGTCTGTATCAACAAAATTGAGGCTATTAGGTAGGAAGCCGTATTTATACTGAATCTGATTATTCCAGAAAGCACGGGTTGTCCATTCATGCTTATCCGCCGAACGGAATATGCCGGTGAAGGATAAGTTGGTCTTGCTAAAACGCTGAAAAGGTAATTGTCCCTTAGAACCAACATGACCAGCGTTGATATTCCATGTTTCTTTTTGCCCATCACCAAAAGCAAATGCAGCATCTACAAAAGGCGTACTATAATTACCATAACCTGCTTTGATGTATTGATGATTCTCCCACTTCATCGCAGAATCTGGATCCATCGCCAAAGGCTTGATGGGTACTGGCTGATAAGAAAAGAATAAATTCTGCGCAGGTACTTTATAGGCCAATGGAATTCTGGTTGTATCCTGTACTGCACTTGCCGCTGTGAAATTGATTTTCGCAGCAGAACGAAGAGACGGCTTAAACGCAGAAGTAATGGTCACCACTCTGGAAGCAGTAGTATCCTTACTTAACTCCAGCGCTGTAGTTGTAGGATCAACCACTTTAGGCTTATCAGTACTTGTTTTTTGCTTAGACAAAGTCTTCTTACTGCCCTTTTGCGTCTTGGCAGTGGTTTTCTTTTTGCTACTCTGACTAGTCTTAGCTTTTTGCTTCTTGCTACGCTTTTGCGCATCAACGGGCATGGCCAACATAAGCAATGCACCTAAGATGAAGGGGATATATTTAATGCTTTGCATGAGTTGCTTATTGGGTTACTTTGTTGACTCTGTTCTTTTCTTCTACCACCATACCCAGCTTTTGGGTAGCTTCCTGACGTAATTCATCAATTGAAGCATTCTCTGCTACGCTTTTGAACGTAGCTTCCGCATTGAACAGGTCTTTTTGTTTGAAATACACATCGCCCAGCAGAATATAACTTCTGGTTACCCAGAAAGCATAGGAACCATTTTTCTTGATCACCTCAAAAGCTGCTTTCTCTGCTTCCGCATAACTACCTTTTTGATACAAGAGTTCCGCTAAGCGATACGATGCTTCAGCTGCATATTCTGAACGACCTAACGCAACTACAGCTTTATAGGCATTGGCTGCTTCATTAGGCTGACTATTCAACTGATAATTCTTCGCCAAAACCATATTGGCCATCATTCGATCATCAGTAGCAGCCCCCTTTTCCATCAAAAGCTCAGCTGCATTGGTAGAAGCATTATTCCACTGCTGTGCTTTATACTGACAACGCAGTAAACCACGCATGGCTTCCAATTTGTTTTCCTGCTGGGTAGCAATGGCTTTTAACTGTGCGAAGTATTTCTCCGCAGCAGCAAAATCTTTCAAATCGAAATAAGCAATACGTGCAGCTTGCAATGCACTGCGTTCTGCATAACGGTTAGGCGCTTTAGCAGCTACTTGCTGATAGAAAGGATAAGCATTGTTCGGCTGCTTATTGAATACAGCAATTTCTGCAGCGAAATAAGCTGCTTCAATCTGGTATTTACCTTCAGGGAATCGCTTGAGGTAATCCGTAAAACCGCCTTCTGCACTCGCAAAGTCTTTGGCTTCATACCGAAGCATGGCAGATTTATACGTAAGCGAATCTTCTTCGCTAAAGGAAACCGCTTTACCATTCTGACGCATGAAATTCACGAAATCACCAGGCTGCTGCTTTTCTACAAAAATGTTACGGATATATTCCACCGCTTCATCACTCTCTTGTGCATTGGGATATTCTTTCACCAATTGCTGAAACTGTGTGAGCGACTCATCATTCTTATCCAGATTAAAATAAGCCACACCCAGTTTCAAATACACCTGAGGCTTTAAGGTTGCAGCTTTATTATTCTTCAATAATTTCTGCAGCGGATTGATGGCTTCATTGAAACGCTCTTCTGCTAAATGCGTATTGGCCACTTCCAATTGAGCATCGGGTACAAGATCGGAAGTTGGAAAACGAGATTCTACAGATTGTAATAAACTCAGCTTCTCCAAAGGCTTATTCAACGCTCCAGCAATAATGGCTTTTTGAAACAAAGCGTAATCGGCTCCTTTCTGGTTCAGCGCCAATATCTCATCATACATTTTTGCTGAGCGCTTGTAATCCTTGTTCATGAAATAACAATCCGCCAAACGCAGATAAGCATCCTGCTCTAATGCAGTGGCGTTATATGGTAGATTGGCTGCTATCTGATCAAAGAAGCCTGCTGCAGCTTTATAGCTCTCTTTCTTCAGCAAGCAATATCCAACTGCATACTTGGCATTCACCGGACTTACTTCCCCGCTTATTTGCGGATTAGCCAGATAACGCATAAAGAACTCTAATGCTTCTTCTGTCTTACCGTTTCTATAAGCTAACTCTCCTTTCCAGAATAAAGTGAAAGGCAATTGTTGGTTATTATAAGGCAGCTCTAACACTTTATCCAATAAAGGGGCTGCATCAGCAAGGCGCTGGTCGTTAATCAACTCAACCGCTCTGCCATATAAAATACCGGGATGCAGTTTACGTACATCTTCACCCGGATTGGTCAGTTGTTCAAAGCGTACCAATGCGTCATTGTAATTGCTTGTCTTGGCCAATGCGGCTATCTCCAATTCTTTTGCTTCATTGATAAAGCTGGATGCAGGATACTGCTTCAGGAAATCTTGAAAGCTCTTCAACGCTACATCCATATAACCTAACTCATAAGAAAGCTTGGCATAAGAGAATAATGAAATCTCTTTTTGCGATGGATTGCTATTGTTCGATGCACAGAACAAGAAGGCATTACGAGCATTTGACTTATCCCCTGTTTTCAAATAAGCATCCGCCAGCAAGTACATAGAATTTTGTCCAAGCGAATCTTCCTTACCACCAATTTGCTTCAATCCTTCAATGGCTTTGGACCAACTCTTGGCTTCATAGTAACAATAAGCCAGTTCATACAAATCTTCACGTCGCACTTTATCCTGCTTCTGTACATACTGCTCTAAATAAGGTAGAGCCTGTGGATACATACGCTTTTCAAAATACATATGCCCCATCAACTGGCGCAGCTGGTTATCGTAATACTGTCCGCCTACACGCAGTGATTGATCCACATAAGCAATCGCTTCATCGCGTCTGCCGGTGAAATAATAAATCTCGGCGATATAGAACGGCACAATGGTATTATAAGGTGCCGATTTTTCTGCTACACGAAATCCCTGCAAAGCAGCATCATAATCCTTTTCGCTAAAAGCGATGAATGCATAGTAATAATTGGCTTCCGGGTAATTCGGATCCTTGGGCAACTGACGAACCGTGTTCAACAAAGGCTTTGCCTTATCAAATTGCAATTGCGCAAAATAGGCATAGCCCTGATGGAATTTCATATCAGCAATCTGTCGATTGGTCAAATTACCAATGCCTGCTTTTTCATAAGCCTCCAAGGCTTCAGCATATTGTTTATTCCGGTAGTAATATTCACCCAGTTCAAAAGCCATCATTTCTTTTCGAAGCAGGTTGCGTTCCTGCACTAAAAAGTCCTTGGCCAAAGGTTCTGCTACAGCGTCTTGCAGTTTTAATCCGCTGATGATATAATAATACTTCACCTCTTCCGCAGTGGTAATAGGCATCGTACTCTGTGGAATGCCATTGTTGTACATGCTGCGGAACACCGGCCAAGCGAGGCTGTATTGTTCTTTTTGAAAGAGTTCTCTTGCCTGTTTGAATCTGGCATCTGGATCATTGTACTGCAAGGTCGACTGTGCAGTCAGCATACCAGTGCATATCATCAGGAGACCAATCGTCAGGAAATGCTTCATGGTTAAGGGTAGGTATTTGGGCAAATATTTGGCTTTCTTTCTTAAGGAAAAGCAAAACCAGTTAAAGTTACTGTTAGCACTCCGTGAATATTGAGCAGGCGTGCATTTGTGGAAAAACATCCCACCCCGCTAACTTTGTCAACAAAGCAAGCAAGATGTTCCAACACGAAACGAAGATTCGCGTGAGATATGCAGAGACAGATCAGATGGACGTAGTGTATCATGGCAATTACGCCCAATACTTTGAAGTGGGCAGAACAGAAAGCATTCGCCAGCTGGGTTTTACGTATAAAGACATGGAAGCGATGGGCGTAGTCATGCCGATTGTAGAATGGCATGCCAAATACCTGAGGCCAGCACACTACGATGAATTGCTCACTATCAGAACCATCTTAAAAGAACTTCCTGATGATCATCGAATCGAATTTCATCAGGAAGTATATAATGAGTCGGAAAAACTCTTAACAGTGGGGAGGGTGGTGCTTTATTTCATTGATGCTGCCACCAAACAAAAAACCAGTATGCCGGAAGTATTGAAGGCAAAGCTCTTACCCTATTTCAATGCTTAAACACGATTGTAATCAGGACGCCAATGTTGAACAGCTTGCTTGATTTGCTTGTTCGATAATTTTTCTTGTATAGCACGCTCAGCCAAAGCGGGCAATTCAGCATCTGAAGCAAAACGCAAAGCAATAATCTGACTCAGTCGCAAACCACTTGGAAGCGGCTTGCCTGTCAATATAAAATGTCTAAAATTTTCTTCTGCACGAATAGCTCTATCCTGTGCTTTCAATGCAAATGCACGGATATACCAGAAGAAAGCACCCATGACCAGTGTGATGCAGGAAATTAAAGCAGCACTATAATGCACTTCAGGAGCCGCATGATATAAGTTCACAAATGAACCAATTAAGGTTGCAAGTAGTAAGGCAAAAGTGTAAAAATGCCATCCACGAACAAGACGCGTGTGGTTCTGAAAATTTTGTGTTTTATTTATATGCAGTGTTTGCGATGAAGATAATTACTTTAATACATCCAGCACAGCAAACATCTTACGTGTAATGGCAGATGCGCTGCCGTTGTAATTATTGACGAGAAATGAAATCAGGTATGTTGTGCCTGAAGTATTGGTATAATACCCACAATAGGCTTTAGCACCTTGTATCGTACCGCTTTTCAATTGCATTTGATTATTGATGTGAAAGGACTGCAAATAAGCCGAAAACCAGGTTTGCCTGCTTGCAAATTCTAATGCGGTTATCTGCGTAAAAGCTGTATTTCTGTTCAATGGAGACAAGCCACTCCCATCTACCATGCGTAAAGCGTTTGCATCGATACCCCGCTCCTGCCAATACTTCCGCATCCATTGCACACCAGCATCTGTACTACCAATACCATTCTTTTGTTGAGCCAATGTTTTCAGCAAAGCTTCTCCATAGAGGTTGATACTTTTCTGCATAAACCAATACACCAAACTATCCATGTTTGGTGATGCATAACTATGTAAAACCTGCTGTTGATTATTGGATGACACAACCACCTCATTCTTGATGGTAATACCACTCGCCTGAAGCCTGCGCTCCAAACTTTGTTGCAACACTTGAAAAGGATTGGGCATAGCACCTGATATCGTGAAACTGTTGACACCTGCGGGAATGGTGCCTTCTGCAAAACCATGCGTTGCATAAGGCGGTGAATAGATATAGCCATTATCACCACTGCCGGGCTTACCAGTTGTAATACAGTTTTGAAATTGCTGATAAGGAATCATCGGCTCCATACGCCAAGCCTTTAGACTATCGCCTACTTTATCACCCGGCACCATCGTCAAATCAAATTGATTTTCACGCCAATTGATTCCCCAGGTTCCTGCACCATAATAATTACCCATATCATCCCATATCCAGCCTCCGGGCAAGGGCTGTTGAGTAAATCCGTTCTGATTGGCTTTGATTTGTCCGCGCACTTCTTTAATGCCGGACTGCTTCAATGCATCTGCCCATGCATCTAATGACTGTTGTGCTTTTGTCTGCCCATATCGCCAACTGCCAAAGCTGGGATCGCCACTGCCCTGTATGATCAAATCACCATACAAAACTCCTTGCTGCACCTTTCCATTATACAAAAGCGAGGTATTGTATTGAAAACCTGCACCTAACTGATCCAAGGCAGCTGCAGCAGTAAATATCTTCTGTGTGCTAGCCGGCGCCAATCCAATAGAGCCATTCCAATCAATAAGCACTTTACCAGTTTGTAATTCCTTTACCACCAAGCCCGCCTGTCCATAACGCATTTGCTCATCAGCCATAAAGCGTCGCATGGCCTGCTCCAGCTCAGTTTCTTTTTGCGCAAACGCGAATATGGGCAGAAATAAAATAAGCAAGCGCGAACAGGCCTTCATCATAACTGTTTTACTTTCGCTCAAATTAGCCAAAAGCATGGAAAAAGTTTTTGCATCGGTGATTACGATTGGGGATGAATTGCTGATTGGACAAGTAATTGATACCAATAGTGCCTGGATTGCCCAGGAATTGAATAAGCAAGGCATTCTGGTAAAGCATCGTGTAGCGGTAGGTGATGTGTGGCAGGATATCTGGGATGCACTGGATGCAGAACAGCAACAGGCAGACATTATCCTGATTACTGGCGGACTGGGGCCAACAGCAGACGATATCACCAAGCCATTATTGTGCGAATACTTTGGCGGCAAAATGGTGATGCATCAACCAACACTGGATCATGTGACCAATATTTTCGAGAACATCCTGAAGCGTCCGATGATCGAACGCAACCGTAAACAAGCCGAAGTGCCAGATACCTGCACAGTCTTGTTGAATGAGCGAGGTACAGCCCCAGGCATGTTGTTCGAAAAGAATGGCAAGATCTTTATCTCCATGCCGGGTGTTCCCCACGAGATGAAATGGATTATGCAGCACCATGTACTACCCTTGGTACAGGAGAAATTCCAAGGAGGTTTTGTGGCCCATCGCACGCTTTTAACAGCGGGCGTAGGCGAATCTTTTCTAGCAGAAAGAATCAAAGATGTAGAATCCTTATTGCCTTCGGAACTCAAACTGGCCTACCTGCCCAACTATGGTATGGTACGTCTCAGATTGACAGGCTGGTCTACAAATAAAGTTGAATTAAACAGTCTTATCGACTATCATTTTCAGCAACTTAAGGATGCCGTACAAGATATCTTAATTACCGATCAAGACGAGCCCGTAGAAGTGGCTATCGGAAAATTATTGAAGGAAAAGGGTCAGACCGTTTCAACTGCCGAAAGTTGTACAGGCGGGTATATTGCCCACCTGCTTACTAGCGTCGCAGGCTCATCCGATTACTATATGGGCAGTGTAGTGAGCTACGCATACGACCTGAAAGAACAACTCCTTGGCGTAGACCACGAGGAAATGGCACAGCATGGTGCGGTGAGTGAGAAAGTGGTTACACAGATGGTCAAAGGCGCTTTAGCCAATATGAAAACAGATTATGCTGTGGCCGTAAGCGGCATCATGGGGCCCGGCGGCGGCTTGCCCGATAAGCCGGTTGGCACCGTTTGGATGGCCGTTGCCAGCAAACATAAAGTACTGGCTAAGAAGATGCATTTTCGGTTCGATAGAAAAAGAAATATTGAACTGACCGCTACCCAGGCTTTGTTATTCTTAAGGGAGTTGATTGTGGATAAGACCTGAACAATTTTCCACAGCATTCTTCTACATTTGTTGATTAGTAAGTGGCTGTGTGCATTTTAGTTGATTGTCAGTGAGATAAATTGAGTCTGCTGAACTATTGAAAATGAATATTTTCTAATAGCCTGCCGGATAAAACTTACTGGAGATTGCTTGTGATACAGTCGGTAGTATTGGATGGATTAGCGGGTACATCACCCATAAAAACAGCACGTTAGCTATGGCAATTGCTGAACTGGTAATGCCCAAATTGGGCGAAAGCATTATGGAGGCGACCATTTTGAAATGGCACAAAAAAGTGGGCGACTCCGTGCAACTCGAAGAGACCGTATTGGATATTGCAACAGATAAAGTGGACAGTGAGGTTCCCTCTACTGCCGCAGGTGTCATCACCGAAATTCTCTACAACGTAAACGATGTGGTACCTATTGGTGCTGTTATCGCACGTATTGAGACAGGTGGTGCCGCTGCAACACCAGCAGCACCTGTAGCCGCAGCAGCCCCTCAACCTGCACCTGCGCCGGCACCAACGCCACAACCACAGCCCGTTTATTCCGCACCCACCCCGCCGCCAGCGCCTGTAGAACCTGAACCTATTCCTTACGTACCTACCAACACTCCTGTTGTACCCGGTAATAACCGCTTCTACTCACCATTGGTACTGAACATCGCCAACAGCGAAGGTATCAGCCTGAGTGAGTTGGAAAGAATTCCTGGTACCGGCGCTGAAGGTCGCGTTACCAAAAAAGACGTATTGCAGTATGTAGCCGATAAGCGTGCTGGTAAAGTTCCTGCATTTGTTGCACCACTGCCTGCACCAGCCGCAGCTCCTGCGCAAGCACCAGCATATACACCTGCTCCAGAACCCACGCCTGTGGCACAACCTGTTGCAACTCCTGCACCAGCGCCTGTACCCATGCCTGAGCCAGAGCCAGTATACACAGCTCCTGCAGCACCAGTGTACACAACTGCGCCGCAGCCTGCTCCTGAGCCTGTAGCTGCACCAATTCAACCAACGCCGAGATTTGCACCTGCTCCACAGCCAGTAGCGCCAGCACCTCAGCCCGCTCCTGTTCAGCAAGTGATTAGTCCGACCCCTGCACAAACTGCACCGCAGGTGATTACAACCACAGCAGCCGGTACGCCACCGCCTGTATTCTCTTCTGGTGCAACAGAAATCATTGAGATGGACCGTATGCGTAAGCTAATCGCCAATCACATGGTGATGAGCAAGCAGACGAGTCCGCACGTGACATCTTTCGTTGAAGCAGACGTAACCAATATGGTGAACTGGCGCAACCGCATCAAAGAGAAATTTGAAACACTGGAAGGCGGCAAACTTACTTTCACACCAATGTTCATTGAAGCTATCGTGAAAGTGATGAAGCGTTACCCCATGATCAATGCATCTGTCGAGGGCGATAAGATTATTCTGAAAAAAGACATCAATATCGGTATGGCTACTGCCCTGCCAACAGGTAACCTCATTGTTCCTGTTATCAAGAGCGCAGATCAGCTGAACCTGCTTGGTTTGAGCCGCTGGGTAAACCATCTGGCCGACTCAGCCCGCAATAACAAACTGAAGCCTGATGATACACAAGGTGGCACATTCACGCTCACCAATGTGGGTACATTCGGCAGCTTGATGGGCACACCGATTATCAACCAGCCCCAAGTGGCTATTCTGGCTGTAGGTGCCATTAAGAAGCGTCCTGTGGTCATTGAAACCGACAAGGGTGATTTCATTGGTATCCGTCATATGATGTACCTCAGCATGAGCTATGATCATAGAATCGTAGATGGTAGCATTGGCGCACAATTCCTCACAGACGTGGCTAAGGAATTTGAAGCCTGGGATGTGAACCGTGAGATCGTTGTGGAATCAATTAACAGAATCGCTGTTATTTAAAACCTGATTTTATATTTACTTGCAAGGTGCTCCGCAGAGAGCACCTTTTTTATGCGAAAACTGCTACTCACTATACTAATTTTTGTTTGCGTTGCATTTCAACTGCATGCCCAAACCGATGCCTTAGGTAGTTGGAATGTCATCAACCTGAAATACACACACAACAACAAATGGAGTGGTTTTGGCGAAGCACAATTGCGCTCCCTGCGTTTTTACAATAACTATCACTATTATGAGTGGAAACTGGGCATCACCTATCGACTCAGCGATCAATTTGCATTTACATTGGGGGGCGGCGATTACAACACCTATGCAGAAGGCGGCAATTTCAAAACACCTATGAACAATGATGAAACCCGTCTGTGGCAGCAATTGGTGATGCAACAACAATTGAAACGGCTTCGATTCGAGCATCGCTATAGAGCTGAACAAAGATTTACCAGCGATGGTTATCGTAATCGATTCCGCTATCGCCTCAATGTATCCTTACCGCTCTCCGCCTCCAATAAAAATTCACCCACGATCAATGTATACAATGAACTCTTTTTCACTGATCGTGCACCTTATTTTGAACGCAACCGAATATTCGTAGGTATTAGCAAACTTATTGCAGAAAACATGAGTATTCAAACAGGTTACCTATCACAATTCGATTATCGTATCAATGACGAAACCGGAAGAAACTTTTTTTTGATAGGCTTGCAATTTGATCTGGAAAGAACCAAGGGCAGCAAGAAAGCTGCTGGCGCTGTTGACTAAACAAAAGTTCAATTACGCATTTTCACATACTGTTGATAAACAAAATCACAGAGGTTGCCACTGCTGTAGTAAATTATGTGTGAAAATCAGCAGCTATGAAAACATTGTCACAAACCTGGTTTGCAGATGGGTATATTGATTTCGAATTGAAGAAGTATACTTTACTTGCTTATCTACAAGAAATCAATCAGCATTTCAAAGCAACGAAACTGTATCCGCAATTAGCAGACCTGATCTTTCATTATAATAACCTGATTGCGTTTAAAGAAAATAAACAATACCTGCAGGAGCAATTCCCAAAAAAGTTTACAGGCATGCAGTTGGAGAAATTGCAGCTATTGTATGAATCAATGATTGAAGATGATGAATTGATGCAAGAGTTGGAGTCGATCATTCATTTTGCTGCCGCCCAAATGAAACAAAGCATCCACGACGGCACAGAGATTTATGAGTTTGTAGAAGACAAACTACAGATCTTACCAATAGGCCTTGTGCCACTTGATCATCAAGAAGGCTACTTCATGCTGTGCGAAGGCAAAGCCAATAATACTTGGGTATACCAATACAGACTTAGCATCTTTGAAAAGCATGATGAACAATACCGAAGCATGCGCACAGAGTTTGTAGATGTATGGCAGCGAAATTTTGCCAATACCTACGAGAGCATCAAAGCCCAACTAATACGCAACAGAACAGCAATGCCCAATCCTGCTGTGTATGCAATTGAAACCAATTACAGCTTCCCCATTGAAGAAACCCTATTACCTATTGCAAAAAGAAGCCTAGTTCGATACATTACAAAAGGGGCAGCATAACATTCATCCTTTTTTATCTATCATAGTGATCAATTCCTGTATCTTCGGAATGCAATCACCAATCCATGAAACCAATTCTGCTGCTGGTCTGTGGCTTTTTGCTAACAATTTCTGCTTTTACCCAAAGCAATGCCTTTATTGAAGTAACCGGAAGCGCCGATTCTCTGGTACTACCTAATCAGATTTATGTTCGCTTTGGTATTACCGAAAAAGAAATCAGGACAAAAGCACAATTAGAAGAAATAGAACTCAAAGTCATTAGTGGACTCAGGAGCATTGGCATCGATCCTGAAATACAACTATCTATTCAAGACCAGCTCAATAATATTCGCCAGTATGCGCTGAAAAAGAACGATGGCTATCCAAGAGAATACATGCTGAAACTCTACGATAGCAAAAGCCTGGTTTCTACACTGAACCTCTTAGATAATTTGGGTATTCAAAATATTCGAATGGACAGACTGGAGCATTACGAAGCACCCATTGTCAGAAGTATTTTAAGTATGCGTGCTTTGGAAAACGCCCGACAAAAAGCGGCCAAACTTGCCACTATTAGCGGTCAACAAATTGGCAGCGTACTCAGTATTGTTGAAGAACCAGTTAAAGCTGATATATTGTTCGCCAAGGATGCTCAAATGAATATGCGCTTGAGAAAATCTGACAGTAACACTGAAAACATCATTGATTTACAGCGGATACAGATTACCAGTAGCCTACGCGTTAAATTCCAATTACAATAAAAGTGCCCGGATATCATCCAGGCACTACCCCAAGCTGCTGTTAACCATTAAAGGTTGACAATTGACTTACGTATTTTCTCTACAGATGGTTTGCGAATCCATGTTTTTCTTCTATTGAATTGTTATCTTGGCAAGATCAATAGCTTTCCATGAAAAGATTTTCACTTCCGCTTTTACTGCTCTTGTTCACCATCAGCAGCAACGCACAGGACAAGTTCCGTTTCGCCTATCCTGGCGGACCTGTAGACCCATACAAATATGAGATTGTAAAATCTGCCGTTTACAGTAAAGCTGCTGTAAGTAGTGCGCATCCTATTGCCAGTAAAGTGGGTGCGGAAATGATGCGCATGGGCGGTAATGCCTTTGACGCAGCTATTGCTACACAATGGGCTTTGGCGGTTGTTTATCCTGGCGCAGGCAATATCGGCGGTGGCGGTTTTCTGCTTGCCAGAAAAGCAAATGGAGAAATGGTAGGCATCGATTATCGTGAAGCTGCTCCCGGCAAAGCACATAGAGATATGTACTTAGATGCCAACGGCAATGCACAAGTCAATCTTTCTCAAAACGGTCATCTAGCTTCTGGTATTCCCGGCACTGTTGCAGGATTGGAAGCCACCATGGCACATGCCAAATTGAAATGGGAAAACCTGATTCAACCGGCCATTGATTTGGCAGAGTTTGGTTTTGTCATCACCGATCGCGAAGCCAATAGCCTGAACACAACAAAAGATGCTTTCCTGAAAAACAGCACCAAACCAACAGCTTTTGTGAAGCAAAATATGCGTTGGAAAGCAGGTGATACGCTGGTACAAAAAGAATTGGCAGCTACCCTACGCCGTATTCAATTGTTGGGCGCAAAAGGATTTTACGAAGGTCAGACGGCTGAGTTGATTGTTGCTGAAATGGAGCGAGGTAAGGGCCTCATCTCATTAGATGATTTGAAAAACTATAAAGCGAAGATTCGAACACCAATCAGTTTTGATTACAGAGGTCATCAGGTAATCAGTTTTGCGCCACCAAGCAGCGGAGGTATATTATTGGCGCAGATGATGAAAATGGTACAACCTTATCCATTGAGTGAATGGGGCTTTCATCATCCCAAAACAGTACAATTGATGATTGAAGCTGAACGCAGGGCTTATGCGGACAGAGCCGAACACATGGGCGATCCCGACTTTTGGAAAGTACCTGTAAAAACTTTAATCAGCGAAGCCTATTTGGCAGAGAGAATGAAAGACTTTACGCCTGAGAAAGCCAGCGTAAGCAGTCAAGTAAAAGCAGGTTTTGCTCCACAAAGCGAAGAAACCACGCACCTCAGCGTGATGGATAAAGATGGTAATATGGTTTCTGTAACCACAACCTTGAATAATCCATACGGTTCAAGAACAGTCGTTGGTGGCGCAGGCTTTATCCTGAATGATGAAATGGACGATTTCAGTGTTAAGCCTGGTGTACCTAATATGTATGGCGCAGTTGGCGGCGAAGCCAATGCCATCGCACCAGGCAAAAGGATGCTCAGCTCCATGACACCATCACTCGTTTTGAAGGATGGCAAACCTTATATTGTAGTAGGCACTCCCGGTGGCACAACCATCCCAACATCAGTTTTTCAAACCATCCTCAACATTATTGATTTTAATATGAGTGCGCTTGATGCTGTAAACAAACCTAGGTTTCACCATCAATGGTTGCCAGATGTAGTTTCTATAGAGCGTGATTTTCCCGAAGCAATAAGAACTGCATTGACGGCTATGGGTTATAAATTGTCAGAGCGTAGTGCATACGGAAGAGTAGAAGTTATTAAAATAGTAAACGGTAAAAAAGAAACTGCTGCCGACAAACGTGGTGATGACAGTGTAGCCGGATTCTAAATGTACCCATTATGACATTTGAACAAGGATTTTTAAAAGACTGTATCAAACGTTTCAAGGCTTACAAAGAGTTGGGCGATAAAACATTTGAACAACTGCAGGATGCTGATTTTTTCTTTCGCCCATCACCAGAGAGCAATAGCATAGCCATCATCATCCAACATATGTATGGTAATATGATGAGTCGCTGGACAAATTTTCTAACCGAAGACGGAGAAAAACCTTGGCGCAAGCGCGATGCTGAATTTGAGTCAATGGATTGTAGCAAAGCAGATTTGATTAGTTTCTGGGAAACTGGATGGCATACTGTATTTACCACATTGGAGAGTCTAGAGCCAGAGGATTTGATGAAAACAGTTACTATTAGAACAGAACCGCATCTGGTGTATGATGTATTACTGCGACAATTGGCACATTACCCCTACCATATTGGTCAAATACTGTATATCGGTAAAATCGTTCGGGATAAGGACTGGAAGAGCCTGAGCATTCCAAAAGGCGGTAGTGATGCTTATCTGCAACAAATGCAGGAACAACACCAGCAGAAACCCTGAGTTGGCTGTTAAAGTTTCGCTGTTTAACGAGTATCAGAACTGTTTTTGCACATCCGGAAGGATCTTTGGTATTGAATTTGCCCTTAGCAAGGCGAATGAGTATTTTTAACCCCTAAAGCCGGGAGCCTGAATCGTTTTCTGAAAATAAGCAGACGCATCATCTTTATTCTTATCAGCCTAGTTCTGCTGATATTCCTCGCGTTGCAAACTGCTCCTGTACAGAATTGGTTGGTAGGTATTGCCACCAACAAACTATCCAAAGAACTTAAGACAGAAGTCAGCATCAAAAAAGTTGCTTTCTCACTGTTTAATCGAGCCGATCTCCAAGGCATCATGATCAGGGATTTGCAGAAAGACACCCTACTCTATGCAGGCCATTTCAGGTTACGTATTACAGACTGGTTTTTTCTGAAAGATGCAGCTACCATCAAATTTGTAGGATTAGAAGATGCTGTGATCAAACTCCAGCGAAAAGACTCGGTTTGGAACTATGCGTTTATTGAAGATCATTTTAGTAGCAGCGATACAACAAAAAAGCCATCACCTCCTTCCAATAAAAAAGGCTTGCAACTTGACCTGAAGAAAATCGACCTAAAGAATGTGCGCTTTCTACAGAATGACCTCTGGGTTGGTCAGCGCATGCAGTTGAAAGTGATGGGCCTACTGGCCGATATGGAGGCTGTCGATTTCAACAAAGGCATTTTTATTCTCGATGAAGTGATGTTGGATAGACCAGGATTTAGTCTGGCCGACTTTGATGGACTAAGACCTGACTCAATCCGCAGAAAAAAGAAAAAAAGCGAAGGGCTCTACTTTAATGAAGGGGGCATTTATGTGCAAGCCAAAAAGATCAGCCTCAAGAATGGTTATTTCTTTGAAGACGCCAATCTGGAAACCCCAGAAAAAGGATTTGACGAAGAGCACCTTCGTTTCTCTATGCTGAATGGTAATATCAATGATTTTAGTTTTCAGCAAGACACCATTCGTGCAAACATCACTTTAAGCGCCAAAGAAAAAAGCGGCTTCGAGTTAAGAAAGCTGAAAGCAAAATTCAGATTGACACCGCAAATCATGGAGTTTGCTAATCTGGATTTACAAACCAATAAGAGCAGATTAGGTAATTACTATGCAATGAAGTATCAGGACTTCAATAAGGACTTTAGCGATTATATACCTAAGGTTACAATGGAAGCCCGCTTCAGCAATGCAGATGTACACACAGATGATATTGCCTTCTTCGCTCCTGATTTAAAAGATTGGCATAAAAGAGCTACAATCAGTGGTAAGTTCCTCGGCACTGTAGAAGACTTTACAGTAGATCAGCTGGCCCTGCGCTCCGGCAGTAGCACTGTCAATGGGCAATTGAAAATGAAGGGACTGCCTGATATTGACAAAACACTGATTAGTTTCAATAATGGTACTGTTCAAACTAACCAAAGAGAGCTGTCAGTGATTGTGCCAGATCTTAAGAAGATCAGTTCACCCGATTTAGCCGCATTGGGTAATGTTGTTTTCAGAGGTAATTTCAAAGGCACCATTAGCGATTTCAGTACAGATGGATTGTTGAGTACGCAACTGGGTAGCCTTAGCGCCAATCTAAGCATGAAACTGCCCGCTAAAGCAGAGCCAATCTACACGGGCAGCTTAACTACCAAGCGTTTTAACTTAGGGAAATTTGTATCCGTTCCTCAATTAGGCATTGTTGACTTCAATGGAAAAATTAATGGTAGCAGTTTTCTGCTTGATAAACTAAAGACAAGCATTGATGGTAATTTCAACTCACTAGAGTTTAATGGATACACTTACTCGAATATTTCTACCAATGGTACTTTCCAAAAGAAATATTTTAATGGTGAACTAAAAATAGACGATCCCAATTTCGATTTCACCAGTATCGTTGAAGTAGATTTATCCAAAGCAGACCCACGCTTCAATATCTTGGGAGATATTGCCAATGCAGACTTCCAACAACTGAAATTTACGAACGATAAGTTTGGCTTATCAGGACTATTAGACGTAAACTTTACAGGTAATGATATTGACCAGTTCTTAGGAACTGCCAAAATTCTGAACGCCAATCTTACCTATGAAGGAGAACAGTTGGCTTTCGACTCTGCTTCTCTTCAATCTATCTACGAGCAAGGCAAGCGCTTTCTCGTTTTACGCAGTAACGAGTTTTCGGTAATCGTTACTGGTGAGCAATATAAAATCCTTGATCTTCCGAATAGCCTTCAAGCATTCTTTCATAACTATTTCCCTTCTCTCATAGCAAAGCCCGCTAAAAAGCCAGCTCCCCAGAACTTTATTGTGGCCATCAAAACCGGCATATTTGAAAAGTATGCGCCCATCATCAATAAAAAACTATCAGGATTAAACTACCTAAATATTGTTGGTGCAGTTAATACATCCGACACAGGAAGTTTCTTTTTACTAGGTGATATTCCAGTTGTGAAATATGACAAGTACGCATTGTACAATGCCAGCATTAACGGCAGTGGTAATTATAAATCGCTTGATCTAAAGATTGATATCAAAGAAGCGCAGCTTGGGGATAGCTTAACCATACCTCAGGCGGCCATCACCTTGAATGCATCAAACGACAAATCCAAAGTACATATCAAAACAAGCGGTATTAATGCTTTAAACGAAGCCGATTTATTTGGTGATGTATTCACATTAGAAGATGGATTTAGGTTGCACTTCAACCCTTCCAGCTTTGTCTTGAATGACAAGAAATGGAAAATCGAGAAGGATGGCGAACTAGTGGTGCGTAAAAATTTCGTAGATGCGAAGAATGTAAAATTCACCCAGGGCTTTCAGGAAATTAGTGTTGAAACAGAAGAGGAAGACGGTGGCAACACCAATAACCTGATCATGAAACTCAACAAAGTGGTCTTGGGTGATATCACGCAGCTTTTCCTCAAAGATCCAAGACTAGAAGGTGAAACAAGCGGTGACATCAGACTAGGCGATTTCTTTGGCGACTTTACCGCAGATGCACAACTCAAAGCTGAACAGTTTCGATTCAATGATGATTCACTGGGCTTGGTGAATGTGCAGGCTTTCTACAACAGTAAGAATGGACAGATCAGATGGAATATTCAATCGCTTAATGATGGGTATTCATTTAACAGCAAAGGCTCATACAACCTTAAAGATTCCATTGCACCATTGAATACCACGATTGATTTGTACAATTCAAAGATTGACCTGGTGGATATGTTCCTATCTGATCTTTTTACAGATATCAAAGGATGCGCAAGCGGTCAGCTACAAATCAAAGGCAATCCGGAAAAACCTGAGCTTCTCGGCAATATCAGTTTACGCAATGCAGGACTACTCGTCAACTATACACAGGTTTACTATACCATCGATTCAGCAGAACTGAAGTTCGAAGAAGACGGTATTAATATTGGTGAGATACAGGTAAAAGACAAATACCAAAACAAGGGCTTGGTGAAAGGGAAGCTGTTTGAAAAAGGATTCTCCAATATGGTGTTTGACTTTGATATGTCGACGGACAAACTACTCCTCATCGATACCAAGCAGAAAGACAATGAGAACTTTTACGGGCGAGCCGTTGGTAAAGCTACGATGAACTTAAAAGGACCTGAATCAGCCGCTAAAATGACTTTGGTAGCAGAAGCCAATGATAGTTCACATATCTACATCCCTAACTCTTACAGTAGAGAAAGCGGCGATGCAGACTTCATTGTATTTAAGGAATATGGTACTGAAATGGTGGCAGAAGATAGTAGCAGCGGCTTTAATTTATCTGTTGACTTAGATATCATCGCCAATAACAAAGTGCAGATTGATGTTATTATTGACGATCTTACTGGTGATGTAATCAAAGCAACTGGCAACGGTCGTTTAAGAATCAAAGCAGGCAGCACAGAGCCCCTCACCATGAAGGGAAGGTACACAATTGAGAAAGGTAGTTATGATTTCAACTTTCAATCCTTTATAAAAAAACCATTTATATTAACTGGTGATGGCAATAACTACATCGAATGGAACGGTGATCCCTTCCTTGCTGATTTGCATATTGATGCACGCTATATCGCTGAGAATATCAACTTAGGCGATTTGATCGGTAACCAGAATTACAGTTTTAGCGATAAAATGCGTGGCGCAAGAACAGATGTGATTGTAGTTGCAGAATTGAGAGACAAACTGATGCAGCCAAGTATCCAATTCCGCTTAGACTTTCCTCAAGGTAGCGTGGCCAGAACAGACCCTTCATTCCAACAGTTCATTACAAGAATTGAAAGAGACGAAGCAGAAATCTTGAAGCAAGTTTCCTACCTCATTGTATTTGGCGGCTTTGCACCACAAGGTGGCAGTAACCTACCTGGTGGACAAACTCTGCTCGCTTCTACTGGTATCAACTCTATATCATCACTGCTTACCAAAGAAGTGAATAAAGCCGTTTCAAATCTGCTCTACAAAATTACCGGCGATAAGTCTTGGCGCTTTGATATCAACACATCTGTGTATAGCAGCGGATCATTGATCAATAATGTGCAAGCGGCTTCTTCTTTAGATAGAACACGTATCAATTTCAAAGTAGGCAAAAGCTTATTGAACGATAATGTGATTGTTACTTTTGGCAACGACTTTGATTTCAGCCTTGGCAACAGCTCTGCCATTGCTAATGGACAAGTACAATGGCTGCCCGACTTCAATGTGGAATTTGTCTTATCACGTGACAAAAAACTTCGCGCCATTGTTTTCAGCAAAAATAGCATGGGCGTAAACGGTAACAACTTCGGACGCACCAATCGTCAAGGCATTAGCATCTCTTACAGAAAAGATTTCGAGAAGATTTTTGGCAGAAAAGAAGATGACGACGAAAAATCGACTCCTGCGAATACCGATACCGCTTCTTCAAAGAAATAGTTAGAAGCCCATCTGCGGCAGTGCAATACATTCATGCATACGATACACATAAAAATAACGTACCGCCTTCCCTCCGCGCATTTGCTTGATCACTGAAGGAATATCAATTGAACGGAAATTCTTTCCATAGAGATCCATAATCTTCAAAGGAATATTCGAAGGGATGATGCAATATGCATCTTGTCCAAGTTTTAACTGAGGTCTTGATTGGTTCAACCAAGCAAACTTGTGAATATCCTGTAATGGTCCTGCTCCTATCAGCTGTTTATCCATCTGCTTTGATACATAAAATTCCAGATGCCCGGCAGGAAACCATTTGTGCGAGATGAGTGCTGCATCGGGTGGCATACGACCATCCTCAATATCCTGCTTCACCAATGTTTTCATTTGCTTACCCAAATCCTTCCAGCCAGAGATATCTAGTGTTGGACAATACTCACCGTAACGTTCTGAATCCTGGCTACCAAAATTCATCGGCGCAAAATTGACCAACAATAGGGCAACAACTAAAAGAAAAATCACCAATCCACCTGCCAAACGAACCAATAGCGGATACACATATTGACTAATACTATCTAGGTACAATGCGGCCAACAAATACAAAGGAATATAGGCCGGTCCTGCCCAATGTGGCAACGTAGGATTGAACAAAGCAACACCCCAGAATAAGAGAATCATCGGAAGACTCATACAGCAAATCCAAATCCACACATCATTGAACAAGAAACGATCTTTTAGTTGCTTGATGCGCAGCATTGCTAGCACAATCGCAACAAAAACAACCGGGTTTTGATAAGCGAACTCGCCCAACACTTCTCTCAGTAACATATCCCATTGCAATGAAGTGTGTGTAACACGCTCTGAATGGAATTTGTAGGTGATAAAATCATTCGCATAGTTCCAATACAATATGGGAACAATACAAGCCAAAGTGATCAGCACACCAACATACAAAGCCCACTCTTTCAGCCAGCTTCTCCTGCTAATCAATATGAATAAGCCAAACCCTGCCCATAGATACAACCCATGCACTTTACTTAATGTGGCTAAGCCAATAGCTAATCCTAATAATAACCACAAAACATTCCCTTTACCATCCTGCTCAATTAAGCGCGCCATTAAATACAATGACCAAACCCAAAACAATACCTGAGGCGAATCAGGCATGATGAATAACCCAGCAATAATGCTGCTATATACAGCAGTTAAATAAATCAATGCTGCATACCAACCTGTTCTTTCATGCGCAAGACAATCGCCTGTTCTATACAACAACCAAGCTGCTAATCCGCTACAGATAATTGCACCGAGGCGCATTGTAATGTCATTCACTACGAGCAAATTAAATGTGCTCAAGCGAATCAACAGTCCCACCATGGGTGGATGATCAAAATGATTCAAATCTGGTTGCAACGCATAGGTCCAATAATACACTTCATCGTTTCCCAACTCCATGGAGCCGGCAACGACAAGTTTAATAATGCTGACCAGTCCAATCAGCCAAAGCAACCGTTGCTGATAAATGCGCATGTATTCTTTATTTACCTTCTATCAGGTATTGTACAGCTAATTCGTATCCTTTCAAACCAAGTCCAGTGATGGTACCCTTACACTTGGCAGAGACATGAGATATCTTTCGGAAATCTTCGCGCGCAGCTATATTGCTGATGTGCACTTCTATCACCGGTGTCGTGATTGCCGCAATTGCATCACCTATCGCAACAGATGTATGCGTATATCCACCGGGGTTAAGGATAATGCCATCATGATCAAATCCTACACGTTGCAATTCATTGATTAGCTCTCCTTCTACATTGCTTTGAAAATAACTAAAGCTAATCGTTGGAAATGCTTTATGCAATTGCGCAAAGTATTGTTCAAAGCTGGTAGCTCCGTACACTTCTGGCTCACGTGTGCCCAGTAAGTTGAGATTAGGTCCGTTAATGATGGCGATCTTCATATACTTGAATGATTAAAAGTACATGAATTGCTGCGAGACACAAAGATTTACCCTATTGCATCATCTGCACAAACTGATCGAACAGATAGCGGCTATCGTGCGGACCAGGTGTACTTTCCGGATGGTATTGTACGCTGAATGCAGGCTTATGCTTAAGGCGGATGCCTTCAATGCTGTCATCATTCAGGTTTACGTGCGTGATCTCTACATTTGGATGCTTACGCACCGCTTCGGGATCCACACCAAAACCATGATTCTGTGTAGTGATCTCACACTGACCAGTGATGATATTCTTCACCGGATGATTCAAACCACGGTGACCATGGTGCATTTTGAAGGTTGGGATATCATTTGCCAAAGCCAGCAACTGGTGACCTAGACAGATACCAAATGTGGGTTTGGATTCATCCAAGATAGCTTTCACTGTTTCCACAGCATAAGGCATGGCGGCAGGATCGCCGGGACCGTTAGAGATAAAGTATCCTTTAGGCTGGAATTCTTGTAAACGACTGAATGGCGTCTTGGCAGGATGCACACGTACATGCGCGCCACGATCTACCAAGCATTGCAGAATGTGTTGCTTCACACCGAAATCCAGCACAGCTACTTTTACATCGCTGTTAGGATCACCCAATTCATATTCTTCCGAAGTACTCACAGTACTGGCTAATTCCAGTCCATCCATATTGGGGCAAGCATCCAATTCACGCTTGAGTGCATCCAAATCTGAGATTTCAGTAGAGATAATACAATTCATCGCACCCTTGGTGCGAATATGGGCTACCAGTGCTCTGGTATCCACACCTTCGATCGCTACAATCTTATTGGCAACAAGGTATTCACCTAATGACCCCTTGGCCATCATGCGGCTGTACTGATCTTCCAAGTTGCGGCATATCAATCCGCGAATTTTTACTGAGCTGCTTTCTACATCAGAATCTTTCACTCCATAATTACCGATATGTACACTGTTCATGATCAATACCTGTCCGGTATAGCTTGGATCGGTAAATACTTCCTGATAGCCGGTCATACCGGTATTGAAACAAATCTCTCCCGTGGTGGTGCCAGGCATGCCGAATGCTTTGCCATAAAACACATGACCATCGGCTAATAGCAGAATTGCGGGAGCTTGTTGGTGGGGCATGAGAAGGATTTTTCGGTTGCAAAAAAATGATAAACTACTCAGATTATGCGTGAAAAGTTGCTAACATGAAAAAAGGCAAAACCGAAATGGTTTTGCCTTTGATATGGAAAGCGCTGAAACATTATTCAGCAGCTTTTTCTTCTGTTGATGCTGGTGCTTCTGTTGCAGGAGCGGCTGCTTCAGCTGCTGGTGCAGCTTCTTCAGTTTTCGCTTTCTTAGTAGTAGCACGGCTACGACGGGTTTTCTTGGCAGTTTCCTGCTTAGCAACACCTTTACCGTAGATTTCGTTGAAGTCAACCAGTTCAATCATTGCTTGCTCAGCGTTATCACCCACGCGGATACCTAATTTCAGGATGCGGGTATAACCACCTGGACGAGCAGCTACTTTTGGACCTACTACAGTGAACAGTTCTTTCACAGCAGCTTTATCCTGCAAATGGCTGAACACTACGCGGTGCTGGTGCATTACTTGCTCCTGAGAACCAGTCTTCTTAGTCTTGGTAATCAGTGGCTCGATATAAGCACGCAGTGCCTTGGCTTTAGCCAAAGTAGTTACAATACGCTTGTGTGTGATCAGCTGGCTTGCTAAGTTGCTCAGCAATGCTTCTCTGTGGGCCTTCTTACGGCCGAGGTTGTTGATTTTGTCTCCGTGACGCATGACGTTTAATTTTATTTCATCTGCACCGTGTCAAGGTATGCAGACTACTGATGATAAATTGCCTTTCGGCGATTGTGATTAAGACAGATCGTCTACGCCCAACTTACCCAGATCCATGCCGAAGCTCAGACCTCTTTCAGTCAGTACTTGTTCGATCTCGCTCAGTGACTTCTGACCGAAGTTGCGGAACTTCATCAGGTCTTCCTGCTCGTACTGAACCAGTTCACTCAAGCTGTTGATCTTAGCGGCTTTCAAGCAGTTGAATGCACGTACACTCAGATCCAGATCTTCCAGTGGTGTCTTCAATACTTTGCGCAGTTGCAGAACCTGCTCATCTACCACATCTTCTTTCTTATCTTCTTTAGAATCGAAAGTGATGTTTTCGTCAGTGATGATCATTAGGTGCTGGATCAGGATACGAGAAGCCTGCTTCACTGCTTCTTCAGGATGGATAGTACCATCTGTAGAAACTTCGAGGATCAGTTTCTCATAGTCTGTACGCTGCTCCACACGATAGTTCTCAATGCTGTATTTCACATTCTTGATCGGTGTGTGGATAGAGTCGATAGCGATATAACCGAAAGGACCATCTTTCAGACGATTCTCTTCAGCTGGGATATAACCACGACCACGAGCGATAGTCAGTTCAATATCAATTTTTGAAGTATTGTCCATGGTGCAGATCACCAGTTCAGGGTTCATCACCTGGAACTGCTGAGACACTTCACCAATCATACCGGCAGTAAACTCAGTACGACCTTTGATAGACAGGGTTACTTTCTCCTGTGCCACATCATGGTCAACAGTTTTCTTGAAACGTACCTGCTTCAGGTTAAGAATGATTTCAGTTACATCTTCAGTAACACCCTTGATGGTTGCAAACTCATGGTCTACACCGTCAATCTTGATACCGTTGATTGCATAACCTTCTAAAGAATTCAGCAATACTCTTCTCAGCGCATTACCGATAGTGAGACCGTAGCCGGGTTCAAGCGGACGGAACTCGAATTGACCTTCAAAATCTGTAGCTTTCTGCAGAACGATTTTGTCGGGCTTCTGGAAGTTTAAAATAGCCATTTTACACTCCGGTTTTATTGCCTGTTGCCAGGCTTGTTTGAATTAGATGTCAGTTTCGAAAACGAACAGAATCAATTAATTGTACCTATTACTTAGAGTACAATTCAACGATCAGTTGTTCTTTGATGTTCTCAGGAACGCTCTCTCTTTCAGGATAGCTGATGAAAGTACCCTTCTTTTCAGTTTCGTTCCAGTCAACCCAGTTAAACTTAGGGTTCTTGCCACGTACTTTGCTCAGTACAGATGAGCTGTTTACACTCTTAGGAGCGTAACCAACGATATCGCCTGGCTTCAGTTGGTAAGAAGGAATGTTCACTACTTCGCCATTCACGGTTACGTGCTTGTGGCTAACCAGCTGACGAGCTTCAGGACGGCTGGCAGTAAGACCCATACGGTAAACAGTGTTATCCAAACGAGCTTCTAACAGCTTGATCAGGTTTTCACCGGTTACACCCTTCAGACGGGCAGCTTCTTCAAATGTTTTACGGAACTGACGCTCCAATACACCGTAAGTGTATTTGGCCTTCTGCTTTTCGCGCAGCTGCAGGGCATATTCACCTAAGCTCTTACGCTTACGTGCAGCACCGTGCTGACCGGGAGGGTTACTGTTCTTAGACAGTGACTTGGAGTTGCCAAGGATTGGCTCTCCGAAAATGCGGGAAATTTTGGTCTTTGGACCTGTGTAACGTGCCATAGTGTTTATTCATTTCGATTTTTTTAGATTTCGTTGCGCCGATCGGTAAAAAATCGTAAAAAATTAATCGGGCAACCTTTTTTAAAATGAATCGCTACTGGACTCAGTATGTTGAGCAGTCCCGCTTTCACGGGACATGCTGTTAAACTCTTCTCTGCTTCGGAGGACGACAACCGTTGTGTGGCAACGGAGTAATATCTTTGATAGAAGTAACTTCAATACCAGAGTTTGCAATCATGCGGATAGAGCTTTCACGACCGGCACCAGGACCTTTCACGAAAACGTCTACACGCTTCAGACCTGCTTCAGAAGCTACTTTAGCAGCATCTGCAGCAGCCATCTGTGCTGCATACGGTGTGTTCTTCTTAGAACCTTTGAAACCCATTTTACCTGCAGAAGACCAAGAAATTACCTGACCCTGCTTGTTGGTAAAGCTGATAATGATGTTGTTGAATGTTGCGTTGATGTGTACATCACCTGCAGCATCCACTTTTACGTTCCGCTTTTTAGCGGCTGCTTTTGCACTGTTTTGTGCTTTTGCTGGTTTTGCCATTTTGTTTTGTTTGAGGTATTCTTCTAAAATTCCTGCCTCCTACGCTGTTTTTGACAGCGTGATCCAGCAGTTGTATAAAAGACTAAAAGCGCAACCATTTTCTGGAAGCGCTTTCAGGCGATTAAGCTTATTTCTTAGGTGCCTTCTTCTTACCGGCAACTGTCTTACGTTTACCTTTTCTCGTACGGCTGTTGGTTTTGGTACGCTGACCACGAACTGGCAAACCTTTACGATGACGGAGACCACGGTAGCAGGCGATATCCAGCAAACGCTTGATGTTCATCTGCACTTCAGAACGCAACGCACCTTCTACTTTCAGTTCGTTGGTAATGAAATTACGGATGGCAGACAATTCGTCGTCATTCCACTCGTTTACTTTCTTATCGTAACTGATGCTTGCACTGTCCAAAATTTGACGGGCAGTAGCACGACCGATACCGAAGATATAGGTAAGACCTATTTCTCCTCTTTTATTCTTGGGTAAATCAACACCGGCAATACGGGCCATAATGATTGCTTATTTTCTTGGTTTAATAACGGATTATCCTTGACGCTGCTTAAAGCGAGGATTCTTTTTGTTAATGATGTACAGCTTGCCCTTTCTGCGTACAATCTTGCAGTCGGCGCTACGCTTTTTTACAGAAGCTCTTACTTTCATTGTTATTCAGTTTTACCTGTTTATTAAGCTTAAGCACGGGCTTAAAGCTGATTACACTTATTTATAACGGAAGATGATTCTACCTCTGCTCAAGTCATAGGGACTCATCTCCACTCCCACTTTGTCGCCGGGAAGAATACGGATGTAGTGCATCCTCATTTTCCCTGAAATAGTAGCCAATATCTCGTGGCCATTTTCCAGCTTCACCCTGAACATAGCATTACTCAAAGCTTCTAGAATAACGCCATCTTGTTTAATCAACGGTTGTTTCGACATACAAAATTTGGGGCTGCAAAGATAGTAGACCTTGGGTGAAATATGAAAATTTAGTGGAAAAAATTCCCGAATTTGTAGGGAAACCCACATATCCACATTCCTTTTAGCCGTTTTGAGGGGCGAAATTAGCCCAAAAAGACTGAAAATCAGCAAAACCGACCTATCGCCACAGGTTCACAGGCAGGATAATTTCCCATGCATTTACCGGGTCTGATGCCACAAATGGTCTATCCAGCAAGCGACTAAACCTTAATCCAATAGATAAAGGCTGTTGGTTGAACCAGCGGGTATCGAATGTCACCTCCGCTCCTGCCGACCTAAACCAGAAAGTTCTGCCCGTACGCAAGCTTCTGGCAATGGTATGATCAAAAAAGGCATTAGCCCTTACCCGCAAGAGATAAACAATCTGCGCAAACCCCGCATCCGGATACAGTAATGGTAAGTGATAATTCACTCCGTATTTCCACATACGCGGGTAGTCAACCGCAGTATACCCTCTTGAAAAAGGAAAACTATTACCAAATGCATATTGATTCATGGTATCGCGCGCATGCGCAGCCAGATTCAATACAAGACTATGGTTACGATGCACGCCGGGTAAATAAAGTGAACCACTCAATAACAATTGATTGGCATCCGTATTACCCGTAGCCACACGATACCGCACCAAGGTCGTTAAGGCAAAATGCGGGAAAATTTGCTGCATGGCTTTCTGCATCTGCACAGTGTACTGCAGATCAGTTTGCATATAGCCCACTGTTCGGTTTCTGGCCAGACGTTGGGCGATACCCGTCCACTGAACAGACTGTTGATAATAGGTTGACCTCACCAAAAGACGCTTATACAATCTGCCCGAAGTAAAATTCATGGGCAACTGCAAACCAGCAGACCATTCGGTTTCATTCCAATATAAAGTAGTATCAGGCCTGTATCGGAAACTTCTATCCCATGCTTTAGCTGCACCCACTACAGGTTGCACATAACTACCACCATAAACACCGGCGAAAGAGAACTTACTGCTTCCTTCATTTTCATTATACGTGTAACCAAATTCTGTTTGCAGCGTACTCAACACATTTTCGCCATAGGCTGTAAAACTCCATTCTGGATCAGCGTAATTGGGTGTCCAGCTATGAATATTCACCAGCCCCTTTGTTTTTCGATAAGGTGCTATTGAATAATCTTTGGTAACACCAGTTGGTAAAACGTATGGTGGTACTGTTCCAGTATACAAAGCTTGCACCGGCTGGTCGAGCAGTTTCTTTTGCCAGAGCGCAGGCATGCTTGCCAAACGATATCCGTCAGCAGTAAAAACAGAACCAACCACTTTACCCTTTACATAAGCCGATTGATACCAACCAGTGGGATGCTCAGCCATTAACCAAGTTTGCTTATCCAGCAATGACATGGCATACTGTGCATCTTTACCTTCTTGTGTAGCCGTAAACAAGAGCGTATCTCCCTGCACCTGTAAGAACCCTACAGGTCTATTGGCAAAAGCGAGCACTGTATCTATTTGCTTGCTTTCGGTATGCCATCTGATCAATCCCATTTCTCCTGAAAGATTTCGCGCAGCAGCAACTACAGTGCTGGCATCAGCCGTAAACTTTGGATGCGAAACTATTTGGGCAGCAAAACCTATTTCCTGCAATAACTTACCTTTTACATCGAGCAATACCAGCGCACTACTATCCGCATCACTCACATGCGTAGCGACAATCTGCTCACCATCTGCACTGATATCTGGTGAAAATAATTTCACATTAGCACGAATAACCTGCTCTTGCCTATCGGCCAAACGCAGTATGCGTATATCCGTAAAATCCCGATTACCCCATCGCTTATCTGCATGAAATGCAGCAAATACCAATCGCCCATTTCTGTAAGAGAAATAATCATCCACCGCAATGGATCTGGTGGCAACGCGCTGTACATTACCTTTCAAATCATTCAGATAAAAAGCAGGAACCCTGCTTCTACTTTTTTGTAGGTACACAACACCTTCATCTGTTGGATAAACATATAGCTGATCTACTACATCACCCTTAACAGCTTTGCTCAACCACTGCACCTGAGGTGTTGATTGCTTAGCCCATTCGCTTTGAAGTGCCTGCAGAGATTGTTGCACAAACGATTTGTAGCTTACACCTGTGTGCTTTTTAAAAGAAGATTGAAAAGGATAGATCAATGAATTGTAAGCAGCAGCACTACCAGTTACTTTCTCCCATATATCGGCACCGTAATTTCTTTTACCAGATTGAACGAGCAAGTAACCAAGCTCATAATGATTGGGGTAATACTTTCGAAAAGAACCATTGCGCAATTGTTGATACCCATCTTTTCTACCTGCGTCATACAATACACGAAAACGATTCATAAACAAGGGAGTTCGGCCACGTCCTTGTGCCGACAATGCTGTTTCATTCACCACTGCATCGCCTTCAAAAAACCAATCAGGCACAGCCAATGCATTGGCTACTGCCCTGCCAGCCTGACCAAACAAAGCACTCATAAAAGCAGATCCGCCTCTATTGAAATTGGAATATTGTTGCACGTGCCTGAATTCATGCAAAGCAAGCGTATTAGCCCAGTTATTAGTACCTAATGTAAATGCATCTTGTGGGGGAGTTAGAAAAAATTCGCTTCGATACGGTGCCAAACCCACATAAGCATTAGACACCGTGGTATAGGGTTGTAAAACAATACTAATCTTATCGAGTCGCTTGCCAATACCCTGCGTATGCGCAGCACTCATCTGCTCCAGCATGCCTGCAATACGTTTGGCTTGCGACTGAACAGTTGCAGGAAATATAATGCGAAAAGAATCGGTATCGATCTTTTTCCATTTCACAGAAGCCGGGTTACCACCAAACTCCTGAGCAGACAATTGCTGCATTAGCACTAAACACAAAAACAATACTAGCTTTTTCATTCAGCCTTGTTTTTGCGAATATAATCAGGCTGACTTTGAATTCAACAATGTGTTAATCCAAAAAAATCAAGCCCTTTTTCGATAACTGAAAATAGCCCAGGCGTTTAAGACAACTGCGAAAACAGCAACTTTACCTAGTTGAGGCAATATATCTTGAAGCCTACTACCCTTCAATACTACCATGCGCATAACTTCAATAAAGTAAGTAACCGGATTAAACTTGGTTAACCACTGCGCCCAATCAGGCATACTATCAATGGATGTATAGAGACCGCCCAAGAGAATAAAGACCATCATCAGAAAGAAAGAAATCAGCATGGCCTGCTGCTGCGTTTGCGCAAAAGTAGACACGAGCAAACCCAAACCCAATACTGCCAACAAGTAGACTGCCGAGAAAGCATAAATCACGGCGATATTACCTGCTGGTACGATACCATATACAAGTCTTGCAATGGTTAACCCTAGTGTTAGCACAATCAGGCCCATTAACCAGAAAGGAATCAATTTACCCAGAATAAAATGGTGCTTCTTGATGGGCGTCACATTAATCTGTTCAATCGTACCCACTTCTTTCTCTTTCACAATATTCAGTGCCGACAAAAACGCACCCACCATGGTTAATAAGATCACAAGAATACCTGGCACCATGAATTGCTGATAGTTCATATGCATATTAAACCAGAAGCGCTGCTCCGTCTGTATGGTTGGTTGCATACCCGAGCGCGGTATTTGTATCCAACGTAAACGGATATCCTGATTAAACTCCCGAATTAATTGATTGAGATAGGCAGCACCGATATTGGCTTTGGCGCCATTAATTGCATTCACCGCCATAAATACCTGCGCCTGATCTTCTTTCACTAGACTTCTTTCAAAACCTGCGGGAATTTCCAGAATAATATCCGCCTTATCATGCTCTACCAGCTCCATAGCATCCGCATAGGCCTCAAAACTTCCCGGGATGATGAAATAACCGGTTGCAGCTGCTTTTTGAATCAATTGCCTGGTATAGGTTGATTTATCGTGATCTACAATAGCCAACTGCACATTCTTCACCTCATAATTAGCAGTGAGCGGAAGTATGACCAATTGAATTATCGGCATTATAAACATCATGCGCAAAATCGCAGGATCACGAAAGACCTGCCTGAATTCTTTTTCGAGTATGAAACGAATGGTACGCATCAGGCAAGACGGATTTTGTATTTACGAATACTAACCAACAGCAAGAAGGTTGTCATACCAGCGAGTATCAAAGTTTCCTTCCAAATGGCATGGAGTCCTAGCCCTTTAATCATCACCGCTTTCACGATGTAGAAAAACCATTTCGCAGGAACAATATTGGAAATGATTTGCATGGGCAGAGGCATATTCTCTATTGGGAACATGAACCCACTAAACATCAATGTCGGCAAAAACATACCCATCAAAGAAATCAACATTGCCACCTGCTGCGAATTGGTAACAGAAGAGATCAATAAGCCTAGCGTGAGTGAAGTGATTGTGAACAACAAGCTCTCGCCTACCAGTAAGGCCAAACTGCCTTGTATCGGCAAATCCAACACAAATACACTCAACAACAAAATACTGGCCACATTTACTGCGCTTACAGCGAGATATGGAACCGCTTTGGCAACAATCACCAATATGGGTCTTAATGGAGACGCCAGTAATATCTCCATCGTACCCGTTTCTTTTTCTTTAACGATGGCAATGGATGTCATCATCGTACAAACTAGCAGCAGAATCATGGCCATTACACCCGGCACGAAATTGTATGCACCTTTCAGTTGCGGATTGTACAACATACGCATTTGTGGCTCTATTCGATAAGGAACTTTTTGTAAGCCATTCAAGGCTTTTTGCTCATCCTGAATAATGGCATTGGCATAATTCACCAATGTTGTTGCCGTATTAGGATCTGATGCATCAGCAATCAATTGTATCGTCGCCGAATTACCATGCACCACTTGCTGATGAAAACGCTGTGGAAACACCACAGCCATCCTAATCTGTCCTTTCTTAAATGCAGCATCTACTTCCTGCATCGTGCGAGGCGCTGTAGCCAAATCAAAATAACGACTTGCTTCTAAGCGATCGGTAATGCGCATCGACAAAACATCCCTTGAGGGGTCGAGTATGGCAATCTTTGAATTCTTTACCTCATTGGTCAAGGCAAAACCGAATAACATGATTTGTGCGATAGGCATGCCAAATAAAATGAACAGCGTTCGCCTGTCGCGCAGAATATGATAAAATTCTTTTCGTACAAATGATAGAAACTGTTGCATATTATTATTCTGTCCTCACTGCTTTTCTGGCCAATTGAAGAAATACGGTTTCCATACTATCTGTTGCAAACTGCTTTTTCAAACCAGCAGGCGTATCCATGGCTGCTATCTGACCATCTACCATGATGGAAACACGATTACAATATTCCGCCTCATCCATATAGTGTGTGGTCACAAAAATGGTGGTACCGGCAGCAGCTGCTGCATAAATCATTTCCCAAAACTCTCTGCGCGTGATTGGATCTACCCCACCCGTTGGCTCATCCAAAAACACAATACCCGGTCTGTGAAACATGGCCACTGAAAATGCCAGCTTCTGTTTCCAACCCAAGGGCAAAGATTTGACAAGCGTATCTTTCTCACCTTGCAAATGCAGTTGCGCCAAGATTTCCTTTGCCCTGTCTTTTATGGCAGCTATGCGCATACCATATATACCTCCATAAAAGCGCATATTCTCTGTAACAGTCAGGTCTTCATACAAAGAAAACTTCTGACTCATGTAACCAATACTTTGCTTAATCTGCTCTGTTTGCGTAAATACATCGTAACCAGCAACCGTTGCTTTACCTGAACTAGGCAAGCTTAAGCCACAAAGCATGCGCATAGCAGTAGTCTTACCGGCACCATTGGCACCCAGAAAGCCAAATATCTCGCCTTGCTGTACGGCAAAGCTGATATGATCCACCGCAATGAAATCACCAAATTGCTTGGTCAATTGATCTGCTGTTATCGTATACTTATGCTCCATGTTCCAGCATTAATTTCATGAACACATCTTCAATACCCGGCGACACAGACACTATCTCTATCTCACCTAAACCCTGCTTTGATAAGTAAATGCGCAACTTGTCTACATCCGTATCTGCTTCTTTACTTGTCCAATGACAAACCTCACCGAAGGGAAATACTGTTTTGGTTGCAGGATAATCGCGTAGCAATTGTAACAGCTGATGCATGGAAGCACCACCAATTGACCACAAAGGCTCGCCAAAACTTGCCACAATATTGTCAGGCGTATCTGTGCGCATGATTTTACCATTTTGAATCAATGCCACTCGATCACACAGAGCTGCTTCATCCATATAAGGTGTTGAAACCAGAATGGTAATACCTTCTCGCTGTAATTGCTTTAGCATTTGCCAGAACTCTTTTCTAGATACTGCATCCACACCCGTGGTAGGTTCATCCAATAACAAAACAGACGGCCGGTGAATCAAGGCGCAACTTAGCGCCAGCTTCTGCTTCATACCACCGGAAAGATTACCGGCTCTACGCTTTTTGAAGGGTTCTATTTGCTGATAGATATCCTTAATCAACGCGTAGTTTTCTTTTACAGTTGTACCAAATATGGTAGCAAAAAATGAAAGGTTCTCTTCAACGGTTAAATCAGGATACAGAGAAAACTTACCCGGCATATAGCCGATACGTCTTCGAATAGCTTTATACTCTTTTACCACATCTAATCCATCCAAGCTTGCCTGACCTTTATCTGCCAACAATAGTGTTGCAATGATTCTTATGAGCGAAGTCTTGCCTGCGCCATCCGGACCAATTAAGCCGAATAGTTCGCCTCGCTTAACGTGTAAGTCGATGCCCTGCAAAGCAGTAACGACTTTCTTACCGTTTTGATAGGTCTTATGAATTTGTATGGCTTCGATTGCTTGCATTAGAACTGACATTCACCGTACATACCAATTTTCAAATAACCATTGTTCTTCACCTGCACTTTAATGGCGTAAACCAAATTGGCGCGCTCATCTTTTGTCTGAATGGTCTTAGGCGTAAACTCTGCTTTATCACTAATCCAAGAGATCACACCCTGATGCGTTTCATAACCACCCTTACCATTATCTGTCATTACTTTCACCACTTGATTCAGTCGAATCGTAGGTAGTTGAGCACCACTAACATAAGCGCGTAATGTTAAGGTGTTGAGGTTAGCTACTTTGTATAAAGCCTTACCCGGCGCCGTCATTTCACCTGCTAAAGCATATTTCGTTAGTAAGATGCCTGCTAAAGGATTCTTCACTTGTGTTCTAGCCAATTGATCTTGCAATTGAGCTGCTCTTTTTTCCAAGGGCTTTTGCTCGCTTAAAATAGAACGATTCTGCGTACCGGTGATTTGTTGCTGTACCGCAATTTGCTGTTTGGTTACTGCCTGCTGTTGCTTCAATACATCTATTTGCGCCAACAAATCATCCAACTGTTTTTGTGGTGCTGCATCTGCTTGTACCAGTTTACTAAAGCGCTGCTTTTCTTTTTCCAAAGTATTCAGTTGTGCTTGTTGTACTGCTAATTGCTCTTCTAATAGTTTAATTTGCGGACGAACATCCATGGTCTTTTCTTGTAGCGCCTGCATACTAGCATCTACTTGCGCTTTCTGCAATTCTAAACCAACGGGGTCAATCAGGACAGTTACTTGATCTTTAGCCAAGCTATCGCCTTCCTTGGCATCAAATTGCAAAATACGTCCGGCATTCTCCGCAGCAACAATTACTTCATCTGCTTCAAATACACCGGTAGTATCAAATTCATTTTTACCGGATTTACATGCTGCCAGACTAAGCAGACCAACAGCAATAAACGTGGATAGATAACGATTCATAATAGGGTTGATTATTTTCCTGAAATAGTATTGTATTGAATGATGGCTTGCAATAATTGCATCTCATGAATGAGTGCATTCTGTCTGGCCTGATCTTCCGCTTGCACTTCACGCACATAATCTGCCGGCGTAATCAATCCATTCTCTAATTGTGCAGCTGCTGTTTCTTTCACTTTCAAGCGCAGGCCAATTAATTGCTGATCCGTAGCCAATAATTGTTTGTATTTATTTACCTCAGCCAATTGCTGACGTAAAGCAGCATTGGTCTGCAACATGAATTGATCTTTCTGCACTTCATTCATTCTGCTACTGATGCGTGTCAATTCTTTCTCTTGTTTATTGGTATAAAAACTGGAAATAGACCATTGCAAACGCAAACCGGTTGTATAGAAAAAAGCAAATTCATTTTTCAGCATATTCAGTCCAGGTCTGCCATACCCGCCTTGTGCAAATGCACTCAGTTTAGGTGCTGTTTTTTGCTCTACCAATTTGCCTTGCAGTTGATAGACACTATCCTGCAACATGAAATACCGCAATTCAGGTCTGCTGATATCTGCAGAAACAATTTCCTGAGCAGGCTTTTGTAATTGATACTGTACTCCAGTTGAATCGCCCATCCAAACCGATAGGACATCCAACAAACCCTGCTTACTAAAACTAATTTCGATAGCGCGCTGTTGGTTACGAATCAACTCAGCTTCCAGACTTGCTTGTGCAGCTTTCACTGCAGTACCATTGCTCACTTGCGCTTTAATTCGATTCAAACCTGCCTGAAGGTCTTTTTCAACAATCGATGTTTGTCCCAACTGATACTCCAACAATAAAGCACCCAAATAAATCTGATTGATACGCTCGCGCAGCTTTTGCATTTCGATTGCTACCTGCTGCTCGGCCACCTGTTCGCCCATACGCTGAAGCGATTGCTGTTGCTTGATCACACCGCCATCATAGATCAACTGGTTTATATCCAGCAAAGCACGATATTGATCCTTACTAAGTGGATCAACATTGATATTGGGCAGCTTTATCGGCAACTGTGTTACTTCTGATTGATAGGTAGCCTGCGCACCCAATGACAATTGCGGCAAATAATTTTTCTGCAGATTAGCTACACCAATTTGCGCCTGTTGCTGCACCAGCGCTTTTTGTCTAAGTAAGGGATAATTGGCTGCGGCTTTTGCTTGCGCTTCTTCCAGCTTTAAGGTGGACTGTGCTACTACACTGCAAGCTATCAGCACGCCAAACAATATCCAGGTAAATTGTTTTTGATACATATCAGGGACGAATTGATCTGAGTATAAAATTGGCCACTTCCTTTTTCCTCGCTTTCAACAGCTTATCGTATTGCGGATCAGTTAGCTGATTGATAGTTTGAAAAAGCGGTCGGGCAATAAATGGGAATAAACAAAGTGCCATCACATTCAACATGAGCTGAGGTGGCTCAATAGGCAAAATCTCTCCACGCTTTACCGCATCATGAATGTCCTGTCTAATCTTGTGAAAAGGCAACTGCTGCATATTGGCTAGGAAATGTTTTTTCACGATAGAATCTGCCCCACTATGCATTTCACCCAAGACAAACATGGGTAAAAAAGGATTCGCCAAAGCCATGCTGATATACACATCCACAAAAGCACGCAGCTTATCTTCAAAAGCACCTTCCTTACCAAATATCTCGGCCACTTTTGGCATCATCGTACCAAAAGCTTGCTGAAAGATGACTTCATGCAGGTTCTCTTTGCTTCGGAAATAATAATGCAACAAGGCTTTGTTGATACCTGCTTCATCTGCAATGTCCTGCATACGCGCACCAGCCATCCCCTTTTGGAAGAATACCCTTCTGGCAGCATCTAAAATCTTTTGCTCAGTACTAAAATCTTTTTCTTTATTAACCACTTGATTTAACCATTTGGTTAACAAAGTTTGCAAAACAATCCCCATACCACCAAAAAAAAATATCAGGCATGGCCTGATATTTTATCTAATCAATTGTAGTTAAGCTTAATGTACCGGCTCTGCTGTGAGGTGCACTTTGGTCATATCATGGTAATGATTCTGCAACTCATGGATATAATGAATATCCGGATTGTGTCTTCTGTCTTCTCGGTACCAGATATCCATATTGCTGAAATCATCCGCCTTGGCAATCACAATACGGAATGCTTCCTTCTTGTATTTAACAGCACCGTCATCAAACACTTCCTTTTCAAAATGCATCGCAGTGAGTTCTGCATCATTAATAGGAATGGGATGTAAGTGATCTGTTTCGAACCAGAAGGCTTGTACATCTGTTTGCAGGCATACCTGCTTTTCATCTCCATTCAGACGAACCACCTCTCCTCTCCACATTTTTCCTTCATATTCACCCATCAGGTAATCGCCCACTTTAATGTTGTTGAATTTGATCATATGGCTTTAGGTTTTGATGGTATAAATTAGGAAAATCTGCGGAAAGACCAAAGCATTATTCTGCCCAGCTCATGGTATATCCGGGGTTTTCGATCTCCAAAGCTTGCTTGGTTAGCATCAACGGATGGAATGTATCCACCATCACAGCCAACTCTTGCGTCTCCTTTTTGCCTATGCTTTTCTCAACAGCACCAGGATGTGGCCCATGTGGTATACCAGCCGGATGCAGGGTAATCATACCTCTTGTTACATTCTTACGGCTCATAAAATCACCATCTACATAATACAACACTTCATCGCTATCAATATTGCTATGGTTATACGGCGCCGGAATGGCCTGAGGATGATAGTCGTACAATCTTGGCACAAAACTGCAGACCACAAAATTGTGTGCTTCAAATGTCTGATGCACCGGAGGTGGCTGGTGCACGCGACCGGTAATAGGCTCAAAATCATGAATACTAAATGCAAATGGATAACAGCAACCATCCCAGCCGACAACATCAAAAGGATGATGTGCATAATGCAGGCCATACATCACTCCTTTTTTCTTGGTCTTGATCACAAAGTCGCCAGTTTCATCAAAGGTTTTCAAATCCTTTGGCGCACGAATATCTCTTTCGCAGAATGGTGAATGCTCCAATAACTGACCGTACTTACTCATGTAGCGCTTGGGATAACGAATCGGACTAAAGCTCTCAACTATGAACAAACGGTTATTACTATCCGCAAAGCTGATCTGATAAATAGTACCACGTGGAATCACCAAATAATCGCCGTAACCAAAAGAGAGTTCACCATACTGCGTATGCAGCACACCGCTACCCTCATGCACGAAAATCATTTCATCGGCATCAGCATTCTTGTAGAAATAATTAGTCATACTCTCTTGCGGAGCAGCCAATACAATGTGACAATCATTATTCACCAAAACAGGAATTCGACTATCTAAAAAGTCTTTTGCTGGCTTGATATGGAAACCTTCAAAACTTCTGTGCTTCAGCATTTTCTCTTCTGCCACCTGAGGTGCTACAGAGAAAGGCTCATCTGTATGAATGATTTGCGTGGGTGGATGGCAATGATAGAGTATTGAATAATCATTGCTGAATCCTTCGGTAGAGAACAATTGTTCGCTGTATAATTGTCCGTCGGGCTTTCTGAATTGCGTATGACGCTTATGCGGGATATTGCCCAAACTTTGATAATGAGGCATGGTTCATTGATTGAATGAGAGAATGAATGAATGAATGATAGAATGATAGAGTGATAGGATGAGTGAATGTTTAAAAAACAAGTATTCACTTAACCTCCACTACTGCTTATGCCAAGGACAATTCTAAAGTAGCCAGCAGGAACACGTATTTCCAGCGGCGTTTATCAATCCAATAAGTAAAGTTTCTGTACAATGGCATAGCCGAATCGCTTAATTTGGCAATCGCAGCGTAAAAATAGGGTAAAAGATATGACGAGCATCGGACTGATTTCAGACACACATGGCCACTTGAGTGAACAGGTTTTTCCCTTTTTTCAACATTGTGATGAAATTTGGCATGCAGGCGATATTGGTAACCTAGACTTGCTGAACCAATTGATGACTTTTAAACCTACCCGGGCTGTCTATGGCAATATTGACGGACAGGATATCAGAAGTGTAGTGCCAGAAACCCTAGTTTGGCATTGTGAAGATGTAAAGGTCTTGATGACCCATATTGGCGGGAAACCACCGAAATACAATCCTGCATCCAGAAAACTCATTGCCCACCACCAGCCTCAGCTATTCATCACAGGTCATTCTCACATCCTAAATATCCAATACGACCATACACAATCCTGCCTTTTTATGAATCCAGGTGCTGCAGGAAAACAAGGATGGCATCAGGTAGCTACCCTTGTACGGTTTAAAATTCATGGAAGTGAAATTCAACAATGCGAGATCAAAGAGTATAAAAAAGGGGGTTAATGATTCTTTTGTGACAATAATCATAGTATATATAAAACCTTTTGCCTAAATTGACATAGCTATATTTTTGATATGCCCAAGGAAAAGAATCCTAAGGTCTTGGAGCAAGACCAAACAACAACCAACAGCAAGTCATTATTCATCATAGGTATAGGTGCATCTGCAGGCGGATTAGAGGCTTTACAGGACTTTCTCTCTAACCTACCTACCAACTTATCCAATGTGGCGATTATCATCGCGCAGCACATGAGCCCTACACATAAGAGCATGCTGGTACAGCTATTAAGCAGAGAAACACGCTTGCAAGTATCAGAAGCCCTGCATGGTGAAGTAATTGAAGAAAACAAGGTTTACATAACTCCTCCTGATAAAGATATCGCCATTGTAGGCGACGCCATTGAACTACGCAAAACCATTATGCCTACGGGGCCAAAACCTTGCGTAGACGTCTTGTTTAATTCCATGGCATCCAGTATCGGCACGAGAAGCATTGGTGTAATTTTATCCGGTACCGGAACAGATGGCGCTGTAGGATTGAAAGCGTTGAAAGAAGCAGGTGCTATTACCATAGCGCAAGAACCACAAACTGCCAAGTACAATGGTATGCCATTGGCTGCCATAGAAACCGGTGCAGTTGATATGGTATTGCCACCGGATAAAATGGGCGAAGAAATTAAGGAAAGCCTAATGCATCCAGGACAAACAAGGGTATTCGCCAACACGATACCACCTGATGATAGTCCGCTTGGAAAAATTTTCAGAATACTTTCCGAAAGAGCTGGCACAGATTTCTCTAATTATAAGCCTTCAACCATTTGCAGGCGACTGGAAAAGCGTTTTGTAACACTGAAGATGTCCAACATAGAAGACTATGTAGAATATTTGATGAAAACGCCGGGCGAAGCAGAGGCACTATTCAACAATATTCTGATTGGTGTAACTTCTTTCTTCAGAGATCCGAATGCGTATAATGCGCTGAGGGGAATACTTGAAAAAATCATTGCCGGTAAAAAAGTTGGTGACCCAATTCGCATATGGGCACCAGGTTGCGCCACCGGCGAAGAAGCATACAGCATTGCCATTCTCCTGTCTGATTTACTCAAAGGAAAAACGCAGGAATACAATATTCAGATATTTGCGACAGATATTGATGAAGAAGCGATTGCACATGCCCGCAAAGCCATCTATGAGGAGCCCAGCCTTAAAGGGTTACCCAAAAATTTCATTAAGACCTATTTCATACAAAAGTTTGATAAATATGAATTAATTAAGCCAATCAGATCCTTGGTTTTATTTTCAAGACATGACTTAGTCAGCAACCCTCCTTTTTTGAAGCTGGACTTACTCAGTTGCAGAAATCTATTGATATACTTTGGAGGCAATTTGCAGAAACACATCATTCCTGTTTTTCACTATGCATTGAATCCGAATGGCTATTTATTCCTTGGCAAGTCAGAAACAGTAGGCCAGTTTTCCGATTTGTTCGCCACATTGGATGGCAAAAGCAAAATCTTCCAGCGCAAACTGGGTAATGCCCTGCATACGATTAAATTAAGTGCATTTAAAACTGGAAAGACCATTGCGCAACCCAACCCTAAAAAAGTTGCCAAACAAGAACTAAGTATAGCTGAGCTTGTAAAAGAGACACTTTACATCAATTATGATCATCCATACGCAATCGTAAACGACACGTTTGATATTGTAGAAATTTTTGGGAGTGTGCAGAATTACCTGAGTCTGCCAAGTGGTGCCATGAATGTCAATATCCTAAAAATGATTCGTCAGGATTTATTGATAGAACTCAGGTCTTTATTAGCAAAATCACATAAGGATGTAGCCGAGTGCAAAAGCAGTATTAAAAAAATTAAACTTGGTGAACAGACTAGCTATATCAGAATCCATATTAAACCATTGATTGCTGGAGGCGATCAGAATAAACTATCTCTGGTCATTTTTGAAGAGATGGACATGGAAGATCTGACCATCTACACTGAAAAAATCAACAGTGATGATACTGAATCAGGTTTTCTCCGTATCAAAGAATTAGAGCATGAATTAGCTGCCACAAAGGAACACCTGCAGACCTATATTGAAGAACTAGAAACTACCAACGAAGAGTTACAATCCACCAATGAAGAAATTCAGATTGCTTATGCTGAATTAAAAATGAATAATGAGGAGCTGAACAAAAAGGAACAGCAGCTACATGAGGTGCAGAAAAATGTTCAAGCCCTACTCAATAATACGCTTCAAGGCTTTGTGCTGGTAGACCATACTTACAAAATCATCACATTTAATGAACAGGCACATCATCTATGGCAGAAGCTGAATAGGAAAAACTTGCACAAAGACGATTCTATCATTGACTACTTGCCAAGTGATCAACTGTCTGGTTTTATCGAGCAATTCCAAAAATGCTTAACTGGTGAAACAATTAATACGCAGTACACATTTAAAACCAGCCAGAATAAAGAACTCATTACACAAATCAATTTCACACCTGTTATTGATAGCAGCTCTAAAGTAACTGTGATCTCTATTGGTATTCTTGATATCACTAAGGAAATAAAAGTGATCAAGAAATTACAGTCGGCAGAACACATGTTTAGCTCCTTGTTTGAAAGTGCCAATATTGGCATTAATGTCACAGACAAAGCTGGTTATATCAAAAAGGTTAACCCGATGTTTTGTGAAATTTTCAAGTATGAGAAAGATGAATTAATCGATAAAAATATTACAGATCTATTAGTAGAATCTGACCGAGAAGCTGCCGTAAAAGTCCATGATAATGTATTTGCAGGTGTCAATACCGGCCCTAAGGAATGGTCCTGTATTAGAAAGGATGGTAAAATCATTCACGTTTATCAAAACTTCAACATATTCAAAGATCAAGATGGAGAGTTATATAAGGTAACAACAACAACAGATATTACTGAAAGGAAAAATGCTGATCGCTTATTCGAAGAAGCGGCCAACCTGGCTAAACTGGGCTGGTGGGAATTAGACCTAGGTACACAAACATTGTATTGGTCTGATATTGTCAAAAAAATCCACGAAGTAGAACCGAATTACATACCACAATTAGCAACTGGTATTAACTTTTATAAAGAAGGGCCATCTAGAAGGCTGATTCAAGAAGCCGTAAAAAAAGCAATCGAAGAACAAAAAATCTATGATTTAGAGTTACAAATCATCACAGCTACTGGAAAAGAAAAATGGGTAAGAGCTAGTGGAAGACCCATTATTGTTGACGGAAAAGTGAGTAGGCTAATAGGCATATTCCAAGATATACAATCGTACAAAACCATCCAGGCCGATTTGAAAGTGTTTTCACAAATGGTGGAGCAAAGCCCCTCCTCTATTGTAGTAACAGATAGTAATGGTAGTATCGAATATGTAAATCCGGCTTTCTGCAATACCACCGGCTATAGTTTCAATGAAGCAATTGGCAAAAACCCAAGAATCCTAAAGTCTGGCATAACTCCTGATAGCACTTATGCCGATATGTGGCGAGATCTTTCAAATGGTAAGACCTGGAATGGTGTATTGTGTAACAAAAAGAAGAACGGAGAGTTATACTGGGAATCTGCCTCGATAGCACCTATCATCGATTCCGAAGGAAAAACCATCAGTTATGTAGCTATCAAAGACAATATCACTGAAAAGGTATTACTGGAAAAGCAACTGAAGGAGGAACAAAATGATTTCCAAAAGAAAATGACAGATGCCATCATTGCTGCGCAGGAAAAAGAAAGAACTGAAATTGGCAGAGAGTTGCACGATAATATCAACCAGCTACTAGCCAGTGCGAAAATGTTCTTGAAATTCTCTAGAAATGATGAAGAAAGCTATCATCAAACAGAAATGATTTTACAAAACGCCATTGATGAAATCAGAAAGTTATCACATTTATTGGTGTTGCCTACCGTAATCAATTCTAAGCTTGCAGAAACCATCGATACAATTGTATATGAATTGAAAGGAAGCTCTGATACATTGATACACAAAGAGATCATCAATTTCGATGATTACGATGTGTCGCACAACCTAAAGATGAATATCTACCATATCATTCAAATTCAATTAAACAATATCTATAAGCACGCTAAGGCGAAGAATATCTGGATATACATTATCAACCACGAGCAAAGCAAAACAATTGATATCAGCATCAAGGATGATGGTATTGGTTTCGATCCCAAAAAGAGAACCAGTGGTATTGGCTTGCTAAACATTCGCACCAGAGCTTCTCTATTTGATGGAAAAGTAGAGGTCATTTCCTCACCCGGCAATGGATGCGAAGTGATAGTCACTTTAAACACCTAATCAAAAAGGACACCAGTTGGTGTCCTTTTTAGATAATATTCGTTAGCGATTACATGCCTGGGAACCATGAGCGTGCAATCCCTTCACGGAAGGGCCAAGGCATCATTACCAAGATCAGCAATAAGGCCAATGTGAAATACAGTTTTGCTCGCTTCGTATCTGTATCACGCTTCACTCTACCATGCCCCAGTGTAATCAAAACAATCGCAATCAGCATACCCGTAATATGCTCTACAGCCCAATATCTGGCAACGGAATTTTTCATCGTTTGTCCCATACCAGCAACTTTAATGGTAGCCAATCCAAGATCACCGGCAATGTATTGGTACAATCCAATCACCAACATCAAATGCGCGCTGATCATCAAATACAAACTCAGTTTTGCATTCTTCTTACCACCAAAAAGACTCACCACATTCACAATCAGCAGTATGAGAATAATCCACCTGAGCAGGTTGTGTAAGTGCAGGATTCCATTGTACATATCATTCGTTTTAGTTACTGCAATATTACACGCTTAGCGCTAACAGACAAATTCCGGGGGTTGTGGCAAAGAAAAAGTCCTTAACAAATGCTAAGGACTTCATCCATATTGTGATACGTTGATTATTCTACCCAATCAGCAATAAACAAATTAGTATCCCTTGTGCCACCATTGTTTCTGTTTGAGGCAAAAATGATCTTTTTACCATCAGGACTAAACATGGGGAAAGCATCGAAACCCTTATCGCGGCTAATCTTCACCATTCCCTTACCTTCCAAATCAACCATATACATGTTAAAAGGGAAACCACGCTTATACTCATGATTGCTGCAGAAGATGATGCGTTTAGAATCAGGTGTAAAATTGGGTGCCCAGTTGGCCTGACCCAGTTCAGTAATCTGTTTCGCATTACTACCGTCTGCATTCGCCACCCAAACTTCCATATTGGTAGGCGCTACCATACCATCTTTCAATAAATCTTGATATTCTTTGATTGCCTCCGGCGTTTTGGGTCTACTAGCCCTCCAAACAATCTTTTTACTATCGGGACTAAACCATGCGCCACCGTCATAACCAAGCGCAGTAGTAATGCGTTTTTCCTTTCCGGTTTTCAAATCCATTACATACAATTCCAGATCACCATCTTTATCACTGCAGTAAATCATCTTTTTGCCATCAGGTGATAAAGTTGCTTCTGCATCATAGCCTTTGGCCGTTGTGAGCTTCTTCACAATCTTCCCTGAAGTATCTGCCATGTAGATATCATAGGTATTATACAGCGGCCAGATATAACGATTGCCATATTTATTTCTATCTGGCACTGGCGGGCAATCATTACTGCCTTCATGAGTAGATGCATATATGATGTGCTTTCCATCAGGCAGAAAATAAGCGCAAGTTGTTCTACCCTTACCTGTACTCACCAAGCGGTAAGTAAATGGTTCATCAGGCGACTGGGGTACTTTACCAATAAAGATTTGGTCACAATTCAAGCCTTCTTTTGGATTGGTTCTTTGAAAGATGATGTACTTACCATCGTAACTCCAGTAAGCTTCTGCATTGTCTCCACCAAAAGTGAGCTGGCGAACATTTTTAAAGTGCTTCTCCGCTGCGTATTGTAAAGAATCGCTGCTTTGCGCTTTCGGTTGTGTAAAACCAAGTAAACTAGAAAGGGTTAAAAGGGTGATCAAACGCATGATTTGTTAATTATCCGGCAAAAATAACCGGCAGAAAAGGTTTTTAGGTCAGATTTTTGTCACACGATGCACCACTACCCTAATTTTAGGCCATGAATAAATGGTTGCTCTTCGTTTTGATCCTGCTATCAGCTTGCCAAAACAGCTCGGACAATGCACAAGAAAACAAATCAAACAAAGCAGCTATTCCTGAAGATCCTCAGGTTGCTGCATTTGAGCAAACATTGGCTAAACACCCCGATAGCACTGATTTGAGGGCACAGTTTGTGCAGTATCTGGACAGCACTGCGCAATACAATAAAGCTTTGGAGCAATCGCAAATTCTATTGAGTACAGATTCATTGAATTCAGGTCTGTGGTTTTTTACTGCCGGTATAGCTGAAAAAGCCAAGGACACCAGTTTAGCAATCAAGGCCTATCTCAATTCCTTGAAGATTTATAGCAAGAACCCCGATGCATTGCTATTTCTGGCACATTTACTAGCAGAGAAAAAAGATCCATCTTGCCTTTCCCTTTGTACAGAATTAGACAAATTGGGAATTGGGCAACCCTATTACACACACGCCAATTTTGTTCGTGGTTTGTATCAAGCAAGAATAGGGAACACAGCTGAAGCAAGACGTTTATTTCAGTTATGCATCAATAGCGATTTTCGTTATGTACGCGCGCACCTCGAAATGGTTTTTCTCGATTATGACAAGGGCAACTATCCTGAAGCCTTGGCCTATATCACGAAAGTGCAACCGATGATTCCTACCGACCCTGATTTATTTTATTGGAGGGCAAAATGTGAAGAGCAGGTTGCACAAAAAGAAGCTGCCATCAAGCATTATGAAGCTGCGCTTTTGATAGACCCTAATATGGATGAAGCAAGAGTAGCACTGGAACGATTGAAAAAATAAAGACTGCTTCAAAATGAGCAGTTATTTTTGCACTTTAAACATGCTCCCATGGCCCTGATTGCCCCGTCCCTTTTGAGTGCAAATTTTCTACAGTTGGAAAGCGAATGCCAAATGCTCAACAAGAGTGAAGCAGACTGGTTTCACCTCGATGTGATGGATGGCCGCTTTGTACCCAATATCAGTTTTGGTTTACCGGTGATAGAGCACATCAGAAAAGCCACATCAAAAGTTTGTGATGTGCATTTGATGATTTTGGAGCCGGGACAATATGCAGAAGCATTTAAAAAAGCAGGCGCCGATATACTCACTGTACATATTGAAGCTTGTCCGCACTTACACAGAAATATTCAGCAAATCAAAGCGCTGGGCATGAAAGCAGGAGTGGCTGTAAATCCGCATACGCCAGTTGCAGGATTAGCAGACATCATTCAGGATATTGATTTGGTTTGCCTAATGAGTGTGAACCCAGGTTTTGGTGGACAGCAATTCATTCCACACACATTACAAAAAATCAAAGCGCTCAAAGCCATGATTCAAGAAAGCGATTCTTCTGCTTTGATTGAAATAGATGGTGGTGTAACACTTGATAATGCAGCATCCATCATTGCAGCTGGCGCTGATGTACTAGTAGCTGGCAATACTGTTTTCAAGTCCGCAGATCCTATAGCAACCATCGCTGCACTCAAAAAACTGGGTTAACCCAAAATTCATATTCACGCTTTTCAGCCCTGATGATGCATTAGGGTTTATATCCACACATTGTGTATAATCTGTATTAGGAAATACGCAATTGAAAAGATTAAATTTGGTTAGGTTAGTACGTATCGAAAAGCAATCCGATTATTCATTCTAAACGGCACTAGTTTGACAGAAACAATCATCAACCTCGAAACGGTTAATCCCATTGAATTTTTTGGTGTCAACAACGGCAAGCTCGATTTACTCAAGAAAAAATTTCCGCTACTGAAAATCCTCTCCCGCGGCTCTCAAATTAAACTGAGTGGCGCACCAGAGCAGATTGAGTCTGCTAAGGAGAAAATTGGCCTCATCGTTCAGTATTTAGAAAGAAACGGTCACTTAAGCGAAAACTATTTCGAACAAATCCTTGGCGGTGATGACGCGGAAACAATTGACAATTTTGTTGACCGTAACCCCAACGATATTCTTGTATTTGGTCCTAACGGTAAAACCGTTCGAGCCAGAACACAGAATCAGAAGAAAATGGTAGCTGCTGCAGACAGAAATGATGTGGTATTTGCCATCGGCCCTGCCGGTACTGGTAAAACCTATACAGCAGTTGCACTAGCAGTACGTGCATTGAAGAATAAGATGGTGAAGAAAATCATTCTGACAAGGCCTGCTGTAGAAGCAGGTGAAAGTCTGGGTTTCCTTCCCGGAGATTTAAAAGAAAAGATCGATCCATACTTGCGCCCATTGTATGATGCCTTGGACGACATGATCCCTGCAGACAAACTCGGTTATTACATGAGTACACGTACCATTGAGATCGCTCCTCTGGCTTATATGCGGGGCCGTACTTTGGATAATGCCTTTATCATTTTGGATGAAGCACAGAATACCAATGATCTTCAGCTGAAGATGTTCCTAACAAGGATCGGTGCCAATGCAAAAGCCATCATCACGGGTGACCCTACGCAGATAGATTTGCCAAGAAACCAACACAGCGGTTTGCAAAAAGCTATCCGCATCCTTCAGAACATTGACGGCATTGCCCACATTCAATTGGACGAAGAGGATGTGGTTAGACACCGCTTGGTAAAAGCTATTATCAGGGCTTACGACAAGGAAAAAGAAAGAGAAGAAAAAGAATAAGCAAGACAGATTCAAAAGGCAGTCCGAAAGACTGCCTTTTTCGTATACTAATTTGTCTGAAAAAACGTTCTTTCATGACTGAAGGGCGATTTCTTTGTGGAATGCTGCCCGAAAGGATAACTTTGACTCTCACCTGAATGACTTAGTATATGAAAACTGTTTTTAGTGCGATTTGCATCATGGCAGTTACTGCGCTTTCAGCACAGTCAACTCCCCCACCTGCCACCAAAACAGGTAAGCCCAATCCCTTTGCCGGTACTTTAACCGAAAAAGATCAGCAAGCCATAGCTTTAGATACTCTAGGTGACCACATCTTCCCGTTAAAAGGATTTGTAGGTATTGGCACCAGAACACCAACAGCTTTGCTGGAAATTAAAAAAGGCGCGGGCAATGTAAAGGACAAAAATGTATTGCTCAAGCTGAGTAATGAATGGGCCGCACAGGGACAGAACGAACCTTCGATTATGTTCTCTAATGGCGACAATAACCCCAAGAACAATAGCTTTTGGACAATTGGCGCACGCGTGTCCGGCGATAACAAATTGAAAACACCGCAGACTTTCAAAATAAGTTACAAGGGACCAACAGATCCTCAAGAGAAAGAATTCTTCTCTATCGACTCTTATCAAGGCCGTGTAAAAATTGGTAATGTACCTACTGGCTTTGATGGATATAAATTATATGTTGAACAAGGCATCCTCACAGAAAAAGTGAAAGTAGCTGTTAAGGGCTCTGCAGACTGGTTCGATCATGTGTTCGAAAAGCAATATCCTTTAATGCCGCTGCCTCAACTGGAGCAATACATTCAGCAAAACAAGCATCTGCCAGATATACCAACAGCAAATGAAGTGGTGAGAGATGGTGTTGATCTTGGTAAGATGAATGCACTCTTGTTAAAGAAAGTAGAAGAACTAACACTGTATGTGATTCAACTCAAGAAAGAGTTGGACGAAACAAAATCAAAGCTGCCAAAGCAATAAAAAAATCCCCGCAACAAAGCGGGGATTTTTTATGCTATTTCTCATCCATGATTTCATGACCAAGCTTATCGCGTTTGGTCTTCAAATATTTTTCATTGTGCGGGTTTGCATGAATTTCAATTGGCACTACTTCCACCAACTCCAGTCCGTAGCCTTTTAACCCTGCACGCTTACGCGGATTGTTACTCATCAATTTCAGTTTCGTAACACCGAGATAACGCAGCATTTGTGCGCCAACACCATAATCACGTTCATCCATACCAAAGCCTAGTTTCAAGTTGGCTTCTACTGTATCGTACCCTTGCTCTTGTAATTGATAGGCTTTTAGTTTATTGATTAAGCCAATACCTCTGCCCTCTTGGTTCATGTATAGAATAACACCTTTGCCCTCTGCTTCCACCATTTGCATGGCTTTATGTAATTGGTCGCCACAATCACAGCGAAAGCTACCTAAGATATCGCCCGTAAAACAACTGCTATGTACCCTTGTCAGTACAGGCTCACCTTCCTGCCAGCTTCCTTTAATTAAAGCAAGGTGTTCACCGCCGGTTTGCTTTTCGCGAAAAGCTACCAGCTTAAAGTGGCCATGTTGCGTAGGCATATCAACCCTTACCAATTCCTCAATTAAAGAATCTGTTTTGAGCCTGTATTCGATCAGGTCTTTAATAGAAATAATCTTTAGGTTAAATTTCTTGGCAATTTCCAATAACTGAGGAAGCCTTGCCATGGTGCCGTCTTCGTTCATCACTTCTACCAACACACCGGCAGGTTCTAATCCAGCTAGTCGAGCCAGATCAACTGTTGCTTCGGTATGCCCTGCTCTGCGCAATACTCCACCATCTTTTGCCCTGAGCGGGAAAATATGGCCTGGCCTGCCCAAGTCGGCCGGCTTTGTTTGCGGGTGAATCAGGGCTTGTATCGTCTTTGAGCGGTCACTAGCCGAAATACCCGTGGTGGTGCCTTGACCAATCAGATCAACAGAAACCGTGAAAGCGGTTTCATGTAAAGAAGTATTGGATCGAACCATTGGCTCTAACTGCAACTCTCTGCAACGATCTTCTGTTAAGGCGGCACAGATCAGGCCACGACCCTCTCTACTCATAAAATTGATGACTTCTGGGGTGGCAAAACGGGCTGCGACGATAAAGTCGCCCTCATTCTCTCTGTCTTCATCATCCACCACTATAATCATTTGGCCAGCTTTAATGGCCTCAATAGCGGATGATATGGGGTCTAACATACTCATGGTGGGCAAAACTACTGTTTTCAATGTTGTTTAGCTAAATAATTGCTAATCAGCACTTTCTATTCAACCAAAATGGGGAAAGAAGGATAAAATGTGCCGTATTAATATTTTGTTAATACAACCAGCCCAATAACCCAATATTATTCATTTTCTTTGCACCCGTAAAATTAACACTATGCTTAGGAGAAAGTTATTACAATTTCTACTGGCGGTTATGCTCCCAGCACTTGCATTGGCGCAGAACACGACTAGTAGCATGAGTGGTTCAGTGAAAACAAGTTCAGGTGAGCCCTTGGTTGGCGCAACTGTAACTGCTATACACGAACCTACAGGAACAAAGTACCGCGTACAGAGCCGTACGGGTGGTCGTTTTGACATTAGCAACATGAACGCAGGTGGCCCTTACTCAGTAGAGGTTAGCTTCGTGAACTTTGCTGTAGAAAAGAAAGGTGATGTTTATCTGAGCCTTGGTGAGACCTTCAAGGTAGACTTTGTGATGTTCAACCAAGCCAAGGAACTCGGCAATGTTACCGTAACTGGTACAAGAAAAACAACCGAAATCTCTGGTAAAGGTGGTACTGAAACACTGATCAGCCGCGAGAAAATGCAAAACCTGCCATCAGTTGGTCGTAACCTGTACGACTTCCTGCGTAACGTTCCTCAGGCTAAAGTAACTAGTGGTGAAGGTATCACTATCGCTGGCCAGAACAACCGTTACAACTCTTTCTATGTAGATGGAGCTGTGAATAACGATGTGTTTGGTCTTTCTGCAAACGGTACAAACGGTGGTCAGACAGGTTTGTCACCACTCTCTATCGATGCGATTGATCAGTTCCAGGTAGTGATCTCTCCATACGATGCCTCTTTGGGTAATTTCACTGGAGGTGGTATCAATGCTGTAACTCGTTCAGGTACCAACAGAACTGAAGGTTCAGTTTACTACTTTACAAGAAACCAGGATCTGGCCGGTAAGAACCCTTTACAAGCAAAAGAAGTAGCACAAAAGCTACCTAATTTCACAAACTCTTTGTACGGTTTCCGCGTAGGTGGTGCATTGAAGAAGAACAAGCTGTTCTACTTCATCAACGCTGAATTGGAAAGAAATACACGTCCTCAGCCTTTTGAATTCTCTCAATACACTGGTAACACCAGAGATATCAACGTAATCAATAGTCTGGTGAACACACTGAAGACTACCTATGGTTATGATCCAGGTGGTTTCCTGAACAATGAAGAGAAAACAAATGCTGATCGTATCACTGTACGTTTAGATTGGAACATTAACGACAGACATAAGTTGTCTGCTTCAAATCGTTACACTAAACTGGAGCGTTTCAACACTTCAGCAAGTAGTGCCGGTACTATCAACTTCTACAACAATGGTTTCTACTTCCCTAACAGAACTAACTCTACTTCTTTGGAATTAAAGAGTCTGGTTGGTAACAAGGGTGCTAGCAACCGTTTATTGGTTACTTATACAGACGTACTGGATGATCGCGATCCTATCGGCAATCCTTTCCCTCGTGTACGTATCAATGATGGTTCTGGTGCATTCGTATTCGGTCCAGACAACAGCTCTACTATCAACCTCTTAACGCAGAAGAACTTTAGCATCTTCAACATCTATAAGTTCAACATTGGTAAGCATTCTATGAGCATGGGTGTTGACTACGAATACAACAACGTATTTAACGCTTTCGTACAGAACACTTTTGGTAACTATACTTTTGCTAACCTGAATGACTTCCTGACTGGTGCAAGACCTCAGTCTTATACTTTGGGCGTTCCTTACGACCGCGTATTTACTGATGATACAAAAGCAGGTGCAGGATTCAAGATTGCAAAAGGTTCTGGCTTTATCAATGATGAAATCAGACCAAGCGAAAACCTGACTTTGAACTTCGGTATCAGAGCTGACTACTACAAATTATTGTCTATTCCTTGGGCTGATGCATTTACAAACAGCACAGCTTTACCAGTATTTGCAGCCAACTACGATTTACAAGGAGCTCGCTCAGGTTTGAGACCTAAGTTCCCAATCGCTATCTCTCCTCGTTTCGGTTTCACTTATAAGATTCCTGAAGAGAATATCGTTATCCGTGGTGGTATGGGTATTTTCACTGGTCGTATTCCTTTGGTATGGCCTGGTGGTATCTTCAACAACAACGGTATCTTCCAGAGCGGTTATACTGCTAACTCAAGCCAGAACGTTGCTGCTTGGAACCAAATCCGCTTCAGAGCAAATCCTGCGCAGCAGTGGTTGCCTAGCGAAGTGGGTATAGGCACTTCAAAAGGTGGTTTGAACTTGATTTCTCAAGAATTCAGAATGCCTCAGTTGTTCAGAACTTCATTGGCTATCGACAAGAAGTTCAATGATGGCTGGAACATGACATTAGAAGGTTTGTTCAGCCAGAACATCAGCGAAATCTACTACACAAATATCAACATCAGACAGCCACAAGGCGTGTCTACTGGACCTGGTGCAAGAACAGTTTATCCTGCTCCTGTAACATTACCAATTATTGGTACAACTAACCCATACGACAACGCTATCTTGTTGACAAACAACAAGGGTCCTAAAGGTTTTGCGTATAACCTCGCTGCTACTTTGAGCAAGCGTACTCGTGATGGTTTCTTCTTCGAGGCTAACTATAGCTTTGGTAACTCAGTAGTGGTGAACGAAGCAACAAGCTCTGTTAACCTCAGCCAGTGGAGATTTATGGAAGCTGTAAATGGTAGAAATACTATTGGCCGTTCAAACTCTGATTTCAGTCAGGGTCACAGAATCTTCGCTATCGCTAGCAAGAAGTTCACTTATGCAAACAAGTCAATGGCAACTACCATTACCCTGACTTACCAAGGTCAGTCTGGTAACCCATTCAGCTATGTATATGCGCAGAACTCTATGATTCGTGATGACGGTCCTGCAGGCACAAACGACTTGATCTATATCCCAACAGCACAAGATCTCCAGCAGCTCTTGACTGCAGGACAAATCTTATCTACTACTGTAGGTGGCGTTACATATACCGGTGCTCAGCAGGTTGCAGCTTTGAATAATTATATTAACAAGGACAACTACCTGAAAAATAACAGAGGTCAGTTTGCTGAAAGAAATGCTTCTCGCCTGCCTTTCACCAATATTGTTAACCTGAAAGTAGCTCAGGATTTCAACATCAAGATGGGTAAGCAGCGTTATCAGTTCCAGTTGACTTACGAAGTAGCCAACTTCACCAATATGCTGAACAGAAATTGGGGCCGTACTTACTTCATGGGTAATGATAACTTCGGTCTGATTCAGTTCCGTGGTTACCAAACAGGTACACTGAACCCAACTTATTCTTTCAACCCAACTATTGTAAATCCATGGAACAGCAGCACAAGCGTTGTACCAGAATTTGCTAACCGTTGGATCAGCCAGCTGGGTATTCGCTTCAATTTCAATTAATTAGAATACACTTGGTACTAAAAAGAGCCTCTTCGGAGGCTCTTTTTATTTTATTAATTGTAAAACGCTGCATGTAACTAGGGCTTATTATGCCCATTTGTTAAAATATTGTTAGTAGCATTTCCAAAGGAATAAAGTTTCTTTGCTGCGTAAAAACATACCTATGCTGAGCAAGCACTTAACCAAATTCATTCTCCTGTTATTATTGCCTTTCGCTGCAATCTCACAGGTAACCAACAGTACCATTACAGGAACTGTGAAAGATCCTAAGGGCGTTTCTTTAGAAGGCGCAACCGTTACAGCAACCCACCTTCCTACAGGAACCACTTACAAAACCGCTTCTACAAAGGGTGGTGTATTCACCATTCCAAACGCACGTATCGGCGGCCCTTACAAAATTGTTTTTCAATTCGCCGGGTACAAAGAGCAGACGCTGGAAAACATCACCCTACAACTGGGTGAAACCTATTCAGTGAATGTAGTTGCCGGTGAAGAATTCAAAGAATTGGCTTCTGTTACTGTTACTGGTGCTGCCAGACGTTATCGCTCTTTGGCAGATAAGACAGGTGCATCAACTGTAATTGGTTCAGACCAATTACGCAATGTGCCTAACTTCTCCAGAAACCTGGTTGACTTCACCGCACTAACACCACAAGCAGGTGCGAACAACAGCTTTGGTGGTCGCGATGGTCGTTATAACAATATCCAGATCGATGGTGCTAACTTGAACAACAACTTTGGCCTTCGTAGCGATCCACTACCTGGTGGTTCTATTTCTTCTCCAATTCCCTTGGATGCGATTGAAGAAATTTCTGTAAACATTGCACCTTTTGATATCAGACAATCCGGTTTTACAGGTGCCGGTATCAACGCAGTTACCAAAAGCGGTACCAATAGCCTGAAAGCTTCTTTGTACACATTCCAGAGAACGCAGGATATGAACGGTAAAAAAGTACGCGACTCTGTATTACCACCATTACAAGTAAATAAAGTAAACTTCTATGGTGTTACAATTGGCGGACCGATCATTAAAAACAAGTTGTTCTTCTTTGTGAATGGCGAATTAGAAAGACGCGAGTTCCCTGGTATTATCTGGCGTGCACAAGGTGGTACTGGTGGTTTAAACCAATCTAATGTACCCATTGACTCACTCCGTGCTTTGTCGAACTATCTCTCCAGCAGATATGGTTACAATACTGGTGCTTTTGACAATTTCCCCAATTATAAAGCAGACAACTACAAAGTTGTTGCTAAAATTGACTGGAACATCAACAGCATGCACAAAGCCACTTTCCGTTATACCGACTATGTCAACAATAACGACGAACAGCTTAACGGAAATTCAATCATCAACCAAGGTGGTTTTAACGTTCAACGTATCGGCAATACTCCTACTTCTATTGGTACTTCATTGCCCAATAGCCGTTTTGGCGCATTCTCTATGTCATTCGCCAATTCTATTTACAGATTCAAAAACATTGTACGCAGTGGTACATTCGAATTGAACAGTACAAGAGGTAAATTATCCAATCAATTCTTGGCTACTTTCTCATACACAAGAGCAACAAGAACTACTCCTTCTGTAGATTTTCCTTTTGTTGACATCTTCAATGGCAATGGTCAGAACCAATTAAGCTTTGGCCTGGAACCATTCTCTTTCAACAATGATGTTATCAACCGCGTATTCAGCATTACCAATAACATGACTTACACTGCTGGTAAGCATACATTGATTGGTGGTCTTACTTACGAACAACAATATGTAGGTAACAGCTTTATGCCAGGTGCACAGAGCTATTATGTATTCAACAGTTTGCGTGAATTCATCAATGATCAAGCACCTGTATTTTATGCTTATACTTACTCAAGAATTCCTGGTAAATCACAAGTGTATTCAGCTGAGTTGAAAGTTGGTCAGTGGGCTGGTTATTTGCAGGATGAAATCAATGTAAACAAGGATTTGAAAATCACACTTGCAATGAGAGGTGATCTGCCTGTTTACTTTAAAGGTCCTTTAGGTAACCCTAACATTGATGCTTTACAATTCCCTGGCCAAGATGGTCAGATGCGCAATTATTCAAGCTACAAATGGCCTAAACAACGCATCCTGCTTTCTCCAAGAGCTAGTATACGTTGGGATGTTGAAGGCGACAAATCTCTCGTGCTCAGAGGTGGTACAGGCGTATTCACCGGTCGTATCCCATTTGTATGGCTGACGAACATGCCTACTAACGCTGGTACAGCTCAGTTTCAAGGTGCTATTTCCAACTCATCTACAGCAGGTGCTGCTACCCTTGCAGGCATCCGCTTCGATCCAAGATTGGATAGATGGAGCAGCTTATTACCAACACCAGCTAGTGGCGCACCTGTAAACTTTGTACTAATTGATGATCAGTTCAGATTCCCACAGATTTGGAGAACTTATTTCGCTGTTGATAAGCGCTTACCAAACGATATTAACCTGACTTTGGAAGCCTCTGTTGCTACCGATATCAATGCAGTACAAATGAGAAACGCTGCACTGAAAGCTCCTAATGCTAGTTTTAGCGGATTAGATAACAGACCTCGTTATGACAATGGTGGCAATACTGCTTTGAATAATTCACTGAGAAGAATCTATCCAAACGTTCAACAAGCAATTGTATTGGAAAACACAAGTCGCAAAGGTCTGTCTACTTTCATGACAGCTTCAGCAAATAAGCGTTGGAAAAACGGTCTCTATGCTTCAGTAGCATATACCTATTCTTCTGCAGCTGAACTTACCGGTAATCCAGGTGCACAGGCTGGTAGTGCATGGGGTGGTATTGCTGGCGTTGGTACACCAAATATGCTGGAGTACGGAGAAAATAGTGACCTGCGTCCGCACAGAGTAGTGGCTTTGCTATCTTATAGAAAAGAATACTTCAAGAACTTTGCTTCTACATTTACTTTCTTCTATGACTATGCGAGCATGGGTAACTTTAGCTTCCGCTACAATAACGACATGAACAATGATGGTCAGAACGGTGGTGATTTATTATATGTACCTACGAATGCAAGTCAGCTGAACTTTGCACCGATTACTGGTGCTACACCATTTAGTGCACAGCAGCAGATTGATGCTTTCAACCAATTCATCAACAACAACTATTACTTGAAGAAGAAAAAAGGACAGTATGTAGAGCGCAATGCCGCATATCTTCCTTATTTCCACAGCTTGAACTTCAGTTTCAGACAAGATGTTGCATTCTTTACAAGCAAATCAGGCAAGAAGAATGTATTACAGTTCAACCTTGATATGTTTAACGTATTAAACTTCTTGAATAAGAACTGGGGTACACGTCAGTTTGTTTTGGTGGGCGATCCACTTCAGTTAGCAGGTATTGGTGGCCAAACAGGCTTCACTACCTTCCCTACCGGACAGCCAGTTTACCGCATGCGTGTAGTAAATGGTCAGCTGCCTGTTAAACCTTATGAATTAAGTTACAATACAGGTAGTGTGTGGGGTATGCAATTAGGTTTGCGTTACAACTTCAATCAGTAATCTTTCACAACCTGATAAAAGAAAAGCTCCTTCAACAGGAGCTTTTCTTTTATATACCAATTCAGTTTGTAATTACCTACCCCAACCCCATTTCAAAAATGCGGGAAAAGCTTCTGCCCATGTAGGCACATCATGCTTTCCTTCAGGTAGTTCCAAATATTGAATATGTGCATCAGTGTAGCCCTTTGCTTTTAATTCAACAATCAGGTCTAGGGCATCGTCAATGGAATCAATTACGCCGTTATTATTTCTGTCTGCAGCTTCATCTAAGCCGCCGCATTGGATAAAGAAACGTAACCAAGGGGCGAAGCCACCTTTCCGTATTTGCAGGTGCATCAATCTATCCTGCTCATCATCATACCCATCTTCATAAGCTTTTCTTCTCCACCAGAGAGAGCCGCTGAAAACACCAGCCCGCACAAATTCGCCTGCATGATTCCAAACGATATCTAGTGCACTTAATGCACCCAGCGAAAACCCTGCAAAAGACTTGTCTTTAAAATGAGGCATCTGAAAACGCTTTCTGATATAGGGCAGCAACTCATCGAAAATAAATTTGCCGTACAACCCGGCTTTAGCGCCTCTTCCTTTAAAATCGGCAGAATAACCAGTTCCATATTCCATTTTACGGTCTGGTCCGCAATGAATCCCAATGCAGATCAATGGACTAATCTCCTCTGCGGCCAATAAGTCCTCTAAAATTGTTGCAAAAGGCATTTTGGGCAAATCCTGTCCATCGTTGATCAGCAAGAGGCTTAATTGGTCGGGAAACTGTATTTCCTTCGGTAAATACGCATCAATCGTTACTTCTCTGTCCAAGTATTCAGACATAATTGTGAACTGCTCTACAAGTAAACGAGCAGGCGACAAAGTTTGGGTTTCGGTCATGAGCCAAAATAAGGAATACAACACAAAAAAATAACGCTTCAGGCGATAAGTTGCACACAAAATGAGCCACAATCTCTTGCCGTAAGCCCTAGTTTACTTATATTCAATTCCTGATCAAATCAGCAAGCAAAAAAACTCTATATGAAAAAGATTGGTATCCTCCATGGAAGAGAAAGAAGCTTCCCAGATGCTTTTGTAGAAAGAATCAATAGTAAAAATATTCCTGGCATTGTAGCAGAACCTGTGCGCATTGAAAAAGTAATGCAGGGTGTTGCCAGTGATTACGCGGTAATCATTGATCGCATTAGTCAGGACGTACCATTTTACAGAGCTTTCTTAAAGAATGCAGCACTTTGTGGTACAGCCGTTATCAATAACCCGTTTTGGTGGAGTGCTGATGAAAAGTTCTTCAATAACTGTCTGGCTACAAAAATCAATGTGCCTGTACCTAAGACAGTTATTCTACCTTCCAGAGATCATCCGGATGATACAACTGATCAGTCATTTGCTAACCTCTCCTATCCTTTAGACTGGGAAGGCATTTTCAACTATGTTGGATTTCCAGCTTATATGAAACCATTTGCTGGTGGCGGATGGAAGAACGTATATAAGTTAGAAAGCATGGACGATTTCTTTGAGAAGCATGCTGAAACGGGTCAGTTGGTGATGCTCCTACAAGAAGAAATCATTTTCGAAGAATACTATCGTTGCTATTGTATTGGTGGCAAGCATGTACGCATTATGTCTTACGAACCACGTAACCCGCACCACCTGCGCTATGTAGCCGACTTCAAGCCTACTAAAAAGCGACTAGAAGAAATGGAAGAGATTGTATTGCGCATCAATCAATATTTAGGGTATGATTTCAATACAGTTGAACTGGCAGTAAGAGATGGTGTACCTTATGCCATTGACTTCTGCAATCCTGCACCTGACGCCGACAAGAACAGTGTTGGCGAAGAAAACTTTGCATGGGTAGTGGAAACAGCTGCCAATTTCGCTATTGAAAAAGCGAAAGCACATACGCCCAATGCAGACAATCTTACCTGGGGTGAATACATCAAACGCAGCAGTAGCAAACAAGTATTGTATTGATCTAAAAATTGATGCATGGGTAGTTATAGTTTCAAACATTTCACACTAGGTGTGGAAGAAGAATACATGGTGATTGATCCGCATACGCGTGAATTGAAAAGTCATGAACAGCGGATTGTGCAAGAAGGACAAAAAATCATCAAGGATAAGGTAAAAGCAGAAATGCATCAGGCTGTTGTAGAAGTTGGTACAGATATCTGTGCCAATGTGGATGAAGCTTATAAGGATGTGCTGACGTTAAGAGGCACTATTGCCAAAATTGCTGGTGATCTAGGTCTTTCTATTGGCGCATCGGGCACCCACCCTTTCAGTCATTGGGAAAGTCAGCTGATTACAGACCATGTACGCTATAATCAAATTGTGAACGAATTACAGGAAGCTGCAAGAAGTAACTTGATTTTCGGATTGCATGTGCACGTGGGTATGGAAGACCGTAAAATGGCCATCCATATTGCCAATTCTGCACGTTATTTCCTTCCACACGTATATGCATTGAGCACTAACTCCCCTTTTTGGGAAGGTCGCCAAACGGGCTATAAATCATTCCGGACGAAAGTGTTCGATAAGTTTCCTAGAACTGGCATACCCGATTACTTTGAGAGTATCGAAGCATACGACAATTACGTAAACCTGCTTATCAAAACCAATTGTATTGATAATGCCAAGAAGATTTGGTGGGATTTACGCGTACACCCTTTCTTCAATACTGTTGAATTCAGGATTTGTGATGTGCCCATGAATGTAATGGACACCATCGCTATTGCTGCATTGTTTCAAGCCATTTGTGCAAAGCTTTACAAGCTCAGGGTGAAAAACATGAATTTCATGCTTTATCAGAGAGCATTGATTAATGAGAACAAGTGGCGTGCAAGCAGATACGGCATTGATGGCACTTTGATTGATTTTGGCAAGGAAACAGAAGTGAATACGAGATTGCTCATTTATGAACTGCTCGATTTTGTTGATGATGTTGTTGATGAGCTTGGTTCAAGACATGTGATTCAGCATGTACACAAGATGCTGGAGCATGGAACGGGCGCAGACCGTCAATTAGCTGTGTATAAGGAGACTAATAGCCTAACCAGTGTAGTAGACTATATTACCGGACAGTTTTTAGCTGTCTAAATCATGTTAAAACGTTAAATACCCGCTCATAAGCGGGTATTTTTTTGTAAAATTTGTTAAGAAAGGATAATTCCGAAGGCAACGGCTTAACCTTTGCTGGTATCTAACATCTAACACCGCATAACAAACCAGCCCCGTTTTGACTGAATACGAACTGATTAAAGGGTGTATCAGTAATGACAGCCGCTGCCAGCGTACCTTATTTGAGCAATACGCTGGTAAGATGATGGCTGTATGCCTTCGTTATGCCCAGGATCAAATGGAAGCGGAAGATATGTTACAGGATGGGTTTATTCGGGTGTTTAGTAATATGCATCAGTTTAAGTTTGAAGGTTCATTTGAAGGCTGGATCAGGCGGGTGATTGTGAATGCAGCGCTCAAAAGACTGCAAAAGAGAAAATTGCATTTTCAGGAGATAACCGATAGAAATGACGATGCGCCAAGAATGGAACCATACGTGTACAATCACTTGGGAGAAGCTGAACTAATGCAGTTAATCCAGCAATTACCTGATGGATACCGAACTGTATTTAACTTGAATGTAATTGAAGGCTATAGCCATGAAGAAATAGCAGACATGCTGGGCATACAAGCTGGCACAAGCAGAAGTCAGTTGGTGAAAGCCAGAAAAATGTTACAGCAACAAATTCTTGAACGCCAAAAAATAGCTGTTTGATGAACGAACATCTATTCGACCAATACTTCCGGACAAAACTTCAGGATCATCAGGCAGAAGTGCCTGCGGATATGTGGTCGCGCATTATACAGGAAAAGCCTAAAAGAAGGGCTTTCTTGTTCTGGCTAAACAACAAGCTCTCTATCCTACTCACCGCTTGCTTATTAACCAGTAGCTTGGGGTATCTGTTCTACCCAAATATTCAATCGCTGATACGCACACCAGAAGCACAAGACATAAAAGAGGTAACAGCTACAGAAAATCGGAGCAATACAAACAGTAAAGTTGCAATTAACAAAGATCAATCAAGTATAAGTGACATTGCAGTATTCACTGAACCAATTGCACAAACAAACACAGCAGAAAAAAGTCTACCACAAAAGCTCGACCGAATTAATCTCACTAAGCAAGCATTGTCCATAGCAAAGCGAAACAATAACCTACAAGCTTTTTCAACTGTAACTGAACCAAGACGATACGATACACCAACAACAGTAGCCAATAACTTAATGCTACAAGAAGAATCGACTGACCAGTTTAGCACAGCCGATCTTTGGCGTTTTAATGGACGTAAAAACTTGCGTACACCTTTCCAATTATCAAGTGTGAACGGTATTGGTAAGCCAATCGATTGCCCACCAACTGGAAGAGCACGTATCAGAAACGATTGGTATGGGGAAGTTTATTTTAGTCCCGAATACACCACCAAAACCATCAATGGCGGCAGTTTACCTGCAAACTATTTAAACAGAAAAGACAGTTCAGAGAGTATGCGCGGTGGATTTACTGCTGGCATTGGATTGAGTGCGAATATTGGAGAACACTTGTTAATCAGAACGGGCATACAGTACGCACAAATCAATGAGCGCTTTGCCATGCGTTTAGAGAATGAGCGCAGAACCATTACCGTCGTGACCACAAGACCTTTAGTGCGTGCTCCTGGCGATACAATTTATGTGAGTGACACCTCCACCATGCAGCAGATTGGCTACCTCACCAGAAAAACACAAAACAGATACAGAAGTATTGAGATACCATTGATACTCGGATACGAGTGGGGTAATGAACAAGTCAAATTCAGCATCAATGCGGGCGTCATTGCAACTGCTACCTCTTGGTATAGTGGTGAAATATTAGATACAACCAATCAAATTGTAGCATTGAGTTCTAAAGGACAGACAAGCATTTACCAGCAGCAAATTGGCTTAAGTGGTTTTGGCAGCATTCGTATCAGTAAACCTATCAGACCAGGATTAGAAATTTATGCTGAACCGTTTTTCAGAACCAATTTCTCTTCGATGCAAATCAGGCAACCAGCATTCACACAGCGATTCTCTTCAACAGGTATACAATTGGGTGTAAAGTGGAAATTGAATTAGGCAACAGAATATGCAGAATAAGTATCTACATACACGAACGATTATGCAAAGGCTGTTAGTCACCATATTGCTTGTTACTGGTTTTAGTGCCTGCCAGAAAGAATTTTCTGAAGAGTTTTCTATTAGCAGAAACAATCCACTCAATGATACGGCATGGACGACTACAACAGTATCACCTGAATTGACTCAAATGCTAACCAATTTACGTGGCGAATTACCAGAGCCATTAATTGATTCATTTGATGCCGACAGAGATGGCGGCATTGCATTTGGCGACTCTCTAAAACTTGAATACGAAACCAATAATGGCGGCATGTGCATTGCCGGTCAGCCTGGCACTGCAGCCAATCGAATACGCGGAAAAATCAGGATAGAACTTACCATCTTAACCACTAAAGACGCCATACTTAAAGCTGGACTAACAACTGCCGGTACTACCATGCAGGTATTGGAAACAGATATGCTGGTGGGAATCAAATTATGGCAAAACAACCAGCCTTTAGATCTATTTGGCGGTGCAAAAATTGCTGCACGCATCAAACACAAAGCACCCAAATCAGATCGAATTCTATTTAAAAATATTACGCTTGCATCTGGCAGAGACAGCGTACATATCTGGAAGGATATCACCAACCATGACAACAAAGTCTATAAAGGCGATTCTATCTACGTACCTGGCGGTAGTTATAAAAAATTCTACGAGTTAAAAACGCAATTCACCGGCTGGCTGGGCAGTTGCAACTGGGTTGATACCAGCAATACAACTAGGCTTAACATCAGGCTTCCACTGAATTTTACCAACAAGAATACAGTTGTGTACGCAATCAGTACCAGCAGCAATATTGTTTTACAACTTAAGGACGAAGCAGCCATTCAAACATTTTACTACCCTGCTTTGCCTAAAAACATCCCGTTTAAATTAGTATCCTTATCGGTTATTGGCAATGACACCTATATGGGTGTAACAGAAAGCAGATTAATCACTTCACCAGATCTGGTGCGGATTGAACCACGCATTAGCAACTGGCAACAAGTGAAAGATTTTCTTCAGCAGCTGAATTAGCCACACTGCTGAAGCATTACGGGGGCAGAGGGTTACGCAAGTAGCCCTCTCTTTTTTTATTGCTTAAAGTCGAACAAAGTAGCTGTGAACACAGCGCGCTCACGCTTTTTGAAAATCACATCCCAATTACCGCGGTATCTGAGCAGTTCAGGAACAATGAGTCCGTTAAATCTACGCATGATCACTTCCATGGTCACATCAAAATCATATACACCCGCTTTGTAACTCAGGGAATAATTACGGCCCAGCACTTCGAGGGTTCGCTGATCGAACCAGGTAGTCATCTCATCCACTACAATCAGGTCTTTCTGATTTGCATCAAGTGTTTCTTTTGGCTTGATAGAAAATACATAACAGAGCTGGCCTTTAAATTCCTCTATATCCAGTCTGTAATCATAGAATTCGTGTGCACGTGCATCATACAAATCAAGCTTATCACCGATGAATGGAATACCCGGAATTTTCTTTCCCGGGTTGAAGAAGAGCATCTTCAATTGCTCTTTGTGTTTTTCCAAGCCCTTCTTACTTGCTGTAGTTCTATTCTTCTGACTAACAATATTGGTTTCACCACAGATTTTGCCTTCGGTAAAAAACAAGGAAGCGTACAGCTCCGGGGTGAGGTAATTATATTCTCGCTTGCTATTAAAAAAATCACCGCTTACTTTTTCCTCAAGGATATCCATGGTTCTGCAACCATCTACCCTGTTTTGCCTTGTCTTACTATACAAGGATGCTTTGGTAGTGCCAGATTTATCCAGCATCCTGATATCATTGTAGGAAGAAAAACCTAATACACGCAGATTTTTAAATGCTTTGTAAAAGCTGGTATCTGCTTTGATCTGTGCCAGCAGTTTTTTGTAATCAAAATTATTTCTTACAACAACTTCGGCGAGTGTAATTCTACCCTCATCAATGATCACAGTCGTATCCTGTGCTCTAAGAAAAAGCATGCTACACAGACAAAGCAATACTAAGAGAGATCTGATCACTTGTTGAAGATCATTTTATAATCCACTTTAATCTTACCCTTATGAATATCCATCAGCTTACCATGGAGGAGTTTTCGCTTCAATGGTTTCAGGTAATCAATAAACAGCATACCCTCAATATGATCGTATTCGTGTTGGATAACTCTTGCTGTTATACCATGAAAGGTTTGGGTATGCTGCACGAAATTTTCATCCATATACTCCAGCGTCACAGACTCCGGGCGCATGATGTCTTCGCGAATGCGTGGAATACTCAAACAACCTTCATTGTAAGGCCATTCTTCTCCTGCCAGTTCCACCACATGTGCATTGATGAACACCTGCTTGATACCAGGTTCGTCAGCATACTTACCTTTCTCTTCAGGTTCCTGATGCTCAAAAATCTGGGCACTATCTACCACAAACAAGCGAATATTTCTATTGATCTGTGGTGCGGCCAAACCAACGCCATTGCTGGCGTACATGGTTTCCCACATATCTTCAATGAGTTTGGGTAAACCGGGATAGTCGGGCGTAATATCCTCACCTACTTTACGCAACACTTCAGCACCGTATGCAACAATTGGAAGAATCATAATACTTATTCTATACAGCAAAAGTACCCGCAAAAGCGCCAATCAACAAATGAATTAACAAGCAGCTTAGAGCTTGTATTGCATATACTCCTGGAGCATGATGGCAGCAGCAATCTGATCTATATTGCCTTTCTGTTGGCGATCTTTCTTCTTCATCCCCATATCAATCATAGCCCTGGATGCCAGCTTGCTGGTAAAATGTTCATCCACGGTTTCCAAGGGGATAGTAGGAAAAAGTTTCTTTAATCGATTGATACAGGCCTGCACCAATGGTGTGGCATGGGTAGCTGTTTCATCTAGATTGGTGGGATAACCAATCAAAATAAGATCAACCCCTTCTGAGGGAATATACTTTTGTAGAAAATCAAATAAATCCTTGGTATGGAGGGTATCTAAAGGAGAAGCAATCATCCTTAGCGGATCTGAGACTGCCAGACCGGTTCTCTTGGAGCCATAATCAATGCAAAGGATTCTGCCCATCAGATAATTTGATCAAGTATCACGAAGATAGCAAAGACCACACTAGCTATGCCATTGGCTGTCATAAAAGCAATATTGACCTTACTTAGGTCGTGTGGTTTTACCAATGAGTGCTGATACACCAGCATACCACCAAAGCCGGCAAGACCTATACCATAGAGCCAAGTCCAATTACTCAGAAAAGCTGCCGCCAACAAAGCTGAAAAACTCAAAACATGCAACACGCGGGAAACGGCCAGTGCTTTTTGCTTACCCAATGCAGCCGGAATAGAATGTAATTGCAGGCTTTTATCAAATACCTCATCCTGTAAAGAGTAAATGATATCAAAACCACTTACCCAGCACAATACAGCGAAAGAAAACAAGATGGGCAATAGTGCAAATACGCCTGTAACCGCCAAATAAGCGCCAATAGGTGCTAGCGAGAGTCCTAGTCCAAGTACCAAATGACAAAGCGCGGTAAAGCGCTTGGTGAAACTATACCCCAGAATCACCAACAAAGCCACAGGAGATAGATAAAAACACAATGGATTAATCAACCAGGCACCAAAAACAAACAAAGCAGACATCACAATGGTGAACCATAATGCGCTGTTAGCTGATATAATGCCAGCAGGAATCTCTCTAATCGCTGTACGTGGATTTAATGCATCAAAAGAACGATCCAAGTAACGATTGAAAGCCATAGCTGCACTGCGAGCCGTTACCATGCAAACAATTACCAAGGCCAATTTGGTTACCCATACTTCCGTCTGTTCAAAAATGGATGCATCTGCTTTCAGCCCAAGCACAAAACCAATCATAGCAAAGGGCATCGCAAAGATGGTATGCGAAAACTTAATCAGACTGAGGTAATTCTTTACTTGCTTCATCAACTATAGTTTCATTTGTTTGCGCACCATTTCCCATAATACAATGCCGGTAGCTACCGACACATTTAGGGAATGCTTCATCCCCCACTGAGGTATTTCAATGCTGCCTTGCATCAAGGGCAACACCTCGGTATCCACCCCTTCAACTTCATTCCCAAAAACCAAGGCAATAGGTTTATCACCCAGCACCATATCCTGCAGCATGGTGCTATTATCAACTTGTTCAATGGCATAACAGGCATAGCCCTTCTCCTGCAGTGCCAGCACTGCTTCCTTGGTTGAGGGGAAATAGAACCAATCCACCGATTCAGTAGCACCCAAAGCTGTTTTATGGATATCTCGATGCGGCGGCTGGGGCGTATAGCCGCAGAGCATGATGGCCTCAATCAGAAAAGCGTCGCAAGTACGAAAGACCGAACCCACATTGTGCATGCTGCGGATATTATCCAGCACCACCACAATCCGGTGTTTGTTGGCCGATTTAAACTCATCCACAGATTTACGGCCCAGCTCGTCCATGCTCAGTTTGCGCATACTCCGCAAATGTAGGGCTTGCCGGCACTATCCACAAGCGGGGAAAATCTTTCTGCAGAAAAGCCCACTCCTTTGCTGCTGGCGAGTAAATTTGTCGCCCATGGCCAAATCAGGAGCAGATACCCCTTTGATGCAGCAACACCGGGCAATTAAGCAGAAATACCCAGATGCTGTTTTGCTATTTCGTGTAGGCGATTTCTACGAAACTTTTGGCGAAGATGCCATTATTGCTGCCCGTGTATTGGGCATCACACTCACCAAGCGCAACAATGGCGCAGCTGCTTCTTCTGAGTTGGCCGGTTTCCCGCATCATGCGCTGGATACCTATTTGCACAAGTTAGTGAAAGCCGGTTATCGTGTAGCCATTTGTGATCAGCTGGAAGACCCCAAGATGGTAAAGGGTATTGTGAAAAGAGGTGTGACTGAAATGGTGACGCCGGGTGTAGCCACCAACGACAAACTACTTGAGCACAACAGCAATAATTTTCTGGCTGCTGTGCATATGGATGGCGAACATTTTGGCTTGGCTTTTCTGGATATTTCAACGGGAGAATTCTTTGTCGCAGAAGGGAATCAGGAATATGCAGACAAACTACTGCAGAGCCTCAAACCTGCTGAAGTAATTTTTCAAAGAAGTCACCAAAAAGCATTCAAAGAAGTCTTTGGCACGCGCTTTTATACCTACACACTAGAGAGCTGGATTTTTGATTTACCCTTTGCAACCGAAAGTTTGCTCAAACATTTTCAAACCCATTCACTCAAAGGTTTTGGTATAGAGCATTTATCACACGCTACCATTGCAGCAGGTGCTATTCTCTATTACCTAAAAGAAACGGAGCATCCCAATCTGCAGCATATCACCAATGTGCAGCGAATTGAGCAGGAAGAACATTTGTGGATGGATAAATTCACCATCCGCAATTTGGAGTTGCTGCATACAGGCAATGATCAGGGCTGGTCTTTGCTAAAAGTGCTGGACAATACCATCTCTCCAATGGGTGCACGCTTGTTGAGAAGATGGATTGTATTGCCGCTACGCGATCAACAGAAGATTAATGAGCGACTGGAAGCTGTTGCTTACCTGATCAAAGAAACGGATTTACGCAAGCAGCTACAGCCATGGATCAAGCAGTGTGGCGATGTGGAACGTTTGGTGAGCAAGATACCGCTGAAGAAAATCAACCCGCGTGAAGTATTACATCTGGCCAAAGGTTTACAACATGTAGAATGGATTCAGGAAGCTTGTAAAAAGGCAAGTAACCCTTACCTATTGCGCTTAGCAGATGCAATTAATCCCTGTCATTTTATTCAACAGAAAATCCTGAATGAGATCCAAGAGAATCCACCCGCCATGGTGAATAAGGGTGATGTAATTAAAGCAGGCATTCATGCTGAACTGGATGAACTGCGCAGCATTGCATCAGGTGGTAAGGAATACTTGGTTCGCATACAACAAGCAGAAGCTGAAAGAACAGGTATCAGTTCACTGAAGATTGGTTTCAACAATGTGTTTGGTTATTATCTGGAGGTAATCAATGCACACAAAGACAAAGTGCCTGCAGATTGGATCCGTAAGCAAACACTCACCAATGCCGAGCGCTACATCACTCCTGAACTAAAGCAGTACGAAGAAAAAATCACCGGTGCTGAAGAGAAAATCTTGCGCATCGAATCTGAGCTATACGATCAATTATTACTGGCACTGCAGGATTATATCGCGGCTATTCAGATAAACGGACATGTACTAGCTGTCTTAGATTGCCTTTGCTGCTTCGCTGATAACGCCATTCGTTTCAATTATAAAAAGCCGGAACTACATGATGGATTGGCTTTGGAGTTAATAGCCAGTCGCCACCCGGTCATTGAACAGCATTTACCTGCCGGTGAAAATTATATTGATAACGATATCAATTTAGATCCTGATCAACAGCAGATCATTATCCTTACCGGACCCAACATGAGCGGTAAGAGTGCCATCCTGCGTCAGACTGCTTTGATCACCCTCATGGCACATATGGGCAGTTTTGTGCCTGCAGCCAGTGCGAAGATTCCTTTGACGGATAAAATCTTTACGCGCGTAGGTGCATCGGATAACCTGAGCGGTGGTGAATCTACTTTCATGGTAGAGATGAATGAAACTGCCAGCATCATCAACAATGTATCTGCCAGAAGCTTAATTCTGCTAGATGAAATTGGTCGCGGCACATCCACCTATGATGGTATTTCTATTGCTTGGAGCATGGTAGAATATTTACACAACCATCAGTTCCATGCCAAGATTCTGTTTGCTACACACTACCATGAATTAAACGAGCTGGAAGCGCAGTTACCACGCGTAAAGAACTACCATATTACCAACAAAGAAATTGGCAACAAAATCATCTTCCTGCGTAAACTGGCACCTGGTGGCAGCACGCACAGTTTCGGTATCCACGTAGCCAGAATGGCCGGTATGCCGCCTGCTGTAATTCAAAGAGCCAACGAAATTTTGGAGCAGTTGGAGGATAAGCATGTTGGCGATGCACAAACATCAGGTCAGCCACATACCAAAGACCTCAGTAAAGCAGTGCAGCAACTAAGTGCACCTAAAATGCAGCTATCCATTTTTGATGCGCATTCTGAAACCTTTGATGAAATCAGAACCCTGTTAAACAATATTGACATCAATCGTTTGACACCTGTAGAAGCCTTGATGAAACTAAATGAAATCAAAGGCAAACTGAAATAGTTTTCAGCTGGAGAAAAAAATTCCCCCGCCCATCCACATACTTGCAATTAGCCGAACAGATTACTTAAATTGTTGGCGCATTTTCAACCCAACAAAAACGATTGCATGGGCGATTTTCAGATCAAAAAACAAAGCAAGCAGTACGATGCCATTATTGTAGGCTCAGGCGCCGGAGGTGGTATGGCTGCATATGTATTGGCAAATGCAGGATTAAAAGTGTGTCTGCTAGAAGCAGGTGCCATGTATGATCCGCAAAAGAATATCACACAGTTAAAAAATCCATGGGAATCGCCTCGCCGCGGTGCCAGCACCAAGTTTCGTCCCTTCGGTGATTTTGATGCTTGTTATTGGGGATGGGAAATTGATGGTGAGCCCTATACACGTAAAGACAATACCCAGTGGGATTGGTGGCGTGCCCGTATGATTGGTGGCAGAACCAATCACTGGGGAAGAATATCACTGCGCTTTGGCCCCAAAGATTTCAAACGCAGAAGTATTGATGGTCTGGGCGACGATTGGCCGATCGGTTATGAAGACATCAAGCCTTATTACGACCGAATTGATAAAATGATTGGCGTCTTCGGCACCAACGAAGGTTTGGAAAATGATCCAGATGGTTATTTTCTTCCTCCGCCAAAACCAAGACTGCACGAACTGTTTATCAAGAAAGCTGCAGTAGGTGCAGGTGTACCAGTGATTCCATCACGCTTATCTATCCTTACCAAGAAGATCAATGAAGATCGTGGTGCTTGCTTTTTCTGCGGACAGTGTAACCGTAACTGTAGCATGGCCAAAGCAGATTTCTCGTCATCAAACGTGCTCATCTACCCTGCTTTAAAAACAGGCAATGTTGATGTAGTAGCCAATGCGATGGCAAGAGAAGTGCTGACTGATAAGGAAGGTTTGGCAACTGGCGTGAGCTACGTGAATAAGGACGACATGATGGAGTATCAGGTGAGCGGGCGCGTAGTGATTCTTGCTGCCAGTGCATGCGAAAGTGCGCGACTGATGCTCAACTCTAAATCAACAAGACATCCTAACGGATTAGGCAATAGCAGCAATGTAGTTGGAAAATACCTGCATGATTCTACCGGTGCTGCCATGGGTGGCATCATTCCAGGCCTGTTTGGCCGCAAACGTTACAACGAAGATGGCGTGGGTGGTATGCACGTGTACAGTCCTTGGTGGTTGGATAATAAGAAACTGGATTTCCCTCGTGGTTATCATATTGAGTATTGGGGCGGTATGAGCCAGCCTGCTTATGGCTTTGGCTGGGATATTCAAAACCTCAATGGCAAATACGTAGTGAATGGTAAACAAAAACCCGCTGGTGGTTATGGTGCTTCACTCAAAGAAGACTATCGTCATTTCTGGGGTGCAGGCGTTGGGATGGCCGGCCGAGGTGAAGCCATTGCATTAGAAAGTAATTATTGCGAGATTGATCCAAATGTGGTTGACAAGTATGGTATTCCTGTATTGCGCTTTCATTACAAATGGTCTGAGCATGAAGTCAATCAGGCCAAACACATGAAAGAAACCTTCAAAGAGATTATGCACAATATGGGTGCTGTGATTACCTGGGGCGATGATGGACCAGACAATAATTATGGGCTGGAAGCACCAGGCAGAATCATTCACGAAGCGGGTACTGTTCGTATGGGTAATGATCCTAAGCGTTCTGCATTGAACAAATGGAGTCAGGCCCATGATTGCAAAAATCTGTTCTGCGTAGATGGTGGACAGTTTGTAAGTCAGGCTGATAAGAATATCACCTGGACCATCCTCGCCTTGAGTATGCGTGCGAGTGAATACATCATTGATCAACTCAAAAAGCAAAACCTCTGATCATGGATAGAAGAAGTTCCTTAAAAGCTTTACTGATTGGCGGTGTGGCCAGTGGCGTGCTGGTAGAAGCCTGTCAGCCAAAAGAGAAAAAAGAAGCCATTGCAGCTGGCAATTTCACTATTGATCGTCAGCCTGAGGAAATTGCCCGTTACAACGAAGTAACTAGCAAGACTTTCTTTACGCCGCATGAAATGGCTACCATTACTGTATTGGGTGATATCATCATACCTAAAGACGAAGTGAGTGGCAGTGCTAGTGATGCAAAAGTGCCAGAGTTTATCGAGTTCATTGTGAAAGATATGCCATCGCACCAAACACCTATGCGTGGTGGTTTGCGTTGGTTAGACCTACAGTGCTTCAAGCGTTTCAATAAAGCTTTTGTCGACTGTTCAGCCAAAGAGCAGATTGAGATGGTGGATGAGATCGCGTATCCAGAGAAAGCCAAGCCGGAAATGGTGCAAGGTGTTAGCTTTTTCAATACCATGCGCAATTTGGTGGCTACCGGTTTTTACACTTCAGAAATTGGGGTAAAGGACGTAGGCTATGTAGGCAATACACCCAATCAATGGAATGGCGTACCCGAAGATGTGCTGAAGCAATATGGCTTAGCCTATACGGAGAAAGAACTCAAAGAATGTATCAGCTTTCCATAAGCCATGAGCAGACAATTACTGGAAACACATATACAAAAAATTAGCGCAATCAATGATCCTGCGCTCATGCATAGCTTTACAGCAGCATGGGATGCTCAAGAGGCAGATGTAAATAATGTTTTATTGCACATAGGGCAGGTTTCCAACCATATCTATTTTGCTTCCAGTGGTATTGCACGTATTTATTACAACAAACATGGCAAAGAAATCACCGAATGGATTGCCATGGCACCGGGATTCTTTTTTTCCATTACTAGTTTCTTTCATCGTACGCCTAGCAGGTTAGGCATACACTTGATTGCACCATCGAAAATCTATGGCATTCATCATGATATACTGATGAATCTGGCCAGCAAGCATCACAGTGTTGAAACATGGTTCAGGAATGCCATGAGTGGTGCGCTAATTTTATCGCAGGAAAGAATGGATAGCATTCTGTTTGAAACAGCACAGCAACGCTATGAAAGATTGTTGCTCGAGCAGCCTGAACTTATTCAAAAAGTGCCACTCTCCTACATTGCATCCTTTCTTGGTATTACACAAGAAACACTTAGCCGCATGCGCGCTGCCGTAAAATAATTAACGCAATACCACAGCCGACAAAGCCGGCAAATGCACTTTCAACAGATATGTTTTAGAAGCTTTATCATGTAATGTTGCTGTAATGGAAGGATTATACACATCACCTGTACCCCAGTATTCCTTGCGATCACTATTGAAGACTTCTTTCCATGTTGATTTACCCTGCACATACACTTCCCAATCATTTCGTACGACAGGTGTGAGATTGAGAATCACCAGCACATCATCCTTTGGCTTTAAGCCTTTTCTGATATAAGACACTACAGAATCGCTACGGTGATTGAGATCGCCCCATTCAAAACCATCAGGTTGAAACTGCTTTTCATACAGCGCTGGCTCATTTCTGTACAACTCATTCAATTGCTTCACGCAAAAGCGCATACCTCCATGGCTTACAAAATCCAATAACTCCCACTGCAATTCACTCTTGTAATTCCATTCACTGGTAGCACCAAACTCATCACCCATAAATAAAAGCTTGGCACCTGGATGCGTAAACATATACGTGTAGAGCAGACGTAGATTTGCAAATTTCTGCCATTCATCACCCGGCATTTTATACAGCATCGGGCTCTTGCCGTGCACGACTTCATCATGACTTAGCGGCAGCATGAAGTTTTCATCATTGAAATACATCATACTAAAAGTGAACTCATCCTGATGAAACTGTCTGAAAATAGGATCACGCTTGAAATAGCGCAAAGTATCGTGCATCCAACCCATCATCCACTTCATACCAAAACCAAGTCCTCCCTCAAAAGTAGGCTTGCTCACACCCGGCCAATCGGTTGCTTCTTCTGCGATGGTTTGGATATCAGGAAAATCTCGATACAAAGTTTCATTCAGGTCTTTGATAAAGGCAATGGCTTCCAGATTGCCATTACCGCCAAATTCATTCGGCTCCCATTGACCTTCGTTACGACTATAATCTAAGCGCAGCATAGAACTTACCGCATCTACGCGCAATCCGTCTACGTGAAAACGATCGCACCAGAAACGCGCACTGCTAATCAAAAAACTTTTTACTTCACCACGCTTGTAGTTGAAAATATAGGAGTTCCAATCCGGGTGATACCCTTTACGCATATCTGCGTATTCGTAGGTATGCGTACCGTCGTACATAAAAAGGCCATGTGCATCATAAGGAAAATGCGAAGGCACCCAGTCCAGAATAACCCCAATACCCGCCTGATGTAAGGCATCAACGAGATACGCAAAATCCTGAGGCGCACCGAAACGACTTGTTGGGGCAAAAAAACCGATACCCTGATAGCCCCAGCTTCCATCAAATGGGTGCTCCATAACAGGTAGAAACTCTACGTGGGTAAAGCCCATATCCTGTACATAAGGCACCAATCTGGCCGCTATTTCCTGATAGCTATTGTATGTTTCCTCATCATGTTTATCTGGACGCATCCAAGAAGCCAGATGCACTTCATACACGGAATAAGGTGCATTTAAAGCATTGTGCTTTTTACGAGTTGTCATCCATGTTTCATCCTTCCACTCATAAAAGGTATCCCAGGTAATAGAGGCTGTTAAAGGACGCTTCTCCCAAAAATGCGCAAATGGGTCGCCTTTATCCAATTTTAGGCCCTTATAGCCGTGAATGTGGTATTTATACGACTCACCCCTTACAACATTCGGAATAAAGCCCTCCCAAATACCTGAACTATCCAAACGCACTTTGAGGGGATGCAAATCGGGTGTCCAATTATTGAAATTGCCAATCACAGAGACCGCTGTAGCATTGGGTGCCCAAACGGCAAAATAAGTACCTGTTGTATCTAAGACTGTCAGCTGCTTATTACCAAGCAATTCGTACAACCTGTAATGTGTGCCCTGTTGAAAATTTCGAATATCATCATCTGTGAATAAGGAATAGTTCCAAACAGGCTGTTGTGTATCAACAAAATGTATTTCTTCAAATTTTTTATGTGCGTTCGCTGCAACTTTTTTCATGGTAACGACTCTTAGTGATGATGACCGGATATCCATTTAACAAACCATCCACAAAATACAACTGAGAGGTTTTTGTTAAATCTGATAGCCGGTATGTAATCTAAACATTATTTGTGCATTTTACATCAAACAACTGATATAGCAACCCTGCTTATGCGAAAAACTGCTGCACTATTGTGGCTACTCTGCTTTGCTTTTACAGCAAGCGCTCAAGAAAACCTATTGAAAGGTTCTGTAGCCGATACACTGAATAAACAAGTCTTACACAATGCCGTTGTGTCTCTGCTAAGACCCAAAGACTCTGTACTCATCAAATATGTGCGTACAGATCAACAGGGCAAGTTTCAATTGAATGGAGTACCCAATGGCAAATTTCTCATATTGGTAAGCTACCCTAATTATGCAGATTATCTTGATCAATTAACCATTGACGATACTCATTCCAGAAATCTTGGCAATATACCCTTGATGACCAAGGCCAAACTTTTAGAGGAAGTGATCGTAAAGCAGAAAATTTCTGCGATTAGAATGCGTGGCGATACTACAGAATACCGAGCCGATAGTTTTCGCGTAAGCGCCAATGCCAATGTGCAAGAGCTGTTGCGTAAGCTGCCCGGTATCACGGTAAATGGTAAGGGAGAAATTAGCGCGCAAGGACAGAAAGTAGAGAAGGTATTGGTTGATGGCGAGGAGTTCTTTAGCGATGATCCCGCAGTTGTTACTCAGAATCTAAGAGCAGACGCCGTGGAGAAAGTGCAATCCTTTGATAAAAAAAGTGATCAGGCTGTGTTTACCGGTATAGATGACGGGCAAAAGACCAAGACATTAAACCTTGTATTAAAAGAGGATAAGAAGAAAGGCTATTTCGGTAAAGTAGAGGCGGGCAGCGATTTTGACCGGTATCGTTATGGCAAGACCATGCTCAATGTTTTCAAAGGCAAGAAAAAAGCTGCAGCCTATATTACTTCAGACAATACCCGCTATGAAGCACTTAACTGGAGTGAACGTAGGAATTATGGAGAGGACATGAATACGCAAACGGAAATGACAGATGATGGCGGTATAATGATGTGGTCAAATGGAGATGATTTTAGCTGGGGTCGCGGTCTTCCCAACTCAACTACGGGTGGTCTGCATTTTAGCAATAAATGGAACCAAGACAAGCATAATAGCATCAATACGTATCAATTTAACGACCTGCGAGTAGACGGTATTAATACCAGTACCACACAAACCCTCCTACCCGATGGCAGCTTCTTTGTAAACACCAGTGATCAAAGCTTTAATAATCTGAAAAGAAGAAATCGCCTACGGAGTACTTATGAATGGCAGATTGATTCAACCAGTAACCTAAAAATTATTGGCACCGGCTCTATGATCAATAATCGCAGCAACAATAGCTTTACGGGTGCTTCACTAGACAGCAAAGGGTTTAAGTTGAATGAAACTAGCCGGCAGACCATTACTGAGTCTGATGAGCAAAACCTGATTGCCAATATTTTCTGGAGAAAGCGATTTAAGAAAAAAGGCAGGACTATTTCTATCAATGCTGATATCAACAGCACCAGAAGAACGGGTGATGGTTTCCTGTTTGCGACCAACACTTTCTTTACCGGCGGGGTAAATACCACTAGAATTGATCAAAAAAAGACCAATGATGAAAATATTTCCGGCTTAAGTTCTAAAGTATCATACACAGAGCCTATCGCCAAGAATACCACTTTGGAATTAAATTATCGATTCGAGAATAATCGAAACAATGCCGAAAGAAATACACTAGAAGGTGGTGTTAATGGTGCTGGAAAATATGAAACAATGGTTGACTCACTTAGTAACCATTTTGTATTTAACAATTTTGGTCATACCGGCGGATTCAATATTCGTTACAACTTCAAAAAGGTCAATTTCTCTATAGGAACAGGCGTAGGTAGTGTACAATTCAACATCGAAGACTTGCGTAAAAACCGTAATCGTTCGGCAAATTTTACCAACTTTCTACCTGCAGCTAATTTTAATTACCAGATTAAAAAGCAGACCAGACTTGGTTTTAGATACAATGGTAGTACACGTAACCCAAGCCTTCAGCAAATCAACCCAATCATCGATAATACTGATCCGCTTAACCTAACAATAGGTAATGCTAATTTGGGTCAGGAATTCAGAAACAATCTTGAACTATTCTTTAGCGACTATAAGGTATTGAAAAGTAGAAATCTTTATCTGAGTGCCAACTATAGCTTTGTCAATAATGCCATTACCAATTCAAACACCATTGATAAAACCACGGGTAAGCGAATCAATCAAGCGGTTAATGTGAATGGTAATTACAATTTCAATATGTGGTCGAGTTATGGATTTGAGCTGTTCCCTTCATTCAACCTCAATTTCGACTTCAACCCTTCAATCAACCGATTTGTCAATATTGTTGATGGCAAAGAAAACGTGAATGATAGCAGAAATATCCGCTTGGGTATTGGCTCAGGCTATTGGGGCGACAAATGGATCAACTACTGGTTCAATATCAGTGCCATAAACAACTATTCCAAATCATCCATCAACCCCAACAATATCACCCGTTTTTGGAATTACAACGCCAACTTCAATATGGAAATGAAACTACCAAAGAAATGGTATATCAATCTTGATGGCGATATTGACTTCTATCAAAAGACATCCGTTTTTGCAAATCAAAGAAATGTAGTGTTGCTGAATGGTTCAGTGAAGAAATCTATAGATAAGAAAGAAAGTTGGCAGGTACAGTTTCGCGTGAACGATATCTTTAATCAGAACCTAGGCATCAACCGAAATATCAGCAGCAACTTTATTTCAGAAACCACACAGCAAGCCATACGCAGATTCGGCATGCTGGCACTTACATACAACTTTAGCAAAAACGGCGCAGAACCAAAAGGATTCTAAAAGTATAGTACTATGAAATGCATCATCACCACCATACTACTCCTAACAGTATTGCTTACAGAAGCACAATCACGCTTTATTGGTAGCGGACGAATCGAATATGAACGTAAAACCAACCAACATCGCTCATTCGAAAATGAAGGCGAGAATGAATGGGTGAAAGAGATCAAGAAGAGTATTCCCAAGTTTGTCTCTGATGTATTTGAACTACAGTTTACAGCAGATCGCAGTGTGTACAAATTAGCCAAAGAAAACACGGATAATAAGTACTTGTGGAATAGCAAACCTAGTGAGACAGATGTACTCATACAGGATCTCAATAACAAGAAAGTATCTATCCAGCGGGATGTGTTTGAACAAACCTATCTGATACAAGACAGCGCCCGTAACTTGGAATGGCGTATCACTGAAGAAACCAGGGATATTGCCGGATTTGAATGCCGTAAAGCAGTGACCAAGATTTGTGATTCTGTTTATATCGTTGCTTTTTACACAGATCAAATACTGGTGAGCAGCGGACCAGAAAGTTTTGGTGGCTTACCCGGCATGATTTTAGGCTTAGCTGTGCCAAGACTTTCCGTTACATGGTTTGCAACAAAAGTAGAACTCAGCACGCCTTCCAGTATTCAATTAAACCCGGTACAAAAAGGAAAGAAAACAACTTGGGCCAAGCTGGGCAGCGATATGCAAAAAGCAATTAAGGATTGGGGTAAAGAAGGCGCTGCATTGATGTGGCGATTCTCCTTATAAAAAAATCCACCTGCAATGCTACAGGGGGATTTTTTTGTCAAATAAGTATCAGCTTATTTCAATTCCAATACCCACATTTGTTTTGCAGGGATGGTAAAATTGCTACCCACTGTATTACCTGTAACCACATCTTTACCTCCACTAAAGCCTTTGGTTCTTTCGCTATACTTAGCGAAATCAACCTTCATGTCTTTATCAGCGGTATTCATCACACACATGACTGTTTGCTTGGCATCATATCGGAAGTAGATATACAAGCCATCCACTGGCAGATACTGCATCATCTTACCTGTTCCAATAGCACTTGATTGCTTTCTGAAATTCGCCAGCTTGGCTGTGTACTGTTGAATAGCTTGCTCATCTGCAGTAAGACCAGCACCCGTAAAGGCATTTTTCTGATCACCCTTCCATCCGCCGGGAAAATCCAATCTTACCCAGCCATCATTAGGGTTCTTCTCTCCTTTCATCAACACTTCTGCACCATAGTATAATTGTGGAATACCTCTGCTGGTCAGTAACCACGCCAGCGCCATCTTCATTTTACCAAGATCTTCTTTTACTTCAGAGAAAAAACGGTTGAGATCGTGGTTATCTAGGAAGATGCAATTCTTACTAGCATCTTTGTAAAGGAAGTCGTTACTCAAAGTTGTATAGAGCTTATTCACGCCTTCTGTCCAGCCAAAAGGCTGATTCAATGCAGGAAGAATACCATAGAATAAGGTTTGGAAATCTGTCACACCAGGCAGATTGCTCTTAAATGCAGTTTGAAAAGTATTCTCAGCGAAATAAGCCTGATTAGCAGTACCATGTACCCATGTTTCACCAAACATCGTCATCTTAGGATACTCATCTAGTAATGCTTTGTTACAACGATTCATGAAGGGCAGGTTATTGTAGATATAGGTATCAATACGCCAGCCATCAACACCAAACTCTTCCACACTCCACAATGCATGCTGAATCAGAAAATTTGCTACGTACGGATTGTTGTGGTTGAGGTCTGGCATCTGCGTTGTAAACCAACCTTTTTCCATAATAGCCGCTTCAGCGGGAGAAGCATAAGGATCAAACAGTAATTGATCTTTATAATTGGTATTGGTATACTGTGGCCATTGATTCAACCAATCTTTTGTAGGCTGCTCTAATACGAATTCATGTTTTACACCAACGTGGTTGTATACCGCATCCTGAATCAATTTCATGCCACGCTTGTGTAATTCATCGCTTAGCTTTTTATAAGCTTCGTTACCTCCGTGTCTTGGATCCACTTTGTAATGATTAGTGATCGCATATCCATGCTCTGTTCTATCAGGCATATCATTCTCCAAAACAGGTGTCATCCAAACAGTTGTAACACCAAGATTCTGCAAATAATCCAACCCATCGATTACACCTTGCAAATCGCCACCATGGCGGTGATATACTGAATCGCGATTGAGGGTTTGATCGCGCATACCGGCAATACGATCATTGGTATAATCACCATTGCGGAAACGATCAGGCATAATGAGGTAAACAAAATCTTTCTGCTGTACACCTTGCGCGAAAGCGATGCCCTTACCTGAGCGGCGAGGCTTCAATTCCCAAGCAACAGTTTGCTTACCCTGCTTATTGGAAAATTCAAAATTGACCTTACCGGGTTTAGCAGCAGGACTAATGGTAATATCAAAAGCTAGGTATAAGGGATTATCCAACTGATGTACTTTGGTGATTTGTACACCCGGATATTTGACACTGCATGATGCAGACGCAAAATCTTTGCTATTGCCTTTGATTAACAACTGTACTTTATTCCACTTCATACCCACCCACCAATTGGTTGGATACACATTAATCTGGGCATACAGCCCCCCTGTCAGCAAACATGCCAACAATAATACGCCTGCTCTTTTCCCTAACATATGATTGTTTTTAACGAATACTCAATGCGATACCTGCACCCGCTCCATTGTACTTTGCAAAAGTGTAGTCAGCATATACTTTCAGGAAAGCCAGATTAAGGCGTAAACCCCAAGTATTGGTAAAGCCACTTTGCTTATACTTTAAATCAACCGGATCAGTAATGGTTGCACTAACCGGTTGGTTACCGGGAGGAGGACCAGTATAGGTAACGGTATAACTGCCCTTAACCCCCATGTTGCTGTTACCAGCAATAAAGCCGGCAGAAGCATACACTTCAAAAATCAGGAACTTCACAGAAGCCATACCTTGAACAGTTAAGGCAGAAATATCAACAGCGGTACGCTGATTAGATCCAGCAAGACCACCACCTGAAAGATCATATTCTGAAGTAACCTTATTATACGCCACCAAACCAGCTAAACGCAGAAATGGTGCTTTCTTAATGATTGGCAAATAAGAGAACTCGTGTTGAATGCCCACACCAAACACACCCACTTTCACACCATCAAAACTAGTTTGTGGGAAATAACGCACTTTGATATCGGTGTTTTTGATAAAGCCAATACCTACTTGCGCTACTGGCAAAGGAACAGCCACAAAACCAACAGCGTCCTTCATATCCTGTCCAATACCTTCCGGCGCGCGGAATGTCGTTCTAGCTGACTGTCCGTTCACTGTTGTGGTTACATTAATATCCTGTGTTGTTTTACCACCTAAGAAAGTAGGCAGATTGGTGCTTGTAGCTCCACCCGCTAAAGCAAAAGTGCCGTATTCGCTATTCTTGAAGCTGAAACTCTGCAGCTTATCCGGCACGATAGCTGCCTGCACGTTAACTGAAATATCCAGCCCCAAAAATTTATGCGCCTTAGCGGTACTGCTCCAGCCTCTGGCCATGTTATAGATTTGCCCCTCTCCAAACGGACGCAAATAATTTTCTAAATACTTATTGGCATCGGCTTTTGAACCGGCCAGAATCACATCAAAGTCCTGAGCCTTAACCGCAACGGCAGCGCTAAACAGCAGCACTGAAAAGAAGATTTTTTTCATGGTTGTTGATTTAATAAGCGGGGGACTATAAAGGTATTAATCAGATTTGATAACCAATTTTGCAAAAATGCCAGCTAGTAGCATGGAAACTCCGGATAAGCCAATAACATTGATGGCTTGCTCATTCAGTAAGCTTAATGCTACCCCGCCTAACAATCCTGCTGCAATTTGGGGAACGGTAATTGTAATATTAAAGATACCCATGTACACACCTGTTTGCTTTGCTGGTAAAGAAGAGGAAAGTATTGCATAAGGCATTGCCAGTATAGCAGCCCATGCAATCCCCACACCTACCATGGATACAAAGTGTAAGTTTTTGTCTTCGATAAACATCATGGAGATTAAGCCGATACCACCAGCTAACAATGAAATTGCATACGTATTTTTTCTACCGAATTTATCCGCCAATGGAGTTAGCACAAGTGAATACAAAGCTGCAAATACACTGTATGCCGCGAAAATGACACCCGTCCAATTACCAGCTTCATTGAATTCTTTTGATTTAGGATCGGTTACACCCCAAATGTGCTGGGCAATACCTTGCGTAGTGTACACCCACATCAGGAAAAGTGAAAACCAAGAGAAGAACTGTGTTACTGCTAGTTGCCACATGGCGGTTGGAATATTCACCAGCAGTTGCATGAAGCTCTGCTTCTCTTCTTTTTCTTCAGAAATATTATTAAACTTGGCGTATTCTGCTGGAGGATATTCTTTTGTGCGGAAGGATGTCCACAAAACACTCAACAACAGAACAGCACCACCAAAGTAAAACGACCAAACAACAGTAGGTGCTACTTTCTGTCCTTCAGCAGGCTCATTCGCAACACCCAGGCTGGTTAAAATAAACGGCAACAAAGAACCAACAACAGCACCTGCATTAATCAGGAAGCTTTGTATGGAATAACCTTTGTTACGCTGACTATCCGGCACCATATCGCTAACCAAAGCACGAAATGGTTGCATAGTTACATTGAAGGAAGTATCCATCAAGAGCAGCATGGTTGCGCCAAAAATCAGCGGGGCCAGTAATGCAGCAAAATGTTCTGAATTGGGCATAAAGAACATAGCGCCAGCAGAAACAATTGCACCACCTAAAATAAACGGTATGCGTCTACCCAGCTTTGTCCAGGTTTTATCGCTGGATAAACCTACAATGGGCTGTACAATTAATCCGGCCAATGGCGCTGCTAACCAGAATAAACTAAGATGATGCGGATCAGCATCTAAAGCAGAAAGTATTCGGCTGGTATTCGCATTTTGCAAAGAATAACCAATCTGCACACCTAAGAAGCCGAAACTGATATTCCATATCTGCCAGAAACTCAATAAAGGCTTGTTGGCTGAAGAACTTTTATTAGGGGTTTGTCCAAGGGCCATAGCAATCGTTTAATATGTACAATTTACATAATGACTAAAAGTACAATAAAAAAGCATCTCTTGGAGATGCTTTTCAAGTTTTTCGGCATTGCTTTTAGATCACAAAACCATCGGGTAAAACTGCCCCTTTCTTCACGACTACAATACCATCCTTGATGGCATACAAAGCATGGTCTGTGTTCTGCAGATGCTTGCCGCCATTAATGCGCACATCATTACCAATGCGTGAGTTCTTGTCAATAATGGCATCTTTAATATAGCATCGCTCACCAATACCAATTTTAGGAATACCCTTGCTCACATTTTCATTCATTTGTTCAATGGTTTCATAGTAGTCGTTACCCATGATATAGGCATTCACTACAGTAGTGCCATGACCTATGCGTGAACGAATTCCCACTACGCTATTCTCCAAACGTGATGCATGAATAATGCAACCATCCGCAATAACAGTTCTCTCTAATGTAGTGCCGCTAATCTTCGCAGGCGGCAGCATACGCGCACGGCTATATACCAACTTGTTATTATCGAATAAATTGAATGGAGGAATTTCCTCTGTTAATGCGAGGTTGGCCTCATAGAATGAATAGATATTACCGATATCTGTCCAATAGCCATCATATTGGTAGCTAACTACTTTACCGCTCTCAATAGAGTTGGGAATGATTTCTTTACCAAAATCTGTTGCGTTAGGATGTACTTCCAATAAGAGGTTTTTCAACACCTGCTTATTGAAAATATAGATACCCATGGAAGCTAAATAATGACGGCCTTGTGCCTGCATATCGGCACCAGTATCACTCACCCACTCACCTAATACATCTTTCTTAGGCTTTTCAATGAAAGAAGTGATATTGCTCAACTCATCTGTCTTCATGATACCAAACTCAGGTGCATCACGTTCGCCAACGGGAATGGTTGCGATACTGATATCCGCACCTTTGGCTTTATGGGCGGCCAGCATCTCGGTAAAATCCATTTGATACAATTGATCGCCGCTGAGGATTAGCACATACTCGAAATCCAGATTTGAGATATGTCTCAGTGATTGTCTCACTGCATCAGCTGTACCCTGAAACCAACCCGGATTATCAGGTGTTTGTTCTGCGGCAAGAATATCTACAAAGCCAGAACTGAAAACCGAGAACTGATAAGTATTCTTAATGTGCTTATTCAGCGAGGCAGAGTTAAACTGAGTCAGTACAAACATTCTATTGATGCCTGAATTGATACAGTTACTGATGGGAATATCTACTAATCGGTATTTACCGGCAATAGGTACAGCAGGCTTTGATCTGCTGGCTGTTAACGGATAGAGGCGAGTGCCCGCTCCTCCCCCTAAAATAACTGCGAGTACTTGGCTAGATATATGTTGCATATTTTCTAATTATGATATTATGAATGAAAAGTTACGCTTTCAATGATTGGTACAAATTCAAATAAGCATTCACCGAGCTTTCCCAACTGTGATCAATCTGCATCATACGCTTACGCATAGTATCCATTTGCGCTTGGTCGGTATATACATCCATTGCTCTTCCAATAGCATGCAGCAGGTCTCCGGTTGTGGCATGCGTGAAACGTATTCCAAAGCCCTCCCAATCGCCCATATCTACAACCGTATCCTGCAAGCCACCTGTACTTCTTACCATTGGCACGGTACCGTAGCGCAAAGCATACATCTGATTCAAGCCACAAGGTTCTACCCTGCTGGGCATTAACAGAAAGTCTGCCCCGGCATACATCACATGACTTAAAGCTTCGTCATAGCCAATATAACAATTATAGTGCTGTGCAACAAATGGATCGAACTTTAAATCATTTAGCTGTCGCTCTACCGCTGGATCACCACTACCCAAGACGAGGAATTGTGCTGCTCCATTGGTCTGATGGATGGCTGTTGCGATCGTATCTGGTAAGATTTCCGCAGCTTTTTCTCCAACCAATCGACCAATAAACACAAACAAGGGCTTGCTGGCATCCAGTCTGAAACGTTCGCACAATTGTTCCTTATTTGCCTGCTTACCCTCTGCGATATTGGTAAGATCGTAATGTTCAGTAAGGTATTTATCATCCGCAGGGTTCCAAACATCGTAATCAATTCCATTTAAGATACCCATGCATTTGCCCTTCTCATACTCAAATAAAGCTTCAAGGCCATTGCTGTTATAGCGAAGCTCATCCATATAGCTTTGACTCACGGTTGTAACACGCCAAGCACATTTAATGGCACTGGCTAATGGATTGATGCTATTGGCCCAGTCGAGATCGCCCCAGCGCCAATTATCCCACTCAGGTATGTATTTGGTTTTATCCCAACCCATCCAACCTTGGTATTGCGCATTGTGTATAGTAATGATTGAAGGTACCTTCGCCAATTTATAACGGTATGCATAACAATGCTGCATGATAAATGGCACAAGGCCGGTATGATGATCATGACAATGCACCACATCAGGCACATGCTGCCACTGCACCATCCACTCCATTACTGCTATCTGAAAAGCGGTGAATCGCTCCGCATCATCATCGTATCCGTAGACTTTCTGCCTATCGAGCAAGCCATTAATATCTACAAGGAATAAATCATACCCTAAGTCCTTACTGGTAAGTTTGATTACTGTAAAATCAAACTGCCAATCACCCAACCAAGCTTTGCCTTTATAATCAACATCCCATTGATTATCGTACAAAAATTTGGTTCGATACATGGGCATCACCACTTTGGCCACATGCCCAGCTTTGGTTTGGTACTTAGGCAATGCACCTACCACATCGCCCAAGCCTCCAGCTTTTGCCATGGGATATGCTTCTGCACTGATGTGTACAATTTCCATAATAATTGTTTAGGGGGAAAACCTGCAACAAGTGTCAAGATAGGATGAAAAACAATTACTTGTAAAAGAAGGATAAAAATTTTCATAGCATATTTTTTTATACTTTCAGCATTCAAAATCAAACCAACGATCGCCATGAACACTGCTACCCAAGAAACCAATAAGGGCGCGCTGACGACGCTTGTCACCGTTTTCTTTTTCTGGGGATTTATTGCTGCCTCCAATAGTATCCTGATCCCTTTCTGTAAAACGCATTTCGAACTTACCCAGTTACAGTCGCAATTGATAGGCTCTGCTTTCTACGGCGCCTACTTTATCGGCTCATTGATTTTATTCATCCTTTCCAATGCTTTGGGTTACGACATTGTCAACCACATTGGTTATAAAAAAGGCATTATATATGGACTGGCCATTTCCGTAGTTGGTGCATTACTCATCATCCCATCTGCGAATGCCAATTCATTCTATGCCATATTGGGTTCACTCTTTGTGGTGGCGCTTGGCTTTTCGCTTCAGCAAACTTGTGCACAGCCATTTGCGATTGCACTAGGCGATCCAGCTACAGGCTCACACAGACTTAACTTAGGCGGTGGTGTGAACTCGTTGGGTACCACGATCGGCCCTATCATCGTTAGCTTTTTCCTTTTTGGTTCTGTAGGTTCTTCTAATGTAGAAGTAACCGTAAAAAACATCAACAACTTATACCTGATCGTAGCAGTTGTATTTGCAGCCGTGGCGCTTTTCTTCCAGTTTTCCAAGCTACCCGATGGCAAGAATAGCGAGCCCTTTGAAAAAGCAGGTAAAGCTGCTAACTCACTGAGCATTATGACGCTACTAATCCTTGGCATTATCGCGGTAGGTCAGTTTACAGAAGTACCCAACCTCTGGTTACTTATTTCTATCATGCTGGTGGTTGTTTTAATTCTCTTCGTTAGTAACAACAAAGCTTCACAGTCAAGTGAAGGTTGGGGTGCCATGAAATACCCACAGCTCATTTATGGTATGCTCGGTATTTTCATCTATGTAGGTGTTGAAGTAACAATTGATAACAATTTTGGTGCACTATTAAAGCAACCAGGCTATTTCAATGATATGGGTTTGGATGAAAGCCAAATCTCGCAGTACATCTCTCTGTACTGGGGTAGTTTAATGATTGGTCGTTGGACTGGAGCCATCTCAGTATTTAACCTCTCTGCTACAGGTAAAAGAATTGCAACCATCGTGGTGCCATTTATTGCTTTTGCCATTGTGCTTGCTGCCAACAGCTTACATGGTAGTGATGTAAGCAACCTGCTACCTTATGCCATTTGTATTGCTATTGCTATTGCCGCTTTCTTCTATGGTCAGGAAAAGCCAGTGAAAACATTATTGACTTTATCCATACTCGCTGCTGTCGCAATGATCATTGGCTCCTTTACAACAGGCATTGTTTCTGTCTATGCATTTATCGCTGGCGGTCTCTGTTGCTCTATTATGTGGCCATGTATCTTCTCATTAGGTGTGGGCGGATTGGGCAAATACACAAGCGAAGGCTCTGCGCTGTTAATCATGATGATCTTGGGTGGTGCTGTTATTCCACCACTGCAAGGTGCATTTGGCGATGGCGCTCTAGGTCTGCATAAGAGCTATCTGGTAGCTGCAGCTTGCTTTATCTTGCTTGCTTTCCTTGCACTTAAACTGAAAAGTGTACTCAAAGCACAGGGTCTCGATTTTGACAAACAAATCGAGGGAGGACATTAATTGAAGCATACAAACTCAGGCAGGCCTAGCCTGCCTTTTTAATCTATAGATTATGACTGAACAACCTTCTTCTTTTGCCATTGGTGTAGATATAGGCGGCACCAACACAAAATTTGGCATTGTAGACAAGCGTGGTAATATCTGGTATCAAGACAGAATGCGCACAACAGATCATGAGCAGGTAGGCACATTCGTAGAGGAGCTACACGAGAAGTTGCAGCCGATGATTGAAAAAATTGGCGGCATCGATAAGATAAAAGGCATTGGCATGGGTGCACCCAATGGCAACTATTACAAAGGCACTATTGAGTATGCCCCAAACCTTAAATGGAAAGGCATTGTACCAATAGCAGCGATTGTACACGAAAAGTTTGGCATTCCTGCTATCCTAACCAATGATGCAAATGCTGCTGCACAAGGTGAAATGATGTATGGTGCAGCCAAGGGCATGAAAGACTTTATTGTGATCACATTAGGTACAGGTGTAGGTAGCGGAATCATTGTTAATGGACAATTAGTTTATGGGCATGATGGATTTGCCGGTGAACTTGGACACGTTACCGTTATTCCAGATGGTCGCGAACACTGGGGCACTGGTATGAAGGGAAGTTTGGAAGCTTATTGTAGTGCAACAGGTATGCGCTTAACAGCATTGGAGTTAATGGAAAAATATCCAGATGCGGATACACCTTTACGTAAACTAAAGGCTGAGGAAATCGATAGCAAAGCCATTTATGATGCTGCTATGCAAGGCTGTGGCTTATGCAAAGAAGTTTTCGAATACACTGGTAATATACTGGGACTAGCATTAGCCAATTTCGTGATGTTCAGCTCACCGGAAGCCATCGTTTTGTTTGGTGGTGTTACTGCTGCAGGAGAAATGCTGATCAAGCCAACGCGATTAGCCATGGAAGCTAATGTGCTCCCCATTTTCAGAAATAAGGTGAAGTTGATTTTCAGCGATCTGAAAGAAGCCGATGCAGCCATATTGGGTGCAAGTGCTTTGGTTTGGGAATAAACAAGATCAACAACGAAGTATGTACAGGGAACAGGAATGTTCCCTTTTTTTGTCAACCAAACCGTTTTTTACTTGTCATGCAAACATGGCCAAGTATACCATTGAACATATTTATGCAGGCATTCACGGTGCCATCATTCCTGCGAAACAAGTAGCCAAAATGGGTAAGCCTAAAAGGCTTGTCTGCATTATTGGTACAGAAACCATTCATGCTGCTGTACAGCCAACTCAGTCGGGAGATTTTTATATACACCTGAGTAAACCCTTATTGAAAAAACTACATCTTAAAGCAGGCGATCAGCTAGCTATTCAATTTCAGGAGGACAACACAGAACACCAATTCGCAATGCCCGAGGTATTGGATGAAGTGTTACAAACAGATCCGAAAGCCAAAGCCATCTTCGAAGCCTTTACCCCAGGTAAAAGACGCAGCATCATGTATCTGGTGCAACAAGTAAAATCAACAGACAAACAAATAGAAAGGGCTTTGCTAATTGCCAGTAGAATCAAAGCTGGTATTAACGATCCAAGAATCATCCTGAAGAAAACACATTAATACTATTGCAGTATTCTTTGCATTTGTAATAGATGTCGGTACTCATGCGCCACAAAAAAGCGAAGTGTATCACCCAATCTTAAGCTGATCCATTTACTAAGTGAGGTAGGAATTCTTTGCTTTTGCCAATTGGCGAAATGTGCATTTTGTAACAACTGAATCAGTTTTTCCTGATGTATGCGAAATTCTGTTTTCACCGCAACTGCATTCAATGCTTGTACAGGTTGCGCTTTGGCAGGGGCTTTCATTTTTTTGGATAGTTTTCCATCAGGTAGGGGCTGCATCAGTTTTGTAAAATATTCACCGAGCCAACCAGACTGATATGCTCCTTGGTTACCCTGTTCTTTCTGTATGGCTTGTTCAATCAGGGGCAGGTAATGCCTGCAATAGACATTCAGGTGCTCCATTACTTGCGCAAGACTCCAACCTCCGGAAACTGGTTGCTGCAGTAGCTGCCATTCACTAAGGGCATCTACCCTTGTCAAAAAATGCTGCACATCTTGTACTACTTGTATCAATCGTTTTTGTTCTGCGGGTATGCTGTATTGCGGCATGTGATCAATTTTAGACAAAATTCACTGTCCAGAAATCCATAAATCTTGATCTGCACCAAGATTTATATGCGCACACTGCTTAATAATTTACTGAAAGTACTGGCATCGATGGCCAGATAAGAAGCCAGATATTTATGGGGCACCATATTGAGTAGGTGCGGACTACGTTGCAGAAAGGTGGTAAACTTCTGCTCTGCACTAAAAGCCATTATTTCCGCTTGCCGATGCATGACTCCGTACAAAGCCGCAGCTGTGGCCAAGCGAACCATTCGCTCTAGCGAGCGGTGTTTATCCATCAAATCCTGTAATTGCTGATAACCCATGCGCAGCATGGAACTAGCAGTCAATGCTTCAACTGTATAATGCGCAGGCGTTTGCAACTGTAAAGAGTCGGGCACACCACAAAAAGATGGCGGATAGGTAAAAACAACTGTCACATCAGTACCATCTTCAGCTAAATAATAGGCCCTTTGAATGCCTTCTACAACAAAATAGAGATAACGCTCTACCTCTCCCGCTGCCGTAATCACTGCTTTTCGCTTGAAACCAACAGGCTGCCATGCAGCTGAAAAATCCTGCCATGCGGCATCCGGAAGGCGAAACCGCGCATCCATCATCTGCTTTAATTGCTGCAGCGCATCCATACAGGGAAAGTACAATAAAAAATCCCCCCACATTACTGTGGGGGGATCAAAAATGTACACTAGTGAATATTACCAGCGACTATTGTTGTAAGAAGGGCGAGGACGGTTACCGCCATTGCCACCACCTGTACGGGGTCTGTCTTCTTTAGGACGAGCTTCGTTTACAGAAATGCTACGACCATCAACTGTAGCGCCATTCAATTCAGCGATAGCTTTCTTTGCTGCTTCGTCATCAGACATTTCAACAAAACCGAAACCACGGCTACGGTTAGTGAATTTGTCCATGATCACTTTTGCAGAACTTACTTCACCATACTCTGCGAAAAATCCTCTCAGGTCTTCGTCCTGAACGGCATAACTTAAATTAGAAACGTAAATGTTCATTTTGAAACATTTAAAATTTGAAAAATACTTGAGAGAATACAGAGGCAGGGACTGAACTAACTATCGGCGGAAAAATAACTTAGCAGATATATAATTGTACTGACCAAATACTGATTAACTCAAATTGACGATGCAAAGCTAGGCTATAAAGTCGGTACTGCCTATTTTATTTAGGCTTCAAATGTTAATTCTATTCATGTACAGCCTACTGATGACGAAAAAATGACAGAAAAAATCCACCATATTTCGCAGTTTTGCAGTGCTGAGAACCTCCTTAAGGGTCGTTTAAGGACTTTCAGTGGTGCGACCTCGGTCGCACTTTTTGTCTACCGCTTTCTGTAATTTCAAGGCACAAATCACGCTTATGCGATTGCTTGCACTAACCTTATCCATTATTTGCTTACAAGTTTCAGCACAAAACAAACACCACCTACTCATAGGGACGTATACAAACAAAACCAGCAATGGCATTTATGTGTACGAGTTTAATAGTACAGATGGGAGCTTTCAGGAACGCAGCAATATCAAAAGTGCTAATCCATCTTTTTTAGCTGTATCGCCTAATGAAAAGTTTGTATATGCAGTTAATGAAGATGGCAATGGCCAAGGTAGTGTAAGTGCTTATGGTTTTGACAAAGCATCTGGCAAGCTACAATTCCTAAATAAGCAAAGCAATAAAGGCGATCACCCCTGCTATGTTGCAACAGACAAAACAGGACAATGGGTGGCAGTAGGCAATTATAGCGGAGGTAGCTTTAGCATTTTCAAAGTGCTACCTAATGGCAGCATTGACACAGCAGCATACACTGTACATCATAAAGGCAGCGGGCCTGATACTACGAGACAAAAATCACCACACGTTCACGCCACCTTCTTTACACCAGACAATGATTTTTTATTGGTACCAGATTTGGGCATTGATAAGATCATGGTATATCGTTTTGATGAGAAAACAGGCAAACCATGGGTGATGTATCAACCGGGTATTTCTCCGGGAGGTGCGGGACCAAGACATATCGATATTCATCCTACTGCACCATTTGTATATGCAGTAGAAGAGTTAAGCGGGCATATTCATGCATTTAGAAGGACACAGGACGGCGGACTAAAATCAGTACAAAGAATTTCAGCCCTGCCCCCAGCTTACAAAGGAAGTATTGGTGGTGCTGATGTACATATCAGCAATGATGGAAAATTTCTATACGCCTCTAACAGAGGGCAATCTAATACCATTGCTATTTTTCGCATCGATGAAAAAAATGGCATGCTAACATTACTCAGCCATCAAGATACCAAGGGTATTAAGCCTAGAAATTTCACCATTGACCCAAGCGGGAAATTTTTGCTTGTGGCCAATCAGGAATCTGATGAGATTGTCATTTTTAGACGAGATCAAAAAACAGGGATGCTGACTGATACCGATCAACGTATTCCAGTATCCAGTCCTGTTTGTCTAAAATGGGCTAAAATGCGCTAAGTTTATTGCTTACGCTGGATCAGGAATACCGCTGGAACGGGGCGCTGCCCCTCTTTATCTGAAGGCTTGATGGTTTCTTTTCCATTCACTAATAGACAGCTGCTTCCGCCTCCATCCATATTGAGTGCTTCATAGCAACCCAACTCTTTCAAGATTCTCGCTTCTTCGGCAAGACTTGCACCATCAGCAATTCCAGGCATTCTGCCTTGTACTGCCAGGATAATTATTTTACCATCCGCAGTATAACCCATAGCTGTACGTGGATGCTTATCGTCAATTTGCTTACCTCGGAACATGCGTTCTTGTTCGTTGCTAATGCATATATGCCCATCACGAATTAATGAAGGTCCGCCTGCAATAGCTGTTTGCATCGACCATCTTTGGATATCCTTTTTAGCTGCAATACCTTTTACAGATTGAGCCGGCGTTTTACCCCAACGATTGGCGGGAAATTGCACCGCATAAGCCTGTGCCTTCGCACTGTCGGAATAAATCCAAGCCACATCAGCATTGCCTGCTTTATCAATACCTATCGCTGATCTGGTTACATAGTAAAACACTTCATCACGCTTGTCGTACACAGAACCAATATTGTGTGCCACCACTTTCCCATCCTTGATCACCAAATTCAGGTTTCGGTTTGTTTCAAAAGAGAAAAAAGTACCGTTAACAACAACAATAGGCTGCTGGTTCTTGGCATAGAAACCAGCAGGTGTTAACCTGCGCCCTTCTGTGGTATCTGTTGCAAAACCTAAGGCAGGATCTTTCAGATCTGCAACCACATAAAAAGCCAGATTGGCCTTACCCTTCTCCAGCGGAGTGGTTGTTTTAAATACATGTACAGATGCCGGCAAGGGGCCAAAAAGGCTATCCACATTCTGCCACTGTATTTTCTGAGCCTGAACGGCGGAACAAAGCAATAACACGCTTACAATCAATCCTATTCGCATGATTTAAAGATACGGTTTCCAAAGAGGCTGCACATCCTTGCCACCGAGCAAATTTCTGTTAACTTCGCGCCCATGACAGAAAAAATCCTGATTCTCGATTTTGGCAGTCAGTACACCCAGCTGATCGCCCGTGCAGTTCGCGAAGCCAATGTGTATTGCGAGATCATCCCCTACCACCAGTCATTTCAAGTAGATAGCTCCCTGAAAGGTATTATACTGAGTGGTTCTCCCTTCAGTGTGAATGAAGAAAAAGCCCCAGTGGTAGATATTGCAGCTTTTATTCAGCAACTCCCTGTTTTGGGTATTTGCTATGGCGCACAATTAACAGCCAAGACTTTTGGCGGACGTGTTGACAAATCCAATAAAAGAGAATACGGTAGAGCCATTCTGCAACAACAGCAACAAGATGTTTTGCTGCGCGATGTGGCGGAAAAAACACAAGTATGGATGAGCCATAGCGACTCCATTGTAGAACTGCCATCAGGATTTGAGGTTACCGCAACTACCGATTCAATCCCTGTAGCCGCTTTTAGGAAAACAACGACAGATAGTCAGCCCTTATATGGCTTACAATTCCATCCGGAAGTGTATCACTCAACAGAAGGAAAGCAAATACTGAAAAACTTTTTAATACATGTTTGCGGTTGTAGCTGCGACTGGACACCGGCGCATTTTGTAACTGAAACAGTTGCACAATTAAAAGAAACCATCGGCAACAGAAAAGTGATCATGGCTTTAAGTGGTGGCGTGGACAGTACTGTTGCTGCTACTTTGATCAGCAAGGCCATCGGCAAAAATCTGTTTGGCATTTTTGTTGACAACGGCGTGTTGCGCAAGAATGAATTTCAGGAAGTGTTGGACACTTATCGTCAGCTTGATCTGAATGTGAAAGGCGTAGATGCCCGCGAGCATTTCTACACCAAACTTGCAGGCAAAACTGATCCAGAAGAGAAGCGTAAGATCATCGGTCGCACTTTCATCGAAATATTTGATCAGGAAGCACACAAACTGGAAGGCATTGAAATGCTGGGACAGGGTACGATCTATCCAGATGTGATTGAAAGTGTGAGTGTACATGGCCCTTCTCAGACCATTAAATCGCATCACAATGTGGGCGGCTTACCTGATACCATGAAATTAGGCTTGGTGGAACCACTGCGCTACTTATTCAAAGATGAAGTACGTAAAGTAGGTTTGGAACTTGGCATACCCTATGAATTGCTGTATCGTCATCCATTCCCTGGTCCGGGCTTGGCCATTCGTATTCTCGGTGAAATCACCGAAGAAAAAGTAACGCTTTTACAGGAAGCTGATTATATCTATACAAAGGGATTAAAAGAGCATGGCTTGTATGATAAAGTATGGCAAGCTGGCACTATCCTACTGCCTGTTAAAAGTGTTGGCGTAATGGGCGATGAAAGAACATATGAGTTTACCGTGGCGCTTCGTGCTGTTACTTCTGTTGATGGCATGACAGCAGACTGGGCACACTTGCCTTATGAGTTCTTGGCGCACATGTCAAATGAAATCATTAACAATGTGAAAGGCATCAATCGTGTGGTATATGATATCAGTAGTAAACCACCTGCCACCATTGAGTGGGAATAATTAAATTTATTTTCTTTGATTCAATGAAACGGGTTCTAACCATACTAGTGCTCTTGATAGCGCAAAGTGTATTCGCACAATTACCTAAGATTGCTGTCTTTGCACCCGTGTATTTGGATTCTGCTTTTAGTGGAGAGAATTATAAACTAGGCAACAACTATCTACCCAAGCAGATACTGCCGGGTCTTGATTTCTATAATGGCATGATTGCCGCTGTAGACTCCTTAAACAAAGAGAAAGCGCCTGTTGAGGTATTGTTTTATGATACCAAAAGTGTCACTAAGCCTATCAATACCATCATTAGTAAAAATGAACTGCAGGGTGTACAGCTCATTATTGCCGTATTCAATACACGTAATGAGGTTAAGCCCTTGGCTGATTATGCAAAGCAGCTGAATATTCCCTTGATCTCCGCTACCTATCCCAATGATGGTGGCGTATCTGACAATCCCTATTTCTACATGATCAATTCTACCCTGAATACCCATGTTGAAGCCATGCACCGCTTTTTGCAACGCTTCTACCCTTTGCACAATACTGTCTATGTTACACGCAAAGGCGGAAGTGAAGACTTGATTAAACAGACTTTCATAGAGTTGAATAAAAACACACCAGCTTCTCCTTTAAAGATGAAAATGGTGGAATTGGTTGACAGCTTTCAAACCCCAGACGTTTTACCACTGCTTGATAGCACCAAAGAGAACCTGATTATCTGCGGCAGCTTGAATGAGGCTTTTGGCTTGAAATTGGTACGTACTGTTAGTCCGCATAAACAATACAAAACCACTATTGCCGGCATGCCCACCTGGGAAACTTTGCGCGATTTCAATAAAGAAGATTGTAAAGATGTGGAGCTGATTTATTCAACCCCATTCAACCTACCAAGAACGGGCAAATACTATCAGTACCTAAGCGAGCAATACAAAAGCCGTTATAACGGCCGTCCAAGCGATATGTATTTCCGTGGTTTCGAGAATACCTATCATTTTACTAAGCTGCTACTCTATCATGGCAATCAACTGAAGCAGAACCTATCAGACAAATCATTCAGCTTTTTTCACGAATACGATTTCAAGCCTATTACCAATCAGCGCAGCAATGCAGTTGACTACTTCGAGAACAAAAAAATCTACTTTGTTCGCAAGCTAAATGGAGCTATTAAATCAGTCAACTAATTCCCCTTCTCACCTGTTATTGAGCCATGAAACAAACTGGTTTCAAAGGCAATAAACAATCACTTCCACAGAAGCTTTGTGTAACTTGTGGCAGGCCCATGACTTGGCGTAAAAGCTGGGCGAAAAATTGGGAATCTGTAAGATACTGCAGCGATAAATGCAGAAGCCAAAAAGCCAAATCTGCTAACCGATGGCATTGATTGATTTTACAGACAAAGGTCTCTATTGCGCTGCAGGTGATTTCTATATCGACCCCTGGCGTCCTGTAGATCGTGCGGTCATTACCCACGCGCACAGCGATCATGCCAGAGCTGGAAGTAGGCATTATCTCTGCCATCACTTAACCTTACCCATTCTACAGTTAAGATTAGGGCAACACGTTTATCAAAGCGTGGATTGGAATGAGCCTGTATGGATTAATGGGGTTCGTATTAGCTTGCACCCATCCGGACATATCATTGGTGCAGCACAAATTCGTGTGGAGTATAAAGGTGAAGTATGGGTAGTAAGTGGTGATTATAAAACTGAGCCTGATGGAATCAGTGGCACATTCGAACCTGTACCCTGCCATACATTCATTACCGAATCTACTTTTGGACTGCCCGTCTATCGCTGGCAGCCACAGGAAGTGATTTTCGAACAAATGCGTGCGTGGATAGGTAAAAATCAACAACAAGACCGTGCAAGCATGTTGATTGCCTATTCACTGGGAAAAGCACAGCGAATTCTACAAGCTATCGCGCCCATTACCAATAAGATTTATGTACACGGTGCCATCTGGAATACCCATCAGGTTTTGTTAGACAACGGCATTCAACTGCCACTGGTGCAACGCATCACTAATGAAACCAATAAAGCCGATTTAAAAAGCGCAGTCATCATTGCACCACCTGGTGCAGAAGATAGTCCGTGGACGAAAAGACTACCAAGCTTCAGAACTGCTACTTGTAGCGGTTGGATGCAAGTACGTGGCCAAGCCAGAAGAAGTAGTAGCGATATGGGCTTTGCACTAAGTGATCATGCAGACTGGAATGGCTTACTCAGTGCTGTGAAAGCAACAGGTGCATCAAAAGTATTTGTAACGCACGGGTTTCAATCTGTTTTCAGCAGGTATCTAAATGAAATTGGTATTGAAGCAGCTGAAGTGATTACGCAATACGGCGAAGAAGAAAAGAATACGGAGGAGCCCGCATGAAAGCATTTGCCAATTTGATACAAGTGCTTGGCGCTTCATCCAAGACAAATGAAAAGCTGGAAGCTTTATCCCAATACTTCCTGCAGGCAAGCGACTCAGACAAAGTATGGGTGATTGCCATCTTCAGCGGCCGAAGACCAAAAAGAATGGCCAACTCAAGAGAGTTGAAGAACTGGTGTATGGAAATTGTTGGTTTGCCGGAATGGTTGTTCGAAGAAGCTTATCATACTGTAGGAGATTTGGCAGAAACCATTGCACTCCTATTACCTGAAGCAAATAATGATACACCTCACAAAAGCCTAACTGATTGCATACAAGAAATGCGCGCATTGGAGAAAGCTGATGAAACTTTACGTAAAGAGTATATCATCAATCAGTGGATGCAGCAAGATAACAGCGAACGCTTCTTATTCAATAAACTCATTACAGGAGGCTTTCGCATAGGCGTATCACAGCAGATGATGGTGCAGGCTTTATCCAAAGCAACGCAGTTAGCACCAGAACAAATCGCCTTACTAATCAGTGGTAATTGGGATCCTGCAAGCACAAGTTTTCAAGAGCTAATGAATGTTTCCGCAGCGCGGGATAATCACTCCAGGCCTTATCCTTTCTATTTGGCCTATGCATTGGATACTGAACCTGGTGAATTAGGCCAGCCCAATGAATGGCAGGCAGAATGGAAATGGGATGGTATTCGCGGACAAATCATCAGCAGAAACCATGAAATCTTTGTATGGTCGCGCGGAGAGGAATTGATGACAGAACGATTTCCGGAATTACAAAGCCTAAAAGATTGCTTACCTGAAGGCGTCGTACTGGATGGAGAAATTGTGACCATGAATGATGACAAGCTGCTACCCTTTTCAATTGTACAAACACGTATTTCCAGAAAGCAAGTCACCAAAAAAGTATTACAAGAAGCGCCCGTTGCTTTTTTGGCATATGACTTATTAGAACACGAAGGCAAAGATTGTCGCGAATGGCCACTGGAAAAAAGAAGAGCAATACTCGAAAATATTGTAGCACAAGCTGCAGCACCTTTGTTGAAAATATCACCCACCATTGCTTTCAATGATTGGGAGGAGTTAATCACTATCCGACAATCTTCCAGAAGCATGCAGGCAGAAGGTCTCATGCTGAAACGAAAATCATCCGTCTATCAATCTGGGAGAAAGACGGGGGATTGGTGGAAATGGAAAATAGACCCCATGACAATCGATGCCGTGCTCTTGTACGCACAGAAAGGTCATGGCAGAAGAAGTAATCTTTTCACAGACTATACATTCGCAGTAAAAGATGGCGACAAACTGGTTACATTCACCAAAGCCTACTCTGGCTTAACTGATAAAGAGTTTACCGAAGTAGATGCATTTGTGAAACAAAATGCAGTTGAAAAATTTGGTCCGGTGCGTACGGTAAAACCTGAACTGATATTTGAAATAGCATTCGAAGGCATTGCTGCTAGCAAGAGACATAAATGCGGCGTAGCACTTCGTTTTCCACGCATGCATCGCTGGCGAAAAGACAAGAAAGTAGATGAGATCAATACACTGGATGATTTAAAACAATTATTACGTTTATACGGACAATGACAGAACCTGGCTTTACCATCATTAACCAATGGCTTGCCGGCAAAGGCTTTCAGGCTTTTCCTTTTCAGGAAGCAGCTTGGAGAAGTATTGTTGATGGTGAAAGTGGTTTGGTAAATGCACCAACCGGCTGTGGCAAAACTTATTCCGTTTTCCTTGGCTCATTGATTCAGTTTATTAATGAACATCCATTGGATTACGCAAAGCGTAAAAACAACGGCCTGCAATTATTGTGGGTAACACCACTGCGTGCATTAGCCAAGGATATTGGCAGGGCCATGGAAGAAGTGATTAATGAGTTGGGCATGCAATGGCGTGTTGGCATACGCAATGGTGATACTGACACCAGTGAAAGGGCAAAGCAGAAACGCAATATGCCCGAAGTGCTGATCATTACGCCGGAGAGTTTGCATTTGCTATTAGCACAAAAAGGGCATCCTGCACAATTAGAGACATTGCACATCATTGCTGTGGATGAATGGCATGAGCTGATTGGCAGCAAGCGAGGTGTTCAAGTTGAATTAGCGATCAGCAGAATCGTGCATCTTACAAAACAACCCGTTTCCCTCTGGGGTATTTCTGCTACCATCGGCAATCTAGATGAAGCTGCAGCATGTTTGCTCGCCCCCATCGAAAAAGCACCTGTAATCATTCGTGCGCAGATGGATAAGCAGATTGCAGTCGAATCCATTATACCGGAAGAGATTGAAAAATATCCATGGGCCGGTCATCTGGGTATTAAACTGGCAGAGCGCATCATACCCATCATCGAACAAAGCAATACCACGCTCATCTTCATCAATACAAGAGGGATGAGTGAAACCTGGTATCAAACCATACTCACCGTTGCTCCACATTTAGCTGGAGCAATTGCTTTACATCATGGAAGTATCGAAAGAGAACTTCGGGAATGGATTGAAGAATCCTTACATACACAAAAACTAAAAGCCGTTGTCTGTACAGCGAGTTTGGATTTGGGTGTCGACTTCAGACCTGTAGATACAGTGATACAAGTTGGCTCACCCAAAGGTGTGGCGAGATTTCTGCAAAGAGCCGGCAGAAGCGGACACAGACCAGGCGATATTAGTAAAATCTATTTCCTACCAACGCATTCTTTAGAACTAGTAGAAGCAGCTGCATTAAAGAATGCCATCCATGCCGGCACTATTGAAAGCAAAACACCACTCCTCCTCTGCTTTGATGTATTGATTCAATATCTCTGCACTTTGGCTACGGGCGAAGGCTTTAGACCTGATGAGATTTTTGCAGAGGTAAAAAAGACCTATTGCTTTAGCGAGATACGTGAAGATGAGTTTCGTGAGACCTTACTACATATCACCCAAGGCGGCGATGCACTGCAGCAATACGATGAATACAGAAAAGTAGAAGTTGATGAAGGGCTATATCAAATCAAGAGCAGACGTATTGCTATGCGGCACAGAATGCATATTGGCACCATTGTGAGTGATGCCATGCTGAAAGTAAAACTGCTCAGTGGGAAATATCTTGGTGTAATTGAGGAGTATTTTATTAGCAGGCTTGAACCCGGCGAAGTATTCACGCTTGCCGGAAGAAACTTGGAACTTATTGGCATCAAGGATATGACTGCGATGGTTAAGCCATCTAAGTCGAAAAAAAGTATTGTCCCCAGTTGGATGGGTGGCCGCATGTCGCTTACAGCCAATCTAGGCGAGAAATTGAGGGAAACCTTGAATGAAGTTATTCAAAGCAATTCCCCACAAATAGAATTAGCGGCGCTGACGCCTTTGTTTGACTTACAAAAAGAACTCTCGCATATACCACAATCAAATGAATTACTGATAGAACAAATCAGCTTGAAGGACGAACACCACTTATTTGTCTATCCATTTGAAGGGCGATTGGTACATGAAGCCATGGCTGCCATCCTTGCCTATCGAATTGGCAAGATCATGCCAATTACTTTTTCCATCGCCATGAATGATTATGGCTTTGAGCTGTTGAGCGATCAGCCAATTCCTGTGGACGATAGTAATGTTCAAGAACTCTTTAGCACAGAAAACCTTACGGCAGATATTCAGCGCAGCGTGAATGCCAGTGAGATGGCCAAACGAAAATTCAGGGATATTGCCGTGATTGGTGGCTTGATTTTCCAAGGCTTTCCTGGAGAACAGAAAAAAGCAAGACATCTCCAATCTTCTGCGTCTTTGTTGTTCAAGGTTTTTAGCGAATATGAACCCAACAATCTACTATTGAAGCAAGCCTATCAAGAAGTTTTTGATCAGCAAATGGAAGAAGTACGCTTGCGCGAAGCCATGATGCGTATTCAACAAAGCAAGATTGTACTACAATACCCTACCCAGTTAACACCGTTCTGCTTTCCGATCAAAGTAGATGACCTGAACAGAAACCATCATTCTTCTGAGAAGCTCGAAGACCGAGTAAAACGCATGCAGCAACAACTGGAAAGCAATACCCGATAAGCTATCTTTGCCGCCTTGACAAAACCAGTACTCCATATCATTCGGGATCAACATTGCTGGCTGCACGCAGAGAAAATTATCTGGTGGGAGGAAGCACGCAGCATCATTGTAAGTGATCTACACTTTGGCAAGACCGGTCATTTTCGCAAGAGTGGCATCGCTGTGCCGCAATCAGTGTACAAAGAAGATATGCAGCAGCTGGCAGCAATGATCGCCCATTATCAACCAATCAAGATTATTGCTGTGGGTGATCTATTTCACAGTCATGCGAATAAAGAACTCGATTGGTTTTTACGCTGGCGTCAGGATTTTGCACATGTCGCATTTTGTTTGGTAAAAGGGAATCATGATATCCTATCCCCCGATTGGTATGCAAAAGCTGCAATTGATGTAATCAGCGATTACTATACTGAAGGGCCTTTTGGTTTTATACATGATACTGCAGACATACCTGAGGAGCAATGCAGCAACTATTATTGGTTCAGCGGACATATACACCCCGGCGTGCGCATGGAAGGATCTGCCAAACAAAGTCTACGCTTGGCTTGTTTCTATTTTCAACAGCAATATGCCATACTACCTGCATTCAGTAGGTTTACCGGCTTGAAATTGATTAGACCAAAGAAAGCAGATACTGTTTATGGCATCATTCCGGCAGACCAACGTTTTCAATCACCCCCTTCCATTCTGCGTTTACAGTAATGGTTAAAATTGCCTACGATAGCATCTACGCACATCCATTGCCGGAAGGCCATCGCTTCCCGATGCTGAAATATGAACTGATTCCGGAGCAATTATTACATGAGGGTACCATTACTAGAGAAAACATTTTCTCACCTACACCTTGTGCGCTTGAAACAGTTTTGTGGACACATGATGCAGAATATGTAGATAAACTCTTGCAACAAACACTCAGTGCATCAGAACAAAGAAAGATTGGGTTTCCACAATCATCTGCACTAACACAAAGAGAGCTTATCATTACGCAAGGCACAATTGACTGTTGTCATTATGCGATGCAATTTGGCGCAGCTTTGAATGTAGCTGGTGGTACACACCATGCTTTTGCCGACAGAGGCGAAGGTTTCTGTCTCTTGAATGATTTTGGTGTTGCAGCAAACTATTTATTGAAAAAACAACTCGCCCAACAAATCCTCATTATTGATCTGGATGTGCATCAAGGCAATGGAACTGCCAGTTTATTTGCACAAGAGCCGCGCGTGTTTACTTTTAGTATGCACGGTGCACATAATTATCCTTTTCATAAAGAACAATCTGATTTGGATATTCCTTTGCCAGATGGTATTGAAGATGAAGCCTATCTCCATTTACTACAGGAAAATCTGATACAATTATTCAATCAAGTAAAGCCTGACTTCGTTTTTTACCTGTCTGGCGTAGATATTCTTTCCACTGATAAGTTTGGCAAGCTCAAGATTAGTATGGAAGGCTGCAAGCAAAGAGATGCCATGGTTTTTCAATTTTGCAAGCAATACAAAACACCAGTAGTGGTTGCCATGGGTGGCGGCTATTCCCCTGATGTAAGGGATATTGTAGAAGCACATTGCAACACTTTCCGTTTAGCCAATACCATTTTTGGCGTATAAGCAGGGGCTATAAATCAGGCAGCTTGTTAAGAAATCTTTACAAGTACACGAACAGCTGTTAGCACAGGTTTTGTCTTACAGTGTATGTATCAAAACCTCAGATCATGAAAAGCTATACATCAGCCATTATTTTGTTTGTCATTATTGGTCTTTTCTCCTGCACCGTTATTCGTCAGGGCGAAGTAGGTGTAAAAAGAAGACTAGGTAAGATTGATCCACAATATGTGGAACAAGGCCCTAAGGGATACAATATTTTCACCACTACCATCCTGAAAGTGCCAACCCGTACTATGAACATAGAAGTGAAGCCCGATCTTCCTTCTAAAGAAGGTCTAACCATTCGCTCAGAAATCTCTATCCTCTATCGCATCAAACCAGAGGCGGCACCAAAAATTGTACAAGAGATTGGTTTAAACTACGAGAGTGAAGTCATTCTACCCGTATTCCGCTCTTCTTCAGCTGATATCACAGCCAAATTTTTAGCTAAGGATATGCATAGTGGCGAGCGCGCGCAGATTGAAAATGCTGTTCGCAGACAAATGAGCGAAATATTGGAACCACGCGGCTTCATCATTGATAATGTATTATTAAAAACAATCCGTCTTCCGGAAGGATTAGCAAGAACTATTGAAGAAAAACTACAAGCCGAGCAGGATGCGCAACGAATGGAGTTTGTGAAAGAAAGAGAGAAGCGTGATGCAGAAAGAAAGATCATTGAAGCCGAGGGTAAAAAAGAAATAGCCCGCATTCAAGCTGAAGGCGAAAAGAATGCAGCAATTATTCAAGCAGAAGCCAGAAAACGCATGACCGAAATTGAAGCAGAAGGTAAAGCCAATGCGATGAGAATTGAAGCAGATGCCACAAGAAGAGCCAATGACACCATCAATAAAACTTTGACACCACAAGTGTTGAAATTACGACAGATTGAAGCTTTCAGAGCATTATCTAATAGCAACAATAGCAAGCTGGTGATTACAGATGGCAAGACGCCATTCCTAACGCTGCCTGATAAATTTTAATCCACCCCCCAGGAAAGGGCTTTGTCGAAAGACAGGCCCTTTTTATTTAATTTGCCTTATATGAAACGACCCGTCATTGCTATTGATCTAGACAAATGGGATATCTAGATGGAAACCACCGCGTGGACATTTTTGATCCTACTCTGGATTTATCCATTACAACTGTATGCAAGTCTACCAGAGCAAATTCCAACACATTTTGGTTTCAACGGAAATGCGGATGATTATGGGCATAAGCAATCCATACTGTTATTACCCATCATTGCAACAGCAATCAATATTAGCATGAGTGTTTTAAGCTATTATCCAGAGCTATTCAATTACCCAAATAAAATAACACCTGAGAATGCAATGCAGCAATACCGATATGCTACAAGGATTATACGATTTTCCAGAATCATCGTTTCTTGTGTTTTCTTTTTAATCGTATACCGCATTATTGCAGGTACACAATCTGGTGAAAACACTTTGGGTGCTTCTTTCATGCCATGGATTCTTGGTCTAGGCATGATACCGGCTGTGCTCACAGTAGTCATGTGGTGGAAAGGACAGAATAAAACAAGCGAATAAATTATACTCGCTTTCCTTTGAGTTTTTGATAATCCAGGAAGTAAATCAATCTAGCTGTAAGCTCCTTGCCTTGAGGCATATTGAATACTTGTCTTAGGTTTTGTCCATATTTACCAAATCGGCCCCCATCAATAGACATATCCAAAGGCATCCAGTTTTTCCAACCCACAATTAAGCGACTGCCATACATAAAATCCCATGTGTAGAACATATCGAGATTATAGGCATTGTAATTATTATCGTTCCCGGCAATAAACGGTCTGTCAATCCAATATCCTTGAGCATCCACATTATAGAATTTTTCATATCGCACATTGCTCCAGTAATGTCTGGCACGCAGGGTTAAGAACATGCGTGGTGTAAAATTGTACAACCCTGATAACAGTGTTGTAAACTGATAAATTTTTCTCCAGCCAATAATGGGATCACCATTTGTTTCACGCCTGAAAGCATAGCCAACATTACCCAGATCAGAACTACCATCGCCATTCAGCTCCAAACTCAAGCGATCACTAAAGCGATAACGCACACCCATTTGATAACGATAAAACTCCGCATTATCAAAAGCAGGCGTATTGGCAAAGCCCAGATTCATGCTAACAAATAGTCGCTTACGACTATCAGTACTACCATTCAACCCTATAAAATGCCAAGGCATCATGCGTACCATTCTTCCTGGCGTACGCAGTTCAAAATAATCATGTTGCCAAAGAGGCTTTGCTTCATAATTGATACTGAGATCCCAGAAATTCTTGAAGAAGTGAAATATGGTGGCACCTATATTCATTTCCTGCCAAACGGAAGGCTTATACAATTGCCTGTTGGTATAACGAAGTGAGTAAGTATAACTAAGAAATCGCTTAGTAGGCGTAAACTGATTATAACTCACTCGTGCAGAAGTAGTGATTTCATTGGGCGCCTGTAAAAACCCAAGATCATTTGGATCATATCTATCCGACTCGATATTCTGCGTAACATTAAACTGCACTTTACCGCTTACTTTTCTAGCACTCAATGTTGTATTGAAACCATCATAAGGGTTCAAACCCATTATTTTGCTATAACGAGCTGTACCAACGAGACCATAAGTGTTACGCTTATCGAATAATGCAAAATCTAATGCGGAAACATTCGCATCACGAGCAACGCCGCTTCGCATCACATTTGTGTTCGTGAAAGTGATAGACGATCTACCCTTCAGTGCTTGATCCAATACCACAACACTGTAATTTGTCAGTGGCTCTGTTTCTATTTTTTCCGTCTTACCCGTAACAGTATTTTCTACAATAGCATGCATGGGTGCACCAACTGCATTAAATACACCGATACCCAAATTCTTTTTATTTCTACCAGAGAATTTTGATGCATTGATCAACTGCGTAACACCAGGATTTTTCACAATACGCAAGTTGGGATCATTCGCCACCATATTCTTGACACCGTTATATCCTGTTGGCGTCAATCCTATTCGTCTGCTGTAAAAAAGACCTGCTTTATTAAATAGCTCTGTTCCTTCTGTAAAGAATGGACGGTTCTCCTGAAAGCGTACTTCAAACGGCGATAGATTGAGGATAACATTATCAGAAATCACCTGACCAAAATCCGGCACCAGTGTTGCATCAAAAGTAAAGCTCTCATTCACCCCCCATTTCACATCCATCCCACCATTACGCAGAAAATCATTGACCTTACCCTTGGTGGTGGGTGTACTTCTATAACCGGCAGTAATATAAGGCAAGAAAGATAAACGAAGCGGTGGTAGTACATTATTAATACCATCTAAATCGCCAAACTGATTCACAAAACCAGCTTCATTGGGGTTTACTGCATTCCAATAACTACTTTCATTCAATCGCCTACTAAAGCGCTGAAAATTAACACCCCATTTCTGCTGAGGCGTTTTGGCAAATCGCAAAGAGATATAAGGGATGCGCATCTCTACCGTCCAACCATCTTCCGTAAAATGTACATTACTCTCCCAAACCGCATCCCAGCTATAATCGCTAGGTGGGCCAAATCTGCTTTGTACAGCAGGTGACACACGACCATCGGACTGCACATTACGACTGGTTACTACAAACTGGAATCCGTTCTGATCATCATTATAAGTATCTAGAAATACAGAGAAATAATCTACATCTTGCCTTTGCTCCCCATCTCTAGCAGTCAGCTGCTTACGCACCTGCTTAGGGTTGTCATACAATTTGGCAGCGATATACATGGCAGCATCATCATACAAAACCCATACTTCTGTTTTTAATTCAGCTGGATTACCGTAATTAGGTGAGTTGATGATAAAATCCTTTGCAGGACTTGCTTTTGCCCAAACAGAGTCATTCAGCACACCATCTATTTTAGGCGCGTGGGCTGTTCGAACCGCAAACATTGATTTTTGAGGAAAGGTGCTACGCGTTTGCGCCATCACGGCGGTAGAAAGCAAGCAAAACAACAAAAGGACTAGTCTTCTCATGGAAGCCGCAAAATTGCAGGAAACCAACAGCAAACACAAAGCTTTTTAGATGGAAGGCAAAAAGAAAGGATTCCCAGCAGTTGCGGGGAATCCTTTATACAATGTAAAACAACTTAATTCAGCTTTTTCTTCAATGAGCTGACCTGTTCTTGTAGATTATTGACCATGCCAGCGAGAGAGTTCACATCCCAGCGATTGGCCATATTGGCTTTCTGCATGATATAGACAGCTTTCCATGCTTCCAGTACTTCATCTGTACCTACCTGATAAGGCTCATAAATAGGATTATCACTCACTAGGGTAATTTTATTCTTCTGGCGGTTATTGCGCAGAATGCGCTTATACACCACTCCTTCATTTTTGGTAAGTACGACGTAAGTATTACTATTCTTTACCTCTTCCAGGTCTTCTACCTTTTCTCCAACGATTACAGAACCGCTGGGCGTAGGCAGCATACTATCACCAATGATCTCAAAAGCGCGATAGCTTCCGGGAGCAAGCATGGGTAGCGTGAAGGTATTCAACTCATCCAGAAAATCAGGATCGGCATAGCCAGCTAAATAACCAGCTGCAGCTTTTACAGGTACAAACTGAATATTTACACTGTCCGCAGCCATCTTCAGTTTGCGGCGTTGCTCCAGATAGCTGCCGCTTTTGGCTTCAGAAAGGTCTTTCAGCAATAATTCATCCAATGTATACTTGAAGATAGCAGATACAGCTTCCAGCACTTCCAGCTTTGGTTCTGCCCTTTCTTCTTCATAGGCGCCGATGAGGGAACGCTTTACTTTGAGCTTGTTGGCAAACTCTTCCTGCGTCCAGCCTCTCAGCTTACGGAGATAGCGAAGATTTTTTCCTGCGTAACTCATGACTAACTGATTTAGTGCAAAATACTAATTTTTTTAGCTTAACCAAATATTTTTACACAAAATTTTTTAGCAGCCTGTTTTTGCAGATTTTTGAGGCATGGCAAAAAAGCAAGTTCCAGTTATCCTGATCACGAACGATGACAGCATTCACGCCCCCGGATTACACAATCTAGTTGCAGCAGTAAAAGACTTAGGAAAAGTTGTGGTAGTGGCTCCTGAAAAACCGCAAAGTGGCATGGGGCACGCTATTACCATTGGGCAGCCGCTTAGACTCCACTCTGTTAACCTGATGGATGGCGTAGAAGCCTTCAGCTGCAGCGGCACGCCTGTTGACTGCGTAAAACTGGCTGTTGACAAGGTATTGCACAAAAAGCCAGATATCTGCCTGAGCGGTATCAACCATGGCGCCAACCACTCTATCAATGTTATTTACAGTGGTACGATGAGTGCGGCCTTAGAAGCATCTATTGAAAATATTCCCAGTATCGGATTCAGCTTATTGGATTTTAGCATGGAAGCTGATTTCTCCGGTGCGCAACACTACGCTCGCTTGCTGGTAAAGCAAATCCTCGGTAAGAAGATCGACAAGCATCTCTGCTTAAATGTGAATATTCCGGCGATACCCAAAGAATTGATCAAAGGATTTAAAGTATGCAAACAAGCTTATGCCAAATACGATGAAGACTTTGTTGCACGCAAAGATCCACATGGCAAAAAATACTATTGGCTAACAGGCGAATTTGTCAATTTCGATAAGGCTAAAGACACAGATGTTTGGGCACTTAAAAACAATTACGTAAGTGTAGTACCTGTGCAATTTGATCTAACCAATTACGCATTGAAATCAAAACTGGAAAAATTCATCCGTTGATATGCTGAAGAAAGACAATCTCTATTTCGGATTGATACTTGGTTTTCTGGCACCAGTACTAGGTATGCTTGGCTTTTATTTCTGGAAGTTTCGTTCCATCGCTTTTGGAGAGTTTCTGGAATACATGCTACAGTGGAAATCACTGCTTACTTCAGTAGTCAGCGTTTCTCTCATCGCCAATGCAGTAGTATTTACCATTTACATCAATAAGCATATTGATAAAACTGCAAGGGGTATTTTCATTGCAACTTGCATCTATGCCCTAATTGCTGCAGGAATTAAATTTTGGGCTTAACATCCCCATTCTCCTATGCGAATAATACTTGCTGCGTTCTGGCTTAATGACATAATTTAGTAAATCAAAATAGACAGATGCGTTATTACGTGATTGCGGGTGAAGCGAGCGGTGATCTACATGGCAGCAATTTGCTGAAAGCTCTGCGCAATCTGGATCAAGATGCCGACTTCCGTTGCTGGGGTGGCGATCTGATGCAATCTGCAGGTGGAACTTTAGTAAAGCACTATCGAGATCTGGCATTCATGGGCTTTGCGGAAGTAGTTCGTAATCTTCCAACGATTTTACGCAACATCAAATTCTGTAAACAAGATATTCTTACCTATCAACCTGATACGCTGATCTTAATTGACTATCCAGGCTTCAATCTACGCATTGCCGAGTGGGCCAAAGCACAAGGATTCAAAGTGATATATTACATCTCTCCACAAGTATGGGCATGGAAGGAAAAGCGGGTTGTAAAGATGAAACAATGCATAGATAAAATGCTTTGCATACTTCCCTTTGAGCAAGGTTATTACAAAACACGCTGGAATTGGGACGTGGAATATGTAGGACACCCTCTTGTAGAAGTCATTAATCAGAAACTCACTGAAAAGACTATTAATAAAGCACCAGTAGTAGCATTACTACCCGGTAGCAGGAAGCAGGAGATTTTACAGAAACTACCTATTATGCTGGAAGTGAGTAAACACTTCCCCGAGCACAAATTTGTGGTGGCACAGGCGCCCGGGCAAGACAGCAGCTTGTATCAACCACTAATGGCCGGTTATAAAAACGTGGCTATCGCTGTAGGCAAAACCTATGATTTGCTACTTGAGTCAAAAGCTGCATTAGTCACCAGCGGTACAGCCACTTTGGAAACAGCTTTATTTGGCGTACCTGAAATCGTGTGTTATAAGGGAAGCCCAATTAGCTATGCCATTGCAAAACGATTGGTGAAAGTGAAATACATTTCGCTTGTTAACTTGATTATGGACAAACTCGTCGTGAAAGAGTTAATACAACAAGAACTGAATTCTGACAATTTAGTTAGAGAGCTCAAGTCAATTTTGTACGATGTAGATAAGCGGGCTTCCATGATGGAAGACTACTCGCAGTTAAAGACCCTCCTTTCAAAGGGCGGAAAAGCTTCCGAACAGGCGGCTCAATCGATTTATGATTGGCTTACTTGAAAAGAGGCAAAATCACAAGCCTTACTAGGATAATGATAACAGCAATCAGAAACATGATCAGTGATATCCTGTTCATGCCATGCATGTACTTCATCCACTGGGTTCTTGGCTCGTTTGGATCACGCTTCTTGATATAGAGGTATTCTGCTAATTGACGTAAAATGCCCATATAAAAATCTTTGTATAAAGGTAACAGATGATGAGGGCATAAAGTTGCAGCTAAAAATCGGGCAAATATTTTTGGCTAGAACTAACCAAAACTTACTTTTGCACCCTCTGGGGAATTAGCTCAGCTGGCTAGAGTGTCCCGACGATATGTCGGGAAGGTCACCGCTGGATTAACAACTCAAACGCTCTTTTTCTATGGGGAATTAGCTCAGCTGGCTAGAGCGTCCCGACGGCACGTCGGGAAGGTCACCGCTGAATTAACAACTCAATCGTTCTTTACCTTGGGGAATTAGCTCAGCTGGCTAGAGCGTTTGCATGGCATGCAAGAGGTCACCGGTTCGACTCCGGTATTCTCCACTATCAGCCCAACCCTCAAAAAAAGTGTTGGGCTTTTTTATGTCTTTTATTGTCTATATCATTTATTCAAAATCGCTGGACAGCTTCTACGTTGGCCATACTGCCAACTTAGATGACAGATTATTTCGGCACAATAACTCAGGCAGCAAATCCACCAAAAAAGCCAAGGACTGGATACTTGTCTATCAAGAAGCTTTTACAACAAGGGCTGAAGCAATGGCAAGAGAAGCTGCAATCAAGAAACAAAAAAGCAAAAACTTCATTCAACAACTCATCAAAAAACAATAGAGCGTCCCGACGGCACGTCGGGAAGGTCACCGGTTCGACTCCGGTATTCTCCACTATCAGCCCAACCCTCAAAAAGTGTTGGGCTTTTTTATGCCTTTTATTGTCTATATCATTTATTCAAAATCATTGGACAGCTTTTATGTTGGCCACACTGCCAACTTAGATGACAGACTATTTCGACACAACAACTCAGGCAGTAAATCCACCAAAAAAGCCAAGGACTGGATACTTGTATATCAAGAAGCCATTCCAACAATTCTCTTTCTATTTCGTCAAACTTACAATGTCCTGATTCTCCAGAATCATTTGTTCCGTTCCAAACAAGCCTACTTGAAACATGGCTTCCGCTAAATGGGTAGATTGAATACTATATCGATTACCCAACAAACGCATAACAGGATATAAGAAACGGAAAATACGATACGCTAGATTTGGCTCCTTACGTGCTGTAACCGGATAAATATATCCGGGGCGAAAACTATACAACTCAAGTTGCATACTGGCTATCTGATTTTCTGCCATGCCTTTATATAAAGCAAAAGGCGTTTTACTCTTTTCAGCTCGATCGGCACCAGCACCACTCAATAAGCAAAATTTGGCACCAGGACTACTTATTGATAATTGCCGTGCAAAAGCAACAGCATAATCCACAGTAATTAGTTTCAACATATCATTACTTACCTGTCCTGTATAAGCACCTAAACAGAAATACGCCGTATCAACTTCCGCAAACAAATCTTTATGTACTGAATAATCACAGAAATCAGCAACCACTACTTCTGTAAGCTTGGGATGCACTTGCCCGCTTTGTTTACGCACAAAAGAGATGACCTGATTAATCTTATCGGCAGCCAAACATTGCTCTAAGATCAAACCACCTATCATACCTGTTGCACCTGTGAGTAGCACTTTCATTTTGCAATACTTTATTGAAAAGATATTGGATAAATACAACCATTCATTACCTACGCTCCAAATCTTTGCGCACAAACTCCACCCACTTCCTTTGATCAAGCTTATCTAATAGAATATCTGGCTTGAAGCCAGTTTGATCAATAGGCTGTTTGCTTGTCCAGCTCGACTGAACAATAGGGATTGTTACAGTGAATTTACTAAAAGGCAATGGTGTTGGGTTAGACATACCCTCATAATCCATCATGCCAATTGTGGGAATACCATAGGTAATGGTTTTCTTGCTCTGCTTGGATAGCGAAAAGAAATACTCTGCAGAGCTGCCACAAAAATCGTCCACAATCAAACCAATACGCTTTGGCTTTTTGATAAATGAATCCAATGGGAATGTCACACCCGGTATTGGATAAAAAGCTGCTTTGGTAGTAGGTAATTCCTGATAAGCTTTTTTATAGGCAGCAAGCACTGGTTCGGGAAAATATTTTTTGTACTCATCCGGAATAGGTGCAGTTGCAAATGGAGCAAGGTCTGCCAATTTTGACTGTACATTCTCATGGGTAACACGCAGATAAGTATCATACTGTACAATGGGGTTGGTCATGAAATAAGGCAGAAAAGCTACCTAGCCGGTATTACCACCACCGTTACCGGTAAGATCAACAATCAAATTATCGCAGCTGCGAAACAGTGAATCATTTTGACTCACCAATTGCTGTATCAAATCGTCATTACTCAAAAAAGTGGGCACTTTCAAGTAAGCCGTTTTAACAGATAGTTTTTTAGCAATGAGCCCATTTTGCCTACCCTTCCAGGTATTCAACTCTTCCTGTTCAGCTGCATTCATTTGAACCGGATAAATTTTTCCAAACAGGGCATCACTCCAAACTTGTAAGAGCTGACCACGTTGCTTTGCTGGAATATCCGTTGCAATCAAGCGATCATGCTCTTTCACCACAAATCCATTTTTTGCAGTTTGCAAAGTGAAGTAAACCAGTCCAACAGGATATTTGGTATTGGACGATGCCAATACAACAGCTTTAAAAGTATTTCCCACATGTTTGCGAATACCGAGCTTAATGCTACTGTCTGCATTTACCCATATACCTTCTACATCAGCCAAAGATTTTTTTGACAAAGACTGTTTAAACCCAGCTTCTGTTTCTTGGACTATTTCGTAACCACTCTCAATTGGATACACAAGGTTAAAATGCTTATCCCTAAAGAAACGGACATATTCCTTCAACACAGCAAAACAAGCTTTCGGGTTGCTTTCGTTCGCTGCTTTTGCAAGCAGGTTATTCATTAATTGCTGATAACTATTACGCGTTTGCGCATGCACTTTCACAGGAAAACCTGCATAATTTTCTTCTGTTTTGGTAATCAGCTTTTGCAGATTGCTGCTGCAATTACAAGTATCTGATTGTGCGAAAATACCTGCAGCATAGCCTAAGAACAATAAAGTAAAAACAAATGCTTGCATTGTCTTGATTTGTATTATTCTAAGATAGCTTATGGATAGAATTAAATCATATTATAACAAATAAAAAGGGCCGCAAATGCGGCCCGTATATGAGTTGTATTGAATACCTGCTTAATCGCCCCACACTTCACCCTTACCTTCTAACCACTGCTTCACTAAGTCTGTTGTAATTGATTTCGGTCTTTCCAATGGCAGGCCTAAAGCACGATCCCAAATCAAGCTGGCCATAACACCCAAAGCACGGCTCACAGCAAACAATACTGTGTAGAACTCATACTCCACCATGCCATAGTGCACGAGTAAAGCACCGCTATGCGCATCCACATTTGGCCATGGATTCTTGATCTTACCCAATGACTGTAGAATTGGAGGAACTGTTTCATAGATTTTCCAAACAGTGTTCACCAACTTGTCGTGTGGCATATGCTTTTTACCAAATTCCATCTGCGCTGTAAAGCGTGGATCTGTCTTACGCAATACAGCGTGACCGTAGCCTGGTACTACTTTACCTGAAGACAATGTTTTCTGTACGTAATTAGCAATCTGCTCAGTAGTTGGATCGTCAGTACCCAGCTCCATCTGCATTTCAAAAATCCACTTAATCACTTCCTGATTCGCCAAACCATGTAATGGACCAGCCAACCCATTCATACCTGCAGCATAAGACAAGTATGGGTCACTCAATGCAGAACCAACCAAGTGTGTAGTATGTGCAGATACGTTACCACCTTCATGATCGGCATGGATGGTCATGTATAAACGCATCAGCTCACGGAAACCATGGTCGTCATAACCCAGCATGTGTGCCAAGTTGCCTGCCCAGTCGAGCATACCATTTGGCTGAATATGTTCTCCATTCTTGTACTTACGACGATAGATATACGCTGCAATACGCGGCAAACGTGCAATCAGGATAACCGCATCATCAAAAGTTGGCTCCCAATAGTCTTTTTTATTAATGCCTTCACCATAAGCTTTGGAAAAATAGCTTTCCGTTTGTAAAGCCATTACACCTGTCACAAACATGGTCATGGGGTGCGCTGTCAGAGGCAAAGCATCAATAGCAGCAAACACATGGCTTGGCACATGGCTTCTGCGCTGTAAAATAGCTGTTACATGTTCTACATCAGCCTGTGTTGGCAATTCACCTAAAAGCATCAGGTAGAAAAGACCTTCTGGCAGGGGTTCTGAACCATTGGGCGATTTGGGCAATTTATCCTGCAATTCAGGAATAGAATAACCACGGAAGCGAATACCTTCCTGAGCATCCAGCAAACTGGTTTCAGTTACCAGACCGGTAATGCCACGCATACCTTGGTAAACCTGCGCCAAGGTTACTTCTCCAATGATTTTGGTTCCATGCTCTTTCAACAGGCTTTTAATCTCCGCATTAGCTGCTTCAGATTTTACCTTAAACCGGTCTTTGATGATTCCCATGACAAATGATTTAAAATATGATAAGTTGCTACAATCGTTAGTGCCGCGAAATTAGCACATGTTCTACTCCTTAACAAAAACCAGACCAGATCGTTTTGAGAAAGCGGAAATATTCTTACTTGGGCGCTTTCCTATAAAGGCCATACAACACGAAAACAAAGATGATATTGGGTATCCAAGCCGCCAGCACAGGAGGCAAATTGCCCTTGGTGGAGAAAATTGTTGAGAATCGATCAGCCAGAATGAATAAAGCTGCCGTTACAAAACCAATTGCCAAGTGGCCCCCACTCCCGCCTCGGATCTTTCTGCCTGCTACAACCGCACCAATTAGGGTGAGCAAGATTACCGTTACACAAACCGCATCGCGCCTATAGCGCTCTACTTTCAGCACATTTAACCCCTCAGATCCACGCAATTCCTCCAGACGGATAAATCGATCCAACTCCGGTGTAGTCAGCTTATCCTTTGTGTATTTATCGCGACTCAGATCAAAAGGACGGAAATTAAAATTCATTACACGAGCATCTTTTAACTCGATCGTTTCCGTTAGACCCTGAATATTGCGCTCGATGACATTTTCCAATTTCCATTTCTTCGTAGCGGTATCCCATACAATGGCTTCTGCCCGAAGATTCTTTACCACCTGATTCCCTTTGATGGTACTCATAAAAAATGGACCACCCCGCTTTGTCAGCGTATCGTAGTAATTAATGCCTGCATACGAGAAAGAATCTATACGCACATAGATATTGCTATTGGTATTCAGCAATTGCTGGTAAGAAGAATTTCGATCAATATAGTTGGCTTCAAAACTACCCCTGATCTGATTAGCCCTTGGCACTATGTATTGATTGGCAAACCACAAGACTGTTGCCATCAAGACTCCGCCTATCCAATAAGGTCTTAACCAACGATTGAAACTGATACCACTGGCCAATATGGCGATGATCTCGCTTCTACCCGCCATCTTGGAGGTAAAGAAGATCACTGAGATAAAAACAAACAAGGGGAAGAGCAAGGCAATGATATGGGGAACAAACCCATAGTAATATTCAGTGATGATGCGACTGGCTGATAGACCCGATTTCACGAAGTCATCCGTTTTCTCACTCACATCAATCACCACTGCAATTATTGCAAATAGCAAGATGGAGAACACAAAAGTGAAGATGAAATTTTTTAGTATGTACCAGTCGAGTTTCTTCATGCTCCGCCCAAAGATACAGGCAGGTAGCAGATTGGCAGCCAAAAAGCTGTTAAGCAGCACCTAAAAAAAATACACTCATCAAGATGAGTGCACTACTTACGGACTTCAGAGGTAACGGATTAAGTAAGTGATACGAATATATCAATCCATCGCAATCAAAATCATATTGTGCGTAAGTACTCGATTGCACAAAAGGTTATACACATCAAAGCCTGCGGCGCAACACTTCCACCTGCTCAGTTTTCCAACTATGAAAATCACCAGCCAGAATATGCTTGCGCGCTTCACCTACCAACCAGAGATAGAAACTCAGGTTTTGTAAGCTGGCCAATTGCATGCCTAATATCTCGCCTGCCACAAACAAATGGCGGAGATAGGCTTTTGTATAAAACTGACTCAATTCATTGGGCAATCCCGGATCGATAGGTGAAAAATCCTTTGCCCATTGCTTATTCTTGATATTGATTACACCCTGTGTGGTAAACAACATCCCATTACGACCGTTACGGGTGGGCATTACACAGTCAAACATATCAACCCCACGGGCAATACCTTCCAGAATATTCCAAGGTGTGCCCACCCCCATCAAATATCGAGGCTTGTCTTCGGGCAACACTTCACAGCATAGCTGAGTAAAATCATACAGCATTTGCTCGGGCTCGCCAACACTCAACCCACCAATAGCATTTCCTACAGCACCCTTAGATGCAATGTATTCAGCAGATGCTTTGCGCAGATCCTCGTAAGTACTACCCTGCACTATCGGAAATAAGTTCTGCGTATAGCCATACTTATCTGGCGTTTCTGCCAATCTGTTGAAACAACGATCCAGCCAACGGTGCGTCAACTCCATGCTTTTTTGCGCATAGCGGTATTCGCTGGGGTAAGGCGGACATTCATCGAATGCCATTATGATATCTGCCCCAATGCTACGCTGGATATCCATCACTGATTCAGGTGTAAATAGGTGGCGACTCCCATCAATATGGCTCTGAAACAATGCGCCCTCTTCAGACAATTTGCGGTTGGCAGCCAAAGAAAAAACTTGATAACCACCACTATCAGTCAAAATGGGCTTATTCCAACCATTAAACCGATGCAATCCACCGGCCGCTTCCAGCACTTCCGTTCCTGGTCTCAGATATAAATGATACGTATTACCCAAAATAATTTGGGCCTGCACATCAGCATGCAATTGCTGCTGGGTAACGGCTTTTACCGTACCAACCGTACCAACCGGCATGAAGATGGGCGTCTGAATAGACCCATGGTCTGTTACAATGGTTCCTGCTCTTGCAGCACTCGCCGCATCCTTACCTTCTAATGCAAATGTCAAAGCTGCCATGGCCGCAAAAGTAAGGCTTGGCTTTTATCCACATATTCACGAGGCCATCTAAGTTGGCTCTTGCAAGCATTATTTTTGCCCGATGATTTTGATACCTTCTTTTGTCTGGGATATCGTTCTGGCAATTTTCTGTATTGTAATAGCCGTTCAAGTCTATTACTACCTGTTTTTCTTTAGCAGATTGGCTTTTTACAAAGCACCTGAAAAACAGGAGAATATGGAGCACCCCGTTTCTGTGGTGATCTGTGCCCGCGATGAGGCTGATAATCTCGTGAAAAACCTGCCGGGTGTATTGGTGCAGGACTATAAAACCACTACGGAGATTGTTGTGGTGAACGACAATTCTACTGATGAAAGCAAATACATCATTGATGAATTCAAAAAGTCGTTCAAAAACATTAACCATATTGAACTGACACAAGAGGCTAAACTCATCACAGGCAAAAAATTCCCATTGTCAATGGGAATCAAAAGTGCTCGACATGAGATGATTCTCTTAACTGATGCCGACTGCGTACCTGCTAGCGAACACTGGTTACAGAAAATGCAGGACGCTTATCAGGACAATACTGAGATTGTACTGGGCTATGGCGCTTACCATAAAAAGCCGGGACTGCTCAATAAACTGATTCGCTTTGAAACCTTCCATACTGCTTTGCAGTATTTCTCTTATGCCCTTGCGGGGAAACCTTATATGGGTGTAGGTAGAAACCTAAGCTATAAGAAAGATGTTTTCTTGCGTAATAAAGGATTCTCTTCCATCAACATGATTCCAAGTGGTGATGATGATTTGTTCATTAATCAGGTAGCTACCGCAGACAATACTGCCATCGTGATTGATCCAGTGGCGCACACTTTAAGCGAACCCAAGCGCACCTGGAATGATTGGATGAAACAGAAATACCGTCATTACTCTACTTCAAGATATTACAAGGCTCAGCATCAGTTTCTATTAGGACTCTACTCATCAAGTCTATTCCTGATTTATCCATTACTCGCTGTAAGCTTGATCTTTTATCCAATCTGGTGGATACCACTTTCTGTATGGGGTGTGCGGTTTCTACTGCAAAGTTTTTTCTTGTTTAAGACCATGAAAAAACTGAATGAAGCCGACCTCTGGCCATGGTTCCTGTTCTTTGATATCTGGATGTTTTTCTATACCCTATTCTTTTTACCTGCACTATGGAAACGTCCCGCAACAAACTGGAACTAATTACCCAATACTTTGCTGATTTTACCGAGCATCAGTTACAACAACTGACTGCACTGGAAGACTTATACAAAGAATGGAACAGCAAAATCAACGTTGTTTCCAGAAAAGATATCGAAAGCCTTTACCTCAATCACGTATTGCACTCATTGAGTATTGCGGCGGTGATTCAATTTCATCCGGGTACACGCATTGTAGACATTGGTTGCGGCGGCGGTTTTCCCGGTGTACCCTTGGCGATCTTCTTCCCAGAAGTGCAGTTTCACTTAGTAGATAGCATAGCCAAGAAATTAAAAGTTGTTGATGCAGTTTGCGAAGGCGCCGGCATCCATAACATTACAACCCAGCATACACGCGCAGAAGAAATCAAGGGTCGCAAATTTGACTTTGCAGTATCGCGTGCTGTTGCACCGCTGAAAGACTTACTTCGTTGGTCGCACCCATTGATTGAAAAAGGCAATAAACAAGAATTGGCTAACGGACTTATCTGCCTTAAAGGTGGCGACTTAACACAAGAAATATTTGAGTCAGGCGCAAGGCCCGGCGTGGTATCAATAACCAGCTTATTCAAAGAAGATTATTTCCAGGAAAAATTTGTGCTACATGTAGCACGATAAAAAAAGCCTCCGAGCGGAGGCTTTTTCATTGTATCGATGATGTGATTAATCAGGAATCACAATCTTGTTATTCGCTCTGTTGATATCAGCCATTCTGCCTGTTGCATCAATCTCTACAGACTTGATATCGGTTAAAGCACGATTGGTGCTGAACACATAATCAGGATGCGTCCACTTCCACTCAGAATGTACAGTACGATTTTTCGCACCAGCTTCTGCAGGCTTTTCGCCATACATCAGGTTCAAAGGAATATAATGATGCTCAACACTTCCGTCTTTGAATGTAATGGTTACGTCTAAAGGCATAGGCATCTTGCCCATTCTTCTCAAAGCAATATTGGTTTTGTTGCCATCTACGCTCATATCACCTACAGCATAATCAATCGTCTTCGTTGTGTACACAAAATACTCCTTGTACCACTGCAATGTTAAACCGCTCACCTTCTCTGCCACACGAACAAAATCATTCACATTCGGGTGCTTGAAACGCCACTGGTTGTAATACTCCAATAAGATTCTATCACGAACACTATCACCAACTATATAACCCAGCTGCGCAATGAAAACTGCACCTTTTGAATAGGCCGCAGTGGAATAAGCATAATTGGTATTGAAATGATCTGCATGTGTGGTCATAGGTTCTTCAAATCCACTCTTGGCCAAAGCCAGATAACTATTGTAGCTACCAGCTTGCTTCAAAGGGAAAGCAGTTTTCGCAGATTCTACCTGACGATTGTAGAACTGTCGCGTCTGTTCGTTGATCCAAGGTGATTTAGCCGCCCAGTTTTGGTTATAATAATCAGACACTTCATTTGTACCGAAATCTGTAAAGCCCTCATCCATCCAGGCAAATAAACTTTCATTCGTACCCATCATATGTTGATACCAGCTGTGCATCCACTCATGAATCACTGTACCCAAGCCTGAACC
>JAIETM010000015.1 GCA_019745155.1 Chitinophagaceae bacterium | reverse complement strand
AATACTTATCAGTAGTATCAAGCTTTGACGATTCGGTAACACCAGCGCTTGAGTTTCCCCTCAAAATCAAAAGGCGTAGTTTGTCTGGTAATATCTTTTATCTGCTCACTATGAATAGCAGGGGTATCCAATTGAAACTTGGTGAAATTTGTGCTGAAATACAATACACCTCCCGGACTCAAAATTCTCAGTACTTCATTAATCAAGGCCACATGATCACGCTGAATATCCAGAAAATCTTTCATGCGCTTGCTATTGCTGAAAGTAGGCGGATCCATTATCACCAAATCGAAACTATTGGCAGGAATGGCTAAAAGATATTGCTTCACATCTGCATGTGTAAAGCGATAGGCTTTGGAGTTTTTCAGTCGATTAATAGCAAAATTATCCTCTGCCCAAGAAAGATAGGTTTTAGATAAGTCAACACTCTCAACAGTGCTTGCCCCAGCTGCTGCTGCATATACAGAGAAAGATCCGGTATAACAGAACAAATTCAACACACGTTTATCTTTTGCTTCGTCCATCACCATCTTGCGCGTAATGCGGTGATCCAAAAACAAGCCTGTATCCAAATAATCCGTCAGGTTTACCTGAAACTTTAATCCATTTTCTAATACAGTGAAATAGTCTTTCTCCGTACTAATGCGCTCATACTGTTCATCGCGGTGACTCATGCGCTTTCTCTGGCGCACATAGATATGTTCGGTATCCGTTTCCAGTATTTCTGCAACAACTTCCATGCATTCATTCAACCAGCTTTCATGGGCTTCATCATTCATACCGTGACGGCGCAAGTATTCTGCTAAATAAATTTTGTCCTCATACAATTCAATACACAGCGGAAATTCAGGTAAATCATGATCATAAACCCGATAGCAGCTCACACCTGCACGACGTGCCTGCTTGCTTCGGTGTTTGAACACCTTGGTCAATCGGTTCCGAAACATATCGAGCTTTTCCTGCATGCAGCGAAAGTAGGGAAGAAGCCTCAATCGAAAAGCCATCCATCCAAATACCGGTTTGGCTTTCGGTGAAACAAGTATATTTAAGCCTAAACAAATTTCGGCATGAGAAAACTATCGCTATGGCTCCTGCTTTGTTTGGCTGCAATCAGTAGCTGGGCACAGGACTATTCCAATGCGGCTGCACAGGCAGCACGTTTACAGGCACTCGCCAAAAATTATCCGCAACTGGTACAGTTAAAAAGTATGGCCAAAACCAATGGTGGAAAAGATATCTGGCTACTAACCATTGGTACAGGTAAAACTGCTAGCAAACCAGCTATTGCGGTAATCGGTGGTACAGAGGGTAATCATTTATTGGGTACAGAACTGGCTATTGGATTTGCAGAACAATTGCTCAAGGATGCGAATACAGAAACAACCAAGGCATTGTTGAATAAGACAACTTATTATGTGTTTCCGAATATGAGTCCCGATGCCATGGAACAATATTTTGCTGCGTTGAAATATGAACGCACAGGCAACAACACAGAAACAGATGATGATCGTGATGGTCAGCTGAATGAAGATGGTATGGATGATCTGGACAAGAATGGAAAGATTACCTGGATGCGTGTTACTTCTCCTTTAGGAGAATACAAAACTCACCCCGATGATCCACGCGTATTAATTAAAGCAGATGTGCTAAAAGGCGAAAAGGGACAATACCTACTTCTTCAGGAAGGTATGGATAATGATAAGGATGGTAAGCTGAATGAAGATGGTCAAGGCGGTATTGCCTTCAATAAAAACCTGACCTATAACCATCGCACATTTGCAGCAGGTGCAGGCGATTATCCTGCTTCAGAAACAGAAACACGTGCCATGCTGGATTTCTTATACGATGCTTTCAATGTGTATGCTGTAGTGAGTTTTGGCAGCAACAATAATCTCAGCACACCTATTGCCTATAATCCTCAGTCAGCTTTGCAAAGAATTGTAGCAGGTTGGTTAGAGCCAGATACAAAAGCGAATTCAGTCGTAAGTGAGTTATACAACAAAGTAACAGGCTTACAGAATGCACCCAGAACAGCAGCCGCAGGCGGCGATGTGTTGTCATGGGGTTATTATCATTATGGCCGACTCAGTTTTAGCACACCAGGTTGGTGGATGCCTAGAGCAAAGCCTGATACTGCGAAGAAAGAAAAAGCATTTACAGTGGATGATCCTACCGCCAATGCATTGAGATGGTTGGGCCAGCAAGGCGTGAATGCTTTCACCGATTGGAAACCCATTCAACATCCTGATTATCCCAACCAAACAGTAGAAATAGGTGGCATTGATCCTTTTGTCATGATCAACCCGCCATACAAGTTTGCTGCTGAATCTGTAAAAAAGCATACCGATTTTCTGGTCAAACTGGCCAATCTCCAACCAGAGATAAGCATCACCAATCTGCAAACAGAAAAGCTTGGGAATGGACTCACACGCATCACTGCTGATATCATGAACAAAGGTGTACTCAGCACACACAGCAAATTGGGTGAACGCAGTTATTTCGTGAAGAAAGTGAAAGTAGCACTCAATACGGGCGCTAAACAGGAAGTAGTAGGTGGCAAGAAAATTCAGTTATTCAATAGCATCGATGGCAATAGCAGCCAAAAACTTTCTTGGTTAGTCAAAGGCAGTGGTAAACTCACGCTTGAAGCTGGTTGCCCAACTGCAGGTTATGCCAATATTGACATCACGCTTTAAATCTCGTATCATGCAAACATTGAAATCTTTACTCAGCATAGGCTTTGCAGCCATCAGTTTAACGCTTGCTGCACAGCAACCCAATCAAGTATTCAAGGCCGCAGGTACACCCGCCAATCCAAAAGTAGCTGTGAGCTGGAACAAGTATTACGATCATGGCGGCATCTCTGAAATCTGTAAGAAGATTGCCGCTGCCTATCCCGATCTAGCTAAACTGGAATCATTAGGCAAATCCTTCGAAGGACGAGATCTCTGGTGCCTCACGATTACCAATTTCAAAAAGGGTAATGAGCAACTCAAGCCCGGTATGTATATCGATGGCAATATTCACTCCAATGAAATTCAAGGCGCAGAATTTGTGCTTTATACTGCTTGGTATTTAACCGAGTCGCATGCAGACACCAAGTTTATTCAGGAGCTGCTGGAGGACAAAGTATTTTATCTCGTGCCTACCATCAACCCAGATGCACGCGATAGTTATATGCACAAGCCTAACACCGGTAGTACACCACGTTCAGGTGTGATTCCTGTGGACAATGATGGCGATGGTGTGGTGAATGAAGACAGCTTTGATGATATCGATGGTGATGGTCATATCACCTTGATGCGCCGCAAGAGTCCGAATGGTCGCTGGAAAATTGATCCTAAAGATCCACGTAACATGATTCAAGTTGGCCCTGATGAAAAAGGTGAATATGAATTACTCGGTAATGAGGGTATTGACAATGATGGCGACGGTCGCGTAAATGAAGACGGCTACACATTTGAATACGATCCTAATCGCGACTGGGGTTGGGGCTGGCAGCCAAACTATATCCAGAATGGTGCTTACAAATATCCATTCTCGTTGCCTGAGAACAGAGCCATCATGGAGTTTGTGATGAAGCATCCCAATATTGCAGCTGCACAATCTTACCACAATGCTGGCGGTATGATTCTGCGTGGTCCTGGTGGACAAGAAGATGTGAATACCTACAATGCACAAGATGTTGCTGTGTATGATGCTATTGCCAAGAAAGGCGAGGAGTTGATTCCGGGATACAAGTATTTGGTAGTGTACAAGGATTTATATTCTGCTTATGGCGGTGAATTGGATTGGTTCTATGCTGGTCGCGGCATCTATACTTATTCTAACGAATTGTGGACGCCCTACCTCATGTTCATGCGTGAAGGCACGCGCGATCCTTTCGATAATAAGACTTATGATTTCGATCGTTACTTGTTGTTCCAAGATGCATTTGTGCCCTGGAAAGAATACGATCATCCACAGTATGGTAAAATTGAAGTAGGTGGTTTCAAAAAGAATTTCGGCAGAGCACATCCCGGTTTTTTATTAGAGAGCGATGCCCACCGAAACATGGCTTTCACCATTTATCATTGCTACCATACACCCAAGCTCAAGATTAGTGAAGTAAAAGAACGTGATCTGGGTGATGGCTTAAAAGAAATCACAGCAACCGTGGCCAATGAAAGATTGATGCCAACCCACAGCAGTCAGGACGTAAAGAATAAAATAGAAGTACCTGATTATATCACCATCAATACAACAGCCAAAGTTTTGGCCGCTATACAGGTCGAGAATGCAGATCTCAACCAGACCACAGAACAAAAGAATAATCCACAAACCATTGCTGTGCCCAATATTCCCGGTTTAGGCACAGTTACCGTAAAATGGATTGTACAAGGCAATGCACCCTATACAGTTACTGTAAACAGTAAGAAAGGTGGTGTGGCCAGTAGCAGTAGCAAATAAGCTAAAAATCAACTAAACAAAAAGGACTTCAAATGAAGTCCTTTTTTATTGAAGATAATCGTTCAATCAGATTAATGCAGCTTAGCCAAAGCAGCAGCTATTCTTTCCCATGCACGCTCAATATTGGTCATGCTATTGGCAAAAGAGAAACGTACACAAAGCGGTTCACCAAATGCATCGCCCATTACACTGGATACATGGGCTGTATTTAGTAGATACATACTGAAATCAGCAGCGTTCTGAATTGTGGTAGTACCATCTGACTTTCCATAATATGCGCTCACATCAGGAAATACATAGAAAGCGCCTTCAGGTGCATTGCATTTTAAACCAGGAATCGCACTTACTAATTCCAGCGTTCTTGTTCTTCTGCGTGTAAACTCTTCTGTCATGGCCATAGACGGACGAAGATCGCCTGTCAAAGCTTCTACCGCTGCTTTCTGCGTAATAGAGCAGGTGGCACTAGTAAACTGTCCCTGTAATTTCTCACAAGCTTTTGCGATATCTGCATTTGCTGCGATATAGCCAAAGCGCCAGCCAGTCATGGCAAAGCCCTTACTCAATCCGTTAATGACTACAACACGATCTTTTAGATCCGCAAACTGCGCAATAGATGCATGCTTGCCTACGAAATTGATGTATTCGTAAATCTCATCCGCAAGAATCGTGACGTTGGGGTATTTGCGAAATACATTCGCTAAACCTTCCAATTCTGCCTGACTATACACAGCACCACTAGGGTTACAAGGAGAAGAAAACATAAAGACCCTAGTCTTTTCGGTAATAGCTGCTTCTACTTGTGCAGGCGTTGCTTTAAAACCCTGTTCCACACTGGTGCGAATTTCTACCACTTTACCACGAGCAATCTTTACCAGCTCACTATAAGTTACCCAATAAGGTGTTGGAATCACCACTTCATCGCCTTCATCCACCAATGCAAGAATAGCATTCGCCAAACTTTGCTTTGCACCAGTAGAAGTGATGATGTTCTCGGGTTTATAATCGAGATTATTATCACGCTTCAGCTTGGTACATACTGCTTCGCGTACATCTAGGTAACCGGCAACTGGGGTGTAGTGGCTCCAGTTATCATTGATGGCTTTAACGGCAGCTTCCTTTACGTGTTGAGGCGTATCAAAATCAGGTTCACCCAGACTCAAATCAATCACATCAATACCCTTGGCGCGCAATTCGCGACCAAGCTTGGCCATTTTCAGGGTTTCCGGTTCATTGAATCTTTGCAGTAAGGAAGACAACTGAGTCATTGCTATAGAGTTAGGTTGCTTGGAGAATGCTTCAAATGTACGGAAATGCGCCTATCGGCAAAGCCTATGATAGCGCCTGCTTTCACTGAATCTGAATAACTAGAGCCGGAATCTTGATTAATTGTGCTGGATAATACTCAGTGTGTAAAAGGGTACACCATTCGAAGATCTACCGCCACTCATATCTGCATTCACGAGTAGGGTATAGATTTTTCCAGAAGCCAGGTTCACCAAAGGTTCGTTAATGACCATATCATTGGTGGATTTATTAGCAGTGACGGTAAACTGATAGGTGCCAGGAGCAGCAACAGCTTTAAAAGCGCGGTAACGTGCATCATAATCATGATCGCTAAAAGCGCGACCCGTAGTTTCCCAAAAATCATTCGCACTGCGTAAGCGGGTGTTTACACGTAAAGTATCACCGCCCACAAAAGCGTAAACCACACGTACATGGGCTTTACCTGATGCAGGCACTGTAAGATCATCCTCAATCAGGGAACTTTTGAGGGTATTGTATCGGGCATCATAGCCTATCATGGTGTAATTCTTGAAAGGAGCCAGTTTGATACTGGTATCAATGACCGCAGAGTTGCGCTTGTCAAAACCTTTAATACGCACAGTACCATTGAGTATCTCAATCAGGTCAGAACCCTGATTGGATTGAATCAGGCCAGGAGTGAGGTCCTTATCGTTGGCTGCGAAACGGTATGTGCTGGAAGGATAGGCGTTAATAAACTTGATTTTGGCCATGCGGGTATCACTCGTCTTGCTGCAAGAGCAAACCAATAGAGTTAAGGCCAGTAATGCTAAACCAGTCTTCTTCATGTCTGTAAACGCTTCACTATAAACGACAAAACTAGTCCCGCTGATATGTGTAGACAAAGTTTTTCAGGTTAGGCGAGTGCTTTTTAACACGTTTTAAGGCGTGCTGGTAGACAGCTTTGCCCAGATCCCGCATAAAAGGAAAGCCGATTTTGTCATAGTCATAGTGATCATCATTGAATATGCCATCACTATTACAATATACAGTTGCACTTAAGATAAACTCAATATTATTTTGAAAATCAGCGAAATAAGCAATATCGGCAAGGTAGCCATAAGCATCACCTACCTTGTTGAAAATGCGGATATGCTGCTGAATTGGACTTTGCTTTTCTGAGCCATAATACAGAAACTTCACATAGCTTGGCCAATATTCATTGGCAGGATATTCCGGGTATTTACTTTCACCAGGATAGCTGCTCATCCATCTGCGGAGGAAATTGAGGTCGGTTTGCGTGAGTTTGAATCGTTGTTTAGCTGAAACAGATTCCGGAAACATGACCGCTTTCAGCATATTGTGCAGGTCCTGCAGGTAAACCCGATTCTTCTCGGAAAAATTAAAAGGCTCATTGATCAGCTTGCTGCCCCGCATATAACCCTTGCCCTGAAACATATTCAAATTAGGTAAGGCATTGGTATTGTTCTGAGCTGGTTGTTCGTAAATCGTTTTACCGGTGGAATCTATAAAACGAATCGGATTGGTTTGTCGGTTCTGCTGATCTGTAAGCGATACACTCAAACGATGACGAATCACTGCATCTGGATAACCTTTTTCTTTCAGCTTACGCTGGATATATTCCTGACCAAGGAATTCATATAAACGATTATAGGCATCGTTATCGCTCACTAGAAAAATCTGTTTGATATAATGCGCTATCGTTGGTCTGCCATCGCCAGCAAGTGGATGATGGTACACATGATCCTGCTTCGCAGTGGCCGAATCGGTGAGCATAGTGGTATTCATGTCCAACCCAGGAATATTCAACTCATTCAATTTCTCCAAAGCCAGAAAAGCAATGGGCATTTTGACCGTGCTGGCCGGATAGAAATAAGCACCGGGTTGCAGGTTAAACGAATGATCCGTAAAACTGGGCTTATTGCGTTTGTTGCGGTTGATCTCGGTATAAACTATCTGCACATTCCAATCGCTTCGATGTTGCTGTACTTGCGCAAACGCGGGATGGCTGCGCAGGATAGATTCCAGCAAAGTATCTTTCTTTAGATGCTTCAAAGCCGATGGCTGTGCCTGTACACAAAGACTGTACAAGAGTATAACCGATAGTTGTAGATAACGCATACTCAAATATACCGCTAAGCCCTCTTGCAGCTTACAGCCACTTAATTTTATTTAGCTTTGACCAAACGGTTGCAAAGTCTGGGTTACATGTATCAATCATGACTTTTCACTTTTGCCTTTTGAATTTTGACTTTTAACTTATCTCCATGCCCCACGAAGCGATATCGGTTTTCGACATGTTTAAAATAGGTGTTGGTCCTTCCAGTTCCCATACACTGGGTCCTTGGAGAGCTGCACAACGTTTTGTTCAATCTCTACAATCTAATAATCAATTAAACCTGGTTACCGGCGTGCAGGTATTGCTCTACGGTTCTTTGGCTAAAACTGGGAAAGGACACGGAACGGATGTTGCCGTTATTCTTGGCTTAGCAGGCGCAGATCCTGTCACCATTCCGGTTGAAGACATTAACCCAACCATTGCCCGCATCAACGAAACAGGTTTTATTGCTTTGGGAGGGGAACAGGGCATTGCTTTTCAACCCGCTACCGATGTGGTTTTCCTCGTGAATGAAACCCTGCCTTTTCATCCCAATGGCATGAGTTTTCTCGCTACACTCAGCAATGGTGAAAACATCAGCCAGACCTGGTATTCTATTGGCGGCGGATTTGTCGTACAAGAAGGAGAGGGCGCTGCGCAGAAATCAAATGTAGACCTTCCTTTTCCTGTGAATACTGCAGATGATCTACTGCACTGGTGTATGAAAACCGGTATGCATGTGTATGAAGTAGTCATAGAAAATGAACATGCATGGCGCGATGAAGCAGCAACCAAAGCTGGTGTCTTAAATATCTGGCATACCATGCGCGATTGCATTTACCGCGGGTGCCATACACAAGGTGAATTACCGGGCGGACTCAAAGTGAAGCGTCGTGCATTTGACTTAAATAAGAAAATGCTGGCAGGTAAATCTTGCAATGATTACAATAGCTGGTTAGAAGCCATACAAAGTGGCGGACAAAATTTCCAATACATTCTTGATTGGGTGAGTTGCTTTGCACTAGCAGTAAACGAAGAGAATGCTTCTTTCGGCAGGGTTGTAACCGCACCTACCAACGGTGCTGCCGGTGTGATTCCCGCAGTACTGATGTATTATGTAGCATTCAGTGGCGGCAATAATGAAGACAAAATCATGCAGTTCTTGTTGACTGCTTCTGAAATCGGCAGCATCTTTAAAAAAGGTGCCACTATTTCTGCAGCGATGGGTGGCTGTCAGGCAGAGATTGGTGTGTCCTCAGCGATGGCTGCTGCGGCTTTAACGGAAGCACTCGGTGGTACGCAAAGACAAACCCTGATGGCTGCAGAAATTGCGATGGAACATCATTTGGGTTTAACCTGCGATCCTATTGGCGGATTGGTACAGATTCCATGCATTGAAAGAAATACGATGGGTGCGATTAAAGCCATTACTGCTTCTCAGTTGGCATTGCAGAGTACACCTGATTTCGCTGTGGTGAGTTTGGACAAAGTAATCGCCACCATGTGGAACACGGCATTGGACATGAGCAGCAAATACAAAGAAACTGCTGATGGTGGTTTAGCAGTACATATCCCAATTTCATTACCGGAATGTTAGGTGAGGCCTTTGGGTGCTGGTCTTTAGTCTTTTGGAGATGATTATTTAACCGCAAAGTCGCAAGGACGCGAAGTAACGCGAAGATTACCTATTAAAATTTGTGATTTGAAATTGCTTAAAGCTTAAGGCATAAAGCCAAACGCTTTTTAGCATTCGTTTCTCGAGTCTCGTCTTTTAAGATTCAACGCAGAGATGCACCTGCGCTACAGCTTCGGCGGCCTGCTAAACAAAGCTTCAGCATAGTTTAGACAAGCGCAAGGACGCGAAGTGGCGCGAAGATTACCTATTTTAAATTTGCGATTTCTGATTGAGCCTTTTAGCTTTCGTTTCTCTAGTCTCGTTTCTCGTATTTTGATCCTTAACCGCAGAGAACAAGAGTTAAAAGAGTTCTCGCATATTCATCATTGCGCGCTATGTCGACTTTACGGTTCTTGCGTGAAAATCCCAATCAAAACAAGAGACCAAAGACCAGAGACTAAAGACCCGCTTTATTAATTCATATTCGGATCGGCCTCTAAGACAGCTAAATCCACATTGCTGTAGTCTTTGACCACATTGTACAAAGTATCGCGCTCAATTGGCTGACGTTTTACCTGTTTAATCAGGTTCACCAATTGCGCAGTACTCATACTAGGGTTTTGTTCCTCGCTACCTGCCATGGAGTAAATCTTGGTAGAATCATCAATAGTACCATCAATATCATTCACACCAAAGCTGAGTGTGAGTTGAGCGTTTTGACGACCCAACATTGGCCAGTAAGCTTTCAGGTGCGGGAAATTATCCATGTACAAACGAGCAATGGCATAGACCTTCATGTCTTCGATTACTGAAGATTCAGTCACATGGCTCATCTCATTATCGTGGTTACGGAACTTCAAAGGGATAAATGTGTTGAATCCACCTGTTTCATCCTGCAGCTTACGCAATTGCTCCATATGATCCACACGATGCCAGTATTCTTCTACATGACCGTACAACATGGTGGCATTGCTATGCATACCCAATTGATGGGCTGCTTTGTGAATCGCTAACCAACCATCACCATCCACTTTATCGGCACAGATCTGCTCGCGCACTTCAGGATAGAAGATTTCTGCACCACCACCAGGTAAAGAATCTAATCCAGCTTCATGTAGCTGACGCATACCTTCTTCTACAGTGAGCTTGGCTTTGCGGAACATGTAATCCAATTCTACTGCTGTAAATCCTTTGATATGCAAATCAGGTCTGTGTGCTTTGATAGAACGCAGCAAGTCTTTGAAGAATTCCATATCCATCTTTGGATGCACACCACCTACAATATGCACTTCGGTAATGGGTTTGCCATCGTAGGCTTTTACCATGTGCATCATCTGCTCAATGCTCAGTTCCCAACCTTCTTCGCGGTGGGCATAGAGGCGAGAATAAGAACAGAACTTGCAAGAGTACACGCACACATTCGTTGGCTCAATGTGGAAGTTTCTGTTGAAATAAGTTTTGTGGCCATGCTTTTGCTCACGCACCCAGTTGGCCAGAGTTCCCACAAATGGGAGAGATGCACGCACAAACAGGTCTACGCCATCTTCAAAACTGATGCGTTCCTTGTTCAAAATCTTTTCGCCAATGCGCTTGAGATCGGGTTCTTTGGTGGCTGCTACTAGCTGAAATGGATCGGAGAGTAACTGTGTAGATAATGCGTTCATCATGGCGCAAAACTAACTGAAACCCTGCACTAAAAAATGAGATAAATCAGTTCTTTCGTCCTTCGAAAAAAAGAGGTATCCACTGTTCAATCAAACAGTTATACAAGGAAAAAAGCTTCCACAAATTAGCTCAGTAAAATACCGGCAATGCTGGCAGAGAGATAGGATGCCAAGGTACCGCATAACAAAGCTTTCAAGCCCAATCTGGCCAGATCTGCTCTGCGGGTAGGTGCCAATTCTCCAATACCACCAATCTGCATACCTACACTACTGAAATTGGCAAAGCCACAGATGGCAATAGACACAATCAGCAAACCTTTCTCGGTTACGATGGGTACAGATTTATTGGCCAGGTTCTGGAAAGCCACAAATTCGTTGATGGTGAGTTTTTGTCCCAACAAAGTAGCCACATTGTTGACATCGCTAGCAGGCACGCCCATCGACCAGGCAATGGGATAGAAGAGCTTACCAAATATCCAGTTGAGGCTGAGGTTAAAGTTGGGATCGAAAATATGGCCAATGCGCATCAAGCTCCAGTCGATCATCGCAATCAAAGCAATGAAACCGATCAGCATGGCAATCACATTCATGGCAATTTTGAAACCATCACCGGCACCGTGCGAAATGGCATCCACCACATTGGTATAATGACTTTTCACTTCCAGTTTCACCGTGCCCATGGTCTGACTTTCTTCTGTCTCAGGAAACACAATCTTGGAAATCACCAAAGCACCGGGTGCAGCCATTAAACTGGCAGCAATCAGTTTGGGCGCCAGATCATAACCGGCTTGTGCGCCCATATTCACATATACCACAAGGATACCGCCTGCAATACAGGCCAAGCTACCACTCATGCTGGCGAGGAGCTCACTTTTGGTCATACCTGCTAAGTAAGGACGAATCATTACCTGTGCTTCTACCTGACCAACAAAAGCCGATGCCACATTGCTCAGGGCTTCGGCACCGCTCACGCGCATCACGTAGTTCATGGCTTTAGCAATCACAGCTACTACACGCTGCATGATGCCTACATGGTATAGAATGGCAACGAGTACACAAACCAAGATGATGGTGGCAGTTACGTTGAAGGCAAACACAAAGCCGCCGTTTACATAGTTGCCGATGGTGCCATCCATTTGCTGCACACCCAATCCGCCGTACACGAAAGACGCACCCTGACGGGCAAATGCTTCAATCTTTTCCATGCCATGGCCCAGTTTCTGGAAGAAAGCCGTTACCGGCGGCACTTTCAGTACGAGTACAGCAATAAAAGTTTGTAAGAGAATGCCGCTGATTACGAGTCGGACATTGATACGTTTCTTGTTATTGGAAAAAGCAAATGCAATCGCGAGGATCAGCAATACACCGAGTATGCCCTGAAATCTTTCCATGAGTAGGGTTAGCAAGTTGGTTTGAGCCGGTAAGTTAAAAGAAAAACTAATTGGGCATACAGAAAAAATCCCCGCAATCCCAATACTTCGGGATGCGGGGATACTAACCCATCCAAAGGTTAATTAGATATGCGCCTGGATCTTCTTCTCCAACACGCTCTTAGGTACGGCACCAATTTGCTTGTCAACTACCTGACCATTCTTGATGAAGAGGATGGCAGGGATAGAAGTGATACCGAAGTTCACGCTCACATTGGGGTTGTGGTCTACATTGAGTTTGCCCACATTTACCTTACCGGCATATTCTTTAGACAACTCTTCAATAACGGGGCCGATAGCGCGGCAGGGGCCACACCATTCTGCCCAGAAATCTACTACTGTTAATTTATCGCTCGCCAGCACATCTGTCTGGAAATTGGCATCTGTAAATTCTAAAGCCATGATTGTATTGTTTATTTGTTTGAAATCTTGTTTTGTAAACAAGGGATGTCAAATATAGTTCCAGCCGGGAATTTGTGCTTTTTTGACTTATCCACACCTGTGATTATGCCAAAACAGGCTGACAGAAGGGCGTTAATTCATTTAGGGATTTGTTATTTGAGATTTGAAATTCAGCACTTTGTGTAACGCTTAGTTCTTCATACTCAAGGCTTAACGAAGATTATTGGAGATTTTTGATTTGGGATTTGGGATTGAAGGATTGCTTATAGCAAATGCCCAATGCTTTAAACTATAAGATTTAAAGTTGATAAGTAACTTTAGCGATAACAAATTCTAATTACGAATACAAGTATCTTATTTTAGAATAACATGTTTAAACAATTTGTCCTCAAACAAAACTTCATCTTTTTCTGACAAATAAATAATTTTTGATCTTCTACTTTCTACTTCAATTTGACCATCTTTTAAAATGCCCGAATACTTTCCATGAGAATAAGTGCCAGCCGACAATTCTTCATGGTATGTGATTAAGTAAATATTTTCTGATAAATGAATAATACTTAATGTAGTATTTGGATAATCAACGCTTTGCCAATTACCCTCATAATTTAATTTCTTTGAGCAAGAACCAAGAAAGAATAGAAATAAAAAAGAGGATAAAAACCATTTCATATCTTCATTTTTAATAGTAAAATTTAATTTTAGGTAGCTTCAAAAATAAATTAGGAATTGTAGTAATCTACTCAATAATTCTACCATTTAGTTTTATTAATGTTATTAAGCCCATACATTACTATTCCACAATTTGATGCTTTATTATCAAATGAACCGCTTCCTGATCCTTGAATGTTGTTATGAATATTGTGTTCAAATTTTAGTTTGAGGCCTTGTTTGCCTAAGTCAGCTTCAATCACTTTTTTGAATACCCCAAAAATCTCTTCTAGTTTAGGTAATAAATCCCAGAAAAGTTTAGATGCTGTTTGGCCAACTTCTAATGTGGGAAGACTAACTATATCAAGCCATGAATGTTCCTTATGATACCATCCAGTTAGGTCTGTCCCATTTTTGCTTAACACAGGTATAAGTATTTCTCCTTCTGATTTAAATATTATTGGAAGCATTTTACCATGTACCAAAATGTGGCGCTTGTGATAAAATTCTTTTAGAAGGTTTGATGTTTCTGTTTCTTTCAACCCTAACAACGCAGAAGCCTCTTCAACATTATTGGTTATTCTTCCTAAATGAGTGAAAAATAGAAGAAGATTGTCCTGCAAATCTAAAATGTCTTCTGTTGTATTTAAAATAGATCTGCTGTATGCACCCTTATCAATTAACCTTTTCAATAAAATCAAAGATTGCAAAATAGTATAAGTGTGTTCTGAAAATTTTTGTCTTTGAATGTTTTTTTCTGTAGAATAACCTTCAATATCTGCCTTAGTATCATCACCTTTATTACCAATAAATATTTTCCATACAGCTTCATATGTTTTAAAATACGTTTGAATAAAGTCGAAATAACTTCTTTCTAAATGGTCACCATGATATTGCAAATTGTATTCCATTAGTATTACAAATTAATCCATAATAGCAGGTTTTACCTACTGCAAAAAGGAATTGAAACAGCAATTAATCATTAAGGCTAAAATGGTGGGGGTGAGACTAAATTAGGAATTAATAATTAAGAATGAATAATTGGCAGGGGAGATTTTTTTGCTGATATGAAATTTTAGATTTTAGAAATGGTTATGCTCAAAGCAAGAATTATCCAACAGTTTTGAATATTTGAGGAAGCCTCATCTAATTCGCTTAACCAATAAGGCCAAAGACAAAAGACCAAAGTCTAAAGACCATTTCTATTCTCTTTCCTCGAACCTCGATATTGTACAATTTCAAATCACTTTTTGCTTTTCACCTGCTTGCCGAAGCCTTGGCGTAGGCTAGCTTTTGCCTTATTACTTACAACCCTGTGTTTCACAATCGCTTCTACCAAATCCACCGGAATAGGCTGGTCGAGGGGAAATTGTATGGCGCCTTTGGAATAAGCGTAACCAAGTTGAATGATCTTTTTCTCAAAAGCTTTTACCCCTTCGCCCGTTGGATAGAAACCGATATGCTTGGCATGAACCCCAAAATAGATCAGGGGGCCGTTGAGTTTGTAAGCAGGCATACCATAGCTGATGGATTCTGTGGCTTCGGGTGCATGGGTTTTGATACAAGCACGTAGTGTTTTCAGTTGTTGTTGTATTGGCTTGGGATAGCGTTTAATAAACTCATCCACAGACCCGGCGAAATCTTTGTACATGTCTAAGGGTTGTGCCTCAAGTTAATTATTTTAGGCTAAAGGCATCATGCTGAGTGCTCAATGCGTGATGATTGCTTTTAGCCTTAAGCATTCAGCTTTGAGCTTTTTTCTCTAGAATTTTCACCGCAGAGATAGAGAGGAGCAGAGGTTGCGCAGAGATTTTCAAATCATAACTTTCTCAAGAGATAACCTGAGAAACCATTATTTAACCGCAAAGGCGCTAAGACGCTATGCAACGCAAAGACCAGTTTTTGCTTTTGACCTGCTTGCCGAAGCCTTGGCGTAGGCTAGATTTTGCCTTTTGACTTATGGAATGCCCAATACTGGCTAAAGGCATAAAGCAGAGTGCTCAATGCATGACGATGGCTTTTAGCATTAAGCATTCAGCTTTGAGCATAAAAGGGAATTTCACGCAAGGCACACAAGGTTAATCAAGCGCGCAAACCATACAGAATCCCTTGCGGGCTTTATTATCCTGGCGAGCTTAGCGTGAAAGCATCCAACTTAACATTTTCACCGCAGAGTTTGAGAGGAGCGGAGTTAACGCATAGGTTTATGTTGGATTTGTAATTTCTGATTGGAGAAAACCTCTAAAAAAAAGTAACAAATAACTATTTATTCAATGTGATTGTATGCAGAGTCAACCAATCTACAATGGCTTCAAACGCAATTTTACCAGTTGCAATATGAATTACGAAACTGTATTTTTCTTCTTGGGTTGCATTGATATCTAAATGATCCCTTAACAAAAGGAGTCGCATGAGCACATAACCAGTTCTTTTATTTCCATCCAAAAAAGGATGATTGGTAAGTATACTTTCAATTAAAGAAGCTGCTTTTGTAATTGGGCTTGGGTATAGTTCATTGCCATCAAAAGTTTGAAATGGTCGGGCTAGTGCAGCTTCTAACGAAGCCTTATCTCTGATACCAGTAGTGCCACCAAATTCGGCTATGAGGACTCGATGAATCCTTTCAACTTCCCCTAGGGTCATCATAAAGCCAGTTTTGCAAGCAATGCTTTATCCTCAGTTAGTATTTTTTGTAAGAGCGTATCCGTTGTAGGCGTTGCGTGCTGTTTCGCGTCTAATTCTTTTAAAAATGCCAGAAGTTCTCTCAAGGCTTTATCTGAAAAATGATCCAGCACTTTGCCAATTTCATTCTTTATTTCTTCTTTAGACATTTTGAAGGAGTTATACCTAAAAATACTGTTTTCTAAGAAATCGCTCTGATAAAATTAAACGCTTGACTGATTCAAGGAAGTGTAACTAATGAGCATATAATTAATTATACCACAGAGCGTGATGCGTTCAACTTTGAGCTTTTTCTCCGGAGTTTTAACCGCAAAGCCCCGCCTCCATCCTTCGCTAAAGCTATGGATGGTAAACCGCTAAAGTTTCTGCGGGCAAGCGCTAAGACGCTATGCAACGCAAAGACCAGTTTTTGCTTTTGACCTGCTTGCCGAAGCCTTGGCGTAGGCTAGATTTTGTCTTTTGCCTTATGGAATGCCCAATACTGGCTAAAGGCGTAAAGCAGAGTGCTCAATGCAGGATAATTGCTTTTAGCCCTAAGCATTCAGCTCTGAGCTTTCAACCTTTGCATTCAGTAACAGCAACTTAATTTACCCCACCAATCCCACATGCACATCCAAGTCAGGATTATTGAGTAGGTAATTGGCCAATTCATCATTCATGGTAAAACCCATTTCTGCCGTAAACATGGTCACTTTCAATTGCTCCTTGGGTTCCATGATATGAAAACGCAAAGCCGAGCGCCCCGGATGCTTGCGCACATTGGTTTCCAGAAAATGTACCATCTCCGGATTTACCGCAGCAGGGTGCATGGTTAACTCAATATTGCGGGTGAGGTTTTGCTTGGCTGTTTCCAACAAATTGATGGAGGTTACTTTAAACTCATAGCTATCGCTGTTGTAGCGTTGCTTAAAGAATCCATTTACCAAGAGGTTCATGCCTTTCTCTAAATAGTTCTGAAACTTCACATAATCATCGCTCCACAACATGATCTCTGTCTTGCCAGTAAAATCTTCAATCGTCAACGAACCAAAATTTCTACCCGTCTTGGTCACGCGGTGCTGGCCATCAATCACCAAACCCGCGATGCGCATATTTCTTCCTGCATTGGCAGCAGTAAGGGTAGTAGATTCTTTGATCTCATTGAAATCACCCAGACTCATGATGCCATAATATTTCAACTCAAATTTGAAGTGGTCTAATGGGTGACCACTCATGAACATGCCCGTTACTTCTTTTTCGTGCTCCAGCAATTCTGTGAGCGTCCATGGTTCGCAAGGGCCAATCTTGGGTTTGGGCACTTCCATCGCCGCAGGCAAATCACCAAACAAAGTGTTCGTTGTACCTGCAGTCAATTGTTGCTGACCCTGTCCGTATGCAATAATTCTTTCCAAACCATTGATGCGGTCGCCATCTGCAATATGGAAATACTGCGCACGGTGGAATTGCGGGAAGCAATCGAATGCACCGGAATAAGCCAGACTTTCCAATGATTTCTTATTCACGTTGCGTGAGATCACCCGTTGAATAAAATCAAACATATCCTGATACGCGCCATGTTTCAATCGTTCGTTGATGATCACTTCCACAGCCGATTCACCCACACCTTTCAATCCACCCAAACCAAAACGGATTTCGCCTTTTTTGTTCACGGCAAAACCTTTGAGTGATTCATTGATATCCGGGCCTAATACTTTTATGCCCATGCGTTTACACTCTTCCATGAAGAAAGTAATCTTTTCAATACTACCTGCATGGTTCAATACCGCAGCCATGTATTCAGAAGGATAGTGAGCTTTGAGGTAAGCAGTCTGATACGCTACAAACGCATAACAGGTAGAGTGCGATTTGTTGAAAGCGTATTGGGCAAATGCTTCCCAGTCGGTCCAGATTTTTTCGAGCTTATCTTCAGGATGGCCTTTTGTTTTGGCGCCGCTGATAAACTGTGCTTTCATTTTATCCAGCACGGCTTTCTGCTTTTTACCCATGGCTTTACGGAGTACATCCGCATCACCTTTGGAGAAGCCGGCCAGTTTTTGTGAGAGCAACATCACCTGCTCCTGATACACGGTAATACCGTAGGTATCAGATAAATATTCTTCCATATCGGGCAGGTCATACACAATCTTTTCCCTGCCGTGTTTACGATCAATAAAGTTGGGGATATAAGCCAATGGGCCGGGACGATAGAGTGCGTTCATCGCAATCAGGTCGTCGAATTTATCGGGCTTGAGTTCGCGGAGGTATTTCTGCATACCCACACTTTCAAACTGGAAAGTACCATTGGTTTCACCCTTTTGATAGAGATGAAAAGTTTTTTCATCATCCAATGGAATCGTATCCAGATCAATATCTACGCCATGGTTTTGTTTGATGAGTTCCAAAGCCGTTTTCAAAATGGAGAGGGTCTTCAAACCCAAAAAGTCCATCTTGATAACACCTGCTTCTTCAATGGTGCTGCCTTCAATCTGTGTAACCCAGAGATCAGAGTCTTTTGCGGTTGCAACCGGAATCAATTCTGTTAAGTCTCTTGGTGCGATGATGATACCTGCTGCGTGAATACCGGTATTGCGCACACTGCCTTCCAATCGTTCTGCTTCTTTCAATACCTGTGCACGAATATCATTGCCATGATAGATTTCGCGCAGCTTCTTGATGTTCTCAATTTCATCAGGCCCGAAACCTTCTTTTTCTTCTAAGGATTTCTCGCCTTCCTTCTTGGTGAGGGGTGCGGTTAAGACACGACCTAAATCTGTACCTGGTCTATCAGGTACCATCTTAGCGAGTGCATTGCTTTCTGCTAATGGCAGATCCAATACACGGGCCACATCTTTGATACTCATTTTGGCTGCCATGGTACCATAGGTGATGATTTGTGCCACCTGCGATTTGCCATATTTGTCCACCACATAATCAATCACTTTCTGACGGCCTTCATCATCGAAGTCCGTATCAATATCCGGCATGCTCTTACGATCCGGATTGAGGAAACGCTCGAACAGCAAATTGTATTTAATCGGATCAATATTGGTGATGCCGATACAATAAGCTACCACCGAACCCGCAGCAGAACCACGGCCCGGACCAACGAATACGCCCAAATCGCGACCGGCTTTGATGAAATCACTCACGATGAGGAAGTAACCCGCAAAGCCCATGGTCTTGATGGTGAAGAGCTCGAAATCGATACGCTCTTGCACTTCACTCGTGATCTCATGATAGCGTTGACGTGCACCTTCATAAGTAATATGTTTGAGATATTCCCATTGATTCAGATTGCTGTCTTCATGCACCTGAAAGGATTGAGGAATAGGGAAGGCAGGCAGAAGAATGTCTTTCTTCAGGTTCAGCACTTCCACTTTATCAACAATGGCGTTGGTATTCTCAATTGCTTCAGGAATATCGCTGAAGAGTTGCTTCATTTCCTCCGTGCTCTTGAAATAGAACTGGTCGTTGGGAAATTTGAAGCGACGGTTTTTTACGTGGGCATCATCGTTCACAAAATCATCAAATCCCGGCGTGCTTTGTTTTTCACCGGTATTGATGCACAAGAGAATATCGTGGGCATTGTAATCGTCTTGATCTGTATAGTGACTATCATTTGTTGCTATGACAGGCACATTGTATTTCTTGGCAAACTTGAGTAAGGTCTGATTGATTTGTTCCTGTTCTTTGATCTGGTGACGCTGCAGTTCCACATAATAATCTTCGCCAAACAGGTTTAACCACCAGTTGAATTCTTTCTCTGCTTTTGCTTCATCCTCATGCAAAATGGTTTGGGGCACGTATGCACCAATACAACAAGTGGTTGCGATGAGGCCTTCATGGTATTTTTCAATCAGTGATTTATCAATACGCGGGTATTTGCTATACATACCCTCGATATACCCGAGTGAAGTGAGCTTGATCAGGTTTTCATACCCCTTTTTATTCTTGGCCAGCAGTACCTGGTGATAACGCTCATCCTTCATGTCTTTGGTGAAGGATTTGGCAAAGCGGTCGCGCACCACATAAAACTCGCAACCGACAATAGGTTTGATGACTGGCTCAACAATGTCTTTGCCATTGGCATCTTTACCCACCACCTTGGTATTCTTCCAAGCCTGGCTCACAAATTCAAAAGCGCCGAACATATTGCCGTGGTCGGTAATGGCCAGGGCAGGCATATTGTCTTTGGCGGCTTTCTTATAAAGACTATCGATGGAAGCTGCTCCATCTAATAAAGAGTATTGCGTATGAACGTGTAAATGCGAAAACTGACACATAGGCTAGGCAGTTGATAAACAGGTAACTGCAACGCCAAATATCGCTGTCAGCCCGTTCAAAAACCAGCCTCAATTATCCACAAAGCCCATATTTGACCAATTTCTGACGACTGTTTTTGCCCCAATGGGGAATACCTGCTTAATTTGCAGCACTTTATGCGGAAATTTCCCATCTATATCAGTTGTTGCTTGGTGCTGGTTTTCGGCTCTTGTAAAACCATTCGCAAGTTGACGGATAAGGATGGGTCAATGGCCAATAGTGCGCCCAAGAAAACCCGCAAGAGCAATCCGGTGTTTCTGGACAATATCGAAGTAACGCCTGGCAATGCAGTTACTTCCAGACACAAGACCAGTACCACCAATCAACGCAGAAAAATTACTGAAGCAGGTGATGCTGCCAACAATGATGCGAGCTATGGCTTTAGCAATCCCAATATTCCCAAACTGGATATTGAGAAAGCAGCAGCTTTGCAATACAAGTATTCTTTGATTGTGAATGCGCCGGTAGAGGAATTGAATAACCTGCCTTTGCTGCAATTGATTGACCAATGGTGGTCGACGCCATACTGCTTAGGTGGCAATACACAGAACTGTATCGACTGCTCAGGCTTTACAAAGATGATCTTGAAAGATGTGTACGGCAAGGAATTGAAACGTACGGCGAAGGAGCAGCATCAGCAAGCAGAAAAGATTGGGGTGAATGAATTGCGCGAAGGTGATTTGGTGTTCTTTCAAACGACTGGTAGATCTATTTCACACGTAGGTATTTATCTAACGAATAACAAGTTTGCACATGCATCCAGTAGTGGTGGCGTTACCATCAGCGATTTAAATGATCGTTACTGGCAGCCAAGATTCCGCGGGGCGGGAAGGATTTACAAGTAGAACAGATCAGCGTTTCGTCCATTTCTCCCATAATTGCAAAGCATCTGGTGTAAGTCTCAACCAGAATACACCTGCAATCATCAATGCACTAAAACTGATGGCGCGTGCAAACAAACCCAACCAACCGGTGAGGGATTGCATCGTATAATAAATGATGAGAAAACTGCCCAGCGACCAGAGCAGGGTATAGAGTGTTTTCCATGTGAAGGGCTGCATATTGAATTTGCGGCGGAGGAATTCCCAACGAATGAAATTATAGACCGTCATGGAAATGATCTGTGCATAAGCAGAGCCTATGATGCCGTATTCCTTGATCAGAAAATAATTGGAAGGAATCATCAGGGCAAGCATGACTACGCCGCTGAAAAAATCAAATTTCCAGAAAGTAGAAGTAGCGATAATCGTACCGTTTACGCCGGTACCTGCGTCAATGATTCTTGCGACACCCAAGACAAGCAGGGTTTGCACACCGGCAAGATAAGAAGCTTTAATGCCCAGCAATTCGATGGCAGGTGCAATATTCAAGACCACATTTCCATAAATAAAGAGTGCCATGATTAACAAGTTGATACTGGTACGTCCGTAAATACGGTTGATCTCCTTGTAATCCTTATCCTTCCATGCCTGTGAGAGTACACCTGTTGAAATGGACTGCATGCTGCGCTGCGGCACTTGCACCAAATTGGCAACATACTGTGCCAATGTAAACACAGCCGCAGTACTCAAACCCTTGAGTGAGGCAATCAGGATGCCATCAATGGTTTGTCCCAATGCACTAATAAGGATGCCACCGAAGATTAGCGACTGCATACCAAACATTTTCTTCGCAAATTTTTTGGTAACCAAACTTCTCTTGAAGTTGAGGTGAAAATGTCCTTTACGAATCAGATAAATGAGCAGGATAAGAAAGATGACGAAATAAGAAAATGCAAAAAGTTTGATGAAAACATCAAAGCTGATAACGCGGAAATAAAACAGTAAGAGAATGGCTGTAGTAACAATGCGGAAAAATGTCTCTTTCAGAAATGCCGGCAGGATGGTTTGCTTTAATGCCCAGCTATAACCTTCTAATACTGAAAACAAGAGCATACCCGCAGCAAAAGGAAAGACCCAATAGAAGTATTGCACAAACAAAGAAGAACGCTGAATAAACTGATCGGTGATGCTGGTTCTGAATAGTAAAGACAAAACCAACACAATGCCAAAACCAATCAGGGCTGTTACCAGTGACCAAGTAAGGAGATCGTTTTCTTTAGCTGGTAGATTGTCTTTGTAATAAGGATAGAATTTGAAGAGCACAGGAATAATACCCAAGCTACCGAAGGCAAACATGTTCTGGGCGATATCAAAAAACAAGCGTGTTAAACCATACTCTGCTTCCGTTAAAGAACCATTGATCGTTGAGAGGTACACATTGAATGCACCCACCACAAACCCGATATAGACGAGTATGCTGGAGAGAATGGCTTGTTTTCTAATGGTTCCCATGCAATGGTTTCAGGCGCAAATTATGGTTTTGTTGCGCTGGCTGTCTTGATATAATACATCCGCTCGATATAATCTTTGTGCAACCAACGGCGTTTATCTGCATCTACAACGATGGATTGCCATTGTGTATTGGGTTGCAGCTTGATATTGCCTAATGATAAAGGCATATCAAAACCAGCAATACAATTGCTCCAGCGATACGCGAGACGCGTACTATCAGCATTCCACTCATATTCCAGCACCGGAATCTGTGTGGTGCGCAGGTATTGATCGAATACTTTGGATAAGTTGATACCGGCAGCTTTGCTGATGTATTGTTCTACTTGTTCGGTGGTAACCGTGCTGTGGTAGAAATCCTTGTTGAGTCCGCGAATCATGTTCCGGAAACGATTGTCGTCATGCATGATATGGCGAATACTGTGGATCATGTTAGATGCTTTGTAATACATATCGCCGCTACCTTCCTCATTTACGCCATAAATACCGATGATGTTTTTATCATTGGCAATATTCTTACGAATGCCCTTGTTGTAATCATTGCCTGCTTCTGTTCCATGGTAATAATCAATGAAGAGCGTTTCGCTGTAATTGGTAAAGCCTTCGTGCACCCACATATCCGCAATATCCTTGGTGGTGATATTGTTGGCAAACCATTCGTGACCGCTTTCATGCACGATGATAAAATCCCATTTAGATCCCCAACCCGTGCCACTTAAATCGCGGCCCAGATAGCCATTCATGAATCGATTACCATAAGCAATGGCGCTCTGGTGTTCCATGCCGAGGTGCGGACTCTGCACCAACTGATAGCCATCGGCATAAAAAGGATAGGGGCCCATCCAGTATTCAAAAGCCCGCAGCATGGGCTTTACTTGCGTAAACTGCTTTTCAGCTTTTGCTTTTTCATAATCCAATACCCAATATTGCAAATCAAGTTTACCGTTCTCACCATTCAGGGTGTCTTTCCAGGAAACATATTTACCGATATAGGGAATGATATTATAACTATTGATGGGGTTCTTCACTTTCCAAGTGTAAGTGGCCAATCCTTTAGCAGTTGTGTTAGAAGCGAGTCGGCCATTTCCCACCGCCACCAATGTATCTGGCACAATCATCGTTAAACTCGCACCTTGATCGGGTTCATCGCTCTGGTGGTCTTTACAAGGATACCAAACAGATGCACCAAGGCCCTGACAAGCCACACTCATCCATGGTCGGCCCTGATCATCTTTGCGCCAAATCCAGCCACCATCCCAAGGGGGACGCACAGCCTCTCTGGGTTTGCCATGATAATACACCGTAATGAAATCTGTTACGCCCGGCTTGAATCTGATGCGAATAGCAGAATCAATCAGTTTCACATGGGCCACATTGCCTTCGCGTACAAAGGCGACCGTTTTATTACGATGCAGGATGCTGTCGATGATCAATGGCTGTTGCAAATCAACCTGCATGGTATAGATCGGACTAATGGCTTTGTACACGATGCGTGTAACACCGGTAATCGTCTTTGAAGAAAAATCAGGTTTTACCTGAACATGGTATTGTTGTACATCCCAACTATTGCGTTCTGCATTCAAGCTGCCACGTAGGGTATCCTGACGGGTAAAGCTTTTATTGGTCTGTAAGAGTTGTGCGGAACCAAGGTTGCAAAGCAGTGTGAAGCAGGCACTGCCTATGAAAAGTTTTGCATTCATGTTTAAAAATAAGATATTCGGTGCGATGCGTGCACCAAAGCAATTAGATAAACTGCTAAAATGGATAAACGGACTAATCCTTGTATTAGTGCTGGGTTGCGTGTTTGCATGTAATCAGACCGGTGAGCAAAACAAAAACGTCTTCAGTTACAATGAAACCACGGGCATAGCCACACTTGATCCCGCTTTTGCCAAGAACCAAAGTATCATGTGGGCTGTGCATCAGTTGTACAACACATTAGTAGAGATTGATACAGGCTTAAGCATTCAGCCCTCCATCGCCAAAAGCTGGGAGATCAGTGCCGATAGAACGACCTATACTTTTCATTTACGCAAGGATGTTTTCTTTCACGACGATCCAGTTTTTACAAACGGTAAGGGCAGAGCTGTGACTGCAACTGATGTAGTCTACAGCTTACACAGAATCATTGATCCAAAGACTGCTAGCAGTGGTGCCTGGATTTTTAATGGTCGCATTGATACCATTGCACCATTCACTGCTCTGAATGATTCAACATTTCAGTTAAAATTACTCCGACCGTTTCAGCCAATACTTGGCATTCTCAGTATGCAGTATTGCAGCATCCTACCCAAAGAAGCCGTAGAAAAATATGGCATTGAATTTCGCAGACATCCTGTTGGTACGGGGCCGTTTCGATTTGTGAGTTGGGAAGAGGGACAAGCACTCATCCTGCTCAAGAATAAAGCCTATTGGGAAATAGATAGTGCAGGAAACAAATTGCCTTATTTGGATGCAGTGAAAGTGAGTTTCTTCGACAATAAGGCAACTGAGTTTTTGCAATTCAGACAAGGCAAACTGAGTTTCATCAATGATATTGATCCATCGTTTAAAGATGAAATCCTCACCAAAAAAGGGGAGCTGCGCAGCAAATGGGTGAATCAATTACAATTGAACAAACACGCTTATCTCAACACCGAATATTTTGGCATACTTGTGGATGAAAACAATCCGGTAGTGCGCAATTCGCCATTGCGGGTGAAAGCCATCCGTCAGGCCATTAACCATGCCATCAATAGAGAACAATTGATTTTGTATCTGCGTAATTCTATTGGCATTCCTGCAACAGCAGGATTTGTACCGGGCGGACTTCCTTCTAGGAATACAGCGTTTGTAAAAGGTTATGCATACGATCCAGCAAAAGCCAGGACATTGATTCGCGAAAGTGGACTGGATTTGAATAAACTGCCAGCCATCAAATTACTCACCATACCTATTTACGCAGACATTGCCAGCTATGTAGCCAAACAATGCGAGGATGTGGGCATACCTGTTCAGGTAGAAGTGATTCAAAAAAGTTTGTTGTTAGAGCAAACGGCAAAGTCCACCGCAGGATTTTTCCGCGGCAGTTGGATTGCCGATTACCCCGATGCAGAGAATTATATGGCGATGTTTTACAGCAAGAATCCCGCACCGCCCAATTATACGCGCTACAAGAATCCTGTATTTGATCGCTTGTATGAGCAAGCTATTGCTGAGACTAATGATTCCCTTCGCTATGCTTTATACCGACAAATGGATCAACTGGTCATCAATGACGCACCGGTAGTACCTGTATGGTATGATATGGTGATTCACCTCGTACAACCCAATATCAGCGGCTTTCATGCCAATGCGTTGAATTTGCTGGAGTTGAGGAGAGTGAGGGTGAAATGATTATTTAGCAAATCGGAATTTATCTTCTTACATTTTGCTCCCCTGCAAAGGGGAGCTGGCACCGAAGGTGACTGAGGGGTATTTACACCACCCCGTCATGTGTTGCACACATGACACCCACCTTACGCTAAAGCTACAGATGGCAGGCCCTCCTCAACAAGGAGGGGATATTAGATTATATTAAATCAGATAAAAAGAATTATTCATTCTTAATTCTTAATTATTAATTCTTCTTCAACTTATCCTTAAACACTTTTTCAAACTTTTCCACCTTAGGCTTGATCACGAAATAGCAATAGCCTTGTGCAGGATTATCGTTGTAATAATTCTGGTGATAATTTTCAGCAGGATAGAAATTCTTGAAAGGCTCAACGGTAGTTACAATAGGTGCTTTGTAAGCGCCACTTTTATCGAGCTCTTTTTTATAATATTCTGCACGCTCACGCTGTAATTCATTGTGGTAAAATACTACGCTTCTATACTGCGGGCCAACATCATTACCCTGACGATCAGGGGTGGTAGGATCGTGGGTCTTCCAGAAAATCTCCAGCAATTCATCAAAACTCACCTGCTTGGGATCGTAGATGATGCGACACAATTCTACGTGACCAGTCGTTTTATCACACACCTGCTCATAAGTTGGGTTTTCGACATGTCCGCCACCATAGCCACTGAGCACTTGTTCCACGCCTCTTACACGTTGAAAAATGGCTTCCACGCACCAGAAACAACCGGCACCAAATGTGGCGGTATCAAACTGAGCGGCTTTTGCGGGGTCGATGGGGTTCATGGCTGTTGTCTTTTTATTGTTCGTTGGCTGAGCACAGGAAACCAGTGCTGCAAGCGAAAACAGGATGCTGAATAGTTGTTTCATCATTGGTAGATACGTAAAGGTATCAGACAGAGTTGCAAAGTAAATGTTAATACAGCCAAACGGGCATTTTGTTCAATTTTCTGCTGCGGCCGCTGTCCATTACCTTTGCCGCCTCAAAACAAACAGATGCGGCTTTATCCGGAATCGGCATTGGTGCAGTTGGAATTCGACAAAATCAGGCAAATCCTGCAGGAGCATGCCCGAACTGCCTATGCCAAGGAGAAAGCAACCAACCTCCGCATCCATACCCGCAAAGAATATATTGAGTTAGAACTGAGCCAAACGCATGAGTATAAATTACTCCAGCAGCAGGGACAAAATTTTCCGAATGATTTCACGCATCCTTTTTCCAAGGAGTTGAAATTGCTGGGTATTCCTGGCGCCATGCTCTCGGCAGAAGAGTTTATGCTGGTGCGCAGATTGGCCACCAATATGGGCAATATCTTCCGCTGGTTTGATGCAGAAAGAAGATCGGCTTACCCGGCTTTAGCGCAGGTGATTGATGAATTGTATTATGAGAAAGTGATCGTTGAACTGATTGATGATGTACTGGATGAATATGGTGTGGTAAAAGATAATGCGAGCGATGATCTCTACAAGATACGCATGAGCTTGTTCCGTAAACGTAATGAATTGCGCCGCATGTTTGAGAAAGTTGTTGCCAAACTCAATAAAGCAGGCTATACCGCTGATATTGATGAGAGCTTCAGTAATGGTAGAAGAGTAGTTGCGGTATTCAGTGAACACAAGCGACAAGTAAAAGGGATTCTGCACGGTGAAAGTGATAGTAGAAAAACCGCCTTCATTGAACCCGAAGAAACCATTGAACTCAATAACGAGGTCTTTAGTCTGGAGAGTGAAGAAGCCAGAGAAGTGAACCGCATTCTGCGTGAGCTCACATCCCGTTTATCGGTGTATGCTGATTTGCTGAAGCGTTATTTGCAAGCAGCCGGTGAATATGATTTCATTCGTGCCAAAGCCAAGCTGGCGATTGACATAAATGGCAACCTGCCCAATATTGTCGACAAAGCCTTGATTGAACTCAAGGATGCGTATCATCCGCTTTTGTTGTTGTACAATAAGCAATCAGGCAAACGCACGATTCCCGTTACCATCACTTTGGATGAGAAGAAAAGAATCTTGGTGATCAGCGGCCCGAATGCTGGTGGTAAAACCGTGAGTATGAAAACCATCGGACTCAATCAGCTGATGGTACAGAGTGGATTATTGGTGCCGGTGAGTCCGGTTTCGCAGATGGGCATTTTCAAACAGTTGTTCATTCATATTGGCGATACACAGAGTATCGAGTTTGAATTGAGTACTTATTCCAGTCATTTGCTGCATATGAAGCATTTCATTGAAACAGCGAATGGCAAAACCTTATTCTTTATTGATGAATTGGGTAGTGGTTCTGATCCCAATCTGGGTGGGGCTTTCGCCGAAGTGATCATGGAAGAGCTAAATAGAAAGCATGCCATGGGTATTGTCACCACGCACTACCTGAATCTGAAGGTGATGGCCAATCATGTACCGGGTATCATTAATGGTGCGATGGCATTTGATGAGAAAAATCTGCTGCCTTTGTATGAATTGAAAATTGGAAAACCCGGTAGTTCTTATACATTTTCTATTGCTGAAAGAATTGGTTTGCCCAAGCAACTGATTCAGAAAGCACGTAACCTGGTTTCTGAAGACCATTTCAAATTGGATAAACTGCTCAATAGAACAGAGCAGGATTTGCAGCACCTGAGCAAAGAGAAAAAAGAGCTCGACAAACTGTTGAAAGAAAATGCGCGCTTAAAAGCTGAGATGGAAAAAGTGATGGATAAAGAACGCCATCGCCAGCAGGTAGAATTGCTGAAACAACAGAACCGCATTACGGAAGACCGACTAGCTTATCTGAAAGATATGGAGCGCAAGCTTCGTCAGATTGTGTTGGATTATAAGAAGACGGAGAAGAAAGAAGAAGTTATCAAACACCTGCACGGGCTCTTGTTCAAACAAAAAGAGCAGGTAGTAGTGAATAAGCTAGCCAAGAAGGTGGACAGCAAATACAAAGAATTGCCTTCTGATATCACCATCGGCAGTTTGGTGAAACTCAAGAAAAATTACCAGGTAGGCGAGGTAAAAGAAATCCGCGGCAAGCGTGCCATTGTACAAATTGGCGTTATTCCTATGAATGTTGATCTGGCTGATTTAGTTAGGGTAGAGAAGGTGGATACCGAAGGCAAAAACTAATCATGTACTTTTTTACGATGTGTTAGAACCCTTTACTGCAAAGGGTTTCAAGGGAATTTTATTGTTTTTTTGGAAGATAGGGAACGAGACTGTTATTTTGCACCCGGAGAGATGGCAGAGCGGTCGAATGCGGCGGTCTTGAAAACCGTTGACTGTAACAGGTCCGGGGGTTCGAATCCCTCTCTCTCCGCCAAAAGGGTATCAAAACTCACCAAACCCCTGCAAATCGTTGATTATGCAGGGGTTTTTGTTTGGCACTATGCCAAACCATTCATCCGAAATCAAAATTCTGGTGAGTGATTCGGTGCGTAAACAATCACAAAAAATTTACTCACCAGCTTTTGCTGAAATACTTGTCTACTAAGCAGTTCAGCTTTTGAACATCTTGTTTGCTGATGGTGACAAATCTAATTTTATCAACTTTTAAAGGTCACCACACCATGCAATCAAATCTTAGTTTTCTCTTCTACCTTAAGAAGCCCAAGGGCTATATTTCTGGCCCCGTTCCCATTTATTTGCGGCTAACGGTCAACGGTCAACGAGCAGAAATGTCCACCAGCAAAGAATGCCTGCCCGAACGATGGAACGCTGCCGACGGGCTTGCAAAAGGCACAACGGAGGATATTAAATCCCTCAATGCTCATTTATCCATCTTGCAGGGCAAAATACACCAGTATCATAATCAAATGCTGGCAACCGGTGAAATCATTACTGCCGAAACTATTAAAAACAAGATAGCTGGTAAGTCAGAGAGGGCAAGAAGCCTGGTAAAGATTTTTGAAGACCACAACAAAAAGATTGAAGCCCTGCTGAATGATGAGTTTGCACCCGGCACCCTTGAGCGTTACAAAACCTCATTAAAGCACACAGTTGATTTCTTGCAATGGAAGTATAATATTTCAGACATTGACATTAAAAAAATTGACCATGCTTTTATAACAGAGTATGAATTTTATCTCCGCAGTGTCCGTAAATGCAACAACAATACTGCAGTTAAGTACATCAAAAACTTTGGTAAAATCATTCGCCTCTGTATTGCAAATGGCTGGCTGGATAAAAGCCCGTTTGTAAACTATAAATCAAAAGTGAAGGAAGTTGAACGGGCTTTTCTTGTGGAGGATGAAATCCAGACAATTCTAAACAAAGTATTTGCAACAGAAAGACTCAACCAGGTAAAAGATATTTTCTTGTTCAGTTGCTTCACAGGGCTGGCTTATATTGATGTAAAGAAGCTCACCAAAAACAATATCACCATTGGTATTGATGGCGAAAAATGGATTTATACAAACAGGCAAAAAACAGATACTCGTTCAAACATTCCTTTGCTGCCAATGGCCGAAGAAATCATTGCCAAATACAAGGAACATCCGCAGTGCCTCAATGAAGGAAAGCTACTGCCGGTATTAAGCAATCAAAAAATGAACAGTTACCTGAAAGAAATGGCAGATGTTTGTGGCATTAATAAAGAACTCACCTTTCACATTGCCCGGCACACTTTTGCCACTACTGTAACATTAACCAATGGTGTACCCATTGAAAGTGTAAGTAAAATGCTGGGGCATAAAAATTTGAGGACCACTCAACACTATGCAAAAATTTTGGACATGAAAGTAAGTGAGGATATGAAAATACTAAAGCAAAAGCTTTTGGTCAACATGCCATCTCCTAATACTCTTAGTGCAACAAACTAAATACCTGTAGTTTTGTGCTTTATTTAAACGGGTATTATGGTATTATACATTAAAAATATGGTTTGCAATCGTTGCGTGATGGTTGTAAAGCAGGAACTGGAAAAACTGAATCTGAAACCGCTTCATGTAACAATGGGTGAGGCAGAAATAAGCAAGCAGCTTTCTGTTAAGCAAATGCAACAGCTTAATACCCGGCTGCTTGAATTAGGATTTGAATTGCTGGATGACCAAAAACAAAAACAAATTGAAAAAATTAAGAACCTTTTGATTAAAACAGTCCAGGACAACCAGATTGAAGAACATTTCAGCATCAGTGATTTGCTTAGCAAAGCTCTCAACAAAGATTACAGTTATATTTCCCGACTGTTTTCTGAAGTGGAAGGGATAACTATTGAGCAATTTTTTATTTTACAACGCATTGAGAAAACAAAAGAATGGCTTCATTATGGCGAACTGACACTTAGCGAAATTGCATGGAAACTTGGATATAGCAGTGTTGCACATTTATCAGCACAATTCAAAAAAATAACAGGTCTCACTCCAAGCAGTTTCAAAAAAATTGGTGGTCCCAGAAAATCCCTGGATAGTGTGTAGCAATTAAATAAAACTCTTTCCAATAATTCTGTAACTCCTCACCCGCTTAGTGAGAGTAATTTTGCAAAAAATTATTCTCACAATGAAACATACATATAACATAAGCGGTATTACCTGTTCAGGCTGTCAGTCAAAAGTGAAGGGGCTTTTAGAAAAAGTAGCAGGGATAAAAAAGGTTGAAGTCAATCTGTTGTCAGGCGATACAATGATTGAAATGGATAAGCATATTTCCACCGATACCCTACAAAAAGCATTGAAAGATTATCCCAAATATCAGCTATCTGAAATAGCTAAGCAAAATCATGCTCCCATACAAAAATTTGAGCAGGATGAAAAAAAGACATGGCTGCAAACTTATAAACCCGTCCTATTGATTTTTGGTTACATTACCGGCATTACACTCTTGGTGGAATGGGCACAGGGTGATTTTATATGGATGCGTTGGATGAATCATTTCATGGCAGGGTTCTTTTTGGTTTTTTCTTTTTTCAAATTACTTAACCTGAAAGGTTTTGCCGAAAGCTACGCTATGTATGATGTTGTGGCAAAAAAATGGAACGGGTGGGGCTATGTTTATGCATTTACTGAACTTGCTTTAGGCTTAGCCTTCTTAACCGGGTTTAATCCCATCCTTACCAATATCGTTACCTTTGTAGTGATGACGGTAAGCATCATTGGGGTTTTGCAAAGTGTTTTAAATAAGCACAAAATAAAATGTGCCTGCCTCGGTGATGTATTTAATTTACCCATGAGTACCATCACCATTATTGAAGATGCGCTGATGATTGGAATGAGTGCAATTATGTTACTAACAATGCTGTAATGACTATAATAAAATCAATAGGGCAATTTTTATGGCGAATCTTCAAAGCCATTTTTGTAAGAAAAAAAGATTGCTGTAAATAATCTTTTCATTTGTATTTAAACATTTGCTTAAATACATAAACTTTAACTACCTTTGTTCCAACAAATAAAGTTGAGAATGGGTAATGACAGTTGCATACGAATATTGGCAAACAAAGAGCAAATAAAAAGTTGCCGTGAAAAAATAAAGAAAAACTCTAAATCCTTTATACAGTTAAGCCAGGTTCTTTCACTCGCCGGCAATGAAGCAAGGCTGAAAATACTATTCCTGCTGGAGGAAGAAAGCGAACTCTGCCCTTGCGACCTAAGCGACATTTTAGGTATGAGCGTCCCAGCAGTTTCTCAACATTTGCGCAAACTGAAAGATGGCAATATCATTCAAAACCGTAAAGAAGGGCAGACGATTTTTTATTCACTCAGTCCTGTACATTTAAAAATGCTACGGCCATTCTTTAAACCCATTAATCAACAACATTTAGCATTACAAGCTATATGACAACGACAACAAAAAACAGTAAAAGCTGGATTGCAGGTGTTATTGCTGCTGTTGCGGCTTCTCTTTGCTGCATCACTCCTGTACTTGCTTTTTTAGGTGGCGCAAGCGGACTGGCTTCTTCCTTTTCATGGATGGAACCATACCGGCCCTACCTGATAGGATTGACAATCACCTTTTTTGCATTCGCCTGGTATCAAAAGCTGAAACCTCAAAAAAAAGCGGACTGTGATTGTGAGACAGATAATAAAAAATCATTCTGGCAATCAAAAGCCTTTTTAGCCCTTGTCACTGTAATAGCCGGGTTGCTCATTGCCTTTCCATACTATGCCAAAATATTTTATCCCAAACCGCAGGAGATAAAAGTAATTGTAGTTGACAAAAATAATATTCAACAGGCCGTATTTAAAATAAAAGGTATGACTTGTGAAAGCTGCGCTGAACATGTAAACAACGAAATATCAAAAGTAAATGGTGTAATTGAATTTCAAACCTCTTACGAAAAAGCAAACAGTACTGTAAAATTTGACAACAGCAAAACATCAGTTGACAGTATTGCCACAGCAATAAACGGTACAGGATATAAGGTAGTTTCACAAACTATAATCAACAACTAATGGAAAAAACAATCATACTTCAATCTGTTATTACCTGTCCTGTTTGCGGACACAAAGAAGAAGAGATGATGCCTGTAGATGCTTGTCAGTTTTTTTATACATGCAAAGAATGTAAAACAAGGCTCAAACCGAAGGAGGGAGATTGTTGTGTTTTTTGCAGTTATGGAAATTTTCCATGTCCACCAATTCAACAAAATAAAAATTGCTGTAAATAATGTATTTTGCCGGACCTATAACTTTATGGACAGCAATCTATCGCAACTCATCCGGCAATACAAAGAAGATAAGCAATCAGTTTATAATACCTGGTTTATAAATAACGAAGAAAGGCTAAAGGCTTTTCGTTCCATTCGGCGTGGCGTGATGCAGGTGATTGATGATATCAAGAACAAAAGGTTACCTAATGATTTTAAAGGCTCCTCTTTAGAGTTTGTACTCAATTGTATTACAGAACAGAAACAGGTTTTTGAAGGAGCTTCTCATCCCTTTTACTGGAAGCCTAAACTCCGCATACCTGATATATATGAAAACGAAAACAACAAACAGGCATTCGGTCAGTTTCTTGAAAATTGTCTGAATGCAAAGTCAGAAGAACAAATCATTAAGGAAATTATCAGGCTGGACAGTTTAAAAATAAAAGGACTTGGGCCCGCTGTTGCCAGCATACTTTATTTTCTTCACCCCACCATCATTCCACCTTTTAATACTGCCATCATTAATGGTTTCAATTCTTTGTTTAAAGATAAAAAGAAGCTTGGTAGCTGGAGCGAATATCTAAAGTTGAGAGAAGTAATGATTGACACCAATAACCAGCAGCGTTCGGAATTATCGTCTGACCTGGGGGCTATTGCAGGGCTGTTATTTGAAATAGGAACACAGAAATTAATTTTAGGCAGCGATGAATATTTATCTGAACCCGAACGTAAAAAACTGGAAAAGTTAATTGAAAAAAGACAAGCAGATGTGCAGCAGGAGAAGGAAGAGGAAAATCTTCATGCTGAAATGCAATACCATTTGCTAAAGATTGGAAATGCATTAGGCTACGATGTAATTGCCGCTTCCAATGACCGTTCCAGGTCTCATGATGGAAATAGCTTTTCTTTTATGAGTTTGCAACAGTTTCCTGAAATTACTTTAGATAAAGAAACATTGAATACCGTAAAGTTAATTGATGTATTATGGTTCCAAAAAGGAACCAACAACGTAATTGCAGCATTTGAAGTTGAAAAAAGCACCAGTATATATTCAGGTATTCTTCGTCTGACAGATTTAAGTTATACCATTGCAGATGGCGATGAAGTTTTTTATTTGATAGTTCCAGATAAAAGAGAGAAGGATGTTTGCCTGCAATTGTGCCGTCCTGCCATTAAGCAAAGCAATGTAGTTATCAAATACATACTCTTTTCAGAACTCCGCAGCCATTGCGATGCCTTGTGTAAGTTTGGTGAAAGTCATCACATCATGGAAAAGATTGCAAAAACGGTGTGATTTTTATGAATAAATGTTAGCTTTATGACCAAAGTCATGGTTTTGAATGATTAATCTCTTTTTTCAATGCAATAGGTTACCTTTAGTTTTACATTGAAAATTTTTTTCAGTGAAAAAGTTAGGGGCTATATTTCTTCTCTTCATTTATACCAGCACAGCGCTGGGGGCTTCCATAAATTTTCATTTTTGCAAAGGTCACTTAGCCCATGTTTCAGTATTAAACTTTGGAGGAAAGGCCGGTTGTTCCTGCAACCCCGAGGCTATGCCAAAAGACTGCTGTGAGGATAAACTGATTTCCGGCAAAGCCGATAATCACAATTCTATTCAGGCGGTTTATACTATTAATAAAATTTCATTTGTACCTGAATTACCACCGGTTAATAATCTTCCTGATTTAATTTATAGTACCGCTTTTTTAAACGCTGACAATTCCCAAAATTCTGTCAGACGAAGTTGTCCCGACCCTATTTATCTGCTTAACAGGGTCATCAGAATATAATGCCATATAGAGCTACGCCAAAAGGATTTGAATTCTTTTTGTACAAGTAGCTATCCAGGACAAGATGATTGCTTGCCAGCATTCTATGTGTAGCTGTTTCAACTCAGCATACAAAGGAATGTAAAAACTCAGTAATCATTATTTCACACTTAAAATCAATTAAAAATGAAATCTGTAGCAACGCTGATGATGGCAGCTTTTACCATCTTGTCTGTTTCTGTTTATGCTCAAGACACTACCAAGCAAAATGTAACAAAACAGGAAACTGAAAAAACAACTTATGTGTGCCCGATGCACCCGGATGTGATTATGGACAAATCAGGAAAATGCCCCAAATGCGGCACAACATTATCGCCAAAAGAAAAGATGAAACGAGAAGTGGTGGGTCTGTACGAATGTCCAGCACATCCCGGCGAAACAAGCGATAAACCCGGCACCTGCCCAAAATGCGGAGAGAAAATGAATCTTTCTCCAAAGGAAAAAATGAAAATGGGGGTAATGAAAACCTATACCTGTCCTATGCACCCTGATGTAGCAAGTGATAAATCTGGTAAATGCCCAAAATGCGGCATGGATTTGAAAGAAGAAGAGAAATCTGTTCAAACATATTCATGTCCTAATCACCCGGAGTTGACAAGCGATAAACCAGGTAAGTGTTCAAAATGCGGAACTTCATTAACACTATCTCCCAAAGAGAAAATGAAAATGGAAGTAATGAAAATATATACCTGTCCCATGCATTCAGATGTAAAGAGCGACAAGCCAGGGAAATGCCCAACATGCGGGATGGACTTAAAAGCAAAAAACAAGTAACAGTCGTACCACCACAATCAAACAGAAAATGAAACTGAAATATTCAATACCGCTACTGGCTACTTTGATGCTTTTGGCAACGCATCATTCATCAGCACAAAAAGACAGCAGCGGTATTTATAAAACAGCCGAAGATTTTCAGCAAAGAAAATTATCCTATGCTATTAACTGCAAAACAGAAAAGCATAAGATTAACCCCAACCTGATTTTTAACAATGATGAAGTAAAAGTTAAACACCGGGGAGAGACTTATATGTTGAAAAAGAACGAGGTTTTTGGATACAGGGATTGTAAAGGCAAAGAATACAAATTTGTAGATAATGTTGAATATAGTATTTTGAATCCCACAGAACCATTACTTCTCTATTTTTATCAGCATCCGGCACATTCTGCGAAGAATGTTGACCAATATCCCCCAATGTATTTCTTCAGTAAAGATGCAACTTCTTCATTGCAGGCATTAACCAGGGAAAATCTAAAGGCTGCTTTTCCTGACAATCATAAGTTTCATGATGCACTGGATGCAAATTTTAAACGGGATAATCAGCTTTATGCCTATGACCACTTTCATAAAATGTATAAACTAAACTGGATATTGAAGAACTACAAAAACTAAGAATATGGACACAACTCATTTGCATATCAAAAATATGTGCTGCGACAGGTGTGTTGAAGTAATTATGAAGCTTTTGAAAGCTACAAAATATAAAGTTATTTCACTAACACTTGGGGAGTTGGTACTTAAAGGTAAAATCAGCAACCAGGACAGGTATAACATTGAACAAAGACTGAAAAACAAAGGCTTTTCATTTACAGAAACCTATAATGAAAAAATGGTTTCGCAGGTAAAAGCATTCCTGCTTCAATACAGGGATAAGCTATCTGTTAACGATAAGCCGGGTAAGTTATCAGCATTTATATCTGGTGGTATGCAAATGAGTTTTTCACACATCAGCAGAATTTTTTCGCAGTTGGAGGGAGTTACAATTGAAAAGTATTTGCTATTGCTTCGTATGGAAAGGGCAAAAGAATTACTTATTCAAACGGAGTTATCAGCTTCCGAAATTGGTGATAGATTAGGATACAGCAGCCCGCAATCATTCACAACTCAGTTTGGGAAAGAAACAGGAAAAACACCGGGTGAATACAGGCTAGACCCTGCACCGGCCAGGATACATTTGGATAAGTTGGTATATCAAGATATCAAACAAAAAAGACGTGTTGACAAACAATTTCAAAAATAAATGTTGTTTACGTTTGCAATAGACATCGTATTATCTGTATATTTAGATAATTGGTTGATTGAAAAGATGATAAATATCAGTTTTTGATGAAAGAAAGATCATTTTAATGTACAAATTGCAGCAGTAGCTTTACATGAACTTACAAATTCAAAATAATGTCAAAAATAATTTATAACTAACAATGAAACCCCCAAGGGCCATACAATACAAGGCATTGTTTCTGCTGGCCACTTTTTCGCTGAATACGGTGGTTGGCTTTGCATGCTCATTAGGTCTGGATATGGGTTTCAATACTAAGCATCATTCTCATGAAGAAGGTGAAAAGCATGAGCATGACAATGGACATCAACATGATGGGCATAAGGGTCATAGCCACCAGAATAGCCCAGGCTCTCACCATCATTCCGATAATACTGACAATACTACTGCCTCATTCTCATCTCCAAACGAAGAGAATTGTTGCTCTGATTTTGTTGTAGGGTTTCAGAATACTAATAAACAGATTGCAGAAAAAAGTAGTATTCCACAAAAAAGTACAAACACTTTATTATATCTCGTTTTTGCACCGCCTTCTGCAGAGTTACTCAACGCAAAGGATTTTGCAAATCATCTTCGTATCCCTCCACGGGAAATTGATTACTCCCCGCCCGATATACGGGTATTCATACAGTCTTTCCTTATTTGATACCGCTTTAATTGTGTAAGCCTGGTTAGGGTAATGGCTATTACCTGATAGGTTGCATTTAAACAGATTGGTACTGATAATATTCATGTAATATGGTTTACCAAACCAGTTAAGTGAATTGTGTACCGGCAAATTGCAATCTTATTATATAGCACTCTCCACTGCATACTGCTTACAACAATTGAAAATGCCCCTTCATTGTTTTTTTTGAACAATCATTTTTCAAAATAAAAAACAACTACTATGGCATGCGGTAACAACTGTTCATGTAATAACAACAACGCCGGAAACCAGGATAATTCCCGGAGAGATTTTCTTGTAAAAGGCTTGATAGGTGGCATTGGCGCTGCCTTCCTTTCCGGATGTTCTACAAATGATAAAACCAAGCCGGAAAGCGGTGAAAAAATAAATGTGTTAACTCATGACGGAAAGCTGGTAACAGTAGATAAGTCACAAGTGGCAAACTTTAAACCACACATTTCTGAAGAGGATGTTCGTAAAGGAATACCGGGCAAAAAATTTGTGATGGTTATTGACCTGGCTAAATGTGATGGCTGTGGTAAGTGCACCAAGGCTTGCAATAAAATGCATTACCTGCCCAAAAATAAAGAATGGATTGAGGTGATTGAAATGCAGGATTCTCCTGAAGTGGCACCTTACTATTTTCCAAAACCCTGTTATCATTGCGATAATCCTCCTTGTACAAAAGTTTGCCCTGTAGATGCTACGTTTAAAAGAGAAGATGGTATTGTAGCGATAGATACTGACCGGTGTATTGGTTGCCGCTTTTGTATGGCTGCCTGTCCGTACTCGGTAAGGCTTTTTAACTGGACAGAACCTATAAAGCCAAACATCATTGAAACAACACCTGCCGCAGAAAATGTTTTTCAAAGTAAAAAAGGTTGTGTAGAAAAATGTGATTTCTGCCCTCACATGGCAAGAGAGGGAAAACTGCCTGCTTGTGTTACCGGCTGCCCCATGAATGCCATTTGGTTTGGCGATGCAAATGAAGATGCAGTAACCTGTTATGATGGCACTACAACAAAACTATCTCAGTTACTGGAAGATGGAGGAGCTTATCGCTTCATGGAAGAATTAGGTACTGAGCCAAGGGTTTATTATCTGCCACCAACTAACCGAATCTATGATGCTAAAGAAATTAAAATAGAAAAAGAAGGTTCAGAAAACTAAAAACTACTCATTATGGAAAAGCTAAATCCAGAAATAAAAAATCAAATCGAAAATGAGTTGCTGGGTACTGTAGGCAGGCGTTACCGGCAGGAAACATTTTGGGTAATTTTTCTTGGAGTGATTTGTATTGGGGGAACTGTAGCCTGGATTATACAACTCCGGAAGGGATTGGGTGTTACTGCTATGAGAGATTATGTTTCCTGGGGTTTGTATATTTCATTACTATTCTTTTTTGTAGGGGTAAGTTTGATTGGCGCATTAGTATCCTGTGTGTTGCGTATGTCAGGTGCTAAATGGCGTTATCCGCTTATCCGCATTGCAGAAGCTGTTACACTATCTGCCATCTTTTTTGCAGGCTTTATGCCCGTATTGGACATGGGCCGGCCCGAACGTTTATACTTTCTCATTACACATGGCCGTATTCAATCACCAATTCTATGGGATGTTGTAGCAATTGCTACCTACTTTATTGGAAGTGTAATTTATTTCTACCTGCCGTTGATACCTGATTTAGCTATCATGCGGGACAAACTTACTGATGCACCCATGTGGAGAAAAAAATTGTGGCGATGGCTGGCAATGGGTTGGGAAGATAATTTACTGCAACGGCGCCTGCTAAAAAAAGCAATGCTCATTTTATGTATTGTGATTTTGCCTGTAGCAATATCTGTACATACCATAAGTGCATGGCTGATAGCATTCACATTAAGACCAGGCTGGAACTCTACCATCATGGGACCATATTTTGTATTTGGAGCTTTGATGGCTGGTACCGCTATTATGATTCTTATTATTGCCAAGCTCCGTCATGGATACAGGCTGGAGCATTATCTCACACCAAAACATTTCAACAACCTGGCGAAAATACTACTGGCGTTAACAGCATTTTATCTCTATCTCAATATCAATAAATATGGTGTGCCTGCATTTAAAATGGCAAAGGAAGAAAAAGCGGTGCTGGAAGATTTGTTTTATGGTAAGAATGCCTTTCTATTCTGGTTTACACAAATTGTTGGTCTTATAATTCCGATTATCATTCTCTCATTCAAAAAAATCAGGCAATCTATCAAATGGGTTGTGGCAGCATCCGTAATGGTTTTACTAGGTGCTCTAATCAACCGTTATCTCATAGTTGTTCCCAATATGCTGCATCCTTTTGTCCCAATTCAACATGCACAACATGGTTATGCAACTTACAACCCTACTTTAATTGAGTGGACAATTACTGCCTCCTCATTGGCAGGCTTTGTATTGCTGATTATTCTCCTTTTTAAACCCTTTCCTGTAATTACCATGTGGGAAGTAATTGAAGAAGTGGAGAAACGTGGCGAAAAAGAAATTGGGGTGGAAAATATTGTAAACTTTCAAAACATTCCCGGCCATGCAAGTTAATAAACAATATATCATCACCTTATTGTCATTCCTGCTGACAATGACCGTAGCTGCGCAGGATGAAAAAATAAATGGAAACATAGCGCTGCAGATGAGCTCCAACGACAGCATGCATGTTGTAACAGCTACGGTTACCAATATTATAACTCAATTACCCGTAAAAGATGTGGAGCTGACTTTTTATGTTCAACGAACTTTTGGATTGATGAAGGTGGCAGAAGGAACTACTGATACTACCGGTATTATTTCTGCCGAGTTTCCGCTGGATATTCAGGGTAGTGATTCAACAAGGAAAATAACACTCATTGCAAAAGTGGAAGATAATGATGTGATGAATGACACTGCCTTTCAAGTTGCCATTAATTCTAAACTTATTTTCCCGGCTAATAAACCTGTACCACGTTCCATTGCCGGAGCCAATGCACCCTGGTGGCTTGTAATCACATTTACAGTTGCAGTTGGAGCGGTATGGATACTCTTTGTATATGTATTGTATTTGATTTATAGAATCAGGAAAGCTTCAACAATGAAAGTCATTTCTAAACAATAAAAATTAAAAAACATGGAAACAGTAATTAAAACCATTTTCAGAAAAAAACTCTTGACAGTTTCGTTACTGCTGCTGACAGCAATAATGGGAAGTGCATTTCTTTATCAGCAAAAAGAATGGAAGGCCCCTGCCTCTGCTGATGCTAAGAAAAACCCTTTAACCGCTGATGCCGCCACAATTGCAGCCGGCAAAACAGTGTATGTAAAAGAATGCCAGTCCTGCCATGGTAAAAAAGGTAAAGGTGATGGCCCTTCAGCGAAGGATTTAGATATACCTGCGGGAGATTTCTCTAAAGCAACCATGCAAAGCCAAAGTGATGGAGCCCTTTTCTGGAAAACATCAGAAGGAAGGAAGCCAATGCCTTCTTTTAAAAAGAAATTAAATGAAACTCAAATATGGCAGACCATAGTTTATATGAGAACATTAAAACAATAATTATATGAAAAAGAAAATTTTAATTCAGTTTGCCGGCCTGCTGTTACTTTCAGCAACAGCATTTAGCCAGCAGTTCAACCAGGAGTACATTGACAGTCTTATCAAATCATCAGCACAGTCACAGGTGGCACGTACAAGCAAGTTTGCAATAGTAGGTTACACATCAGTCTCTGCTAAATTCAATAAGGAAGACGGCGCCGCTTTTAACAATCTTGTTTTTAATCCCATTCTTCTTTGGCAGCCTCATAAAAATATTGTGATTGAGGCTGAAATGGAGACGGAAATAGAAGGTTCAGAAACTAAAATTGATATGGGCTATGCCAATGCATCGTTTTTTTTGAATAAATATCTTACTGTACGCACCGGTAAGTTCATTTCACCATTTGGTATTTTCCAGGACAGGCTTCACCCATCATGGATAAATAAACTACCAACTGTGCCAGTGGGTACTGGTGAGGATGCACTGGGCGTGGGCCCAACTTCTGAAATAGGTATTGATTTTCGGGGTGGGATACCTCTTGGCTCTGCAAAAATGAACTATAGTATATTTTTTGCAAACGGGGCCCAATTGATTACAGACCCGACAGACCCTGGAAAACAGGGAACGCTTACTTATGGCAATGCAGAAACTATCAATAAAAAACTCACTGGCGGCGGCAGGGTTGGTTTTTTACCGCTATCCAATTCATCACTGGAAGTTGGCTTTTCGTATAGAAATGGAAATGTCGGCGACAAGAATTCGGCGTATAAATTCATAGGGTCTCAAATGTATGCACTGGACCTTACTTATGTAAAGCAACTTGACTTTATCAAAGGAATGTTTGATGTAAAAGCTCAATGGAATAAAGTAAATGTAGATAAGGCTGAATACATTGACCCCGGTGACCCAACAGGCAATACGCTTTATACATTCGAAAATAAAAGAAGTTCATTCTTTACACAGGCGGCCTACAGACCGAGTATGTCGCAAAGCAAATTCCTGAAAAAAACAGAATTAGTCTTCCGGTATGCCGGCTTTAATCCTCCCACTGGTGCCAAAGGTCTTGAAGAGATAAAACAGTACACCTACGGTATCAATTATTGGTTTACCTGGCGAACTGCATTCAAAGCAGCATACCAATCACAAAAAGATAATAACGCATTTTTCCTGCAGGTTGCAGTTGGTTTTTAATAACTCTAAAATTATTTTTTATGAAACGTAATACAATAATCATAACAGTTGCAATGATACTTACAACCGGCTTATTGATTGCCAGTTGTGTATCAACTAAAGTAACCGATAAAAGCGGTAGCCAGTTGTGGAGCGAAAACTGCCAGCGTTGCCATAATACACCTCCCAGTTCTGCATTTACCAATACACAGTGGGAAGTAATTAATACCCACATGCGTCAACGGGCAATGCTGACTGAGGATGAAGTAAAAAAAATAACTGAGTTTATGCAGGCAGGTGAATAAAGTTGGTTTCATCATATCCGTACCCTTACTTTAAAAGGATTGTTGAAAATATTAAATGCAGTATATGAAAAAGATAAATTTTCTTTCCGTGTTAGTGATAATCCTGATTGTTGTGCCATTATCATCGTTTTCGCAGGAGAAAAAGGGGCCAGATTCAAGCTCTGCTGTTACAAAAGAGTCATCTTACATTTTGGCAGGCACTGCATTTAACAGCGACATTGTTTTCTTAGGCCGTAAAAGCTCAATTAAATCTCCTTACATTTCCGCATCTGCCGGATATTATCATAAATCAGGCCTATTTATTACCGGCATCGTATCCTACCTGGCTGCTTCGCAGCAAAACAGGATTGATTTATTCACAGCTTCCGGCGGGTACGATTATTATAAGAAAAACTTTAGTGCTGGAGTTTCCACAACAGGGTATGTTTTCAATAATAAGAGTTATACAGTCAAATCTGCATTAACTGCAAATTTAAGTGCTTATGCCGATTATGATTTTGATATACTTGAAGTGTATGCTGATGGCACTATGTATTTTAGCGATCAAAGTGATTTTATTTTCAGTGCAGCTATAAGCCATAATTTTTATTCAGCGAATGATAACCTGAAAATCAGCCCAACCTTTTCGTTGTATAGCGGCACACAAAATTATTACAGCAACTACAATAACAATCAGCGTTTTGGTCAACACATGATTAATACCGGCAACTCTAATACAATGGGCACTGGTATGATGAGTGGAGGTATTTTCAATATTCAGAATTACGAGTTCAGTGTCCCTGTTAGATACGATTTTAAACATTTCCGGTTCATATTCCTGCCAGTATATGCCATACCAGTAAACCCGGCAACAATTACAGATAATCAGAATACATATAAGGAAGACCTTAACAATAATTTTTTCTGGTCATTGGGAGCGATTTATAAATTTTCTAAACAAAAAAAATAAACAATATGAAAAAGATTCTTTTAGCAGCTATGTCAATAATACTACTGACAACTGCATCATTTGCCCAGCAAGTGTCAACTGGAAACGCAAATCAACAAGGCACAACTGTAAAAGACGAACACCTGATAATGAAAAACGGAAAGATGTATCATAATATGAACGGAAAAGAGATGATGATGGAAAGCCAGATGACATTACATAACAGTACCGTAATGCATCCAGACGGCTCCTACCAGTTGAAAAATGGCAAAAACCGCCAGTTACGCAATGGACACTGCATGGATATGAATGGAAGGAAATACCGGTCACATCAAATGTTTCAAAGAAACATGATGCGGATGCATAGTGGTAGAATGCATTCTGGCGGCAGTCATCAGGGCATGAATATGAATGGTCATCACTAATGATTTTACTACCGGGGCTTTTGTGAATTGAGCAAGTAGTTTAAATGTAAATATTGTACAACGGAAACAAAACAAATCGTCTTCTATGCGCTTAGGTTTAATGGCAATATCGGTTACATGGTTCCTGGTTATGGGAATTTCATCAGCCGCACAAGTGTACCAAACAAAGTCGGGGACTATACTCGCCAGCGGAAGGTACAGGGGTGCAGGGGTAACAGCAGTGAGTAATCATTTATTCATGCATTTGAATTATGATAAAGCAGAAATGCACCTGCGGCTGGTGATTCCCACTATAATAACAGAAAATGATTCCTTAAACATTCTCCTGCAAAAACTGGCGGGCCAGGAATTGTTCTTTAGCGGCAAGATGAATATTGTTTTTGTACAAACTAAAAGTCATCCTAAACAGAAATTCAGTACACAGGGAACACTTTTTTTGAACGGAGTGAACCGGCCATTCAGTTTCAACTCGGTGCTGGAGCATTTTCCAAGGGGTAACACAAGCTGCATTTTGTCAGGAGATTTTGTAATAGACCTGCATCAATTCAATGTGCAAAATCTTTTACCCGGAGAGGAAAAGATAAATGTAAAATTTAATCAGCTTGTTTTAAAAAGGCCGGGTGAATAATTATGATTATTAACATCTAAATATATAATTTATGAAAACGAGTATTTGGATTTTAAGCATTGCAATAATAGTGCTGGTTGGCTGCAGCACTACCTACAATGCTGTATCCACCGATTATGACCGGTCAGTTGATTTCAGCCAGTATAAAACATTTGCATGGCTGCCGGATAAATCAGATACAACCAATACCCGGTATAATAATGAGATTATCCGTAATAACATCCGTAATTACTTTGGGCAGTGCATAAGTGACAGAGGGTACACATTTGATGCTGAAAGCCCCGACCTCTTATTGCAGTTGGTAATTACCAATGCCAAAAAAGAAAGGGTGGTAACTTCTTATCCATCCTCCTATTATTACAGCCCTTATTATTATGGCAGCCATTATTACTCTCCCTATCGCTTTGGCTATTACTACAATTATTATCCTTCGTATGGGTATGGATATTCCCGTTTTTCCGGCAACGCAACCACTCAAAAGCAAGAGTATGTGAATGGCTCCATAACGCTGAATCTCATTGACCGTAAAGAAAACATGTTGGTTTGGAGTGGCACAGCCGAAGGCGATATTTATGACCCTTCGCATATAAGCAGCGACTTGCATCCCGCAGTACACAGCATATTAGACGAATACCCTGTGAAACCTTTATTAAAACGAAGTCATAAAATCAGGTGAGATAGATGTAATCAGAAAAAGAAATTATGTAACTATAAAAATATTAAATGAAAAACCGGAGAGAGAGCCTGTATAAAAGCAGGTGTGTAAATAGAGTCTAGATGATAAAATTGTACAGGCCTTTCTCTTTTATGAGCATGAATTATTTTAAAAATGAAAGTTATTAATCAACATACAAAACATTCACTGCGTTTCAGGAACCTGGGTATTGACACCAACCAGGAACTGGTAGTGTTTATGCCAGCCAGTTGTCATGTTTGCAAGTCAGAGGGTTTCCAGGCGCTAACAAGACTTTCTATTTCATTTAATGATTATTCTATAATTGCTGCATTAAATATAACCAGTGATGGCTTACTGAAAGAAGGTGAAATAAGTTTATCAAAAAGTGCCATTGAAAAACTGAATGTACAGGATAATGATTTGCTGGAGGTGGCTCACATGGAACCATTGCAGTCTATGACAAATGTAAGAGCTAAACTATATGGCAATACATTACACCAGCAGGAATATGATGCTATTATACAGGACATAGCAGATGAAAAGTATTCTAATATTTTTCTTTCATCGTTTGTAGCAGCTTGCTCAGGCTCCAATATGAAGCTTGAGGAAATTTGTTATCTCACAACGGCAATGATAAAAGCTGGGAATAAATTAGAATGGGGAAACGAAATCATTGCCGACAAACATTGTGTGGGTGGTTTGCCAGGCAACCGCACTACAATGATTGTTGTACCCATTATTGCATCTCTTGGTATCATGATTCCTAAAACATCGTCAAGAGCCATTACCTCTCCCGCAGGTACAGCCGATACAATGGAAGTACTTACCAATGTGAACCTCACTCTTGCACAGATGCGTAAAGTAGTAGAAAAAGAAAACGGTTGTATTGTTTGGGGAGGAGCCATGAAGCTGAGTCCTGCTGATGATATTATCATTAAAGTTGAAAGAGCATTGGATATTGACAGCGAAGGCCAGATGATTGCGTCTATATTATCTAAAAAGGCAGCAGCAGGAGCTACAGATTGTGTAATTGATATACCAGTTGGGGCTACTGCAAAAGTAAGAACAGTTGAAAATGCCATCTCTTTATCTCTTCGTTTAAAAGAAGTGGCAGATTATATAGGATTGAATATACAAACAATTTGTTCTAATGGAACACAACCTGTAGGGTATGGTATTGGCCCGTCATTAGAAGCAAGAGATGTGTTAGCCGTATTGCAGAATGACACTGATGCCCCAAAAGATTTACGGCAACGAGCTGTTACCATTGCTACAGAAATTGTAAAATTAGTCTGGGACATGGAAGAACAAGTTGCAGAAGACTTAGTGATAAAGAAAATTGACAACGGGGAAGCATTTACAAAACTTATTAGTATTTGTGAAGCACAAGGTGGCTTTTATGAACCGATGCATGCTAAATATTCTAAAACAGTTGAATCAGCGACCGCAGGAATCATCAGTGAATTTGATAACCGGAAAATTGCAAGGGTAGCCAAATTAGCCGGGGCACCAGAAGCTGCAGAGGCCGGGATTGACATTAAAGTCCTGCTCAATCAAAATATAATAATTGGTCAACCGCTGTTTACTATTTATGCTAATTCACCGGGTGAACTGGAATATGCTTATGAATATTACAAACACAATGAAAAGCAAATAATAAAACTTAGTTATGAATAACTGTGTGCTGTTTACGATACCCGGTAATGAAGTGTTGGCTAACTCTTTAATAAAACTGTTGCATACAGAGCCAGGGGAAGCAATCATCCGGCATTTTCCTGACGGAGAAACGTATGTAAAAGTAAATTCGAATGTGCATGAGAAAGAAGCTATCATAGTTTGTTCACTTCATCAGCCTGATGATAAGATACTACCGCTTTATTTTTTGGCAAAAACCTTAAAAGAATTCAGAGCCTCTAACGTTACCCTGGTATCACCCTACTTAGCTTATATGCGGCAGGATAAAAGATTTATAGATGGTGAATGCATCAGTTCCGAATTGTTTGCCAAACTGCTTTCTTCCTTTGTTGACAAACTCATCACCATCGACCCGCATTTACACCGTCGCATTTCATTAGATGAAATTTATCCTATTCATACTTCCGTATTGCATGTATCTCATCTTGTTTCAAAATGGATTAATGAAAATATTCAGGAACCTGTATTAATAGGTCCTGATAGTGAAAGTGAGCAATGGGTAAGCAAAGTGGCGGCTGATGCCAATGCCCCTTATATCATACTTGAAAAACTTCGCAAAGGTGACAGGAATGTAAAAGTATCTGTGCCACAGGTTGAAAAATACAAGGAGAGTACGCCTGTTCTTGTTGATGATATTATTTCTACCGGAAATACAATGATAGAAACCATTGGTCATTTAAAAAAAGCAGGGATGAAGCCCCCTGTTTGTATAGGAATTCATGCAGTATTTGCTGCAAGGGCTCATGATAAATTAATTAAGGCTGGTGCGGAAAAAGTAGTTACCTGTAATACAATTGCTCATCCTTCCAATGCAATTTTCATGGATGAGTTGCTGGCACAGGAAATTTGCAAAAACAGTTTTGTGATAGACTAAATTAAAGTGTTATGAAATCTATTGAAAGAATGGAAATATATGATGCAGCACCGGAAGATGTATTTATGTGTATTGATAATCTTGGTGTAACCGGTACACACATGACCCAATCCTCAGGGATGATGATGGGCAGTAAACTGAAATTGGACTATTTAACTGAACAGCATTACGGTTTGGGTACAAAATACAGATGGACCGGAAAAATGATGGGCATGACTATGGACTTTACGGTTGAAGTAACAAAATGGGTAGACGGCAAGGAGAAAACCTGGGAAACAGTTGGTGAAACAAGAATGATTATCTATTCCTGGTACCAGATGCATTTAACCACTACTCCCATGTATAACAAAGGCACAAAGGCCGAGCTTTCTATTACCTATAAAAAACCAAAAGGATTAGTTAATAATATTCTATGTTTTCTTTTAGCGGACTGGTATTGCAACTGGTGTTTAAAACAAATGCTGGGTGATGCAAAGAAGACCCTTAATTCCATGAAATCAAATTCTCAATTACTTAAATCAGATGAAAATGAAATCAATTAAAGATATAGACCTATCTCCCAAACCCGGCAAAGAATACTGGAAAAACTGCCACCGGGAATGGCGTGAGGAATTTATTTACTTTTTATTAGTTGACCGTTTTCACGACAGCAATAAAAGACATAATGCAGATTTTGATGTGAGACATTCGGGCTATGGTGATGATGCACAATTAGGCAAGCAATGCGGTGGCACTTTGAGGGGCATTATTAGTCATCTCACATACATAAAAAACCTGGGCTGTACTGCTATTTGGTTAAGCCCTGTATTTAAAAACAACCCCGAGTCTTATCATGGCTATGCCATTGAAAATTACCTGGAGATAGATGAACGATTTGGAACAAAAGATGAACTTGAGGAGCTGGTAGTCCAGGCCCATCAACATGATATGAGGGTGTTCCTTGATATTGTTTTGCATCATGCCGGTGATAACTGGAACTATCCTGGAGGTAAACCTTATTATTATCATGAAGGCACTGAATTTGATTTTGGTGAATGGCGATACCCGGACAGGCCCGTTCCTGTTGAATTAAGAAACCCTGCTTTGTACGGTCGCAAAGGGCAGATAAGAAATTTTGATGACTACCCCGAAACAAGGGACGGAGATTTTTTTAGTTTAAAGGCATTTAAAAATGACGAGTCAAGGGAGGCTATTCATGTTCAGAAAATATTAACGGCCATACACTGTTACTGGATTAAGGAATTGGATGTTGATGGTTTTCGGCTGGATGCTGTAAAACACATGGGGGCTTTGTCAATAAGCCGCTTTTGTTCTTATGTAAGAGAATATGCTTATTCACTTGGCAAGAAAAACTTCTTCTTATTTGGCGAAATAGTTGCAGCTGATGCAATGGCAAGTAACTATTTAGGGCCAAAAACATTGACTACTTATAATGACCAAAATATCTACTTTGGGTTGAACTCAGCACTCGATTTTCAATTGTATTTCGCATTGGAAGGAGTTATAAAAGGGAAAGATTCACCGCATAAATTAATAGAGCGTTACGAAGAGCTTCAAAAAAATGCGCTGGATCGGGGCGAATATGGAGAATTCCTGGTTACATTTCTTGACAATCATGACCAGATTGGAGATGAATTTAAACATCGCTTTGGATATAATGCCGAACCGGCTCAGATTATTGCCGGTGCTGCATTTCTACTCTGCGCTTTAGGCACTCCCTGCATTTATTACGGAACAGAACAGGGGGTGGACGGTTGTGGCACGGGCGATCGCTATATCAGAGAATGTATGTTTAATCCGAACGATAAGACCACAAATTTATTGAATCAGCAATCAGAGATATATAAAGCCATCGCTTCAATTGCAAAATTCAGGAATGAAAGCAACGTGTTGAAGTTTGGCAGGATGTTTATGCGGGAATCTTCAAAAGATGGCATTCATTTTCATTTGCCTGAATGCCATAAATGTGTCCTGGCTTTTTCAAGAATCTTATACGACCAGGAAATAGTTTTTGTATATAATTCATCTACAAGTGATGTAAAGGAAGAACATATATTGGTGGATTGTCAATTGAATCGTGATAAAAAGATGATGACAGCAGTATATGGTAAAAAACAAAGTGTTGAAATCATGCATTCTAAAGACCCTGCTAACCCCATATGTTACATAAAACTGTATTTAAAACCTATGCAATTGGTCATTCTTAAAAATTTTTAAAAAAAAACTATAAAAATGAAAAAGTTAAGTTTTTTGTCAGCAGTAGCGCTAATAGTAATTATAGCTTCCTGTAACAATCAGTCAGCAGATATTACTAAATCAAAAGAAATGAAGCAGAACGAAATAAAGGATATGAAGATGGATAGCATGAAGATGGATAGCATGAAGATGGATGACATGAAGATGGATAGTGCAAGCCATAAACAGCACCAGGTGATGGATTCCTCGATGAAAAAATAAAAATAGGTGAGAATATTTAATAACTGTACAGTAGTAAACAGTAAAAAAGATTCGTATGAGTAAGTGAAAAAGAGGCAAATAACAGGCAAATAACTGATGCAATATCCAGTATTAAGATGAGTGATTGTCTTAATACCAATATAAAATACTTATTGGTAAAAGCAAAAGAAGAAGCGCAGCAAATTATTATAGGCAAAGCGGCAGTCTGCTGAACTGCAATGAAGCTGAAAAGCTGATTGCAATGATAAAAGCTCAATCAGCACATGAGATAAACCGCATACATAAAATATAAACGGTGAGCTAAAAGCCGCTGCGATTGGGATTTTTTTTTACTGAACTATGAGATTTATAATGAATATAAAGTTGTTAAAAAGGCAACGCCTGTGCCATTATTCAAATTAAAGAATTTATGACAGATGCAACACAGACAAAAAAGGAAATGACACATATCAGTAGTAAATATTACAGTTATTATAAAGTCAACAAGCCGGTGATCTTGCATACATTGATTGGTGCTGCTGTATTTTATTTTATTATTCACCCTCTTACCATGGCAATGTACTGGTTTGAGTTCCATGAAAATCACCAGGTCAATCTGAGTGTTGCCGATATTATCACCAAAAGATGGCTTCATGCTTTTTCATTTCACATGACAGGTATGTCAGCCGTTTTTCTTTTAATGGGAGTAGCTACCGGATTAGGCTTCGGGTTTTATTACAGGAATATGCAGAAAAAAAACAGCTTGGTACGGAAGCAGGAACATTTTCTCAATCTAAATATTGAACAAACAATTCAGATAGGCGAAAATGAATACACAGAGTTCAAATCATCACTCCGGTACGATTATGCCAAAAAGAATACTAATAAAGAACTGGAAATAGTAATAGCAAAAACCATAGCTGGATTTATGAATGCTAATGGGGGGAAATTGATAATCGGAATTTCTGATAAAGGAGAAATATTGGGCCTGGAGAACGATTACTTTACGCTCAAACATAAAAATCGTGATGGGTTTGAACGCAGAGTATATGAAATAGTAAACCAATACTTAGGAGTAGAGTTCTGTTCATTTGTTCACATTTATTTTTACAGGAAGTTTGAAAAAGACTTTTGTGCTGTTGAAATTGTAAAAGCTCCTGTGCCTGTTTATGTGAACTCAGAAAAGGATTCATCATTTTATTTGCGAACAGGAAATGCAACTACTATGCTTACGGTCAAAGAAACCATAAACTATATTAAATTGAAATAAATGATGAAGATTATATTAACAAATGTTTTGTTAATAAATGGGAAGTGCAGCACTGTAACAATGATCAATCCGCTGCATGTATATTCAGCTATCTATATAGCCGGATAATTGTATGACAAAAGTCATTTTTTGAACAGAATGTGTATCATAGTTTTTCTTTAGTGTAAAAAAGATTTTTGTGGCCAAAAGAGAACTGCTATGGCAAAGAATACAAACAGGGAACAGGAAAAAAATGAAATGCAGAATATGGCTGAAATATTGAAAGCGATGGCACACGCAGACCGACTGGCTATATTAAAATTATTGTGTAAAAACCAGGTTGAAGGGCTGACGGTAAAAACAATTTATGAAAAGTTGCAGCTTGAGCAGCCGGTTGTATCCCGTCATCTGAATATTTTGAAAAGCGCAGGTGTTGTGCGTCGTCTGCAGGAAGGGCAAAAAACAAATTATTGTTTATGTACAGATAAGAAAAATATAGAATCGCTGCTAAAATGTTTTTGCTGACGTGATTTGAAAGAATAAATGCAAACAAAAAGATATGCAGCTATAAAATGTGAATACTTAAAAGTAATACAATGAATCTCCTGAATCATGATGAAGGTTTTTTTATATGGGAAGTAATTATCTTTCTTTTCTTCATGGGCATACTTGTAAAAAAGGCAAGAAAGCCTTTGCAGGAATATTTAAAGGAACGGCAAAAATCCATCTCAGACTCGCTGTCTGCCGTGGAAAATTTAAAAGCAGAAATTGAACAGGTAAAGAAAGAGAGTGATTTGATAAGGGCTAAGATTCACAAAGAAATTTCGGATATACAAAGCGATGCAAAAGAGTATGCAGTAAAAATACTTGCAGAAGCGGAAATGAAAGCAAAGGTTGCTTATAAAATCATTATTGATGAAGCATTTTTATACGTTGAAAAAGCAAAGAAGGATGCAATCAATGAATTAAAAAGTAAAACCGGTAAAATAGTTATCGAACTTGCAACGCAAATACTTCGGAAAGAGTTGTCAGCAGAAGCCAGGCAGGAAGAACATATACGTGAATTAATAAAGGAGATAAATTTGAAGAACGAAATTAAATAGCTGAATGAAAAACAAACAGAGTATTACCAATGCATATATTAATCAGCCATCATCAGCAAAACACAGTGATTGAAAAGTTAATTGTATTATATGCTTACATTTACTGCGGTGTTTCTTATTAGTAATAAATTATAACAAACAATTCTTTATGTCAAATCAAGTGTATTTAAATAACATTAAAACTCAATCAAATTTATGGTACAAGGGCTAATAAAATTTTCATTACGAAACCGGTTTTTGATTCTTCTTTTGGCGGCAGTACTTTTTGCATGGGGATATTATTCAGTTAAACAAAATCCCATTGATGCCATACCAGACTTATCAGAAAACCAGGTTATCGTTTTTACGGAGTGGATGGGACGCAGTCCGCAGTTAATGGAGGATCAGATTACTTATCCGCTGGTATCCAATCTGCAGGGTATTCCCCGTATCAAAACTATCAGGGGCACTTCTATGTTCGGGATGAGCTTTGTGTATGTGATTTTTGAAGATGACGTGGATATATATTGGGCCCGAACCCGTGTACTGGAACGGTTAAACTATGCACAAAGGTTATTACCGCCGGGAATTACTCCTGCCTTAGGCCCAGATGGCACAGGGGTGGGACATATTTTTTGGTACCATCTTGACGCACCCAAAATGGATTTGGGAGAACAACGGGCATTACAGGATTGGTACATAAAGTTTGCATTGCAAACAATACCCGGAGTTGCGGAAGTAGCATCATTTGGAGGTTTTGAAAAGCAATACCAGATTGTATTAGACCCAGTGAAACTGCAGTTTTATAATATCTCCTTAATGGATGTAATGAATAAAGTAAAAGCCAACAATAATGATGTAGGGGGACGCAAATTTGAAATGAGTGATATGGCGTATGTAATTCGTGGATTAGGGTATATTAAAAGTAAAGAGGATGTAGAAAACATATCACTGGGACAATACAATGGAATTCCGGTAAGGGTAAAAGACCTGGGCAATGTGCAAATGGGCGGAGACCTGCGTCTTGGAATATTCGATCAGAATGGAAATGGTGAGGTTGTGGGAGGAATAGTAGTAATGAGGTATGGGCAAAATGCCGATAAAGTAATAAAAGCTATTAAAGAAAAAATGAAAGAGGTGGAAAAAGGCTTGCCACCAGGTGTGTCTTTTAAAACTTCCTATGACCGAAGTGGATTAATAGAAGCTGCCATTGAAACGGTCAAAGGGAAGCTAATAGAAGAAATAATTGTAGTATGCCTGGTAGTGATCATCTTTCTTTTTCACTGGCGGAGTGCATTGAGCATTATCATTCAAATTCCACTAACAATTGCCATCAGTTTTATTTTATTAAATGCATTTGATTTGTCATCAAATTTAATGTCCTTAACTGGTATTGCCTTAGCTATTGGCGTTATAGTGGATAATGGAATTATCATGTCCGAAAACAGTTATCGCCAGCTTTCTGAATGGCAAAATAGTAATCACCCTGAAAAAATTTAGTCATATGAATTTATTTAAAAAATTGAGAGCACGTTTTAGTAAAAAAAATAAATCTTCTTACCGAAAAATTCCTGACGACATAAGAATGTCAATTATAGAAAAGGCATGCCAGCAAGTATCCAGAGGTGTATTCTTTTCTACCATTATTATTATTGCTTCTTTTCTGCCTGTATTTCTTTTGATAGGGCAGGAAGGAAAATTATTTCATCCCCTGGCTTATACTAAAACATTTATCCTGGCGGTAGATGCAATATTGGTACTAACGCTGGCCCCGGTGCTTATTTCTTTTTTTATGAAAGGTAAGTTTTTACCAGATAATGCTAATCCGGTAAACCGGGTACTTGAACGAATTTATGAGCCCGTTATTCGTGCCTGTATTAAAAGAAAATGGGTAACACTTGGTGTAAATATAGCTGCATTAATAATAAGTGTTCCATTGGTATTGGGACTTGGCCGTGAGTTTATGCCACCATTAGATGAAGGCTCCCTTTTATTTATGCCAGTAATGATGCCGGATGTTTCCAATTCAGAGGCGAAACGCTTATTACAGGTTCAGGACAAAATTATTACTTCTGTTCCAGAGGTAGCCCATGTAATGGGTAAAGCAGGCAGGGCGTACACTGCAACTGATAATTCCCCCATCAGCATGGTAGAAACAATTATTATGCTGAAACCAAGAAAGGAATGGAGGAAAGGATTTACCAAAGACAGTGTCATTAATGAGTTGAACAGAAAGCTTCAAATACCCGGTGTTGTAAATGGATGGACACAACCTATCATCAATCGTATTAATATGCTTTCAACTGGCATCCGTACCGATGTTGGAATTAAAGTGTTTGGTCAGAATTTAGATACTATTTATGCTTTTGCACAGCAGGTAGAAAAAGCACTAAGAGGTACTCCCGGTGTTAAAGATCTGTATGTAGAACCCATAAGTGGTGGAAAATATATTGATATAGCCATAAAACGGGAAGAAATCGGAAGATATGGATTAAGCACGGACGATGTAAATGCGGTGGTAGAGAGTGCACTGGGCGGTATGCGGCTTACCACTACCATTGAAGGCCGCCAGCGTTTTTCTGTGAATGCACGTTTTGCCCAGGATTTCCGAAATAATATCCAGGCATTAAAAAGACTGCAGGTGCAAACAATGAGCTACGGTCCTATACCGCTGGAAGCAGTGGCAGATGTAAAAATTACTGAAGGCCCCCCGATGATTAATTCGGAAAATGCCATGCTTAGAGGGACTGTGCTTTTTAATGTAAGAGAAAGAGATCTTGCCAGTACTGTAGAGGAAGCACAAAAAAAGCTGAGTGCCATGATTACAAAAATGCCAAAAGGTTATTATCTCAACTGGAGTGGCAATTATGAAAACCTGATACGTGGTGAAAAAACACTAAAAATGATATTGCCCATTGTATTGGTAATCATTTTTATGTGTATGTATTTTGCCTTTCACTCTGCAAGGGAGGCTTTCTTTAGCCTTATCTCTATTCCTTTTGCCCTGATTGGCGGAGCCTATTTTGTTTATTTCTGGGGAGTGAATCTTTCGGTAGCTGTATCGGTTGGCTTTATTGCATTGTTTGGTTTAGCGGTAGAAACAGGTATTGTAATGGTAATTTACCTAAACGATGCGATGCAGCAATTAGTTGCTAAAAAAGGGAATTCCCGGGAAACAATTACTAAAGCTGATTTAAAAGAATACGTAATAGCAGGCGCTGCCAAAAGGCTAAGACCTAAGTTGATGACGGTTAGTGTTTCGTTATTTGGTTTAGTTCCAATTCTTTGGAGTACTGGTGTAGGCAGTGATGTAATGATACCTATAGTACTACCGATGATTGGTGGCGTATTGACTTCATCTACTCATATTCTCTTGGTAACACCATTGATATTTTTAATGCAAAAGGAATATGAATTAAGAAAGCACGGGAAAATCGAAGTAATGGAAACGCATCATTAAAAATAAGAGACATGAGAATAAGTACAACATATTTTATAAAAAACTGCGTCATAATTAGTATTGCATTATTTGTACTGGCAGGATGCAGTCAAAAAATGTACAAAGATATACAAGCCAACTATGACCGGTCTGCAGATTTTAAACAGTATAAGACCTTTGCCTGGCTGCCGGATAAGGATTCCGGTGATGCAAACAATTTTTTTGCAAGGATGCGGAATAATACCATGAACTATTTTACACATTGTATGGGAGAAAGAGGTTACAAAGTAAATACTGACAACCCGGATGTATTGTTGGAGCTAATTGTAAAAAGAAAAACACTCGAAAAGGCTAATCCTTCTGTTACAACGCCACTCAGCACAACAACAATAACAGAATATGGTAATCCATTTTTACATCCCCTAAATAATCCACTTAAATACAATAAACCATTTACCTATAAATATTTTAACTACCCAAAAGAAAATACTGCCGTCAGGGAAACCTATATTAAAAATTCAATTACGCTAAATGTTATTGACAGGGTGCAGGAAAAAATAGTATGGTCTGGAACGGCTAATGCAGATTTATATGATACAGCTTACCTGCAAATGAACCTTCACCCGGTAGTGTATGATATGCTGGAACAATATCCTGTAAAACCATTTCGCAAGCATCGAAGTGAAACAAAAAATTAAAAGCTGAAATAATGGCTAAGAGTAGACAAATATTAATAAAAAAACACAGTGGTGAACAGGAACCCTTTAATTCAGAACAATTACTGCATGCACTGGGTAAAGCAGGTGCAAATGAAAGATTAGCCACCGATATTCTCATAGATATTGAAAGCAGGCTGTATGATGGAATCCCGACTAAAAAAATTTATAAAATGGCCATGAGTAAATTAAAAAGTCGTTCGAAGCCTATGGCAGCCAGATTTCATTTGAAACAGGCAATTATGGAATTAGGACCATCCGGTTTCCCTTTTGAGAATTTTATTGCCGCTTTATTGAAAGAACAAGGTTATGCCGTACAGGTAGGCATTACAGTGCGGGGTAAATGCGTAAAGCATGAAGTAGATGTAATTGCAGAAAAGGACAACCAGCATTTTATGATTGAATGTAAATACCACAATCAGCCAGGGAATGTAACAAACGTAAAAATTCCGCTCTACATACATTCCCGGTTTAGGGATGTTGAAGAACAATGGAAGCAAATACCAGGGCATGGTATGAAATTCCACCAGGGCTGGGTGGTTACCAATACAAGATTAACAACAGATGCGATTCAATATGGCTCATGTGCTTGTCTGCATCTGTGGTCGTGGGATTACCCCTTTGGTAAGGGACTGAAAGATATTATCGACGAAACAGGTTTGTATCCCCTAACCTGTCTTACCACATTAAGTGTACATGAAAAAAATGAATTATTAAATAGGCATATCGTAATGTGTAAAGAACTCTGTCACAATCCGCAATTATTATCACAAATCGGTATTAAAGGCGATAGAGCTGATAGGATTATCAGGGAAGGTAATGAATTATGTCATTCACTCATCCAAAAAAAACTTCACTAATGTATCAGTCAGATAATTTATAATTATTAAAAAGATAAAAAATCAATTCAAAATGAAAACGAAATATTATTCCCCGATTATTTTTGCTCTTATTCTGTTTGCTTTAATCTCATGCAATTCAGATAGTAAGAGCACAGCAAAAAATACTTTTAATACGGTAATATTTTCCGACTCTGGCATCACAAAACTTCCAAACAATGAAGTGTGTATGGTTAACAACAGATTTATGAATTCTGTTCAGATTGCAGTTCCATTAAATAATAAAATATACTACGGCTGCTGCGAAGGATGTGTAAAAACGTTGAATGAAGATTCTACTTCCCGGTTTACCTCTGACCCTCTTTCCAGGGAACAGGTTGATAAATCAATAGCTTTTATAATTGGTAAGCCAGGCTCTAAGGAAGATGTATTGTATTTTAAATCAGAAACAAATGCAAAGGAATATTTCGAAAAACATTTTAAACAAAGTCATAGTTCAAAAGCAAATTAGTAACGGCATGTTATAGTATTATCAGTACAGACAGTCATAGCATTAAATAAATTTAAAATGGATACGGTAATATACAGTACACACAAATTTGAAAAGGAGTATCTGCTAAAAGCAAATGACAGTAAACACAATCTAAGGTTATTGGATGTTCCTCTAACAAGTGAAACAGCTTATTTAGCAAAAGGCGCTAAAGCCGTATCCATATTTGTAAATGATGATGCGTCTGCTCCTGTAATAGAAAAGCTAAGTGAAGCAGGCATAAGATTTCTTGTACTTCGCTCTGCCGGGTACAATCATGTTAATCTTGAAAAGGCAAAACAATTAGGCTTCCGTACTGCAAGAGTGCCTGCTTATTCTCCCTATGCAGTAGCAGAACATACGGTAGCATTAATGCTGGCATTAAACCGTAAACTTATCCGTGCCAATAACCGGGTACATGATTTAAATTTTTCATTAGATGGTTTGACTGGGTTTGATATGCACGGTAAAACGGTGGGCATTATAGGTACAGGGCAAATAGGAGCAGTTGTTGCCAGGATACTATATGGATTTGATTGTAAAATCCTTGCTACAGACCAGGTAGAGAATGAAATGCTTAAAGAAAAATATGGTGTTATTTATACAGATTACGAAAGAATATATAAAGAGTCGGATATCATAACGCTGCATGTGCCTCTTACACCTGCTACCCGTTACATGATTTGTAATGAATCTATTAGTAAAATGAAATCCGGTGTAATGCTCATCAATACCAGCCGGGGAGCTTTAATTAATACTAAGGATGTAATTGTTGGTCTTAAAAACCGGCAAATCGGTTACCTGGGTATTGATGTTTATGAAGAAGAGTCTGGATTATTTTTTGAAGACCATTCTGAAGATGTGTTGCAGGATGATACCATTTCAAGATTACTGACATTTAATAATGTGCTTATTACAAGTCATCAGGCTTTTTTAACTGACACAGCTTTGGACAATATTACTTCAACCACTATTTATAACCTGAATTGTTTTGAAAACAGCAGTAGCTGTGAAAATGAATTATAGAAAATAGAAAAGTAAACGATATAAATATTTATTTCATGAAAAAAGCATTTTATTTATTTTTTGGCCTCATAGTCCAATTTGTTCTTCCGGCTCATGCTCAAAAAACATCAGACATTAATTCAATTCTGGATTCAATTCAGTTGAGTAATCCCACTTTGAAAATGTATGATGCGGAAGTTCGTTCATTGGATGAAGCTGCCAAAGGCGCTAAAAGCTGGATGGCTCCTGAGCTGTCATCAGGATTTTTTATGACACCTTATGCTCCCCGTTACTGGAAGTCAATGAATGGGCAACCCGGTATGGGACAATATACCATTGCAGCACAACAAATCATACCTAACCCCAAACGGTTAAATGCAGATTATAAATACATGTCGTCCATGTCATCGGTAGAAAAGGAAAAGAAAGGTTATACACTAAACCAGTTGTATGCAGATGCAAAGAAAAATTATTATGAATGGATAGTAATAAAAAAACAGTTGTTGATTTTAGATGATAATGAAAAGCTTTTAAACTATATGATTCAAAGCGCTGAGATACGGTATAAAAACGGGCTTGAAAAGATTAACGCTTACTACAAGGCAAAGGCAGCGCTTGCAAATGTACAAAGTATGAGGATTATGCTGGAGAATGAAATAAAGCAAAGAAAATATAATCTCAACACGTTAATGTACCGGGATAAAACAGTTGAATTTGATATTGACACTTCTTATATCATTAAGGATTATCAAAGTATAGTCTTTGATACTGCGCTATTTGTAACCAACAGGAGTGATATCAAAGCTATCGAAAAAGAAATGTATGTGAATATATTAAAACAGGAAACTGAAAGGACAAGGTTGTTGCCGGAGTTTGGATTCCGGTTTGAAAATGCTTATGGCTGGGCACGTCAGCCCATGCAATTTACAGCAATGGCAATGGTGCGTTTACCAATGGCCCGATGGTCAGCAAAAATGAATAAAGCCAATATTGAAAGCCTGAAATGGAAAAATGAGTCATTGCAACAGCAAAAGAAAATGATTTTAAATGAATCAACCGGCATGGCTTATAGTATGCGAACTGATATTCTCAATAAAAAAAAGCAAATCAAATTATTTGAAGAAAAAATCCTGCCAGCCCTTCGCAGAAACTATCAAACTTATCAGTTGTCATACGAACAGAATACAGAAGAGTTATTTGAATTATTTGATGCATGGGAAACATTAAATATGACACAGCTTGACTATTTAAAGCAATTGCAGGAATTGCTAACGATGCAGGTTGAATTGGAAAGGATCTTACAAATAAAATAATTTATTTATCATAAACCTCTATTATGAAACGCAGGAAGTTTTTTAAAAATACAGTGATAGGAGCAGGCGGTATATTAATAACGGGCTCCATTGCAGCCTTTTTAGCAGCATGTAATAAGAACAACATGATGAATGGGGGGAATATGAATATGGGCGGGCAACCGGTTCCCGTAACAGAAGGAAATTTCAGCAGGTTATTACCCATTCCCAACACAGTAACAGGCAATACAGCATTAACGGCTCAGGCAACAATGGCAAATATTAATGGCAGCAATATTTCTGTATTGGGCTACCAGGCTAATGGAATACTGGGTCCTACTATCCGTGTTAATAGTGGCATTAATACCAACATAAATTTCCAGAATAATCTTTCTGAAAAAAGTAATATCCACTGGCACGGTTTAAAGATTCCTGCCAATATGGATGGGCATCCGGAATCTGTTATAAATCCAGGCAGTGGGTTTAATTACCAGTTCGCAGTTAATCAACGTGCAGGACTATGCTGGTATCATCCGCATCCAGATGGGGCAACAGCAAGACAGGCATTCCGGGGTTTAGCCGGTTTGTTTATAATTAACGATGCAGAAGAAGCAGCTTTAAACCTGCCCTCTGGTATTTATGAAATCCCCTTAGTAATACAGGACAAACGACTTACTGCATCTGGCATCGCTTATAACCCTTCTATGGGAGAAGTAATGTCTGGCTATATGGGCGAAACAATTATTGTAAATGGAGAAGCATCTCCTTACACAGAGGTGGCAACAAGATTTTACAGGTTGCGGATATTAAATGGTTCTAATGCCCGTATCTATAACCTTGCTTTCAGTAATAATGCTGATTTAATTATTATTGGAAATGATGGTGGGTTATTAAAAAATCCCACAGCAGTTAAAAACATTGTACTGGCACCAGGCGAAAGATTAGATGTGCTGGTAAACTTTGCCGGGCTTAACATAGGCACTGATATATTTTTAGAGAGCAAGATGTTTGATAATGCTGGCAGTGCACAAGGTAAGCAAGGGTTTAAGATTATGAAGTTTAAAGTAACACAAACCATAAGTGATGGGTTTACTTTACCAGCTTCGCTTTCTTCTGTTAATGCTATTTCTCCTTCCGCATCTTCAAAGACAAGAAACTTTGTTATAAATGCCATGCAAATGAGCAGTGGCATGAATATGACAGGCATACACAGAATCAATGATAAGATTTATGATAAAAACAGGATTGATGAAAATGTAACAGCTAATGCAACAGAGATATGGGTATTTGATAATTCACAGGGTGATGAACCACATCCTATGCACCTGCACGGCGTACATTTTCAGGTATTGGAAAGAAGCGGTGGCCGGGCACAGTTGTCAGCTTCTGAAAGCGGCTGGAAAGATACTGTTTTAGTAATGCCCCGTGAAACGGTAAAAATCATTATTCCATTTTCAACATTAACAGGTGTATTCGTTTTTCATTGCCACAATCGTGAACATGAAGATGACGGCATGATGTTACAATATCAATTGACTTAAAATATTTTATTAATCAGTTATGAAAAAAAAGAAAATAGCAATAATTATAACATCGGTACTGGTTTTACTGGTTGTGTCCGCTTGGATATATTTTAAAATACTGATTCCAAAAAATGCTACACATACCCAGCACGAAGAGATGGCTGAAATGGAAAACATGAACATGGATAGTAAGGATGGGAATATGAGTGCTTCTTCCGCAGAAGAGAAGGTATTATACACCTGTTCCATGCATCCCCAAATTATCCGAGACAAACCTGGCGATTGCCCTATTTGTGGAATGCACCTGGTAAAAAAGGAAAGTGCAAGCAAAGAAATACACGATGTTTCTTTGCATACTTTACTGCAGCCGACCAACGGCTATGCAATTTCTACCATACCTTCTACAACGCTATTAAGCAGTGAAGAACCCGTAGAAATTAATGCACTTGGTTATACAGCGTACAACACTACTGAAGTCGGAGCAATATCTGCACGGATAAGTGGAAGGATTGAAAAGTTGTATGTCCGGTATCGCTACCAGTTGATTAAACAAGGGCAAAAAATAATGGACATTTACAGCCCTGAGTTGCTTACCGCACAGCAAAATCTTTTATTTCTGATAAAAAACGATCCATCCAATAGCTCATTAATTAATGCAGCTAAAGAAAAATTATTGTTGCTTGGTTTTCCTGGTGAACAACTACAGCAGGTGGTAAGTACACAAAAACCACTTTTTACTGTACCTGTTTACAGCAGGTACAGCGGTCATATTCATGAGGCGTTAAATACGGAGATGAATAACTCCGTTCCGGAAGCTCCCGCTATGAATGAAGCTACATCACTAACAACCCAAGAGCTTAGCCTTAAAGAAGGAATGTATTTACAAAAGGGGCAGACTATTTTTAAAGTTTATAACCCTAATAAAGTGTGGGCTTTGCTGAATATCTATCCATCAGACCAGGTGTTTATTAAAGTCGGCAATAAAGTAAAAATTGTACCAGAAGCTAAACCAGATAAAGATTTTAACAGCTCTATTTATTTTATTGAACCTTTTTTCAGACCCGGAAGTAAAACATTAACGGCAAGGGTAAATATTGATAACAGTGCTTTGCAATTACCCATCGGCAGCCAGTTACGGGCTACTATTTTTAGCAACGCAATAAATGCAAAATGGTTACCAAAAGAAGCCATACTATCATTGGGTCTTGCGAAAGTTGTATTTGTAAGAAGTGGTAACGGGTACAAAACACAAAAGGTTGAAACAGGAGTAGTCTATAAAAATTTAATTCAAATAACTCGAGGTATTACTGTTGCTGACTCTGTGGCAATAAATGCACAGTTTTTAATGGATAGCGAAAGTTTTATAAAAATCAGGGATAAAGACTGAAAAAATAGAAAAGTAAAGACGATGAAATAATACTAAGCAGAAAAAGATAATAATGATATTGATAGCGGTAACAATAAAATATTTAAAAGATGAAAAAGTTATTTATCGCAGCAGTGTTTGTGTTTTTATTTGCCGCCTGCAAAAATAAGAATACAAAAACTCCAGCACAGGCAGAACATAATATGGAAATGAACGATGTATATTATACCTGTTCAATGCACCCGCAGGTAATGCAGGATAAACCGGGCAATTGCCCTATATGTGGCATGAAACTGATAGAAGCAAAAAAAGGCATTTCAAAAGACCCTAATGAGGTTCAACTTAGTGACCAGCAAATACAATTGGGGAATATTTCAACAGATACTATCCGTAGCGGAATGATTGGCGACCAGATGGTGCTTACCGCAACATTAAATGCCGACCAGCGAAATATAAATGCGGTAAGCGCAAGAGTGATGGGTAGAATTGAACGGCTTTACTTCAAAAACCTGGGCGACTATGTTAATAAAGGAGATAAATTATTTGATATATACAGTGAGGAGTTGAATAATGCCAAGCAGGAATATATACTGGCACTGGAAAAACAGAAAACACTTGATAATCCGCTGATTGATTTTACGGCATTGTTACAAAGTGCAAAAAATAAATTGCTGCTGTGGGGCTTATCTGAAAACCAAATACAGGAAATAGCAATAAGAAAAACTACAACAGCTCTTACCACTTTTTATAGTCCTGTTGCAGGGTATATTACCACATTGGATATAAGGGAAGGTGAATATGCCATGGAAGGTGGAACTATTGTCCGGATAGCGGATTTATCAACCCTTTGGGCAGAAGCACAGGTTTATACATCTCAACTATCGCAGATAGATAATAATGCACTTGCCTCTGTTCAATTCCCTGATTTGCCAGGCAAGCAAACAATTGGAAAGATTGAATTCATGAACCCTGAAATTAATCCCCAAACCCGTATTACCCTGCTACGGGTAAATGTAGCCAACTCTGGAAAACTATTAAAGCCCGGCATGCCTGCTTATGTAACTATAAAAGGCAAACAGGTAAACACATTAACCCTGCCATCTGATGCAGTACTCCGCACCGGCACTGGTGCATCTGTTTGGGTACAAACAGGTAACCATACTTTCAAAAGCAGGATGGTTGAAATAGGTATGGAAGATGGAGAAAGGGTTGAGATAAAATCAGGTCTTCAATCAGGAGATATTGTTGTGATAACCGGGGCTTATTTGTTAAACAGTGAATTTATTTTTAAGAAAGGCGCAAATCCAATGGAGGGAATGAAAATGTAGGAACGATAGCTGAAAATATTTTACATGATTGAGTTGAAAAAATACGACAAAGGAAAAATAATACTTCTTTGCGGAGTTTTTTTGGTAATGACTGGATTTGGAATGACACTTCCTGTACTTCCGTTTTACATTGAAAAGATTCTGTCGTACAGGGATATTTCATCCAATAGAGTTTCCCTTCATATAGGATTAATAACTGGTGCTTTCCCGCTAACACAATTCCTTTTCGCACCATACCTCGGTTCACTATCTGATAAAGTTGGGAGAAGGCCACTCATCTTAACAGGCATCGCAGGATTTTCGATTTCAACCTTTATTTTCTCATTGGGTGAAAGTTTGGTGCTGATTTATATCTCCCGTTTGATAGCAGGAATTTTTGCAGCTTCTTTTGTAACTGCATCGGGAGCATACATTGCTGATAAAACTCCAAAAGAAAAAAGAGGAAAGAATTTTGCAATATTGAATGGTGTAGCAGGATTAGGTGCTGTTACAGGCCATTTGCTGGGCAATCTTTTTTCAAATATCAGCATTCAGTTTAAATTTCTATTCACACAGTTCACACTTGATAAATATTCTTCCCCCTTTGTTTTTTCTTCTTTGCTTACAATAGCAGTACTGGTATTGTATGTAATTTTATTACCAGAATCAAACAATATTTCTAATAAAACAATAGAACAAGGGGCAACAAAAACAAAAATATCTTTTATCCCAAGCTTTAAATCCCTTAAAAAAGCGTTCATCCTATTGCTGGCATTATCTTTCTTCAGCCAGCTTGCACATTCTATGTTTGAAGGCACATTTGCTATTCATTCTCAACGATTCTTTTTATTCGGGCCAAAGCAAATGAGCATTGTCCTTATTATTTGTGGTTTGCTGATGGGCTTACTGCAATTAGGACCAATTGCATGGTTAATTGAAAAGAAAGGTGAAAGGGCATTATTGCCTTTCGGTTGCCTGTTCCTGGGTATTGGTCTGTTCATGCTCACTATTTCAAGGGAAATGGGATGGATTCTGTTTTACGTCTCTTTCATCTCAGTCGGAATAGCAATCCTCACACCAAGCCTGACATCACTTGCTACAAAGGATTCTGGAAAAGAATATGGAACATCATTGGGCATTTTTAGTGCCGTTAATAGTTTGGGCCAGGTTGCAGGTGTGGTAATGGGGGGAATAATTATGATATGGTCTGACCATCTTGCGTATTGGATTGTTGCAGTTGTTGTATTTGCTTATTTATTTTTACCTAAAACCAGATTTTCAGTTCGTAAAAGCTGACGCATTAATAAGCAAATGCTAAAACTAAAAAAAATATATACAGGAAACCGGGTTTAGTAAAAGCTATCATATTACTTAAAGATTGCAAATGGAGGGAAACTACATAATTTTATAAATTTTTACCATAATTATGTAACCTAATAATCGTTTTCTGGGCTATTTTTACAGCCTAAATGTCAGATTTATTAAAAATGCCCTAATTTCGTGTCAGTTCGAATGATAAGAAACAAGTCCATACAAATAAAAGCAGCACTGCTGTTAATGGTATTCTCACTGAATACTATAGTTGGCTTTGCCTGTGCTATAGGCATGGATATGGGTTTCAATTCCCCTCATCATAACGAAACAGAAGAGCCTGCAAAAGTGCATGTACATGAAGATGGTAAAAAGCATGTTCATGAAAAAGAAGCATCAGAAGTAACTACTCATGTTCATGAAGATGGTATGAAACATCAACATGACAGTGAGCCAGCAAAACAAATTCCTGTTGATGGCATCAACTTACTTACAAAAGAAGATGGTGGATGTTGTACTAATGAAGAGCAGGAGTTTCAAAATTTAGATAAAAATGTTACTGTAAATACCGGTATCAATGTACCTGTGTTTATTGCAATCCTGAGCACTTATTTTTATATTGATTTCTCAACGGCTATCAAAGATTTTCCTGTCAACTACAAGGCCCGTTTTTATTACCCCCCGCCGCCTGATATACGCATAGCGATTCAACGTTTCCAGATTTGATTATAGTAAAACAGGTGAAGCTTTCGCTTCATCCAACTTCTTTTTGCATTTCGCAATTTGGGGCTATTTGTTTTACCGTAATCAATTTTTATGTTCAGATACAGTATCATAGTTTTTCTTACAGCAATTATCAGTTTACCAGCAGCGGCACAGCAGGTACTTACAGAAAATGAAGCTGTGGCCAAAGCATTAGCTAATAATAAGAATATTCAGGCCGCATCACTTCAAGTAAAGCAGCAGCAGCAGTTACTGAAATCAGCTATCAATCTTCCCAATCCGGATTTTTTCCTTGAAAGCCCGACGGGTAAGTTTTATACTGGTAGTATTACCCAATCATTTGAATTTCCAACAGTGTACAGTAATCAATATCGTTTGCAAAAACAGCAAATTGGTGTGGCACAAAAGGAAAAGCAGTTAACAGAAGCAGAGTTAAAATACCGGGTTAGGGTTTTATATCTTGAGGTACAGTATGCTGATTCGCTTTCCACACAATTATATATTCAAGATACATTGTATGAAAAGATTAAACTGTCGGCCATACGCCAGTTTAAAGCCGGGCAAATTGATTACCTGCAACAAACTTTTGCTGAAACGCAGTATGGAGAAATTCATAATCAGTACCAGCAGTCGCTTATAAGAGCCAAATCTTTAAAGGCACAGTTGCAGTGGTTCACAGGTATTAAAGATTCTATAAGAGTAGAACCGCTTACCGTTGCACTTTCTCAGACACAGGAAACTTTTGCACCTGATTCCACAGCGTTGCTTTCAAATCCCGCCGTACAACTATTACAGCAACAGGAGAATGTTGCCAAGCAAAATATTGTATTACAAAAAAGTAAGGCATTGCCCGGTTTGGCTTTTGGCTATTTCAACCAGGGGGAACGGGATACGAAATGGTTTAACCGTTTTAGAGTTGGCGTAACAATTCCGTTATGGTTTGGCCAGTATAAAAGCAATATCAATGCTGCTAAAACAGAGCAGCAGGTTATTCAAAGCAAACAACAGGGCTTACAGCAGGAATTATCTGCACAGGTTATAAACGCAAGCAGCGAAATGCAAACCAATTGGCAGTCTGTTAACTACTACCGGCAAACCGGTTTAAAAAAAGCACAGGAAGTTATTAGCACTTCACAACGCTTTTTTGTAAGCGGTGAAATTGATTATATCAGTTTATTAAGAAACAGCAATGATGCATACACCGTTTATCAGAAATACCTGGAAGCGGTAAGAAATTATAATCTCAGTGTTATCAATCACAAATATTTAATGGGTCAGTTATGAAACGATTAATCATTCAATTTCTATTTGGACTATTACCGGTAATGGCATTTGCACACGGCGGCGAAGACCACGGTGATGCTAAAAAAACAAGTATATCACCTGTAAGCTATTTCTCGGCTGAGGCTGCTTCAGAAATATATGAAGTGTTGCTAAAGTACAACCCGATAGTACCGGGCAAGGAAACATCGCTTCGCCTGTACTTAAGTGAGTACAACACTAATAAACCCATTGACAGCGCCAAGCTGGAAATAACAGTGGCTGGTAATCCCAACATAAAAATTACTGTGGTGAGGATTGATAAGGGAGTGTTTGAACTGAAAGCTACTTTCCCGGAAAAGAAAGCATACAATCTTGTACTAAACATCAATAGTTATGCAGGTATTGACTTAATTCAGCTAAACAATGTTGAAGCAGGAAAAGAACTGGCTGCAACAGCAACAACTGAAAACAGCTCTCATGCTCATTGGTACAGCAGCAATTGGTTTTTTGGATTGATGGGTTTGCTGATTGGTTTACTCATTATGTTCTTTGTAACCAAAAGCCGCAGCAGGAAAATGATTACGGGGGCAATTGTTCTTTTTTGCCTCTTACCAACTGCTACATATAATCCGGTGTCAGCACATGATGGCCATGATGAAGCTGGTGCAAAAGGTGGTGGTTCTTCCAAAACATTTATAGTTGAAAAAGAAACACAGTTCCTTTTTAATATTCAAACACAAAAAATAGGTACAGGTGATTTTAATGAAACATCAGTTTTGTTAGGAACAGTTACTGCCGCACCACAGGGAAGGGCAGTAATACAAACACCGCAGGCTGGTAAAATTGTTTCCTTAAGAGTAGCCCCCGGTCAAAAGGTTGGTAAAGGACAAGTGGTAGCTGTTATAGAACAACAGGTAGATGCCGGCACACAAATCAGCATCATTTCTCAAAGTAATAGTGTAAATGCCGAGTATGAAGCCGCCAAAGCACAATATGAAAGGTTGCTTGGCATAGCAGACATTGCAGCTAAAAAAGATATTACCGAAGCAAAAGCCAGGTATGAAAGTGCTAAGAAAAATAAAGCACTCTTTGATGCAAATACAGGAAGGAATACAGGCAATACAAAGGCAATAACACTTACCTCTCCTGTTAGTGGCGTTGTGGGCACTTTTAACTATGCAATTGGTGCTGTTGTAAACAGCGGAGAAACTTTGTTTGAAATAACCAACCTTGACCAGGTGTTTGTAGAAGCCCAGGTATTTGCAACAGACGCTGAAAAATTGAAATCAGCAACAGGGTTTACCACCATTTCAAATGCGGATACACTGGTTTATAAATTGAAAATGATTAGCACTGCCCAATCTGTTAACAGCGGCAATCAATCTCAAAAAGTAGTATTTGAACTTATCAATCCTAAAGGTCAGTTTAAGATTGGAGAAAATGTAAATGTGCGGATGACAGGAAGTAATGTTATACGACAAGTTGTAATACCCAATGAAGCAATTACAGATGTGAACGGTAAGCCAGCCATTTTTATAAAAGGTAAGGCTGAACAGTTTAGCATCAGCTTCGTAGTAAAAGGGCAAAGCAATGACAAGTTTACTGTTATTACCAAAGGCACTGAAGACGGTGAACGGATAGTTACTGCTAATGTGTATCAGATGAAAATGATGTATTTAAATCAATAATTAAAATAAACAAACATGAAAAAAATTTTAATGATGTTTTTGCTGCTGGCAACAGGTACAGTAGCCTTTACACAAACCAGCGATAAAGAAGCTGTAAAGACAGTATTAAACAATTACAAAAAAGCTATTGAAAAATTAGACACCACAGGTGTAGTGAATCTCTTCGTAAAAGATTCCAAAGTATTTGAGCAGGCAAAAGATGAAGGCACCATTGGTCATTACCTGGAGCATCACCTTGGGCCTGAATTAAAAGATTTTAAGTCCTTCACCTTTAGCGACTATAAGGTTGATGTGACTGTAACAGGTGAATACGCCTTCTCAACGGAGACTTATATCTATACCATCATTCTTGCTAAAGATGGCAAAGAAATAAAAAGCCAGGGAGTGGCTACCTCGGTTTTAAAGAAAACAAAAGACGGCTGGAAAATTGTGCAAACACATTCTTCATTCAGAAAAGCAAAATAAATCTCAAACTATAAAAAAAGAAAAAATGAAACAAATCAGAGTCTTCCTTTTAATGTCAATTGCAGTTTGTAGTCTTACTGCTGTAAATGCACAATCATCAAAAACAAAAAATAAAACTGCAGTTGTAGATACGGTCGTTTATCAATGCCCCATGAAATGTGAGGGAGATAAAACCTATGATAAAGCAGGTAAATGCCCTAAATGCAATATGGATTTGAAAGCTGTATCAAAACCCGTTGCCGCCATTTACCAATGCCCCATGAAATGTGAAGGAGATAAGACTTACGATAAAGCAGGTAAATGCCCTAAGTGCAATATGAACCTAACCAAGGTGCAGGCAAAAAAATCATCAGACAATCATACCGGTCATAATCATAATTAACTAATCAATTAAATAAAACAAATGAAACAAGTATTAAAAATTACGATTGCAATTTTCGCTATCAGCACTGTTGCAGTTTTTGCAGCATGTAATAACAGCGGCGATAAAAAGGCTTCTGCAGCCGATACCACAAAAACAGAAATGTCACATGAGGGTGGCGACCACATCTATGCCTGCCCCATGCACCCTGAAGTAACAGGCAAAGAAGGCGACACTTGCCCTAAATGTGGCATGAAGCTGGAACATAATGATAATGCTGGTGGCCCAAGCAATGTTAGTATGCAGTTTACAGCAACTCCTGCATCTCCAAAGCCGGGTGAAGAAGTTACTTTATCCATGACTCCAAAAATAAAAGATAAACCTACTGAGCAAGTGCCATTGGATGTTGAACATACTAAAAAGATACACCTCATTGTGGTTAGTGATGACCTTAGCTGGTTTGACCATATACATCCTGAGCTGAACGCAGATGGCTCTTATACGGTAAAAGAAAAATTTCCAGCTTCCGGCAAATACACCTTGTTTGCTGATTATAAGCCAAGCGGTGCCAATCATACGGTTGACTATCTGAATGTGACTGTGGCTGGAACAGTGCCAGCAGCAAAAGTTTATGGAGCAGATAAATTAACCGGCACCGCCGGTGATGGGTTCTCTGTTTCACTTACTCCTGAAGGTGGTAAATTTTTAACCAATATGGCCATGCACATTAATGGAGTAGTGATGCTGAACGGCAAAGAAGTGGATGTAACAACCTTAGAAGATTACCTCGGAGCAAAAGCCCACATGGTAGTGGTTAGCCTTGCTGATAAAAAATATTTGCATGTTCACCCAAGTGTGGAAGGCGGCAAGTTTGATTTGCATACCACTTTTGAAAAGCCCGGTGTGTACCGTGGCTGGATACAATTCCAAAGTAAAGGAAAAGTTTATACAAGCGACTTTGTAATGAATGTAGCAGAAGGCAATGCCGATAATATGAAAGGTATGGATAAGAAGAAAGACGAACATGCGGAACATTAATACTCAATTTATTTTCTAACAATAAAATTTAAAACAATGAAAAAAATAACAATCCTGATGACGGTGATGCTGATAGCAACTTTTACAACATTTGCTCAGCAGAGCGGCGGCGACCACAAACATGGCTCACCACATGGAGGAACGGTAAAAACAGCCGGTGATTTCCATATTGAAGTAACTGTAAAAGATGGAATGCTGATGGCGTATTTACTCGATGCTAACGAAAAGGCCATGAAAAATACCGGGGTAAAGGGAACAGCATTAATTCAAACTGCCGACGGGCAAACTTCAACCAATCCATTAATCCCAAGCGGTACAGAAGGCTTTATGTACACACTTGACAAAGCTAAAAAGTACAATAAGGCAATTGTAACTTTTACAACCGGTGATAAAACCGCATCGGCTTCTTTTGACCTTACGGCAAATGCTAAGCCTGCAGCAGATGGACACAATCATCAACATTAAAAGGTAAAATATCATGGCAGGCTATCTACCTGCCATGATATACTTAATCATATTGCTTTTATTAATACCGATAAGAAATTATTTATTACACCGTGTGTTAGGGCCTGCTCAAAAATATGATACTGAAGTCAAACTGAGACTCATACCGGATATTATTTCTGGATGGAAAACAGTTGTGATGCTGTTTTCATTGGCCTTAATCTTTGGTTTGGCTATCTGGTGGCTCAATAAAAACCCGGCTTTACAAGGTTTGTGGAACAACTTCATTATAGACAAAAGGGTACCTGCTTCATTTTGCGAACAGGTTCACATAAACAGCCCGGTTCGTCAGCCGGTTAATACTTTCAGTAACATAGTTTATCTGCTTACTGCTTTCATAATTTTAAATAGTTTATGGAAGAGCAGACATGCCACTACCAAAGGACATTTATCCGAAAGCAATATTTTCTGTGTTCTTTTTTCAATTGTATTGCTCTATGTTTTCATTGCCAGTACTTTTTATCATTCTTCTCTCATCGGGATAGCTCATACACTTGATTATTCTGCTGTATTTTCCTTTTCGCTTTTCCCGGTCATGTTTTTTCTATATCAATGGTGGCTTATCAGAAAAAAAATATTGACAATTACAGAAAGGCGAAAATCAGAAACCCGGTTTTTATTGCTTTTTGCCGGTGCTAACCTCGGGCTGGCTTTGCTAACGCCAAAGGGCAAGGAACAGATTATTGCCATATTACTCGTTTTGTCGTTTTTGATATCAGCTATTATTACCGTTATAATTGAGAAACATAAGCCCGGGACCAACTATCTTATTTACACCATCATTGCAGTTATAGCGGCTGTTATTTTGTTTGAATTTGATAAATATAAAATTATATGCAACCCGAAAAGTTTTTTTCAGCCGCATAGTCTTTGGAATATTTTTATTGGAATATCGGCCTTTTGGTTTTACCTGTATATGCGTTCTGAAAAAATTCCGGTGGCATAAATTGAAAAATATAAACAATAAGCATGGTTACTATGGATAAAGTAGTGGTGAAGGTTCGATGGTGAACAATAATTGACAGAACTAAGCCCGGATGTATTACAATCTGAAAATTTAATGTTTAATAAATAAATCAAGATGCTTAACAAACTCATACACTTCTCTCTTAAAAACCGTTTACTGGTAGTGGCAATGGCTGCCCTGTTAATGGTGTATGGCGTTTTTACTTTGGTAAACCTGCCTGTAGATGTATTACCAGATTTAAACCGGCCAAGGGTAACTATTTTCCTTGAATCTAATGGCATGTCGCCCGAAGAAATTGAAGCCCAGGTTATATTACCTGTTGAAACTTCTTTGAATGGCGCACCCGGCGTAGAAGTAGTAAGGTCGGTGGCATCTCCCGGACTGGGTTTGGTATTTGTAGAGTTTGACTGGAATACAGACATCTACCGGGCCAGGCAGTTGACCGCAGAGAAAATACAAACGGTGCAATTGCCCAATAAGATTGTGCCTGTAATGGGGCCAATCAGTTCTGTTATGGGGCAATTTATGATGATAGCTGTTTCATCTGATAGTACATCTCCTGCAGATTTGCGAACGCTGAGTGATTTTGTTATCCGCAGAAGGCTGATGAGTGTTAAAGGCATTGCACAGGTAATTCCCATTGGCGGTGTACGGATGCAATACCAGGTTTTAATTTCCCCCGATAAATTACGGCAATATAATTTATCTGTTGGGGATGTTGACGAAGCATTACAGCTTACCAATATCAATACCACCGGTGGCTTTGTAAATGACAATAAAGGCTCCGAAGTATTGGTTCGTAATCTTGCACGGGCAAATACATTAGAAGATTTGGCCAATACAGTAGTTACCAATAAAAATGGCGCACCTGTACTGCTTCACCAACTGGCCGAAGTAAAATTTGGCGGCCCAATAAAAAGAGGTGATGGTTCCCTGAGTGGCAAACCTGCGGTAATACTTAGCATAGAAAAACAGCCGAATGCCAATACGGTTACTCTAACAGCAGAAATCATTAAAGCAATTGATGATATTAAAAAATCTGTTCCTTCTGATGTAAAAATTAATACGGATGTATTTCAGCAAAAACATTTTATTGAAAACTCCCTCACCAATGTGGAAGAGGCATTAAGGGATGGGTTTATCCTGGTAATTATCATTTTGTTTCTCTTCCTGCTTAATTTCAGAACCACCATCATTACACTTACCGCTATTCCTTTATCACTTATCATTACAGCCATAGTTTTTAAAATGTTTGGAATATCTATCAATACCCTTACACTTGGCGGCCTTGCCATTGCCATTGGAGAACTGGTAGATGATGCTATTGTAGATGTGGAAAATGTATTCCGGCGATTAAAAGAAAACTGGACAAGCCCCAATCCAAAGCCGCTAATGAAAGTAATTTATGAAGCCAGCAGTGAGGTAAGAAATTCTATTGTTTATGCCACTATCATTGTCGTCCTGGTATTTATTCCATTGTTTTACCTGCAGGGGATTGAAGGAAAAATATTTGCACCATTGGGAATTGCGTATATCACTTCCATCATAGCTTCTTTAGCTGTTTCACTTACCGTTACACCGGCTTTGTGCAGTTACCTGTTAGGTAAAAAAAGGCATCTCGACCACGTTAATCTTGCTTTCTGGAAAGGTAGAAAAAAACACACCCATACATTTGAAGAGGCAGAGCAGGAAAAACCTCATGGACGGACGATTGAAGAAGAAGCTCTATATGCATCTTCGCATGATGACAGCACTTTCGTGAAGTTCTTAAAACGGCAGGATATTAAATTATTGAAGATAGGATTAAAACGTCCTAAAATAGTTATTGGAATTGCAATTGCTTTGATTGTAGCTTCCATGAGCATCATCCCTTTTTTGGGAACAGAGTTTTTACCCCCATTTAATGAAGGAAGTTTTACCATTAACCTGTCCCTGCCACCGGGCACTTCGCTGGAGGAAGCCAATAAAACAGGAAGCATTGCTGAAAAAGAAATTTTAAAAGTAGATGGTGTGCAGCTTACTGCCCGCCGTACAGGCCGTGCTGAGTTAGACGAACATGCCGAACCGCCAAGCAACTCTGAAATTGAAGTAGCATTATACCCCGATAAAATTAGTAAGAGGGATAAAATACTTGCACAGATAAGAGAAAGACTGTCCGTATTAAAAGGCGTAACGGTAAATATAGGGCAGCCTATTTCCCATCGTCTTGACCATTTACTCTCTGGTGTGCGGGCACAGATTGCCATCAAAATTTTTGGAAACGATTTGGCTGATTTACGCAGTAATGCCGGCAAACTAAAAGATATTATCAGTGCAGTTCCCGGTGCTGTAGATGTACAGGTGGAAAAACAGGTATTGGTGCCCCAGCTAAGTATAAGAATAGACCGGGCGGCTGTGCAGCGGTACGGATTGCAGGTAGGTAAAGTAGCCGAGGATATTGAAATATTTTACAATGGTAAGGTAAGTACACAGATATTGGATGGGCAAAAAACATTTGATATAGTGCTGCGTACCACCGACAGTATCAGAAGCAATCTTGATGAAATCGGCAATACACAAATAGCTACCTCTGATGGTGCGCTGATTCCACTAAAACAAATCGCCCAAATTGAAATGGAAAGTGGTGTCAATTCTGTATATCACGAAAACACTTTAAGACGAATTGTAGTTTCCGCCAATGTTCAGGGCAGAGACCTTGGAAGCACGGTAAAAGAAATGCAGCAGAAGGTGAATGAACAATTACAACTTCCGCAGGGATATTTTCTGCAATGGGGCGGCCAGTTTGAAAGCCAGCAATCAGCTTCAAAGCTAATTACTATTCTGAGCATATTTTCTATTGCCGGCATCTTCTTGGTATTATACAGTCATTTCAAATCAAGTCGTATTGCGCTGCAGATTATGCTTAATGTACCGTTGGCGTTGATAGGAAGTGTGGTAGCCGTATTGCTTACCGGCGGTGTTTTTTCTATTGCTACTATGGTCGGGTTTATTACACTTACGGGTATAGCATCAAGGAACGGTATTATGATGATAAGCCATTACATACACCTTGTACAGCATGAGGGTGAAACTTTCAGTGATAAGATGATTATCCGTGGTTCGCTGGAAAGATTAGTGCCGGTATTAATGACTGCCCTGGTTGCGGCATTGGCTTTAATTCCTTTAACGATGGATGCCACTGCACCGGGAAAAGAAATTTTGTATCCCGTTGCTACTGTTATCCTCGGAGGTTTAATCAGCTCTACTTTATTAGATATGATTGTAACACCTGTTGTATTTAAACAGTTTGGCAAAAAAGCATTAGATAAGTATATAGCTGAACAAAATAAAAAAGATATGGAGTAACAGAGAAATAAAAGTAACCCTTACTAAAGGATAATTGCTTGTAAACAATATTGTCAACCTTTTAAAGTGAAAGCAATGAAATACAGATTTGTTATTTTGCTTCTTGTTACAGCTATTGTATCAGGATGCAGTACCGCCTACAACTTGTCGTATAATGATTACGACCAAACTGTGGACTTCAGTAAATACAAAACATTTTCCTGGATTCCACATACCGATAACGATAACACTCCTTATCATAACCAGATTATTTTCAATAATACCGTCAATTATTTTTCGCATGAACTGGCGGCAAGGGGCATGACTTTAGATAATGACAACCCGGATGTGCTGTTTGAACTGAAAGTAACAGAAAGTAAAAAAACCAGGACTGAACAGGTGCGTACTACAGTTCCCACAAACAATTATAATTATAATAATGCCTATCAGTACAGGGCCATTTCACCTCATAACCCCTATTATAATGTTAACCCAAGGGCTTATTATTATAACAGGCCATTAAATTACAATTATAACAGTTATACATATGGCTATACAACCAAAACGGTGGACTATATCCGGGGGGCTATAACTGTAAATGTCATTGACAGGAAACAAAATAAGTTTATTTATACTGCCATAGTGGAAGCCGATTTATACGACCCTTCCACTTTGCAAAGAGAATTACATCCGGCAGTGCATACACTTTTGGAGAATTTCCCGGTAAAGCCCCCTGCAACGGCAAAAAAAAGCAGAAGATGACGGCGTTCAATGAGATTAATTTGATTTAAAAAACAAAATATCATTTAAAACTTAAAATTATGAAACAGTTTTTTGCATTTGTTATGGTGCTGTTATCTGCATCATTTTTACAGGCACAGGATGTTATTACTTTACGTACAGGCGAAACTATTAATGCTAAAGTATCAGAAGTAGGTATTAACGAAGTAAGATATTTCAAGTCCTCTAATATTAATGGGCCGGTTTATGTTGCTATAAAAACAGACATTAGTCAGATAGTTTATGAAAATGGAAATAGCGACATATTTAATGCCACCGCACCACAGCCAACTACAGTAATTGTCCAGCAACCTCAAACTGTTTATGCAGAACAGCCAGTTCGCAGAAGAAACTTCTGGAACAGCGGTTGGAGGTATCCTGTCGTCGTTAGTCATATTGACCTTGGGCATCATGGCGGATATTATTATGGTGGTCATCACGGAGGTCATGGCGGGCATCATTAAGTATAAAACATGGGTCGGAGCCCTGCTTTGGTTTCCTTATATATAAGGAAACAGTTTCTGGAGCAGGGTTTCCGCACCCACCAACTGATAACTCCGTTTTAAGAAGTATTTAATTAGAGTAATTTTTAAAAAGTATTGTAGTGGAGCAAGCAAAATACATTCCGGCACTTCGATTCAAATGGCTTACGCCACTGTATGATTTTTTGATAAATATCACAATGCCAGAGAAAAAAATTAAACAAGCGTTAATTGCAACAGCAAATATTCCGCAAGGCGTAAAAGTGTTGGATTTTGGATGCGGTACAGCTACACTGACTATGATGGTAAAAGAAATGTATCCCGGGGCGAAGGTGACAGGGATTGATGTTGATAGAGAAATATTAGACAGGGCAATTGAAAAAGTAAAAGAAAAGAAGTTAGATATTTTTTTACTGGATTATGATGGGAGGCAGCTTCCCTTTCAGCACAATGCATTTGACAGAACTGTATCCTGCTTAGTATTTCATCATCTTGATACAGAAACAAAGCAAAAGGCTCTTGCAGAAATATTCAGGGTTTTAAATAAAGACGGGCAATTGCATATTGCGGATTTTGGCCGTTCAACATCATGGATTCAAAGAACACTTTTTAATATAATAAGAAGACTGGATGGATTTAAATCAACAGATGCAAATGCAAAAGGGTTATTACCTGAATTGATTTCAGATGCAGGGTTTGAACATGTAGTAATTAAAAAGCGTTTTAAAACCATGTTTGGAGAAGTACAAATAATCAGTGCTGAAAAAATATAAATTATAATAAACAATCTCATGAAAAAGAAATTTTATTTACTGCTTTTAATAATAGCAACAGCATTTTCTGTAACAGCACAGGAACAAAAGAAAGAGGAAGTTTGCTATAATCCTAACCTCGTAAAAGATACCAGCAAGAAGAGCATCAAGTCAATGGCTTATGCCATTGTGAATGGTGATAGCATTAAAATCAATTATCATTCACCTGGTGTACGCAAAAGAATTATATGGGGTGGTCTTGTTCCTTATGATGAAGTATGGGTAACGGGGGCACATGATGCCACTACTTTGGAAATGCCAAAAGCATTTGTTGTAAATGGTAAAGAAATACCTGCAGGTAAATATGCCTTATTCTCCATCCCCGGCGAAACGGAATGGATATTGATTATAAATAGAAACTGGAAACAGCATCTTGCAACAGAGTATGATGAAAAGGAGGATGTTGTCAGGATTAAAGTGAAACCGAAAACGGTTAATCATACAGAGCGGTTGCAATATTTTATTGAAACAGGAAAAGGCAATGGCGGAAAGATAGCGGTAGCATGGGAGAAAATAAGAGTAGAGTTTCTATTTGTACTTAAAAACTAAACAATGGAACATAATCACCATAGCCGTGAACTATACACCTGCCCGATGCATCCTGAAGTAATACAGGATAAGCCAGGCAATTGTCCTAAATGCGGAATGAATCTTGTGCTTGATAACGGTAAAGATGAGAAACATTCACATAATCTTGATGAAGAAAAAAAAGTGGCAAGGTATCCGGTTAATGAGCATCATACTGCAACAACGGAGGAAAAGCAATCATTACAATCGTTTCAGAAATACACCTGTCCAATGCATCCGCAAATTATTCAGGACAGTCCAGGCAATTGCCCTTTGTGTGGGATGACACTCGTACCACTTACTAAACCGGGTACTCATGGCGGACATGAAACACATTCAGCGGGTATAGCAGATTTCAAAAAACGATTTTATGTTGTGCTGATTCTTACGATTCCAATTATGCTGCTTTCAGAAATGATTCAGCATTGGCTCAATATTCATTTCAGCTTTCCCGGCTCCGGATATGTGCTGCTTATTCTGTCATCAATTGTTTTCTTTTATGGCGGCTGGCCATTTCTAAAAGGATTGGTTGGGGAAATGAGAGCTAAAAATCCCGGAATGATGACACTTGTTGCATTTGCCATATCTGTAGCATATATCTACAGTGTGGCAACTGTGTTTGGATTAAAGGGGATGGATTTCTTTTGGGAACTGGCTACTTTAATCCTTATCATGTTGTTAGGTCATTGGATAGAAATGAAATCTGTTGCCGGTGCATCGAGAGAGTTAGAGTTATTGGTGCAGTTGATGCCTGATGATGCACATTTGGTGAATGAAGATAAAGTAACAGATGTAAAAACAGAAACTCTTAAAGAAGGTGATGTGATACTTATCAAACCAGGTGAGAAGGTTGCCGCAGATGGCGTTATTGCAGATGGTGAAAGTTATCTTAATGAATCTATGCTCACAGGCGAGTCGAAACCTGTAGAAAAAACAAAGGGTGATAAAGTAATTGCCGGTTCCATCAATGGCAACGGAGCTATTAAAGTAACTGTAGCTCATGGTGCAAAGGATTCTTATTTATCACAGGTGATAAAGCTGGTACAGGATGCACAGAAGTCCAAGTCAAAAACACAATTGATAGCAGATACGGCGGCAAGATGGCTTACGCTGATTGCGATTGTAGCAGGCATTGCCACATTTCTTGTATGGTATTTATCAGGAAAAGATTTGGCGTTTTCCATTGAGAGAATGGTAACGGTAATTGTTATTTGTTGTCCTCATGCTTTGGGATTGGCAGTACCGCTGGTTGTTGCAAAATCAACTGCACTTTCAGCAAAGCATGGGCTATTGATTAAAAACAGAACAGCATTTGAAAACTCAAGAAAAATTACCACACTTGTATTTGATAAAACCGGTACACTTACCGTAGGAAAATTTGAAGTATCAAAAATTATTTCATTAACTGAAGGTCTTTCTGAAAATGAATTGTTGAAATACGCTGCTGCATTGGAACAAAATTCTGAACATCCTATTGCAACAGGTATTATTCAAAAAGCAAAAGATTTATCTGTTCCAATTCCATCAGCCGGTAATTTTAATGCTATTACAGGAAAAGGTGTTGAAGCAACTGTTGACAACAACGACATTAAAGTAGTAAGTCCGGGTTATCTGAAAGAAAAAAGTATTTCACTCCCGGCAAATTACAATACTGATGCAACTGAAACAGTAGTGTTTGTTTTGGTAAATGATAAACTGGCTGGTTATATTTCATTGTCAGATAGTATTCGTCCTGAGTCGGCAGAAGCTATTAAAATATTGCATAGCAATAATATTAAATCTGTTTTACTGACAGGTGATAACAAACAAGTTGCAGAAACAGTTGCCAAAAAATTAGGTATGACGAGTTTCTTTGCCGAAGTATTGCCACATCAAAAATTGGAGAAAATAAAAGAGTTGCAGGATAAAGGCGAATACGTTGCAATGACAGGTGATGGTGTAAACGATGCTCCTGCATTGGCGCAAGCTGATGTGGGAATTGCAGTGGGTTCAGGTTCTGATATTGCCGCAGAAACAGCAGGGATTGTTTTGGTAAACAGCAATCCAAAAGATGTTGTTTCATTGATTCAGTTTGGCAAAGCCACTTACAGAAAGATGATTCAGAATTTAATTTGGGCAACAGGTTACAATGTGGTGGCTTTACCATTGGCGGCAGGTGTATTGTACAAAATGGGAATCTTATTAAGCCCTGCTGCCGGTGCGGTGTTGATGAGTGTAAGTACTGTTGTGGTGGCTATTAATGCAAGTCTGTTGAAAGTAAAATAGCGTTAGCTGATAAAAGAGAATGGAAGTTATTCAGAAGGTTATTCATTATTTTCTGCATTTTATTTTTCCTCTGGGAATAGCTTTTGTCTTTTACAGAGAAAGATGGGAACGAACGTACCTGATATTATTGGTAACAATGGTGATAGATTTCGACCATTTATTAGCAGTTCCTGTTTACAATCCCTGCCGTTGCAGCATAGGCTTTCATCCCCTGCACAGTTATATCGCTATAGTATTATATGCTTTGCTGTTTTTGTTTCCGAAGTTCCGTATCATATCAATCGGATTATTAATGCACATGGCTGCAGACTATATTGATTGTATTTTTATTAATTATACTTGTAACTAATATTACTGTTTATGGCAAAAAGCAAACACTACTATATCCGAAAAACACACCGCTGGCTCGGTGTTATTTTAGGCATCCAGTTTTTATTATGGACAATTGGCGGTCTGTATTTCAGTTGGAGCAATATGGATGAAGTACACGGAGATTTTCAAAAAAGAAATGCACCACTGCTATCATCTAATATATCATTAATTTCCCCAACAATGGTTTTGGATACAATTAAGAAAGTTCACCGGATAGATTCAGTTGTATCAATTCAATTGATTGAAATATTGGGTAAACCTTTTTACCAGGTTCGTTGTATCAGTGCTATTCACAACCATGCAAATCATGAACATGATATGCAGGAAATGAACCATCTTGCCAATGCAGAAACAGGTCAGCTTCGTGGCCCACTTACAAAAGAAGAAGCAGTTGAAGTAGCCAAAATGAGATTTAATGGTGAGCCAAAAGTAAAATTAGTTGAATACCTGACAGGTACAAATAGTCACCATGAGTACCGGGAAAATCCTCTGCCTGCTTATGCTATCACATTTGAGCATCCGTCAAAAACCACCGTTTACGTTGCCAGCGAATTAGGAACTGTAGAGAAATTCCGTAATAACAAATGGAGAGTATTTGATTTCCTCTGGATGATGCACACGATGGATTATGAAAGCAGAGACCATATTGGAAATTGGTTGCTCAGGGCATTTTCTATATTTGGTTTGGTTACAGTAATGAGTGGGTTTGCATTGTTTTTTGTTAGCTCAAAGAGGCCTAAGCCGAAGAATCCAGGTGAACATAAATAACATCAAGGTGAATTTCTTAATTATTATCACAAAGTAAATTAATTGATACAAAAGATTGATTAAATCCGACAACATTTACTTTAAAAAACCCATTTACACATTGTGGAATTTGCTACTAAATTATATCTTCAATGTGAAGAACAGCTAAACTTTATACATCTTGAAACAGATGACCCTTTAAAAGAAGCGGAGCTATCTATTCAGGTAATTGTAAATGCTTTGGGTCAGTTATAAAAGCAAATGAGCAAACATAAATTCAGGACGCAGTCAGAAGAAATAAAATTTTTCAAACACACAAAACCTCAATTTGTTTCAAAGTTGATTTTTCATATAAGTGTTTATAACATTCACAGCAAGATGCCGAAAGGAGGCGAAAAAATTGTAAGAAAATATTTGAATCACGAACTACAAAACCTTAGAAGATATTTTGATAACAATTTAGACTTTTATAAATACTATCGTACAGGGAGTAACTATTTGGACCACAAATATTTTGTTAGAGGCAAATATGATATTCGGTTAACCCTTGATACATTCTATTTTGAAACAGACCCATTATTCAGTACCAGCCACGATTATAAGGTGGCGAAAATTATTGCTAATGACTTATTGCAGGTTTATCTGGAAGATGCCATTTCATCACTTGAAAGAAAAGATACGAATATGGTTACACAAGATTTTCCCAAGGTTAAGCTCTACTGGACAGAGAGTAAAACCGCTCTTATTGAATTGATTTATGCCCTTCATTCCGAAGGAGCCATTGACAATGGCAAAGCCGACATAAAAGTCATTGCTGATATGTTTGAGCATCTGTTTAATGTTGAATTAGGGGATTACTACCGTACATTTCTTGAAATAAAAGTCCGAAAAAATGGTCGTACTAAATTTATTGACTCTCTCAAACAAGCATTAATTAAACGAATGGATGAGGCTGACGATAAGTAGCCATTTGCTTTAGTTTGTTTTGAAAAAAATCTTTCCCATGTTGGTATCATCTTGGGAAACAATCTCACCCAAACCATATTTTTTTGTGCCATACTAAATTTCACCACAACGTATGGCAGTTAATATTGTAACCAAAGAAGACCTGACTGAGTTCAGACACCAATTGTTGGATGATTTAAAAACCTTCATCCACACAAAACCACTTAAACAAAAACAATGGCTAAAAAGCAGCGAAGTCCGCAAGCTGCTTAAAATATCACCAGGCACGTTGCAAAATCTTCGCATTAACGGCACACTCTCCTTTACAAAAATCGGCAGCATCATTTACTACAGTTCTGAAGATATTGAAGCTTTGCTGGAGGATAATAAGAAGCAAGCTATAGTGGAGCACACTCTTTTCGGAAAACTAAAGAAAGGAGGAAACCCATGAACTATATCCGTCACCTTGCAGGTTTCTTTGAACGGGTGGCCGCTGATGAGCGGCTCAATCCAACACATATCAGCATGTATGTTTCACTATTCCAGTTTTGGAATGCAAGCCGCTTTAAAAATCCAATAAGCATTTCACGGAATGAATTAATGAGGGTGAGTAAAATAAGTGCCAAAGCAACTTATCACAAGTGTATGAAGGATTTGAATGACTTTGGTTATCTGAAATATAAACCCTCATTTAATCCATTCAAAGGAAGCCTTGTTTACTTGTTCAATTTTCAGACAAGTTCTGAACAGCCAGTTAGCACAGACCATACTAAAAACGAAACAGGTGCTGAACAAGCACAAGAGCCTTACATAAACGCTTCAAACATTACAAACCAAACTTCTTTAAACTTGGGTGAGCCAGCACAAAAAAAAGAAGTTCAAAAAGTGAACAGGCAGGGAAAGAAAGAAAAAAGTTCCGCCAAAAAAGAAAGAAATGTTTTTGTGGTGCCAAAGCTTACCCAGGTGCAGGAGTATTTTGCATCACAAAAATTCCCACCTGTTGAAGCATCCAAGTTTTACAACTATTTCCAAAGCAATGGCTGGCTGGTTGGCGGCAGAACAAAAATGAAAGACTGGCAAGCTGCAGCCCGTAACTGGATGCTGAATGCAAACAAATTTGCCAAAGGCAAACCCGTAAAGCCCAAAGCCAAACATCTTCATGCAACAACCAATAAAAACTATTCAGAGCCGCTATAACTACAACGATGTTTGGGAGTGGCTGCAACAAAAAGGGAAAGAAGTATATGGCAAAAAATTTCAACTGCATGAAGAAGATAAGTCAACCGTTTACCTGCTGCTTTGCTGGTTCTTACAAGACGACATTGCAGCCCCGGAGTTAGAGCTTGATTTAGAGAAAGGCATTTTGCTAAGTGGCCCGGTTGGTTGTGGTAAAACAACGCTGATGAGTTTGATGCGGTATGTAACACAGGAAAAATACAAGTTCATTATGAAATCATGCAGGGATGCAAGTTTTGAGTTTATTGAAGATGGTTTTTCTGTCATTCATAAGTACAGCAGAGGGGCATTGTATCAGCACAACCCAAAGAATTACTGTTTTGATGATTTGGGAGTAGAAAGCAGTTTGAAATATTATGGCAATGAGTGTAACGTAATGGCAGAGATACTTTTAACCAGGTACGATTTATTTATCAGCCAAAATCTTATTACCCATGTAACTACAAATCTTTCGGCCAGTGAAATTGAGGAAATGTACGGCAACCGGTTGCGAAGCAGAATGAGAGAAATGCTAAATCTCATTTCGTTTGATGCTAATTCAGCCGACAAAAGAAGGTAAATGAGATTAGCATTCACGAACACCAAAATAAAATAAAAATGAAGTGAGTAAATGTTTAACCTCATAGCATTTAATAACAACTCAATTGATAAAAGACAATAAACCAAAATCAAATTATGAATATCAAAAATTACACATCAACAGTTGAAGCCAGCCGGAGCATGGCAAAAATTGAAGAACTGTTGGTAGAAATTGGTGCCAGTAATATCAACAAGCAATATGCAGATAAAATCTGCACTGGCATCACTTTCTTACTCTACGACCAGCAACTGCAGCAAACCTTACCTTTTCATCTGAAAGCACAGGTGGAAGAATGCTTTGCCATTCTTTGGCAGGATGTAAAGCGGCCACGGCCAGACACCAGGGCACAGATACAACAGCAAGCCAGCCGTACCGCCTGGAAAATCCTGTCCGATTGGACAGAAGTGCAATGCACCATGATTTTATTAGGCCAGGCAAAGCCCCTACAAATGTTCCTGCCCTTCATGTACGATATGAAAACGAATGAAACACTGTTTGATAAGGTGAGCAATGGGAAGGTTAAGTTGCTACAAGGCTAAAATTTAGACAGGTTTACTAATTTCTTTATCAAATTGCCTTATATTTCAAGTCCTTCATTTTATAGATATGCAAATAGACATTTTAGGTAAGATTCGGGAGAAGAAACTTGCTTATAAAAATACTTTACTGCCATTATTTGAAGCCGTTGTTAATTCAATTCAGGCAATAAAAGCAGGGAGTGCCACTACTCCCGGAATTATGTCAATTAGCATTATTAGAATTCCGCAGGTAAAGATGGCACTTAATGATGGTAACACCCCAATGAACAGAATACCGGTAATGGATTTTGTAATCAGAGACAATGGAATCGGCTTTACAGATGAAAATTATACATCTTTCAATTATGCTCATTCAACTTATAAGTTAGACCAGGGCGGCAAAGGCATTGGCCGTATTATATGGTTAAGGGCTTTTAATACGGTTGAGGTAGAAAGCATCTATCCGGTAAATGGGAGTTTCAATCATAGGAAATTCAATTTTATTCCTTCAAGAGACGGAATTGATAAGCATGAAATAAAAAGTGTTGAAGGTAAGTTTGAAAGATTTACTGAAGTAAGATTGAAGGGGCTAAAAGAAGATTATCAAAAATGGTGCAATACAGATGCGGAAGACATCGCTTTAAAGATTATTGAACATTGCTTCATTTATTTTTTACAAGAGAATTGCCCAATTATTAAAATCATTGATGGTACAAATGAATTTATTGCAAACGATTTATTCCGGCTATACACAAAAGGGCGGGTAGTTTCCAAGCCATTAAAAATTAAGAAGCTAAAATTCAAAGTTGAGTTAGTTAAATTGTTTAGCTCCCGGGCGGATAATAAGATTCACTACTGTGCCCACACAAGGGAAGTACAAAGTGAAAAATTAAGTGATGAAATACCTGAATTAGATAACTTTTATTTTGATAATGATGGTGAAAAATATACAATAGGTGTTTATGTAACCGGCGATTATCTCAATGACAATGTAAATGAAGAAAGAACAGAAATAAAATTCCTGGCAAAAACCAATAGTGATATTGAGTTCCCGGATGAAATTACCATAGAAGAACTTCGGGAAGGTATTTGTGATTTAGTTCGTAAGGAATATTCAGCATTGATTGACACTTTATCTGTTGACAAAATGGATAAAATCCGGCATTTTGTTTCTGAACATCCCCGTTACAGGCAGTTGTTAAAATATAAGCCAAATGAAATAAGAAGAATTTCTTCAAAGCTTTCAGACGAAAAACTGGAGTTAGAACTTTTTAAAATCCAGCAACAATTGGATTTAGAAGTTAAATCAGAAGCAGATGAAATCCTGAAACAGATTGATATTTTTGACAACCAGGAAGAGTTTAGAGCAAAATATGCGGAGCACTACAAGAAAATAATTGAAGTAGGCAATTCAAAACTATCTGAATACATACTTTACCGGAAAGTTGTGTTGGATATTTTAGACAAGCACCTTAAAAAGACAGGTGAAGGTAAATTTGCAACCGAGGATATGGTGCATAAATTAATTTTTCCACTCAAAAAAGAATCAGATGAAATTGGCTACGATGACCACAATTTATGGGTCATTGATGAACGACTTGCCTTTCATAAGTATCTGGCATCTGACAAACCTTTTTCTCAAAACAAAGAAGTGAATTCCAGTTCCCTTGACAGGCCTGATGTAATTATTTTCAACAGGCCATTTGCATTTTCTGATAATGAAAAACCATATAGCTCTATTGTGCTTATTGAATTTAAAAGACCAATGAGGGATGATTATACTGAAGAAGATAATCCAATTTCACAGGTGAATAAATATGCAAGGGAAATAATTGCAGGTGATGTAAAAGACAAATATGGAATACCTTTTGATTTTAGGGATAAAACACCAATTTACAGTTATATCGTTTGCGATTTAACACCGAAGCTTAGAATGTTTGCAACAGATGCTGGCTACAAGCCGATGCCTGACAATGATGGCTATTTTTTCTTTAACGAAAATTACTCAATGTATATTGAGATAATAAGTTTTGATAAACTTGTAAAGGATTCAAAACAACGTAATAAAGCACTTTTTGAAAAACTTAATTTAACCGCTCTGTAAAATTTGTGACAGAATAAATACTACAAGATTTATTACGAAACAGAGAGCTGAAGAATGCTTATTTATTTGAGCAGAACGGCTTCCAAGCCTTATCTTTTGCAGGCAAAAGATAAGGCGCAATTTTTAAAACTCTATTTCTTGGGGGAAAATTTGTGGGCAACAGCCTTAACACTGCAACCGGTCAGACAGCTTAAGCTGTCTGACCGGTTGCAGTGAAGCTACATTTTTATTTTTTTAAAAAGCTTACTTATCCACATAATCTCTCTCACAAAATATCCCTCTCTCATACTTCGGCCTTCAAAATGTCAAGTATTTTGCACTAAATACCTGACAAACACTTGCTTAATTCTTTTAAATAATGTAAATAATATTTTACAAAAAGAACTATATTTGTAAAATATAATTACAGTTATGAAAAATAGCAAATCTCAAATATTGCCAAGCACAGCCAAAATCCTTACAGAATTCGGTGAAAATATCAAGCTGGCTCGTTTGCGCCGCAAACTAAGTGCAGAGCAGGTAGCAGAAAGGGCAAACATTAGCAGACCAACCTTGCTTTCCATAGAAAAGGGTATGCCTGGGGTTGCAATAGGTTCTTATGCTCAGGTACTTTTTGTATTGAACCTGGAAAAGGATTTACTAAAAGTAGCAGCAGATGATATGCTTGGCAGAAAATTACAGGATGCAGAGCTTACGGTAAAAGAAAGGGCACCCAAAAAATAAAACAGCAATGGCAGCAAACACAAAAAAGGAAATTCAGGTATATGCACATTGGCTGGGCTTACAGGAGCCATCCTTAATGGGTGTGTTGTCAGTAGCACCGGCAAAAGGAAAGGAATCCTTTTCATTTGAATATGCGGATGCCTGGTTAAAATCCGGTTTTTCTCAAATGATTGACCCTGATTTGCAATTGTATTCAGGAGCATACTATCCAAGGGATGATAAGCCCAACTTCGGTGTTTTTTTGGATTCATGCCCGGATAGATGGGGAAGGGTGCTGATGCAGCGCAGGGAAGCCGCCATAGCAAAACAGGAAGATAGAGCAGCAAAAAAATTGTTGGAATCAGATTTTTTATTGGGAGTATATGACGGACACAGGATGGGTGCATTACGTTTTAAATTAGATGACAATGGTTCTTTCTTAAACGATAATAAAGAAATGGCTGCCCCACCCTGGACATCGCTAAGAGAACTGGAGCAGGCAAGTTTAAAATTTGAAGAAGACAATACGGACGACCCGGAGTATCTAAAATGGCTAAGTATGTTAATAGCCCCGGGTTCTTCATTAGGCGGTGCCAGGCCAAAAGCAAGTGTGATGGATGCACAGAATAATTTATGGATTGCAAAATTTCCAAGCAGGAACGATGATAAAGATGTAGCAGCCTGGGAAATGGTGACCAACCAACTGGCAATAACAGCAGGCATAAATACTGCTGAAGGAAAATTGCTCCAGTTTAATAACAAATATCACACCTACCTAACTAAACGTTTTGACAGAATAACAACTGGTGAACGGGTTCATTTTGCATCAGCAATGACTTTGCTTGGCCACATAGATGGAGAAGATGCTGCAGGTGCAAGCTATTTGGAACTGATGGAGTTTATATCACGGCATGGAGCGGCAGTAGAAAAAGACTTAGAAGAATTATGGCGAAGAATTGTATTTAGCATTTGTGTAAAAAATACAGACGACCATCTGCGTAATCATGGCTTTCTGCTTACAGAAAAAGGGTGGCTGCTTTCACCGGCTTACGATATTAACCCAAATGAATATGGGAAAGGATTAAGCCTTAACATTACCGATGCAGATAACTCACTCGATTTCGATTTAGCAATGGAAGTAGCTGGATATTTTCGCTTATCGGATGAAAAAGCTAATCAAATAATAAAAGAAATTTCAACCGTTGCTAAAGAGTGGAAAAAGGTAGCTGCTAATTTTAAAATTTCTAATGCAGAACAAGAAAGGATGTCAGCAGCGTTCATTTAACTCCATACAATCTCCGTATTAACGCCGTATTAAGTCCGTTCTTTTTCTTTTGATACCAGCCTTTAGTATTTCATGGCATCTTCGTTGTGTCACTCACTTGTACAACATAGCACCGGGCATCAATTCCGTTTTCATAAAAAACATCTCCCTGATAAAAATCAACATTCCATTGCTGCAGCGCCACTGGTAAGAATTACTGCCACAATCCATTTAAAAAAATAAAATACACATGCAAGATAGCTCCGGGAAAACGGGGCATCCAAAAGACTACGGCATAAACACAAAGCAATCTCACAAAGCCATCTTTTATTCCGTTTCCTTTTGGAGTGCAAAGACACCCGTTTCCCTTCGCTTACAGATGCATGTTATTTTATTTTTTTATTTTAAATGTATTCTTATGTCAGCATCATTTCCTTTTCCAGGCAGGCGCCGCAGGCAGTGGGTTTCCTGGCTTTCCACCGGTTGTCTTCATGGCAGCCTTGTTCATGTTGTTTTTCGTTGCCCAGTTGTAGGCGGTGTTCCATTGGTGCATCTTTCATGGCAGCATAAGGTGGTTCCTGCTTTGTAGCTGCCATCAGCTTTTTTGCAAGCCTCTGCTCCGGCAGGGGCTTTCCTTTTGCTGACTTGATGCTACACGATTTTTTATTGATGCCTGCAGGCCACCTCCCTCATATCGCTGCGTTCGTTCCGTAAACTACACTTCACTTGCTAATTCAGTCGGTAGCCTTCCGGCAATCAGCAGCTTTCTCCGATTGCCCCGACGGCAGCATCCCGGAAGCCACCCACAAAGCCAGACCTGGAAGCTGCGAGCCATCGCTTCTTTGCCCACCGCACAGACCCAACGCTTCGCCGGTAAAAAGGTCTCACTACGGCGGCGTCAGCAAGCAGATATGCCAAACCATTGCAGCAGCAGCAATAAATCTTTTTATAAACTTTTATGGTATTGCTGCACCTGCAATGCCCTTCGGGCTGCTATCGCAGGTTTGTCATACTGCTTGCAGTTCCTTCGCCTTCGTTCGGGCAGCTACTGTGTCCTTCACGCCACTTCGTTCATTTCTTCCTTCGTTACGCTTCATTACACCTCGTTCGCAGCTAAACAATTTGCTTCAAGGCATGGTCTGCATTGCCGCTACACAAATCAATACACATGCAGCCACATGCCTTTTCGCAAACCAACGCTGCAATACTCACTGGGTTCCATTCCGCTTCACTACGTCATTAATTCACTTCAGTAGCGTTCAGTCCACCCGCTTCCTATAATTTGGCTCGCCGGCCGCCCACTTCGGCTGCGTTCACCTTGCGATTGCTAATTGCTCATTCGTACCTCATTTCGCAAAGCATCGCTAAGGTTCACTTGCATAGTTCAGCCGCCTTCGTACCCTGCGGGAAATATACTACGGCGGCTTCCTATGGAGCTGGCATCACCATTCGTTCCTCATGGTTTTACTGCCAGCCCCTTCGTGGGGCTCGCAGGCACTTCCGTTCGTTCCTCTCTCCAGTGCCTTATGGCGGCTCGCCACCAACGCTACAGTGCGGACAAGTGTGCCGCACGGCTATGCTTCTTTTTTGCCGCAGGCGCTTTTACCGGCAGACAAATACACATTTGCCAACCCTTCCAGGAAAGCACTATTGAACTAAAGAATAAGTTTAGCCGGTGCATCAGTAGAATATATCCTGGCAGTATCAAACCGGCATTTCAATTATAGTCCCTTATAATTTTATTTTGCATACTCATTTAAATCTTTTTGGCCATGTCAAATAAAAAGGAAAAAATAAAGGAGCTGTTTCACCATACGTTTGACAACTTTACTGAATTATTGAATTTTAAGAGGATAACCACTGATGCTTATAAAAGCCATCTTAAAAATAAACTGCCTGCCAACTTTAATTCCGAAAGAGAAAGTATAAGTAAAATGAAGGAAGATTTTACAGATAAAATGAAAACTATTACTTATCCTTCAATTATTTATAAAACAACGCTTATATATGCTGTATCATCTTTTGAAGTTTTTCTGAATAAATTTCTTATAATAATTTATGAGGAGGAGCCAAGGGCATTAAAGAGCAATGCGAAAAGTATGACCTATGAAGAGATACTTTCTCATTCATCGTTTAAATCATTAAAAGGAAAAATGATTTCGTCTGTTCTGCATGATTTTTTTTATAAATCAATATCAGAGCAGTTTATTATAATCAACAAGAAGTTCGGATTCAAGCTGGAATTCAATAAAGCAAAATCAACAATTTTTGACAAGTTGGTTAACCTGGAAACTCTAACAGAAATTTTTTCCATAAGGAATATTATTCTCCATAACGACGGTATTGTAAATGATATTTTTGTGAAAAACAATCCTGCCTCAAAGTACAAACTTGGCGACAAAATCATTTTAGATTCTGAGTTTACGCATAACAAAATCTATTACTTACTTCAGATGATTACAAAACTATGTTATTCAATTCTTGATGATAACAAACAAAAAAGTGCAGCAAGTTAGGTGGCTGGCACAAACCCATTCACTTAAAAAAGCCAAAAGACTACGGCATAAACACAGCCCATTGCACAAGCCATTCATTTATTCCGTTTCCTTTTGGCTTTTTAGCCACGCCACCTGGTGAAGTTGCTTTCTTTTTCTTTTTTTCGGTTTTTCTTTCTCTTTTGGGTTTTTTATATGACGGAGCGTAGCGGAGCATCATTAAATGCTCATACTATGTTCATCAAAACTCACAAACTCAATCAGGTAATTTCAAAGCCTCACTTCTTTATTCTCTCAAAAGGTAATAACAGCGGCAAGCCATTAGATGCAGCCTGTCCTAATTGTTTTGTTTGCATCTGTAAAACCGAAGAAGAAAAACAGCAATTGTACTGGCTCTTTTATGGCTTATGGCAAGGTTCATTTTTCCATCCCTTTCTTACAGGTTCTGTTATTTCATTTATCAGGTTAGATGATTTAAAGAAAGTTGCTGCAATGGCTTTAGAAAAAATCATATTCAATCAGGAACAGTTCACTAAAAACATTTCCATGCTGCAGTTATTGGATGATAAAAGCAAATTCATCATGGAGCAAATCAATTTAATAAAGCAGGCAAAAAAAGCACTCATGTACCAGGTACTAAAATAAAAATCCCCCAACAAATGGGGGGATTTTATGCATCTCAACCGAAGGTCACCACAACGAACGGGAGATTATTTCTTAAATTTCTTTGCAAGATATTTCAAAGCAAGTGAAACACTGAAACTTACAATGGCCCCAATAGCAGCAAGCACAATTGTTTTTAAAATATCATGTATATGGATATTAAACAGTATGGTAAGCAGTGTACCTGCAGCAGTGCTTACCTTGGTGCTGCTATCAACATGAAAATTATTTTCCATAGTATCAATCGGTTTCATCGTTTACATCTTTGGTGGTAACCTGGCTTACCGCACTAATTACTCCACCGGCAACGCCTACATAGCCTGCAACGCTGATGACTGCCGCAGGTAAACTTACCGGCGCAGTTATGATAGCAGCACTTACTGCAGCCATTACGAGACCGATATTGCGAAGCTTACGGAAGAATTTTGGAGTGGGGGCTTTTGCCCTTTCCATAAAGCCAAGTTTTTTATTTTGGTTTGTTTCCATTTGCTGCTTTTTTAATGGTGATGAAAATTTGTTTACCGTTTTCCAGTTCAGGGTACACAATTGACAATAATAATTGTAATGCTGCCCGGGACCTGATTCCCTTTCCATTTCCTGTTAAAACAAAAACCGGAGCGATACAGCCTTTTGATTCCTTTACAGCATCATTAAAGGCATGAATTAAAATGTAGCTTCTGTTAACCACATTATTCAACAATAGATGCCATTTAAACCGCTGGCTGTACCTTTTCGTCAGTTCATACTTTCCTTCGGGTATGCAGGACACCCTTGATTGATTTTCTTTCCAGGGCAACTCAATAGTGTTACACACTTTCACACCATCAATCAATAATTCGCCATTCACACCATCGGGATAATATGTTCTGATAAGCTCCAGTTTCATTTTCACAGGATTTTTAGATTAGTTGCCGTCCACATCAACAATTGCCAATGCGTTATAGGCGCCGTTTTTCAATGGATACATTTGTCCGTTTACCTGCTGGTAAAATTCAACTCCTACCATCAGGAACAATGGATGCGTACTGTTTGCAGTAACTGCATTGCTGAGGTTGATTACTGCTGTAGGATTTGCATCCCAGGGAAGAATTGCAGTTGCCTGCGTTTCTGCAACAAAGCTTTCATTTTCAAAATCAACTTCTGCACCAGCAGACACAATTTTGAAATGGGTGCTGCCTCCGGGAGCTGCAATCATATTTGCAGGTACAAATGCAGGTAGATTTACTGCAATAGTGCCAGCAACACGGTCAATAGTGGTTGTAAAAGGTGCATACAATGTAGTGCCCAATTTGCCACTTAAATTGAACTCAAAGCCTGCAAGCAATTCGGCTTCGCCGTCAATTACATTTCGCTGGCCACGGGTGTTGGTTGTATCTTCCTGAATAACATCTACCATCTTTTGTGTAAGACGGCTCACCATGCGGCTGTCTGATGCGTTTTGAAGCAATGCACGGATAGCATTACGGAGTACCTTACCTGCTTTGCCGGCACGTCCAAATTCAGCCCCGTTTTCACGGGTACGCTGAAAGGCAGGGTCGTTAGCAATACGTTCAGCTGGCACGCCGCCTTTTTCTCTGGCTAAATAACCATCTTTGGATTTGTAAAACGTAATGTCACCAATGGTGCCATCCAGTTTGATAATCCCTTTTTGTTTTGCCATTTTATTGGATTTAAAATTTGTAATGGAAGTGTTTTCATGGGCACACTTCATTAAGCCTTTGTGAATTCACGAAAACAAAATTTGAAAATGAAAACTTCAGTTGCATCACAGCACTTCCGTTATCGGCTTATATTGCCGCTACCTGCATTTATTGCTGTTAGTTACTTTATCTTCTTGATTGTATTTTTGCGTTATGCCTTTACTAAATCAAATACAGCAGCAGTATGGCAAACCCATACCAAAGGCATGGATAGAGTATGAAAATGCAACAAACACGGCTCTGCATTTACCCAAAAGATGTGCAGCGTATCACTGGTAAAAGTGAACGCTATGGCCGTATGCTGCTTAATAAAATCAAGGAATACTTTGAAAAAGAAGAACACCAGTTTGTAACTGTAGAAGAATTTTGCCTGTACACAGGCATCAAAAAGGAAGAGGTGGTTCTGTTCTTAGCAGCATAAAAACTTGTTCAAAAAACAGTCGGGCTTATGTCATTTTACCAATGAAAATTCATAATTTTACAATACCGATTTGCACCAAAAGCAATCAAAAAAGCTGGTGAGTATTTCGGTGAGTAAATTTTTGATAACCGCCGAAAGGCTTAATAGTAAAGGGATTGAGAGAACGGGACAAATCCCTCTCTCTCCGCAAAACAACTCAATGCCTCGACGAAAGTCGAGGCATTGAGTTGTTTTGAGCCCGTTGCCGAGTTTACTCGAGCAAAAAGGCGAAAAAGCAAAATGACAGCGAGCGAAGCGAGCAGGCATTGAAGTGTTTTAAGCCCCCCAATAGGATCAGCGTAGCTAATCCATAAAATATTCAATAAGCTTGAGCCCGTTGCCGAGTTTGGTTTTAAGGCAAAATGAGCCCAGCCTAAACATTCATTTAATCCATTTTATATTTTGACTTAGCGATAATCTCCGAATTAATCATTTCCTTAAGTGCTTCTGGAAGCTTTCGAATGTAATAATCAGTAGAATATGCCGCAACACCTTCAATATATGGAATTTGATAATCATTGGTTGAAATTTTCATTCTTGCTTCCATCATTTGATTAAATGAGTCAAAGGTTAAACTAGCCAATAATCCAACTGCGGTTCCGCCAAGCGTTTCACCAAGTATTCGCCTTCCCAGATTACCATAATAAAACTCGACATCTTCAATAAAAATTTTCACTCTATTGTCTTTTACCAGAAATGTGGTTTTACATATAACCAAATCTCCGAATGATACCAATTTCGGCCTTCCTTTTTCTTTTGGCGTGATAAAAGCTAAATAGCCCGTAATTATGCCATCGTCTAAGTCTTCATAAATAATTTTATTAGCATATCCCCGTAATTCAACGATTTCAAAAGCACTTATACCTAAGGCAGGTGTTTTAGCAAATGAAGCGAACATCTTTTTAATACCCTTTAGTATATCTCTTGATGTGTAGGAGCTCGAAAACTGAAATACAGTATCATAAACAATATGCTTACCATCAAAGGGTAGAAAAACAGCATTCTCCTTAGTCACTACATCACCATTTTTCTCGTCGAAACCAAACTTTATATAAATCTTTTGGGAAAAGAGTGTAGTACAGAAAAAAGCAAATAAGGCAGTAAAGCATAAATGTCTAATCATATTGATTTCTTTTTGAATTTATTCTATCAAAAAACAATCACAAAAGTTTATTCATGCGGGTTGTTTACTTTTGAGCAAAATAATCAATTTGAAGCACCTTGCCGCACTCAATCACTATTTCTGGAAATACCGATACCGCTTCTTCATTGGTATCTTCTTTGTGATTGCTTCCAACTATTTCGCGGTATTGGCCCCACAGGTAACTGGTTATGTTGTGAGTCGTGTGCAGCAACAATTACCCGGTGCTAAACCAGCTGCAAAAGTGGTTCAGTATGATTGGCTGGTGGATTGGTTTGTGGGGCGAATGGATACCACTACACACGACTTTGCCTGGATTGTTGCCATTTGCTGCATCACCATTCTTGGATTAGCAGTTATTCGCGGCTTACTCATGTTCTTCATGCGCCAGACTATTATTGTGATGAGCAGGCATATTGAGTACGATCAGAAGAATGAAATCTACCAACATTATCAGCAATTAGATACGCAGTTCTACAAAACCAATAGCACGGGAGATTTGATGAACCGCATGGCAGAAGACGTAAGTAGAGTAAGAATGTATACCGGTCCGGCCATCATGTATTTCATCAATCTCGTCGCATTGATCAGTTTTTGTGTGGTAAATATGTTTCGCAAAGACGCTGAACTCACCCTGTATGTATTGGCGCCCTTGCCGCTACTGGCCATCACCATTTACTACGTCAACAGCATCATCAATAAAAAGAGTGAGCAGATACAAGGCTTATTATCCGACCTCACCACCAATGCACAGGAATCTTATTCCGGCATTCGTGTGATCAAATCTTTTGTACAGGAAAAAGCCATGTTGGGGTTCTTTACCCGCAACAGCGAAGAATACAAACAAAACGCCATCGCTTTAGCACGTGTGGAAGCCGTGTATTTCCCCAGTATGACGCTGATGATCGGCATTAGTACACTAGTCACGATTTTGATTGGTGGTTTGCAAGCATTGGAAGACAGTTCACGTGTTGGTACGATTGTAGAGTTTGTGATCTATATCAATATGCTCAACTTTCCGGTGAGCGCCATTGGTTGGACGGCCAGTATTGTACAACGTGCAGCCGCATCGCAGAAGCGCATCAATGAATTCATGTTCACCAAACCTGTGGCGAAGGAAACAGGGCATGCAGAAATGATTCGTCCCGAAGGCGATATTGTGCTCAAAGATGTTTCTTTCACTTACCCACATACCGGTATTCGTGCATTGAATCATATCAATCTGCACATAAAAAAAGGGGAGCGTGTTTTATTGTTGGGTAGAACTGGTAGTGGCAAAACCTCATTGGCGCAATTACTGCTTCGTTTTTATGAACCAGATAACGGTAGCATCGAGATAGGCGGTAGGTCATTGCGTGAATATGAGCTCATGCATTACCGAGAACAAATCAGTTATGTGCCTCAGGATGTATTTCTGTTTAGCGATACCGTAGCAGACAATATCGCTTTCGGGCTGGATGAAAATGCATCCAAGGAAACAGTAGCCAAAGCAGCAGCCATGGCTGGCGTTGATGGCGATATTGCGCAGTTTGCCCAGCAATATGATACCATGATAGGTGAGCGCGGTGTAACACTGAGCGGTGGACAAAAGCAACGTATTTCCATTGCGCGTGCATTGATCAAGCAACCATCACTCGCCATATTCGACGATTGCCTAAGTGCTGTAGATGCCCGTACAGAAAGGCTGATTGTGCATAATCTAGATAAAGCGCTCAAGGGCAAGACTGCTATCATTATTACGCACCGCATACCTACAGATTTCCATTTTGACACCATTGTTGTACTGGAGAATGGCCAAATTGCCGAGATGGGTAACCATGATCAGCTGATGGAGCAAGATGGTCTCTATGCCGAATTATTCCGCGTGCAACGCGTGGAAAACAAGGAAGAATAGCCCTTCAAAACACCGCCAAGGCCTTGTTTTACATTCTTTTACAAAATTTTGCCAATTCGCAAACAATATTATATTTGTCGACCTAAACAAATACACCAAACCAAAACTGCTCATTGTGGCGTACGAGAACAACGACAAAAAAATGGAGAGCGTTTATAGCAAACGTATCCGTGCCGGGAAGAGAAGAACCTATTTCTTCGATGTGCGTGCAACCCGAGGTAATGATTATTACTTAACCATTACCGAAAGCCGCAAGCGCTTTGATAACAATGGTTACGACAGACACAAGATCTTCTTGTACAAAGAAGACTTCAATAAATTTTTGAAAGCACTGAATGAAGCAGTAGATCACGTGAAAACTGAACTGATGCCTGATTTCGACTTTGATGCTTTCAACCACGAATACGATGATGCTGCCGAAGGCGAAGTGTATGAAGCAGCAATAACAGAAGCTACTGAAGCACCAACTGTAGTTGCTGAGATACCTGTAGAAGCTGCACCAGTTGTTTCTACCATCGTTAACCCTACTGCTTCCGAAGAAGTAGATAAGTGGTAATCTCGATTCCAACCAAAACCAACTGCTAGTAAAAAGCCCCCACAGTATTGTGGGGGTTTTCTTTTATATCGTTTTCAGCATCCAGATATCGCAACCGTTGTGTCCGGAATTACCCATCGGGCCTTTGAGGTATTCAAAACCGAACTTCTCATATACAGAGACTGCTTTACGCAATTCAGGCATGGTCTCTAAATAGACTTGTTTGTATCCAATAGCCTTGGCTCTTTTCAAGCATTCGTCAATCATGCTTCTGCCCAAACCAATATTGCGGACATCTTTTCTCAGGTACATTTTTACCAACTCACAAACACCTTCCGGCAATTGATCAGTAGGGAAGATGCCTGCACCGCCAACCAATTCACCCTCACGTTCTGCAACAAGATAAAGGCTATTCGGAGTGCCTGCAAACAGTTCATACAAAGCATCTGTGGTATCATCGTAATACACGGTGCCGGGTTTGTTTGCACCGAATTCTTCCAGCGCTGTGCGAATAACTTTCGCCATAGCTGCATTATCTGCAGGTGCAATTGGTCTAATGTTGATGCCTGGTATCATGATTGCAAAAAAGCTTTGTATGCGTTGATTAATCCGTTGGTTGATGCATCGTGTGATTGCACAGGAGATGCATCCTGCAATTCAGGTAAAATCTGGTTGGCCAGTTGCTTGCCTAATTCAACGCCCCACTGATCGAAACTGAAAATATTCCACAACACTCCTTGTACAAAAATCTTGTGCTCGTAGAAAGCAATCAGCTGTCCCAATGTATAAGGCGTGATCTGCTTCACAATAATTGAATTGGTGGGCTTATTACCTTCAAATACTTTGAAAGGAATCAATTTCTTCCATTGTTCTTCGGGCTTACCGGTTGCTTCAAACTCTGCTTTTACTTCTGCTTCTGTCTTTCCATTCATCAACGCTTCTGTTTGCGCGAAGAAATTGGAAAGGAGTTTCACATGATGATCACCGGCAGGGTTGTGACTGATGGCCGGTGCAATAAAATCACAAGGAATCAAGACAGTCCCTTGGTGGATCAATTGATAAAACGCGTGCTGACCATTGGTGCCAGGTTCACCCCAAATCACCGGTCCGGTTGCATAATCAATATTGTTGCCGCTGCGATCTACACTCTTACCGTTGCTCTCCATATTGCCCTGCTGAAAGTAAGCAGCAAAGCGGTGCAGGTATTGATCGTATGGCAAAATCGCTTCACTCTGTGCACCAAAGAAATTGGTGTACCATATACCCAGCAATGCCATAATCAATGGAATATTCTGTTCCGCTTTTGCTGTGCGAAAATGTGTATCGGCGCTATGCGCACCTTTGAGTAAAGCTTCAAAATTGTCATAACCAATGGTGAGTGCAATCGACAAACCAATGGCACTCCACAATGAGTAGCGTCCACCAACCCAATCCCAGAATTCAAACATATTCTGCTTATCGATACCAAAAGCAGTGACAGCCTGTTCATTCGTACTCAATGCCACAAAATGTTTGGCAATGGCTTTTTCATCCTTAGTATGTTCAAGGAACCAAGCACGTGCCGTATGTGCATTGGTCATTGTTTCCTGAGTTGTAAAAGTTTTAGACGCAACTAGGAAAAGCGTTGTTTCAGGATCCACACGCTTCAGGGTTTCTGCCATATGCGTACCATCCACATTGCTCACGAAATAAGTTTGTATGCCTTCCACCCAATAGGGACGTAAAGCTTCAGTCACCATCACCGGGCCAAGATCACTACCGCCAATACCAATATTCACAATGTATTGAATGGGTTTGCCTGTATAACCTTTCCAACTACCATCATGCACTTTAGCACAAAAAGCTTTCATCTGCTCCTGTACTTTTTTCACCAGCGGCATTACATCTTTTCCATCCACGAGGATAGGCGTGTCGGAGAAATTGCGCAGTGCAGTATGGAGTACGGCTCTGTTTTCCGTTTCGTTGATGCGTAGTCCGGCAAACATGGCATGCACAGCCTCTGTTAGCTTACATTCAGTAGCTAGTTGCTGCAGGAGGTGCAGTGTTTTATCGTTAATGATGTTCTTCGAGTAATCGAAGAGAATATCTTCAAAACGAACAGAGAATTTTTTAAAACGATCAGCATCTGCGGCGAAGAGTTTACGCATATGTGCGCGATTCATTTCATCCTCATAATGCTTCTTCAATAAAAACCATGCTTGTGTACTGGTAGGGTTGATCTTAGGTAACATAATCTATCGGCTTATAATTGTTCTATGGCAGTAATCGTTTGTTGAATCATATCAGGCGTAATATCGAGGTGAACCACGATACGCACCTGAGTGGGTGTCATGGCCAGTAAATGAATGCCTGCGGCTTTCATTTTTTCAGCAAAAGCTGCGGGCGTGAATCGGCCCTTCACTTCAAATATGAGGATATTGGTTTCTACTGGTAAGAACTCACCAATAAAATCTTTCTTACGCAAAGCTGCTTCCAGTGCTTTAGCATGGGCATGATCCTCGGCCAATCTGTCAACATGGTTTTGCAATGCATATAAACCAGCAGCAGCTAGCATACCTGCTTGGCGCATACCGCCGCCAAAGACCTTACGGATGCGGCGCGATTTTTTGATAAAAGCAGCCGGGCCTAGGAGCAGGCTGCCTACGGGCGCACCCAATCCCTTGCTTAAGCAAATGGAAATGGTATCAAAAGCCTGACCGTATTGCAAGGGTGTTTCGCCCTTGGCTACTAGGGCATTGAATAGGCGCGCACCATCCAAGTGCAGCTTCAAGTTATTATCGATACAAACCTGCTTAATCTGCAGAATATCATTGAATTCATAGCAACTACCACCGCCACGATTACCGGTATTTTCCAGTGAAACCAAGGTGGAAATCGGCTTGTGTACATCATCGGGATTGATGGCTGCTTTCACCATATCGGCTGTGATGCGGCCACGATCTCCTTGCAACAAACGCACAGAACAACCCGAATTGAAGGCAATACCGCCGCCTTCGTATTGGTAGATATGCGATAAATGATCACAAATCACTTCATCACCCGGTTGGGTATGGGCTTTAATGGCAATTTGGTTGGTCATGGTGCCGCTGGGACAAAACAGTGCTGCTTCCATGCCAAAGAGCTGGGCAGCATAGGATTCCAGGGCATTGACTGTTGGATCTTCTCCAAAAACATCATCGCCCAAAGGCGCCTGATGCATGGCTTCCAGCATGGCTGGAGTGGGGCGGGTTACGGTGTCACTACGATAGTCGATCATAGGATGGCGAAGATACACCTGCTTAGACTTGTTTAATATCAACGGTGGAAATATTCAGCACTTGACATTTTTTTTATACATGTAGGGGACAGTCCTGCAGAATTGTACACAAATTCCTGTGCTTTATACACAAATCTGCCGTTTTCAGCCGTTATTTCTGTAGTTTTGCAGGCTTTTAAAACCAGTATCCTTAATTTTAAGAGATTCCGGTAGTACGGCACGAAACAAATCATTGTCTATCACGTTTATAAAAGCAAGAACAGTTCACTATGCGGCAACTTAAAATTGCTACCCAGATCACCAACCGCGATTCGCAGGCAGTAGAAAAGTATCTACAGGAAATCTCTAAGATTCCGATGATCACTCCCGAAGAGGAAACCACACTGGCCCAGCGTATCAAGAATAAGAATGATTATCGGGATTCGCAGCGCGCTTTAGACAAATTGGTGCAGGCCAACTTACGTTTTGTGGTATCTGTTGCCAAGCAGTACCAGCACCAAGGCCTTTCCTTGAGCGATTTAATCAACGAGGGCAACCTCGGCTTGATCAAAGCAGCCCAACGTTTCGATGAAACCAAGGGCTTTAAATTCATCTCATACGCCGTATGGTGGATTCGCCAGTCCATCTTACAAGCGTTGGCAGAGCAGGGCAGATTAGTCCGCTTGCCTCAAAACAAAATTGGCACCTACAACAAAGCCAATAAGGCTTACATGGCTTTTGAACAGGAGCATGAAAGAGAGCCTTCTACTGAAGAGCTGTCTGAAATCCTGGAAATGAGCGAAACGGAGATCAACAACATCTTCCAAAGCAACACCCGTCACACTTCACTGGATGCACCTGTGCACGAAGCAGAAGATGTAGCTATGGGCGATTTGCTGGAAGGCAGCGATGATACCGATGAGGATGTAATGAAGGATTCACTGCGCGAAGAAATTCGCCGCGTGTTGAAATCACTCAGTCCGCGCGAAGCCGAGATCGTGAATGCGTATTTTGGTTTGGATGGTGAAAATGGGGTAACCATTGAGCAAATTGGTATGAAGTACGACTTAACCAAGGAGCGTATCCGTCAGATCAAAGAAAGAGCGATCAAGCGTTTGCAGAAAGCACGTTATAGCAACGCGCTGAAAGCATACTTAGGCTAAGCAATACGAAGTATTTTCACAAACCCCTCTGAACCAGAGGGGTTTTTTATTGTAATATTTGCATGATGAAATTGGGCAGATTATTGATGGGCATTGGATTCTTGGCGTTGGTGGCTTGCGAGAAGCAGGTAGATTTTGCACCGGAAAATGTAACTCCCAAATTGGTAGTAGATGGTGAGATTGAAAATGGCCGACCGCCCATCATCAGCATCACACGCTCATTGGGCTATTTCTCTAACGTAAATCCTAGCATTGCTTCTAGTCAGTTTGTGCGCAACGCTATCGTACGCATTAGCGATGGTACCAGAACACATCAATTAAAGGAATACGCACAACAGGTTAGTCCAACCATCACTTTGTATTACTACAGCAATGATCCGGCTAATCCAACCACAGCCATACTCGGCGCTTTCGGCAAACAATATCAATTAGAAATCATCATTGGCAGCGAAAGATATACTGCTAGCGCAAGCATTCCTTTACTGACCAAAACACTGGACAGTATTTGGTGGAAGAAAGCACCGAATAATCCGGACTCATCTAAAGTAGTTGTGATGTCAACTGTCACAGATCCTCCGGGTTTAGGCAATTATATCCGCTATTTCACCCAACGCAATCGCGAACCTTATTTTCCGGGAGCCAATTCTGTATTCGACGATCAAATTGTAGATGGTAAAACCTATGAAGTGCAGATAGATCGCGGCATCGACCGCAACGCAGATCTTAGGTTTGAAGACTATGGCTTCTTTAATAAGGGCGACACTGTTACCGTGAAACTCTGCAATATTGATAAGCCCACTTATGATTTCTGGCGGACCTGGGAGTTTTCCTTTCAATCCATAGGTAATCCGTTTTCAGCACCTACCAAAGTGTTGGGCAATATCAGCAACAATGCATTGGGCGCTTTTTGTGGCTATGCTGCACAGTATAAAACCGGGGTTATCCCCAAATAAGCCCATTGTGAACAAACTCACAAAAGCAAAGCCGTTTGGCTGCTATTTTTGCTAACTCAATCAACGAATTATGGCTGAAGCAACAGAAAAAGTACATGTACTGATCATTGGATCAGGTCCTGCAGGATATACCGCTGCGATTTATGCAGCACGCGCCAATATGAAACCTGTTTTGTATCAGGGCATTCAACCTGGCGGACAGTTGACCATTACAACAGAAGTAGAAAACTATCCCGGTTACCCAGAAGGCATTCAAGGTCCGGAGATGATGATTCATTTCGAAAAGCAAGCCAGCAGAATGGGTGCAGACATCCGTTATGGATTGGCTACCAAAGTTGATTTCACCGCACAACCATATAAAGTGTGGATTGATGAAGAGAAATTGATTGAAGCTGATGCTATCATCATCGCAACTGGTGCTTCAGCAAAATGGTTGGGACTGGAAAGCGAGCAGCGCCTGAATGGTTTTGGTGTGAGTGCCTGTGCGGTGTGCGATGGATTCTTCTTCCGTGGAAAAGAAGTAGCGATTGTTGGTGCTGGTGATACCGCTTGTGAAGAAGCCATGTATCTCTCTAAGCTTTGCACCACAGTACACATGATTGTTCGTCGCGATCAAATGCGTGCAAGTAAAGTGATGCAGGATCGTGTGAAGAATACGCCAAACATCAAGATTTACTGGAACAGTGTTACGGATGAAGTATTGGGCGATGGTAAAGTAAGCGGTGTACGCATTCACAATACAGCTACTAACGAAAAAGTAGAAGTACCTATCAGCGGTTTCTTCGTGGCGATTGGTCACCAACCGAATAGCGATATTTTCAAGGGCTGGTTAGATATGGATGAAACAGGCTATATCCAAACAGTACCGGGTACTGCGAAAACAAATATTGAAGGCGTATTTGCCTGCGGTGATGTACAAGATAAAATCTACCGTCAGGCAGTAACTGCGGCGGGTAGTGGTTGTATGGCTGCACTGGATGCAGAACGTTATCTTTCAGCGAAAGGATTGGTATGATGACCATTGCATTGCACAATGTGCAGCTGAGAGGCTATCATGGTATTCACCCGGAAGAATTGCTGACGGGTAATCAATTCCTCATCAATTGTTCTGTTGATTATACCACACCCAAACGTGTGGAACATATTGATGACACCCTCAACTATGTGCAATTATTTGAGCTCATCAAAACAAGGATGCAGACACCTACACCATTACTAGAAACACTAGCACAGGATATTTGTGGCACCATCTTTGAACAATTTGCACAGGCAACTGAAGTGCGGATCGATATTCAAAAACTCAATCCACTCATCTCCGGATTCCAAGGCACTGTAGGTATTGCCTATACAGCAAAACGTCCTTGATATGAAACAAGTTTTTTTTCTAGTCATCCTTTCGCTTGCAACGAGCATTGGCTTTGCGCAGGATGTGAACGTTTTATTGAAAGAAGCACAAAACCTGGAAATACAACTCAAGGAAGGAGAGGCTTTGGATAAATACAAAGCGGTACTTACCATTGATCCAAAGAATGTAAAAGCATTAGTGAAAGCTGCGGAACTAAATGTAGCGAATGGTAGCAGACAGAAGGACAAAAAGCAGATGCGTTTATATTATGAGTCGGCACTGGCTTATGCACAAAGAGCCATTGAAGCCAATGCCAATGATGCCGATGCTTTGTATGCGATGGCTATGGCTTCAGGTAGAATGACCGATGTAGCGGATGACAATAAGAAGATTGTAGCTTATGTGAAAGATGTGAAATTGTTTTCTGATAAAGCATTAGCAATTAATCCCAATCACGGCAAAGCCAATTTTACACTGGGTAAATGGCATTATGAGATGGTGACTTTATCTGGTTTCAAAAAAGCTGCTGTGAAATTATTTTATGGTGGACTGCCTGATGGCGATATTGAAAAAGCCATCAGCTATATGGAGAAATGCAGAACGATTGAACCCTATTTTGTACGCAACTATTTTGATTTAGCCAAAGCGTATGAAGAAGCGAATCGACCTGCCAAGATGATCGAAATATTACAGAAACTGGTAAAGCTGCCGGTACGCACAGCAGATGATGCGGGTATTAAGGCAGCGGGACAAGAACTACTCAATAAAACACTTTAATCAATACACATGGAATTACAACAACTCTTTGAAGCAGCAGTTGCCAACAGCAAATTGCTCAGCGAAAAGCCAGATAATGAAACCCTGCTCAAGATTTATTCACTCTACAAGCAAGCAACAGATGGTGATGCAACAGGAGAGGGGCCATCCAACCCATTCGACTTTGTAGCCAAAGCCAAGCACAATGCCTGGAGTGAGTTAAAAGGCTTAGCCAAAGAAACTGCTATGCAGCAGTATATTGATTTAATCAATCAGCTCAAGGGTTGATTTATTTCATCAGCCAATAGAATCCAATCCCAAATCCGGATACGCTGCCTAGATTCGTACCTGCATAAAGATTCAAACTCTGTTGCACACTTTTTTCGATACCTGCACTTTTTCCGGATTTTAGGTAGCTATAATTGATCGCTAGTAAATTACTAAACTGCGCCTGTAATAATAGGCGCGGTTTCATTTGGTACAATAGCCCCGGCGAAACACCTGCTGTAACTTGAAAGCCACTTGATTTTATAGTTCCTGTCAAACCGGAAGTTTTATTATTGTTCAGCAATACACTTCCCCCTGCACCCAGAGAAACGGATAACTTATTGATTAAAGGAAATAGTTTTGTGTGCGTACACCCAAGTCCGGCAGCCTGATTGATTGCATTGGATAGATTAATTCCGTTGTCATTCTTACTCTCTTGCCGATTATACAACAATGAAAAAGTATTGAAAGAACTTGCATTATCAAAAATGCTCACACCCATAGTAATACCTGCTGTATTGTAGCGACTAATTTGCGCTACATTGCCAGTAGTGGTATTTTCCTGCTTATTCTGGTTCAAATAAAAACTACCTGACAGCATTCTAGTTCCTTTGCTGAACTGTGCATAAATGGGCGATGAAAAAAGAAGTACAATAGAAGCGAGTAAAATTTTTTGCATTGTTTGATTTTTTATCAATGATTGTACTTAGGCCAAGAACGTTGTATCAGTTCCAGCTTTTTACATTTAATTCACAAAAACTAGATGGCTTTATTCCGCCATTTACCTGATTGCATAAACCAAAAGCATGGAACGAAAATAGACAGCCAGTAAACCCATTCACTCATCCAGCCCCAAGTGATGGACAAATTCAGGTATTCTAAAGTTGTGTATACATAAACACTGTACAGCACAATGGCAATGAATTCAGCCAACAAAGTCATCTTAGAATGACCGCTACCGGTAACAGCATTCATCCAAACAACAGAGAAAGACATCACCACCAACGCTAAAGAAACAACACGCAGTACAGGGATAGCCGCTTGTATAAAATCATCTCCCTGACCATAAATCGACAAGAATAAGCCCGGCGCAATATTGAGTAGGAGGCATACTACTGCTGCTAAGCCGATACTCCAGTACATAATGCGCTTCAAGAGCTCGGGTACTTTCTCTTGTAAGCCTTGCCCAATCACATTACTGACCATCGTGGTAGTGGTAGCTGCAAAAGCCCAGGTAAAGCATCCGAAAAACCCGAATATGTTGCGCATGGTATTGGAAATCGCCAAATCGCGATTACCATGATGTTCAACCAGAATATAGAAGAATTCCCAGGTGATAATACTAATCGCATGTTGCATTACCAGTGGGGCAGAGATGGTGAGGATTTTACGAGTATTGTCGGCGTGCCAGCGAAAATTGCTGAAGAGCTGTAGCTGTCCGCTAACCCCTTTGGATCGAATCACCCAAAAGATCACAATCAATCCGGCGAACTCGGCAATAATAGAAGCCAGTGCCGCTCCGTTAAAGCCCAATTCGGGCAAGCCCCATTTGCCATAAATGAGTGTGTAGTCGAAGAATACATTGGTCACAGCTTCAGTAGCAGTACCAACAACCAAGAGTTTGGTATTATTGGTTCCAACCAGTAGAGCATTACGCAGTTGATAGAGATACAAAAAGGGCAAACCAAAAATACGGACGCGCAAAAAGTTGACGGCCATATCCACATTTTGCTGATCATTCAGTGCCCAACGAAGTATGGTGGGCGCCAGAAACCAGGTGAAGAGAATTCCAAACACTGATATAGACAATGCAATGCGTACACCTTGTGCAAATAGGCTACCAATGGCATCAATGCGGTTTTCACCTGCGCGGCGTGCAATCAAGGTTTGAAGACCATTATTCAGTCCGTTACCAATGACCGCGAAAATGAGGTAGTACACCCCAGTAATACCGGCAACCCCCAATTCTTGCTGGCCCAAACCACCCAAAAAGATGTTATTGGTGATAAAATTGAGCTGGGGCACTAGGATAGAAGCAGATATTGGCAGCGCGATAGAGAGTATCTGCTTATTGGTGACTGCCACCCGGAAATCCTGTGTTTGTGCCATCTGTGCCATGGGCCGCAAAGCTACTATTTATGCAGTCCATATTCCCGTGATGGTCTGAGAGATATTTTTTAACATTGCAGGGTAATTTAACCGAATGATTGAAAGGAAGATTGGGCTTTATGGCGAACATCAGCAACCTGCTTACGGAAGTAATGATTTGTTGCTATTGGAGATTGCGGAAGGGCATATTGCCTGTATGGTAAAACAATCGCTTACCGGACAGCTGATTGCTTTCGAATTATTTGAGATCAATGATGAGCAGGGCGACTGGAACAATATCCTGTATCATACAAGAGCGGCTTCACAAATTCTGGCCCGTCATTTCACCAATACCCATATCTATTTCAATTTCGCAGAAGCGGCGTTGATTCCTGCAGACAAACTAGGCACCAATGCCGGTGAAGATTTTTTAAACTTGCTTTTTGGCGATTTTGAAGCTTCGGTTTTCCGTTACGAAAGAATACATGATCATCCATCGACGGTTTGCATTTACCGCATTAAGCAAACCCTTGCTGATGCAGTAGGTAGAAATTTCCTGATTGTGACTTCCAGTCATGTTTACGCCAAGTTGATGCAGGAAGCAGGCAAGCACCAACATATCACCAATTTACTCGTAGCACAAGTCTATCACGGACATGTGAACTTCTTATTTAGAAAAGCGGGACAGGTGCACGTATTACAGACCAAGTATTTTAAAAGTGATGCCGACTTGCTCTACCATCTGCTGAATATTAGTCAGCAATTGCAAGTGAGTCCGGGTGCAGTTACCTTGTTCATCTCAGGCTTATTCAATGCAGAAAGCGATTGGATGGTACACCTGAGAAATAGTTTCGGCTCCGTTCGTTTAGATGAAATACGCATCAATGGTGTGTTGGAAAAAGGCTTGAACATGTATCCTGCTTATTATCTTTCGCCCATCTTAAAGCTGGTTGTATGAGGATTATCTCCGGAAAATTTGGTGGCAGGCGGATCAATCCTCCGGCCAAAATGCCGCATACCAGACCCACTACAGATATTGCCAAAGAAGGTCTCTTTAATATCCTGCAACACAGAATCGATTTTGAAGGCGCCAAAAGCCTGGATCTTTTCGGAGGTACAGGCTGTATCAGTTATGAATTGGCATCAAGAGGCGCTGCAGACTTAACCATTATTGAGAAGGACGTACACATGCATGCTTTCATTAAAGAGAATATCACCAAGCTGGGTATAGAAAACTGCAAAGTCATCAAGATGGATGTCTTTGCTTTCATGCAGGGCTGTAACGACCAATATGATTTCATCTTTGCTGGTCCGCCTTATGCTTTAGGTCCGATTGATGATATACCGCGCATCATTGTGCAGCGAAAACTCATCAAGCCCGAAGGCATCTTTGTATTAGAACATACCCCACGCAACCAATACGAAAACTTCGAAGGATTTAGTTTTCAACGGAACTACGGCACTACCGTATTCTCATTCTTTACAAACGAAGCAGATGCGTAAACCCATTTTTGTGACAGGTATCGGCACAGGGGTAGGGAAAACTGTTGCCGCAGCCATTATTACAGAAGCGCTTGGTGCAGATTATTGGAAGCCTGTACAATCAGGCTTTGAAGAAGGCACTGATTGCAATACTGTTCAAACACTCATTAGCAATCATACATCACAATTTCATCCCGAAGTATATAAACTGGCTTTGCCAGCATCGCCACATATCGCAGCGAGAGAAGAAGCTGTGGTTATTGATTTGAATACCATTGTTACCAACAAACCTGAGACAAACAATCATCTCGTCATTGAAGGTGCTGGCGGATTATTGGTACCTATCAATGAAAAGCAGTTTATTGCTGATATGATTCTTGCATTGAATGCACAAGTGATTCTGGTGAGCAGAAATTATTTAGGCAGCATCAATCATTCGCTGTTAACAGCCGAAGCTTGCACACAGCGCAATATTCCTGTTCTTGGCTGGTTGTTTAATGATCAGTTCATGCAGTATGAGGAAGAGATTGTAGGCTGGACAGGAATCCGTACATTAGGTAGTATTCCTTTGGCTGCAAATCTTGACAAAGCTTTTGTAGCCGAACAGGCAGCACGCATCAGACCTGCTTTATTGGAGGTGCTATTATGACCAAAAAAGAAATCAGACAATATTTCAAAGCCAAGAGAATGGCCATCGACGGTCGCGACCGATTGAAGATGGATGATTTATTGTTACTGCAATTTCAACAACTCGATTTTACAGGTATTCAAAAAGTCATGAGTTATTGGCCGCTGACACATTTGGGCGAGCCCAATACTTTGTTATTTACCAGATACCTCAGCCATTTATTACCTGATCTTGATTTGGCTTATCCGGTAACGGATTTTACTACACATATTTTAACCGCAGTACGCATCACTGAAGAAACAATTTATCAAACCAAAGAATTAGGCTTAACAGAGCCCAAAGCTGGTGATATTATTGAGCCGGAAGAGTTGGAAGTCATTCTCGTGCCCATGCTTTGTTGCGATATAGATGGCTACCGCGTAGGCTATGGAAAAGGCTTCTATGATCGGTATTTATCGCGCTGTAACCCCAATGTGATTCGCATTGGTTTCAGCTATTTTGAGCCTATTGAAAAGATCACTGATCGAGATCAATATGATGTACCTTTAACACACTGCGTTACACCAGACCGTATCTATGAATTTTAATGCGTTTTTTCTCAGTTCATTTCGGGTACTCTTACTGCCATTTGCCCTGCTCTATGGCCTGATCATCATTATCCGAAACTGGTTGTACAATCGTGGCTATTTAAAAGCGGCCAATTTCAATTACCCCATTATCTGTATTGGCAACTTGGCTGTTGGTGGTACCGGTAAATCGCCCATGACAGAATACCTGATCCGACTCTTACAAAAAGACTATACAATTGGTACACTCAGCAGGGGATATAAGCGAAAAACAAAGGGGTATGCTTTGGCTGGTGAAACCACAACCGCTTTAGAAATAGGTGATGAGCCGATGCAGTTCCACAGCAAGTTTCCAAACGTAGCTGTAGCAGTTGCAGAAGAAAGAATTGACGGTATTCCGCAATTATTACACGACCGACCTGATTTGGATTGTATTATTCTAGATGATGCATTTCAGCACAGAGAAGTAGCTGCAGGTTTCAATATTTTATTGACGCAGTATGGTGATTTGTATGTGCATGATTTCTTTCTGCCTACCGGCGATCTGCGTGATCAATGGTCGTCTGCAGACAGGGCACAAGTAATTGTGGTGACCAAATGCCCTGCTGATTTAACCATCAAGCAGAAAGAAAAAATCATTCGGCAATTAAGACCTGAACCGGGACAAAGAGTATTCTTTACAACCATTGATTACGGCACGCCTTATCACATCATCAAACGTACAGACGAATGGGTGATTACACCAAGAGATGAGGTCTTATTGGTGTGTGGTATAGCCAACCCTAAGCCACTCAAAGATTACTTATTGGAAAGAGCACATACTTACTATCAAAAGGATTATAGTGATCATCATATTTTTTCGATTGATGACTTGAATGAGATAAAAACGCAGTTTGATAAGATTCAAGCTAAGGACAAACTCATTTTAACAACAGAGAAGGATGCCATGCGACTGGTGAAGTTTACAGAAGAGCTGCATGAGCTTCCTATGTATGTAGTACCTATCCGCCACCGATTCTTGTTCGATGAAGGCGAGCAATTCGATCAGCAGGTGATTCAATACCTCCACCAATTCAAACAACAACATGGGCAGGAAACAAAAGAGCAAACAGCGTAAAGAGAAACTCAAAAAGTTTACAGCATCGCACCAATTAAAGGGCGTGCTGGATGTTACGCGTTCAGGCATGGGCTATGTGGTGGTTGGTGATAATAAATCAGATGTAATGATTCGCCCCGGCGATTTCAATAATGCATTGCATGGTGATACAGTGACGGTAAAAGTGGTGAAGGAGAATTTATCGACAGGAAAACGTGATGGTAAGATCATTGAAGTATTGAAACGCAAGCAAACTGAGTTTATCGGTCATATTCAGCTCTCTACCAACTTCGCCTTTTTTGTAGCGGATACAGACAAGCCGATGCCAGATTTATTTATTCCATTGCAAAGCCTCAATGGTGCCAAACACAAAGACCGTGTAATCGCCAAGCTGGTACAATGGGAGAAAACCGATCGTAAGCCCATCGGCGAAGTGCTGCAGGTATTACTTGCAGAAGATGAGAACGACGCAGCCATGAAAGAATTGCTGGCTGAAGCTGGCTTTCCTTTAAGCTTTGGTGATGATGTGTTGGAAGAAACTGCAAGACTGCCAGAAATACTCGATAGTGCAGAGATTGCCAAAAGAAAGGATTGTAGAAATATCCTCACATTCACGATTGACCCCATAGATGCACGCGATTTTGATGATGCCATTTCTTATCGTGAATTAAAAAATGGGCAGTTTGAAATAGGTGTACACATTGCAGATGTAAGCTATTATGTTGAGCCTGGAACGGCATTGGATGAAGAAGCGTATAAGCGAGCCACTTCAGTGTATTTACCGGATCGTGTTAACCCCATGTTACCTGAGAAAATTTCGAATGAACTGTGTTCGCTGAGACCACATGAAGATAAATTCACTTTCTCTGCCATCTTCCAAATGAATGCAAAAGCTGAGGTGAAGCAATATTGGTTGGGCAGAACAGTGATACATTCTGATCATCGCTATGCTTATGAGGATGTACAGGATATTATTGAAGGCAAATCTGAAGGGCCTAATAAGGAAGTGATCTTATTTCTAAATGATCTGGCGCAGAAACTGCGTAAGCAACGTTTCAAAAAAGGAGCAATCAATTTCTCTTCTCAAGAAGTACGCTTCAAATTGGATGAGAAAGGAAAGCCTATTGGCATTGTTGTAAAAGAGAGCAAGGAAGCACATCAACTGATTGAAGAGTTTATGCTGCTTGCCAACAGAACTGTAGCAGAGAATATTGCCAAAATCGAAGTCAACAAAAAAGCCCTTCCGTTTCCTTATCGTGTGCACGATACACCCGATGAAGACAAACTCACACCATTCATTGAATTTGCGCGTAAATACGGACACAAGTTTGATATTGGCAGTCCCGAAAAAATTGCCGCCAGCTTTAACACCATGCTCAATGATGTGAAAGGTAAGCCTGAACAACATGTGTTGGAACAACTAGGCATTCGCACTATGGCCAAAGCGGTGTATAAAACGCAGAATATTGGTCACTACGGACTAGCATTTGAACACTACTGTCATTTCACTTCGCCCATCAGAAGGTATCCGGATGTATTGGTGCATCGTGTACTGCAATCTGTGTTGGATGATAAACCTGCCCTAGATAAAAAGATGGAAGAGAAGTGCAAGCACTGCAGTGAGCAGGAGCGTGCGGCGATGGAAACAGAAAGAGCTGCCAATAAATACAAGCAGGTAGAATTTATGAAAGGCTATATTGGTCAGGTCTTTGAAGGAGTGGTTAGTGGTGTAGCCAGTTTTGGCTTCTGGGTAGAAACTGTTGCGCATAAATGCGAAGGTTTGGTGAATGTGATTAGTTTAAGTGATTACGATGATTTCCGACATGTGGAATCAGACTATAGTTTAGTTGGCCGTAGAAGCGGCAGAAAATTCCGCATTGGTGATAAAGTGCATATTAGGGTAGTGGCTGCCAATATGGAAAAACGACAGCTAGATTATGAGTGGGTGTTGCAACCGAATCAAGAGGAAACGAAGGCGGTTAAAAAGAAGGGTTCTAAAAATTAATAATGAATAATTCGTTTAGGTGGTACTAAGGATTCGCGAATCGGTAGTCGTGATGCGTGAATAGTTTGAAAGCCTATAGAATCTAGAAGCCTGTTGATATCAAGATCAAGACGAAAGCCTAATACAGTAGGCTAATCTCAAATCAAAAATTTCAAATTTGAAATCTATCTCCTCGCTACCTCTCGTAACTCTGGCACTCTGCGGTTAAAAAAGAAAGCATTCTATATGTATAACATCAGCCGATGAACTGACTAATTATTCATTTTTAATTATTAATTCTTAATTCATAAAAGCTCCTAGCGAATCTTCGTGTCTTTGTGTCTTTGTGCCTTTTCGGTTAAGATTAGCGAAGGAAAAATATCATTATATCAGATATCATACAAAATCAACAAACCCAATTATTCATTCTTAATTATTCATTCTTAATTCCTGAAAGCAAATTCCCATTGTATCTAACTCCGCCAACACAGGCGTATAAATTTCCGGAGGAGTAGGAATCTGTAATCCGCGCAGTTGGATTGTATTTTCAATCAAGAGTTTAGCGGCAATACCCAATGGCAAGCCCACAGTTTTGGCCATAGCAGTGCGTAAAGCGTCTGTACCTTTTACCACCAAACTACTTTGTATTTGTTTGTGTTGCCCATTCAAAGTATAAACAATCTCGTGCAGCATCACAATCATGTCTTTATCTGAGGGATGCAATACCAGTCTGGTTTCCAATAACCATTGCAAAACATCTGCTGCTGTGCCTGCTTGCATTGGAATGATTGTATCACTCATCAAACCCAGATAATCCAATAATAAACCCAGCTCCGCATCGCGCAGCAAATCCTTCCACAACCATTCCAACTGATGTTTGAGCAAATGTTGTTGCACGAAATCACGCACAGTTGTTTGTGTAAATGTGTAGGTGATTTGATCATCTGCTAACTGCAATTGCACAATGGCGTTCCAGCCTTTGCAATAAGCCGGATAGCGTAGTGTAGTGCGCAGAAAATCTTGGCAATCTTCCAAACGATACAAAGGCATATAGCTCAGTGAATCACGATTGGGATAGTAAGCAAGCTCACCAATGCTTGGAATATGCACAGAACCAGCTTCTGCAAATAATGCCGTGTAACTTTTTTCAACCACTGCACCATCGGCTTGATACACTGCACCAGCTTTACCTGCATTCACCACATTACGTGGGTTCCAGCTGATTTTATAATGCCAGGGATTATCATCACTCTCTGGCGCTACTAAGCCGCCACAATGCGAATGAAATCGATTGATGATACCACCTTGTGCATGAATGCCATCAATCAATTGCATCGCACTCATGTGATCAATACCGGGATCCAAACCCATTTCACATAAGAACAACAAACCTGCTTCTGCAATGGCATCGCGCATACTGCGCAAACCATCATCTACATAAGAAGCGGTGAGTAAATGCTTACGTAAAGTCAGACAATCCTTAGCCACCAAAGCATGCAGGGTAGGCGGCATTAAGGAAATGATGACTTCATGTTCACTAATCAATGCCGCACGTGCATCCGCATCGTGAATATTGATGGCTTGCGCTATGATAGGCGAGCCTGATGGAAGCTTAGCCTGGATTTGTGCCATATCCTGATCTGCAATAGAGATCACCCAACCTTTTGTTGCACTTAGTTCATGCAAATAATCCATCAAAACAGTGGCTGATTTTCCGGCTCCAAACAAGCAAATTTTTTTCATGGCAAGGATTCAAAAATGGCTGATCAAATGGTTTCCAAAGAAACAACAAAAGATTGGTTGAAACGGGTAAAAAATCAGCCCACTAAAACCTATTCTAATTTTTTGATAATTAACATCTTATGAATTAGTCAACATTGTGGATAAAACGCCCGAAAAAAGCCTGTTTTTGGTTGGTATTCCCGCCCCAAAAAATTAACTTCGCCCACCGGCAAAAAAGCCGGAATTATTGCGCTGAAATTTACAATTGAAAGCTGTTCATGGAAGAGAATCTGATACCCGAAGAAACGAACGATAACGACCGAATTATACAGGTAAATATCGAAGAGCAGATGAAGACTGCCTACATCGATTACTCGATGTCGGTAATCGTTGGTCGAGCCCTGCCCGATGTACGCGATGGTTTGAAACCTGTACACCGCCGTATCCTGTATGCGATGAATGAATTAGGTCTGGCTTCTAACAAACCTTACAAAAAAGCAGCCCGTATTGTGGGTGAGGTGATGGGTAAATTCCACCCCCACGGTGATAGTGCTATCTACGATGCTATGGCACGTATGGCACAGGAATGGAGCATGCGCTACATGTTGGTTGATGGACAAGGTAATTTCGGTAACCAGGATGGTGATGGCCCAGCGGCCATGCGTTATACCGAAGCGCGTTTACAGCGTTTGGGTGAAGCCATGCTGGATGATATCGAAAAAGAGACTGTCGACTTCCAACTGAATTTCGATGATTCATTAGAAGAGCCTTCTGTATTACCTACACGTATTCCGCAGTTGCTTGTAAATGGTTCTAGTGGTATTGCCGTTGGTATGGCTACCAATATGCTGCCGCACAACCTGAGCGAAGCAGTGGATGGTTGTATTGCGTATATCGCTAACAAAGACATTACTGCAGAAGAATTGATGCAATATGTGAAAGCGCCCGATTTTCCAACTGGTGGTATCATCTATGGCATGGAAGGCGTGAAACAGGCGATGATAACCGGTCGCGGCAGAGTAGTGGTGCGTGGCAAATGCCATGTGGAAACCAAAGCAAGCGGTCGCGAAACAATTGTAATCACAGAAGTGCCTTATCAGGTTAATCGTGATACCCTTACTGATCGTATCGGTCAGCTGGTGAATGATAAGACCATCGAAGGCATTGCGCACGTAAATAACGAAAGTAATAAGCGTGAGGGTACACGTATTGTGGTTGACCTCAAGCGCGATGCTGTTGCGAACGTAATCATCAACCAACTCTATAAGTTCACAGAACTGCAGACCAGTTTTGGTATCAATAATGTGGCTTTGTCCAAAGGCAGACCACGCATTCTGAACCTGAAGGACCTCATCAGTGAATTCGTAGAATTCAGAATGGAAGTGGTGATCCGCAGAGCCAAGTATGAATTGCGTAAAGCGGAAGAGCGTGCGCATATCTTACAAGGTTATTTGATTGCATTGGATCATTTGGATGAAGTTATCCGACTGATTCGTAGTTCGCCAACACCAGATGTTGCGAAGGAAAACCTGATCAATGCAGGATGGGGTATAGATGAGATTCAGGCCAAAGCCATTCTGGAATTGCGTTTGCAGCGTCTGACAGGCATGGAGCGTGAGAAGATCAAGGAAGAATATGATCAGCTCATGGTTCAGATTGCAGGCCTGAAAGAATTGTTAGGTAGTGAATCACTGCGTTATGAACTGATTCAAAAAGAACTGCAGGAAGTAAAAGATAAATTCGGTGATGCACGTAAGAGCGAGATTCAATACCTCGCAGATGAAATGCGTATTGAAGATTTGATTGAAGAAGAAGATGTGGTGATTACCATTTCACATCTAGGTTATATCAAGCGTACTTCTGCAACAGAATATCGCCAGCAGCGCAGAGGCGGTCGCGGTGCGATTGGCTCAAAAACAAGAGAAGAAGATTATGTAGAACATCTGTTCGTCGCATCTACGCACGATACAATGATGTTCTTCACAGAAAAAGGTCGTTGCTACTGGTTACGTGTGTATGAAATTCCGGAAGGAGAGAAGCAGAGCAAGGGTAGGGCTATTCAGAACCTGATTCAGTTGCCGCCGGATGATAAAGTGCGCACCATCATTGATGTGAAGAAACTAGATGATAAAGAATTTGTACAAAGTCATTATATCGTACTCTGTACCAAAAAGGGTATCATCAAGAAAACTTCATTGGAAGATTTCAGCCGACCAAGAGCCAACGGTGTAAACGCTATCACCATTGTTGAAGGTGATCAGTTGTTGGAAGCAAGAATGACGAATGGCCATTCTGAAATCATGATGGCTGTGAAGAGCGGTCGCGCCATTCGCTTCCCTGAAGAAAAAGTAAGACCAACAGGCCGCGGTGCGATTGGTGTAGCGGGTATTGAAGTAGAAGACGCCAACGATGAAGTAATTGGTATGATTTGTGTGAATAAGGAAGATAGTAGTCGTACCGTTCTGGTTGTGAGTGAGAAAGGTTTTGGTAAGCGTACGGCTATTGATGAATACCGCATCACCAACAGAGGTGGTAAGGGTGTTAAAACCATTAACGTAACCGAGAAAACCGGTCAGTTGGTGGGTATCAAGGACGTGAGTGAAAAAGAAGACTTGATCATCACTTGCAAATCAGGCATCACACTTCGTACAGCAATTTCTACCATTAAAGAGGCGGGAAGAGCTACACAAGGTGTAATTTTGATCAGATTGGATGATGGCGATGAGATTGCGGCTATCTCGAAAATTGACGAGCAGGAAGAAGACGATCAACTGCCAGCAGAAACCGAAAACAACGAAAACACAACCAACAATGATCAGCCGGCTGAGGATAATACCACAGCAACTGATACAACAGAAAACCAATAAGAAAACCTCTAGTATGAAAAAGCTATTGTTGCTTGCCGCCATGACCGGTGTATTTCAACTGAGTCAGGCCCAAAAACTCGACAAGGTAAAAACAGTGATGATGCTGAACCAGGTTGAGAACGCCCGTACAGAAATTGAGAAAGTAAGTAGTGATCCAAAAGCACAAACCAATCCTGAATTCTGGTATTGGAAAAACCGTATTTATGCTGCTTTGTATAAAGACGATGCCATGCTGGCAAAATATCCAGATGCTTTTAAAATTGCCGATGAAGCAGCTAGAAAATACCTGCAACTCGACAAGGAACTGAAGTTTGTAAAAGACAATAATGCACAAGGTTTCTTTGATTTGTACTCAACTTCTTTTGGCAAGGGTGTACAGAAATTCAATGATAAAGCGTGGGAAGGTGCTGTTGGTTATTTTCAGACTGCCGTAGAATACAGCGATTTGATTTTCACCAACAAATGGAGTAGTGTACCAATGCCTTTTGATACAACATCCATCTTGTATGCAGGTTACTCTGCACAGAACGCCAAGCAGGAAGCTCTTGCATCTAAATATTATCAGCGTTTGATTGACAATAATGTAGTGAACATGGGCGGACAGGAAATGTCTGAGCTCTATCGATATGTATTGTACAATCAGATCAACGAAAAGAAAGAAGCAGACTTCAAAAAATACCTGGGTATTGCCAGAGAGCGTTTCCCTAAAATGGAGTGGGATGAATATGAAACCGAGTATCTCGAAAAAAATTACACCCTTGCTGAGCGTGTAGATGTATTCGATAAAGAAGATGCAGCTGGCACATTAACAGAAACCAAATACTTGCTGTTTGGCGATATGTTCTACAATATTCCTAAAGAAGATAAGGATAAAATGGACAGCGCTACTGTTGACAAGTTCAAGCACAAAGCTGCTGAAGCTTTCAAAAAAGCATTTGAAAAGAACAACCAAAATGGTTTGGCTGCTTTCAACGTAGGTGTTATCCATTACAACGATTTTGGTATTTGGGATGACCGTTACAGAGCCAATATCAAACTGCTGCAGGAAATCAACGCTACTAAGAAGGTAGAAAAAGATCCAAAGAAGAAAGCTGCGGTTGAAGCAGAGTTCAAAACCAAAACAGATCCAATCCGCAAAGCCAATGCTGATATTGAAAAGCTATTGGATCAAGAAGCCAATGTTGCCATTGAGTGGTTGGAAAAAGCTTATACTGTCTTCAAAGACAAGGCAACAAGAACCAAGACCGAAAACAGTATTGGTAACAAGTCTGTTGACTTTTTGTCTAACCTCTATGGTTTCAAACGCGATAAAGCACGTGGTAAGGACCAAAAAGCATTTGATGCTTATGAGGCTAAATACAAGCTTTACGACGGATTACATGATTCATTTCATTAATTGATATTGAAAAGCCCCTTCAAAAGGGGCTTTTTTCATAGAACCAAATTGTACTAAAAAACGTATTTATTAAAAACAGTAACCATGCCGTCCATGACCAATCTATTATTTGCCTCAATACTGTTTGTAACAGCTTGCACAGAAAATAAAGAACTTGTTGATACTACACAATCACAAAGCCCAATCACAACCAGCACCACCATTGTCAATAATCGTGAAGTGATCTGGGGATTGGATTTTCTACCAGACGGGGATATGCTTTTCACAGAAAAGCGGGGGAGACTGGTACGTGTCAATAAGACTACCAATGCCTTGACCGAAATTTCCGGTTTTCCTACGGATGTAGATGCCAGCGGGCAAGGTGGATTGATGGATATCAAGCTTCATCCCAATTATGCCAGTAATGGCTGGATTTATGCCAACTATTCCTCAACAGGCGGATTTATTAACCTGATACGCTTTAAGCTAAATGGTAATCAGGTGAGCAATATCGAAACATTACTGAAATCCAATACGCCATCAGCATGGAGGGGACATTACGGCGGACGAATTGTTTTTGACAAAGCTAGTTATCTCTATTTAAGTGTAGGTGAAGGTGGCACTACCAGTTACGGAGGTGAGAATTCACCAAACAAGAATGCCCAGAACCTGCAGTCGCCATGGGGTAAGATCCACCGCTTAACAGATGACGGTAAAGTGCCGGCAGATAACCCCATATTCCCGGGAGCAACAGCACCAAGCACAGTTTGGTGTTATGGTCTCCGTAATCCGCAGGGATTGGTTTATAATCCATTCACCGATCAATTATGGGAAACAGAGCATGGCCCAATGGGCGGTGACGAACTAAACTTGATTCAAAAAGGGAAAAACTATGGCTGGCCATTGGTAAGCTATGGTAAGAACTATGATGGCGTGCCCGTATCGGCTAGTCCTTTAAAGGAAGGCATCGAGCCACCGGTAACGTATTGGGTACCGTCGATAGCAGCAAGTGGCTTGATTGTGGTTACCAATCCGAAATTCAAAAGATGGTATGGCAACCTGATGTCGGGTGCATTGGCTGGCGCCCATGTACATCGAATCATGTTCCAAGGCGATAAAGTAATTGAAACCGAAAAGCTTTGGAATGGCATTGGTCGAGTACGTAATATTAAAGAGGGCCCCGATGGTAATATCTATCTGTGCGTAGAAGGACCAGGCAGAATCATTAGGGTTAGTCCAAATAATTAATAATAGAATAGCCGTCAGCAATGATGGCTTTCTTTCTAAAGTATTACTTAACATAATATTAATTATAAGAATATATAGACAAAATGAAAGGCCGCCCGTAGGCAGCCTCAGGTATGTAATCTATTGAATATCTATTTATTACTACGCTTGATATCTGAACTGCCAGAACTGCTAACCTGGCGCTTAACTGGTTCACCTTTATAATAGATATCACTACCGCCACTGGCGTCTGCGGTTAATTCTTTCTGTACGGATACATGAATATCACTGCCGCCGCTGGCACTCAGGTTAGCAATATTGCTCACCAAGCCGTAACCTTTAACATCACTGCCGCCGGATGCTTGCACTTTTAACTGATTAACCTGACCCTCGAGAATCGCATCGCTGCCACCACTTGCTTGGATACGTAATTCTTGGGCTTGTACGCGGCCCTTACAATCAGACCCACCGGATAAACTCAGGCTGAGGTTCTGGCAATTCAGGCCTTCGTTGATCAGTATATCTGATCCACCGGAAGCCCTAAGTATATCTATTTGTTTTACAGAGACATATGCTTTCAACTGCTTGTTTCCCCATGAAACACTGAGCCAACTATCCGGCTTTTTAAAATAAATCTTGAGAATACCGTTTTCCACAACCGTCTTAATCATATCGCGGTCTTCTTCATCGGTTGCACTTACAGCTACAGCTGTGGAATTACTTTGGTCCAGATACAAGTCGATACCACCCGAAACCTCAATTCCATGAAAGGTTTCTACTTTACGGATTTGGGCATTTTTGTCATTCAAGTATTTTTGTGCTGAAGCAACTGAAATGAATGATAATGAGATAATTAGAAATGATAATAACTTTTGCATGAGCAGCAGATTTTATAGTGTAACGGACTGCTGACACTAAAGTTACATGCTTACAATTGTTTACCTGATTCCACTACAGCCCTAACCTTGGTGGTCTTACCTTTTTCCAGTGCGATATCCACCGGCTGGTTGTTTTTCCAGTTGCCTCGGGTAAAATCTGGGATATCCATGCTTCTGCCGCGTTTGGCTACGGATTGCTCTGACAAGGGCGCAATGGCACTCCACAAAGCCGCATCGTACACATCCTGATCCAATGGTAGGCCATTACGCAGGCAGTCGATCAATCGCCAGTCCATAATAAAATCCATCCCCCCGTGACCCCCGATCTTTTTAGCAATCTCACCCACATGTTTCACCAACGGTGTCTGGTGCTTCTCGTACAGCTCTTTCAAACCATCCGGCTTTAGCCAGCCATGTCCGAAAGCAATTCGCTCCGGCGAAGGCCATTTACTGGCGACACCTTTGGTGCCACTAATTAAGTGAATACGAGAATATGGCCTGGGCGAAGTAACATCGTGCTGCACCATCATGGTCTTGCCCTTATGGGTTTTGATGATGGTGGTATTCATATTGCCGCGATAGCGCTTGTCCGTATAAGGTTGAAAAAATACATCCTGTGCCGCTTTCTCTTTGGCCATAGCCTGCATCATGAAATCGGCACTGCTTACAGACACCAGATAATCCATCTGGTCGCCGCGATTTATGTTCAAGCATTGGGCAATGGGCCCCAAACCATGGGTTGGATATAAATTACCATTACGGCCGGCATTCTCCTTCAAGCGCCACATTTCTGCATAACCGCCGGCATTGTCCTTCATAAAATTCAAATCGCGCAGGTCATGGATATAGGCACCTTCTGCATGAACCGTTTCACCCAACATGCCCAAACGCACAAGACTCAAAGTAAGCTGCTCAAAGAAATCATAGCAGCAATTCTCCAGCATCATACAATGCTTTTTGGTTTTCTCTGAAGTCTCCACCAATTGCCAGCATTCTTCCATGCTCACCGCAGCAGGCACTTCGGTTGCCGCATGTTTACCATGCTCCATGGCATATACGGCCATGGGTGTATGTAAATGCCAGGGTGTGCAGATATAAATGAGATCCAGATCATCTCTTTCACACATTTTCTTCCAAGCATCCTTGTTACCGTAATAACCAATCGGTTTTGGCTGACCGGCTTTGGTTACAATCTCCTGTGCCTTCACTACCCTTTCTTCATATTGATCGCACAACGCTTTTATCTCCACACCTTCAATAAACGACATACGTTCCACCGCACCAGGGCCGCGCATACCCAAACCTACTATACCGATGCGCACCGTATCCATCTTCGGTGCTGCATAACCACTCATATTGAATACGCCTGGCTTTTGCGCAAACTGGGCCATAGATTCCGGCAAGCCTGTAGCTAGTGCGCTTGCACCTAAAGTAATGTTGCGTAAGAATTTTCTGCGGTTAGTTGACATGGTAAGGGTTATTGATGATTGTCGATTGATTATTTTCAATTGGTTATTGTCGATTGATGATTGTCGATTCACGCTTCATCAATGCTCTCAATAAATGTACTTGATTCCCGGCACGTACATAATTATGTCCGGGATATTTTGCGCCATAGTAACCATCGTTCAGCAAATGATCAGTAAGAAAACGCAGAGCCTGCATATACACAATAAAATGTCCAGAAAAACGGATATGCTTTTTCTCCCAATCGCTCATCACATCGCCCATGACGGAGAGATAGCCTTCTTCGATAGCCCTACAACAATCTTCTCGCACTAGAATCTTGCTGAAATCTTTTTCTTCCTCTGAAACTGGACAAACATAAGTGCGATACATATCGCCCAAATCACTGATAAAATAACCGGGCATCACCGTATCCAGATCAATCACACAAACGGCTTTACCAGCCTCATTGAACAAGACATTACTGATCTTGGTATCATGGTGGGTTACACGAAGATTGGCTTGTGCGTGGTTGATAAAAGCCTCATATTGCTGCACCAAGTGATGGTATTGATGTAGTTCCTGAATCAGCGACATCGACTCTTGTATACGCGCTGGATTACCAAACTTACACGCATCCTGAAACTGCTTATAACGTAAAGTCAGATTATGAAAATCAGGAATGGTGATGCGCAATTGCGTAGCATCAAAATCCTGCAGCACTGCTGTAAAATTGCCAAAGGTTTTGGCTGCTTCAAAAGCTTGCTCAGCAGTTTCCACCGTATCTACTGTGCGGGTATTAGGTACGTAAGCAAATACGCGATAAAAAGCATCACCAATTTCCCAAAGTGTTTGTCCATACACAGACGGCACAGGTGCTGTAAACAAGTATTCAGGCTGATGTACTTGCAGATATGTGTGTAGCAAACCCAAGTTTTCATCAATCCAATCCGGACGTTGGAATACAGTCTGATTGATACTTTGCAGTATGAAAACCTCCTCTCCAGCCACTACTTTCCAAGTATGGTTAATGAGTCCCGAACCAATGATTGCATAGGTCGTTGATTCAGGCCAGTTCCATACAGCACGCAATTCGGCAAACAAAGCAGTGGTCATAGTGGGAAGATAAATCGGATTCAGCAAAACAAATGGACTGTGTACAATTATTTCGATCAGTGTTCAATCACTTCGTGGTTGTCTGCATTTTCAATTACTTGTTGCTATTCATATTGAAAGACTTCGTCGTTTTGTCCCCCTAGCTATTAAAATAATTACCGGGAACTTCAGTCCCTGGAGAATATAACTCAACAACTATCAAAATAAAGTCCAACCACTTCCATTCATTTTCTCCAAAAGCCACTACTTTAGAAATTCAATCCAACACATGATCAACAGAAGACGATTTGTACAATACGCTTCCCTGGGTTTGGGCAGTCTGAATTTTCAAAGTTTTCGCGGTAAAGCAGAAGCACATAAACCATTGGTGCTATCTACCTGGGATGCAGGCATTGAAGCCAACAAAGCTGCTTGGCAAATTCTGGGTTCAGGTGGTTATGCACTGGATGCAGTTGAAGCTGGCGTACGTGTTACCGAAGCATCACAAAACTGTTGCGTGGGCCTGGGCGCAAATCCTGATCGTGATGGTATTGTAACACTGGATGCATGCATCATGGATGAAGCTGGCAATTGTGGCAGTGTGGCTTTTCTGGAACGTATCAAACATCCCATTTCTGTAGCACGCCGTGTGATGGAAAAAACACCACATGTAATGTTGGTTGGCGAAGGTGCGCAGCAATTTGCGGTAGCAGAAGGTTTTCCATTAGAGAAACCAGACCTCTCTCCTGATGCCAAACGTGCGTATGAAAACTGGTTAAAAAAATCGGAATACAAACCTGCTATTAATAGAGAAAATCAAGGTCACGGTCCTTTTGCACCAAACATGTTGGACAACGGCGAATGGAACCATGATACCATTGGTATGATTGCCATAGATAGTAAGGGCCGACTCAGTGGCAGTTGCACCACCAGTGGCATGGGCTTTAAAATGCGCGGTCGTATTGGTGATTCGCCGATCATCGGTGCAGGTTTGTTTGTAGATCAGGATGCAGGTGCAGCTGTTGCAACAGGACAAGGAGAAGACATCATCCGCATCTGCGGTGCACATACCATTGTAGAGTTTATGCGCCAAGGTATGCACCCCGAACAAGCTTGTAAAAAAGCTATGGAACGATTGTTGAAAGTAAAAGGCATAGAAAAAGCCAAAGCCATTCAGGCAGGGTTTATTGCGATCAACAATAAAGGTGAATATGGTGGTTATGCTTTGCAAAAAGGCTTCAGCTTTGCAGTTTGTCACGCTGCCGATAAAAACTTTTTAGTGAACGCCAAACCTTTGATCTAATGTCTTTACCACTTGAAATTTGCGTCTTCAATACAGAAACTGCGATTGCTGCTGCAGCAGCCGGTGCGGATAGAATTGAATTGTGCGAGAACTATGCCAACGGTGGCACTACCCCATCCTATGGTTATCTAAGAACCACGAGAGAAAAAGTAGCTATTCCTATTTTCCCGATGATTCGTCCGCGTGGCGGCGATTATTATCATCGCCCTGAAGAAATCGAGATTATCCAAAAAGATATCTTGCTGTGTAAAGAACTGGGCTTTGAAGGTGTGGTGATTGGCTTATTAAATATTGACGGCACCATCGATAAAGACAATACAGCGCGACTCGTTGAAGCTGCTTATCCTTTGGATGTGACTTTTCATCGTGCATTTGATCGTTGTAAAGATCCATTGGAAGCATTGGAAACGATTATAGCATGTGGTTGTACACGTATCCTCACGAGCGGTCAACAACCCAAAGCACCGGATGGTAAGGAACTGATTAAAACCTTGGTGGATCAAGCCGATGGTCGTATCATTATCATGCCCGGCAGTGGTATCAACAGCAGCAATATTGAGATGATGCGCAACGTCACCGGTGCTACAGAGTTTCACACTTCTGCGAGAATTTTAAAAGAGTCGCCTTGTACTTTTATGAATCCCGCAATGCCGGAAGATTTCAGGCAAGACTTTACAGATGCTGCTGAAATACAACGCATCAAACAGTTGTTGCAATAATGAATATCCGCGAAGCGATACTGGAAGAACACAGTAAGGCCAATGCCACACGTATTGCTAGGTATGCCTGCAGTTCTCCAAAACGTTTCAAGGAATTGATGGATTGCTATCTCGATCCGGAATACCGCATTGCACAACGGGCTGCATGGAGCGTAAGCTGGGCAGCACGCACAAAACCAAATTTGGTTCAGCCTTATATCGGCGTATTGGTTGCTGCATTACAAAGAAAAGATGCACATCCTGCTGTCATTAGAAATGCAGTAAGGGTATTAGAAGAACTCGATATTCCAGAAACCTATCATGCAGATGTGCTGAATGCTTGTTTTGGGTTCATTGAAAACATCCAAACACCTGCAGCCATCAAGGCATTTTCGCTGACCACACTATTCAATCTATCCAAAGTCTATCCGGATATCCTTCATGAACTCAAACTCATCATCGAAGAAAGATGGGATGATGAAACACCTGCTTTCCGCGCACGCGGTAAAAAAATATTGAAAGCAATTGCTTAATAGAGCATGCGCACCTTGATGGTATGCTTTACTGCTTTGAGTAATTCCAGCGCACGCTTAGACAATTTATTGTCCACATCCAGCACCACATAACCAATGGCATCATTCGTCTTTAAGTATTGCCCCACAATATTGATATTGTGTTTCGACAACTCCGTATTAATCGCACTCAATACACCAGGCACATTGTTGTGGATATGCAAAATGCGGTGTGCACCATCTACCGGTGGTAGACTAATTGGTGGTACAGTATGCGAACCATTGGTGATACCGCGTTCTAAATATTGAAACAATTTGATACTGACATCTTCCCCAATATTCTCCTGCGCTTCTTCAGTAGAACCACCGATATGTGGTGTAAGCAATACATTGTGCAAACCCTGCAATGGAGATTCAAACACATCGCCGTTTTTCTCAGGTTCTACAGGAAAAACATCTATGGCTGCACCACTCAATTGTTTTTCTTCTAAAGCTTTGGTGAGTGCAGGAATATCTACAACCTCGCCACGCGCATAGTTGATTAGTATGGCACCTTGCTTGAATTGTTTCAGCAAAGCTTTGTTGACCATATTCTTGGTCTGATTGGTTTCAGGTACATGCAGACTCACAATATCTGATTGGCTCACTACTTCTTTGAGCGACTTACACGCAACTGCATTACCAAGCGGCAATTTGGTTTCGATATCGTAAAAACGAATCTTCATACCCAATGCTTCTGCCAATACACTCACTTGTGAACCGATATTGCCGTAACCAATAATGCCCAATGTTTTGCCGCGCAATTCATAACTACCCTTGGCTTCTTTGAACCAACGACCTTCATGCGCTGCTTTATTCTTGTCGGGTATTCTTCTAATCAACATGATGGCAGCACCAATCACCAGTTCTGCAACACTGCGCGTATTGCTATATGGTGCATTGAAAACCACCACCCCTTTCTGCGTAGCTGCTTTCAGGTTTACCTGATTCACGCCTATACAGAAACAGCCTATTGCCTGCAATTTGGTGGCCGCATCTAACACTTTAGCAGTAATCTGTGTTTTGGAACGAATACCCAAGAGGTGTACATCCTTGATTTCCTTGATCAGCTCAGCTTCGCTCAACGCACCACTCAGTTTGCGCACATTCACATAACCATTTTGCTTAAACTGCTGAACCGCTTTCTCACTGATATTTTCTAAAAAGAGAATATTGATCTTCTCTTTGGGATAACTGGTACCTGCTTTGCTCATGTGGCGAAAATACTTGATTGCCCCAAGTTTTCCACGTGGGTTTTCCCACGTATTGATTCTGTTATATTTGCCCGCGTCAAGAATTGAACATGCATCCCCGTACCCTCGTTTACAGCCTTATTATGCTGGTAACTGTGTCTTGTCAGGCCCAGCCTACCGAGCAATCTTATACACCCAAAAACTTTCGCTTTAAGCCCATACCGGATTCCACCAAACAACGCATCACTGCGGCAGTGCAGGAGGAATACCAGAAGACATTGGGTAAAGTCGCATTCAGTGGCGGTATCATCATTGCCAAGAATGGCGAGATATTACTGGAAGATTATAAAGGGTATTATAACCAGCGCACCGGCGAACTCATGGATGCAAATACGCCTATTCACTTGGCATCTGTTTCAAAAACCTTTACAGCGATGGCTGTATTGCATTTGTGGGAACAGGGAAAGTTTGGATTGGATGATGATGTGCGCACGCATTTCCCCAGCTTTCCTTATGAAGGCATGACCATCAAAATGCTTTTATCACATCGAAGCGGTATGCCCAATTACCTGTATTTCACCAATGAAACAAAGGCCGTCACTACCTATCGAAAAGGCAGAAAGGGCCGCAAAATAAAGGTGGTGAAATATGTACCGGTAAAAGATCCTTTCCGTCCGGGATTGCTCACCAATCAGGATATCCTGGATTTCATGTCCGAGAAAAAGCCCGCAATCCAAGCCAAACCTGATACCCGCTTTCAATATTGCAATACCAATTATGTGATGCTGGCCTTACTGGTCGAGAAAATTACTGGTCAGTCTTTTCCACAATACATGAAGGATAGTGTATTCACCCCATTGGGTATGAAAAACAGTTTTGTATTCAGCAAAGCCGATACTGGTCGCTACATACCTTCATATATGTACAATAACCGTGTGTACGGACTGGAACGCTTGGATTGTACCTATGGCGATAAGAATATTTATAGCACGCCACGTGAAATGCTGATTTGGGATAAAGTGCTGTATGATGGCAGTTTTGTGAAGAATAGTACCCTCAGCATGGCTTTTGAACCACTGAGCAACGAGCGCAAATCACAACACAATTATGGATTGGGTTGGCGAATGATTATTCATGAAGACAGTTCCAAGATTGTGTACCACAATGGTTGGTGGCACGGAAACAATACCGTTTTCACCCGACTTATTGAAGACACGGCCACCGTCATTATCCTGGGCAATAAGTTCAATAAAATGATCTACAGCCTGGGCCGGCGCTTCCCGCTGATTCTCACAAATGATGCGGATTCAACGGATTTTGAAGAATAAAAACATCCATTTTTCGTTATATGCCCGCATCCGGTCTAAGGCTGGCTGCGCTACATCAACCAAAACTATCACATGCTACAAGGTGTAATCGGCTCAAAAAGCAGGATTAGTGGCACTTTCAAGTCCATTTCCCCCTATTTTTGCCGACCAATCATCCTAAAAACCATTCAATAACCATCAAATCCTCTATTAATTGCTTATGAACAATGCACTATTCTACGCCGTTCCGGCGATGGGTATCGTGGGATTGCTCTACACATTCATCAAGTATGGCTGGGTGAGCAGACAAGATGCCGGAGATGCCAAAATGAAAGGTATCAGTGACCACATTGCTGAAGGCGCTATGGCTTTCCTGAAAGCCGAGTGGAAAATCCTCTTCTATTTCGTTGCCCTCGTTGCTGTTTTGCTGGGCTTTATGGCTTCAAAGAATGAGAACAGCCATTGGAGCATTGCAGTTTCATTCATTTTTGGTGCGGTTGCAAGTGCTTTTGCCGGCTGGATCGGTATGAGCATTGCCACTAAAGCCAACGTGCGTACTGCACAAGCGGCTAAGACAAGTTTATCCAAGGCCCTGAACGTATCCTTCACTGGTGGTTCTGTAATGGGTCTGGGTGTTGCCGGTCTGGCTGTATTGGGTCTGGGTAGCTTATACCTGATCCTGAAGCAAATCTTTGCACCAGGTGCCGCTGCTACTTCTGAAGAAATGGTAAAGACCATTGAAGTACTGACCGGTTTCTCTCTCGGTGCTGAATCAATTGCCCTCTTCGCCCGTGTGGGTGGTGGTATCTATACCAAGGCTGCCGACGTAGGTGCTGACCTCGTAGGTAAAGTGGAAGCAGGTATCCCTGAAGATGATCCACGTAACCCAGCCACTATCGCTGATAACGTAGGTGATAACGTGGGTGACGTAGCTGGTATGGGTGCCGATTTGTTCGGTTCTTATGTAGCTACAGTATTGGCAACAATGGTATTGGGTCAGGAAGCAGTATCTACCGATAATTACGGTGGTTTCGCGCCAATCCTCCTGCCAATGTTGATTGCCGGTGTGGGTATCATTTTCTCTATTGTAGGTACTTTGTTTGTACGTGTGTCTGATTCTGCTGGCATCAGCACCAACAACGTACAGAAGGCCCTGAACCTGGGTAACTGGGGTTCTATCGTATTAACTGCCATTGCTTCTGCAGCATTGGTATATTATATCTTACCTGAAGCGCCGGTTTATCTGAAGCGCGACTATATCGAGGGTACTGAAACCATCCGTGAAGGTGCTATCGCCATCACACGTAATGGTGTATTCGGTGCTATCCTGGTTGGTCTGGCTGTAGGTACGCTGATGTCTATCATCACTGAGTACTATACTGCCATGGGTAAGCGCCCTGTAATGCGTATCATTCGTCAGTCTGCTACTGGTCACGCTACCAACGTAATTGGTGGTTTGGCTGTAGGTAAGGAATCTACATTATTACCCATCCTTGTTTTAGCTGGTGGTATCTGGGGTTCTTTTGAGTGTGCCGGTTTATACGGTGTGGCGATTGCTGCTGCAGGTATGATGGCGACTACAGCGATGCAGTTGGCGATCGATGCATTCGGTCCGATTGCTGATAACGCAGGTGGTATTGCTGAAATGAGCGAATTGCCTAAAGAAGTGCGTGAAAAAACTGACGTACTGGATGCAGTTGGTAACACGACTGCTGCTACCGGTAAAGGTTTTGCCATTGCTTCTGCTGCCCTCACTGCCCTGGCCTTGTTTGCCGCTTATGTGGGTGTGATCAAACACAATGGTTACGACATGATCGGTATCGATATCTATAAAGCGAAAGTATTGGCCAGCTTATTTGTTGGTGCCATGATTCCTTTCATCTTCTCTTCTCTGGCTATCCAGGCTGTAGGTGAAGCTGCGATGAGCATGGTGGAAGAAGTAAGACGCCAGTTCCGCGAAATTCCGGGTATCATGGAAGGTACAGGTAAGCCTGAGTACGATAAGTGCGTGGCCATCTCTACGGAAGCTTCTATCAAGAAGATGATGCTGCCAGGTGCTATCGCGATCATTTCTCCAATCATTATTGGTTTCATCCTCGGCCCAGAAGCATTGGGTGGTTTCCTCGCCGGTGCTACTGTGAGTGGTGTACTGATGGGTATGTTCCAGAACAACGCAGGTGGTGCATGGGATAATGCCAAGAAGAGCTTTGAAAAAGGTGTTGAGATCAACGGTGAAGTATTCTTCAAGAAGTCTGATCCACACAAAGCTTCTGTAACTGGTGATACGGTTGGTGATCCATTCAAGGATACATCTGGTCCTTCAATGAATATCCTCATCAAGTTGATGTCAATCGTTTCTCTGGTAATCGCGCCTTCTTTGGCACAAGTACATGCAGGTAGTGCACCTAAGCCTTATCAGCATAAAGTTGAGCAAGTAATGGAAGTGAAAGTAACGAGCAACGACAGTACCAAAACTGCTGACGTAAAGGTGGAAGGCAACTATGATGCATTGATTGAAGCCATGAAGAAAGAAGGCTTAACCAATGGTGAAAATGTATCCGTTGTTTTCAAAGACGGTAAATTAACCATCAATGGTGTTGAGCAAAGTAAAGAAGTTGTTGAGAAACTGAAAGTAGAGCTTGGCGACAAAATGGATCTCAATATTGAGGTGAAGAAAGAAACCAAGAAGCAGTAATTAAACACTGCTTTTCTATAAAAATCCCGATAGGTAACTATCGGGATTTTTTTTACCTCACCTTTAAAATTAAAAGTATGCTCCCCTGCCAAGGGGAGCTGGCCCCGAAAGGGGACTGAGGGGTATCTGCACCACCCCACCATGTTGTACAAACATGCACTTATCTTACACTAACCCTTTCGATAATAAGTTCAATTTCACGCAAGGAGTTTCTGAGAAGTATTCTTTTGCTGAGAGATAAGAAAGCTGCAATTCTTAATTCTTAATTGCTAATTATTAATTACGCGCAATCAATCTCAAACAGACAATTACCCATTAAAAAGCCCAAGTAAAATACTCAGGCCTTTTCTATTCAATCAAGCTAACACTAGCTGCTAACTTCTTTCTTCTTAACGACTATTCGCTTCATTCATACGAATCTTTCTGCCGCGGTAGTTCTTGCCGTCAATGGCGCGTATCATCTGCTTAGCAGATTTCGCGTCCACTTCTACCCAACTATTCATTTCCTTCATATCAATACGGCCCAGCACATCTTTGCGCAGGTCGCTCATGTCTAGAATAAACTGTAAGAAACTGGCTTTGTAAAAACCATCCTTGGTACCCAGGTTTACAAAGAGCTTGGTGAAATTGCCGCTCTCGTCAAACTTCTTGCGACCATTGGGATCTTTACGACGACCCTGATCAGGTGCACCACGCTCCTGCTGTCTGCGCTCACTACCACGCTCGCGCTGGTCTTTGCGTGGGTTCAGGTCTTCTGCATTTTCATAATATTTCAAAAAGCGGTCAAACTCCAAAGCCGCTACACGCTGCAATACTTCTTCCTTGCTCATGTCGGCAAATTTCTCAGCCAACATCGGCAGATAAGTTTCGTAATTACCATGACTGATGTCTACTTGCTGCAATCGGTCCATATGGTGGAAGAACTGCTTACGACATACATCTTTACCGGCAGGAATTTCCAACTTGTGGAATTGTACCTGCATGGTCTTTTCAATCAAACGAATCTTATACAATTCACGTGCATGCAGAATTGACATACAGATACCGGTATTTCCGGCCCGACCGGTACGGCCACTTCTGTGTGTATACACTTCTACATCATCGGGTAATTCATAGTTGATCACATGGGTAATACCCTGCACATCAATACCGCGGGCAGCCACATCAGTAGCAATCAGCAACTGCAGACTCTTATCGCGGAACTGTCCCATAACTTTATCACGCTGCGGCTGTGTAAGATCTCCGTGTAAGGCATCAATATCATAGCCCTCACGGGTCAGCTTCTCAGCAATTTCCTGAGCATCTAATTTGGTTCTGGTAAAAATGATACCATAGATACCGGGGTTGAAATCAATCAAACGCTTCAAAGCCTCGTAACGATGATGCGCATTCACCACATAGAATTGGTGGTCGATATTCTTATTACCGGTGTTTACCTTACCCACTGTTACTTCAAAAGGCTCCTTCATGTAGCGCTTGCTCACTTTGCGAATTTCCGCTGGCATGGTAGCGCTAAACAACCAAGTGCTTTCACGCTTGGGGGTATTCTGTAAAATGAATTCAATGTCTTCCTGAAAACCCATGTTGAGCATTTCATCGGCTTCATCCAGCACCACATAATGGATCTGCTGCAGGTCGATGGCTTTGCGCTCAATCAAATCAATCAAACGACCGGGTGTGGCTACTACTATTTGTGAACCTCTTCTCAGGTCTTTGATCTGCATACCAATGGATGCACCTCCGTAAACGGCAGTAATATGCACCCCGGGAAGGAATTTCTTGAAATGCTCCATCTCGGTCACGATCTGGAGACAAAGTTCTCTGGTAGGGCAAACGATCAATGCCTGTGCATGTCTTGCCTGACGATCGATTAATTGCAGCAGGGGTAAACCGAATGCTGCTGTCTTACCTGTTCCGGTCTGGGCCAAACCAATAAAGTCCTTTGTGCCACTGATCAATACCGGAATGGCCTTTTCTTGTATGGTGGTGGGATTCTTGAAACCTAATGCTTCCGTCGCTTTAATCAACTCCTCAGATAAACCCAACTCGCTAAATACTGTCATGAATACTACAATTTTTTGCAAAGGTAACTCAATACCCGTGCATTGGCCGAAAAGAATTAGTAGCTTTAATCATCCCTAAATCACTATGAAACAAGCACTTACCATTTTTGCAAGCCTGCTCTTCTTGGCGTGCGGACCAGCAGAACCGGAAATTGTTGAGGCGAAAGAGGATGCTAAAACGTCCGAAATACCTGAACTGCGCGAAAATCCCAGCCTCGATCCTGTGGCCAAATACAGCAAACCCATACCCGACGATCTCAATGGTTTTGTGTTTGTTGTGAAGGTTTTTGAGACCAAAAGAACGGCTGTTTACAAGCTGGATGTGCAATATAAAGTGCTGCATGTGGTAGATAGTTTTGCCGTTCCAGTTATGAATGCACTACCACAAATTGCTATTCAGCCTGATAGCAGTAAGACTTTTGGTTGCTTTATAGGCATAACCGATTCTCTGAAAGGTTTTTTGCCAATGCAACATATCTACGTGCAGAACGAGGAGCTGAAGCTGAAGACCATCGCCAAAGTGGCTGTTCGCACCAGCAAACAAGTGGCCGACTGATTTTTGCTTTTTCTTTAGAACCGATGGCCTAAATTGCTTACGAATAATCTCGTAATATGTCTGAACAAGCGCCAATTAAGCCAACGGAAAGTGAATTAGAAATTCTGCAGGTATTGTGGGATAAGGAGCATGCAACAGTGCGCGAAGTACATGAAGTGCTGACGGCTCATAAAGATGTGGGCTATACCACTACCCTGAAGCTAATGCAGATTATGTTTGAAAAAGGTTTGGTGCTGCGCGATGACAGTAGCAAAACACATATCTACACGGCCAATGTGAGCAGGGAAAATACGCAACAACAATTGGTGAATAAGCTGATCCGCAATTTGTTTAATGGATCTACTTCACAACTGGTGATGCAGGCTTTGGGCAATCAATCTACCAGCAAGGAAGAACTGGATGCCATTGAAGCCATGATCCAACAACTCAAAAACAAGTCCTGATGCTATTGGCGAATGCCCCAGTCTGGATTGTCTTGTTGTTACAACAAATTGTATGGACCGGCCTTGTATGGTTGGGTTGGCAACTCATTCGCAAATTCATTTCACTTAGTCCTGCACAAATTTATTTCACCAATGTGGTGCTGCAGCTAGGTGCCGCTATCGGCTTTATTGCAACTGTGATAGTTGCTTCATCAAATGATGGATGGCATTCTGCAAACAATGCCAATAGTTTCAATATCACTTACTACCTGACACAATACCCTTTATTGGCTCAAGGGCTCCTACTACTCTATTATCTAGCAATTGCGATACAAGTAATTCAATGGCTGATGGGCTTATCAGGTGTGCGCCGATTGATGTATAGTGGTGTTGCTGCAGATGCAGCTTTAATGGATGTATTGCATCAACAGCAGTCGGCAATTGGTTTGCCACGTTTGATTGCTTTACGTGTAAGTGAGTCAGTACACAGTCCACTCACCATCGGTTGGCTCAAGCCAGTCATTATTTTACCTATTGCAGCTATCAATAACTTAACACCAAAGGAACTGGATGCTTTGCTCTTACATGAGCTCATACATATTCGCCGATACGATTACTTGATTAATCATGCATTGGTTTTGAGCAGGGCTTTGCTGAGTTTCAATCCCTTCATCTGGTTACTACATGAAGAAACAGTATTGTATAGAGAAATCAGTTGTGATGATGCCGTGCGACATCATGAAGCCACAGCTGTATATGCAGATGCTTTATTCCGTATGGCGCAATTACAGCAAACACATCGCCTGGCGATGCAGGCAACAGGTAATAAAGAGGACTTACGTAAGCGCATTGCCTACATGCTCGAGCCCCAACAGGTGATGCAGGTATCTAATAGCCGGATACTGATTACCTTATTCGGCATAAGTGCATTGGCTTTACTCTTGTTTTTCTCTGCAAGAACTGTTCAGGAAAAACGCATCACCAAACAAAAAGTAAAGCGCGCCAATACTCGAAACATTGCTACACCTAAACCAATTCTAGCTAAGCAAGCAGCACCGACCATCCGTAAAAAGATCAACAAAAAAGCGATTACAGAATCTACAATTGTACTACTTGAAGAAGCACCGGTTAGTTCATCAGAAGCTGTGAAGATTCGTAAGACCTGGAGCGATATTGAGCCTATGGTAGAAGAAAGACCTATGCGTACTTCTTTACAACAAGTATCAATCCTCAGCAACAAGCAAATGTTGCAACAAGTGATGCAAGAACGATTGGTTTCTGCAGCTGGTTTATTGCAACAATTAAAGCAGGAAAAGGAATTGACTACGCAAGAAAAATTATGGTTGGTGAACTATATTCTTCAACGTAGTGGCATTCAGTTCGATCAAGAAAACAGGATTGTGTTGCCTGAAGGTGTAGATATTTCAAGCTTGGAAAAACGCTTACGCAACCGCAATCTCTTACTGCGTGAAAGCATCATACCAGATAGCCTCTTACCGAAGAAAATACAATAACTACCACACATTGCGAGGTGTCCAATCCAATACCTTGTTGCCTAACAAAAATCCGATGGTGATTTCGTGGCTGCCTCGTGCAAAAGTATTGAGCGTACTGTTGGTAGCCATTTCGTACGCATAACCCAGATGCCAGCTGGTATTGAGTTTGATACCCGCCATGGCTGCACCACCCTCTTTGTGGCGATAAGAAGCGCCTACCCACAATTGATCGAGGTAACGGAATTTCACGTTGAGGTCAACACCAATGGGCAGTGGCGAGATATAGCGTATTTGTGCGGATGGCAGCATCGTAACCTCATCTGTGATATTGAATCGATAACCGAATGACAAAAAAGTATGCGGCAAGAGCCGACTGTTATCCAAATACACATTATTGTCTGAGAAAGCCACTTGCTGCGGTACGAGTTGTTGTACAGATAGTCCGGCAAAAAAGCGGGAACTGTATAACCAAAAGCCAGCACTGATATCTGGACGCATTCTGTTGAGTACACCGCTATTGCTCACAGCAGGATCGAGATTGATATCACCGAAATTCAGTTTGGTGGCATCTAATCGCAACTGCGTAAAGCCAACTGATACGCCACCAGAAAGCATGAGACCCGGTGCTACCGACATGTGGTAAGCATAAGTTCCTTGCAGCGCAATGCGGCTGAGCGGACCGGTTACATCATTCAGAAAGGTAAGTCCAACCCCATGATGCGGCTCGTTATTGTTGTAATCGCGCCAGTTGGCACGGCCCAGTGGGTTTTCACCATAGGGATAAAATGTATTCACCGTTTCACGGCCATAATCATCTTTCTTCAGTGGTGCATGCATGGTGAGATAAGTAGTCACTGGTGCATCTGCAATACCCGTCCACTGCCTTCTATGACTAAGCTTGATATCTGTATAATTTTCAATACCGGCAAGTGCTGGATTGATGATATAATTATTCAGGATATATTGAGCATAATATGGTCTTTGCTGTGCAGAAAGATGCGATACTGCCAGCATACAGCAACAGAAGATGAGCAAACGATATGGAATGCGCCAACTCATCGAATAATGGTAATGGATCCTGAAATTGGTTTTCGTCCGCTGCCAGGTTGAATGACATAATAGTAAGTACCAATAGGCAAAGGTTTTCCATTGGTAGTACCATCCCAACCACGTCCATTCACATAACCATCTGAATGATATACCAACTGACCATAACGGTTATAGATATCTACTTTGGAGTTGGGATAGTCTTCCAAATATTTGATTATCCAAGTATCGTTAACACCATCGCCATTGGGTGAAAAAGCATTCGGCACTTTAGGTGTTAGCAACACACGTATATCAACAGAATCATTAATCGCGCAACCACCTGTACCTGTTAGCTGCACATAGTAACGGATATTATCTAAAGGCAGACTGGTAGGTGCAGAATCTGTTGGATTGCGCAGGTAGGTAGCGGGTGTCCACAAGAACTGCGGGTTACGTGCAAAGAAACTGGTTAGATTGATGCGGATACTATCGCCCTCCAACACCACTCTTCTTCTGCTACCAATGTTCAATACGGGATAAGGGAACACCTCAAATGTTTTGCTGATGGTATCACTCACACATCCTTCTGCATTGAAGATGTGTAAGGTGATGGTGTATTTACCACTATCCGTAAACTGCTTAATGGGGTCTTTAATAGTCGATGTTTGTCCATTCGCAAGATTCCATATCCAACGTTGCGGTGCACTGGTTTTACCATCACTGGTATCGCGCAGTTGCGCCGAACTATTGATACAAACAGAATCAGGTAATCCTATGAAATCAGCTTTCGGTTGTGGGTATATCTTAGAATAGACTTGCGTAAGTGAATCGATACAACCGTCTTTGGTGGTGACTTTTAATTGTACCGACTTATTACCCAATGACGAGTAACGATGCGTCATCTGCGCTAGCAAGCCAGGTGTAGGGTCATTCGGATCACCGAAATTCCAACGATAACTAAACAAAGCTTCAGAACCATCAGGAATGGTAGTTGTGCTGGTGAATACACCGCGACCATCAGGCAAGCAAATACCATCAGGCATAGTAAAATTCACCAATGGTAAATGTGTTACGCGAACCGGTAAAGTATCATTCGGACTAACACAACCACTATCTGTTGTTACACGAAGAATCACACGATACAAGCCAGCAGTATCATATCGCTTATTAAAAGCAATGGTATCGCTGCGCTGACGAATATCCCCATCACGGAAATCCCAATCCCAACGAACAATTTTGCTGTAATTGGCTTTTGATGAATCGCTGAAAAGAATATTGTTCTTCTCACACAAAGGCGCAGTTACCCCAAACTTCGCTTTGGGTGAAGGCCATACGGTGATGGGCATGGTAGCTGAGTCGGCACAACCCAAAGCAGTTTGATAACGGAATTGAATTGGATAAGTGCCCGTGTCTGAAACTTTAGGATCGAATAAACCGGTAGCATTCACCCCTTTACCTGTGTACACAAAAGCACCAGCAACGCCACCCTGCTCTGCAGCTTGTGTGATTTGTCTAGGAACAGCATCCAAACAAATACCGGGCATACGGGAGAAATCAACTTTCGGACTTTGGTTAACTGTTACCACTTTCATGATACTGTCTCTACAAACAGATGCATTACCCGAATAAGCCACCAACCTTACCTGATATGTTTTGGAAGCGGGCTGTTGAAAATTGGTATAGAGTTTTTGATAAATTTTATTGTTGGCAGGATTATCATCTTGTGTTCTATACGCTGCAGAATCTACCAGATTCCAGATTAATTCTGTTTTAGTGATATTCCCAAAGTCAACCGTGGACGTATGTCTTATTTGTGCAGCAAGATTGCTACAGATACTATCTGAACGAAGTACCACAAAGTCCGCTCTAGGGCGTGAGCCATTCACAGTGAAATCACCAGCGGCAGAATCAATACAACCATATTTTGATACCAGCTTCAATTGTGTACGGTAGATGCCAACATTAAAGTAGGTAACATTAGGATTCTTGCTTGTTGAGCTTAGCGTGTTTGGTGCGGGGGTGGTATTATTGAGGTTAAACTTCCACTCGTATTTAAAATCAGCTTCTGTACCATCTTCTATTTTACTGGTATCGCTGAAACGTGCGGCACCTTCAGCCAAACAGAAATCGGGCAGCACTAATCCAATCTGCGGATAAGGACGCACATTCAATTCTTTCACCAATGTATCACTCTTACAACCTACAGATGTTTCTACCATTAGTTTGATCTGATACTTACCTGTTTTCACAAACTGCTGCACCACATCCTCATTGGTCGTATTGATCTTGGTTGCAACAGTATCCAATACCCATGACCATTTGCTCATGGTTGTACCCGAGGGCGCTGTACTCAAATTTTTAAACGTGAAACTATTGCCCACGCAAGTAGTATCAGGAATAGAAAATGCAGGCGTAGCCTTATCTGATAAAGCAATATTCTTAGTGATCTCTCCAATACAACCGTAATCCGTGATAGCCGTAAGCTTAGCAGTATAGTTACCAGATGCAGTAAAGGTCTTGGAGGGGTTTTGTTGTGTAGACGTGGTACCATCGCTAAAATTCCATAGCCAACGTACAACAGGTCTACCCTTGCCGTCTGATTTATCGGTTAAATTAATTGCGTCGGTTATACAACCTGTGTAGCTAATATCCGCTTCTGCTACAGGGGCGTCATTCACAACCACATTATCTGTAATCTCCTGTTCATTGGTACTGCTACAACCATCTGATTGAGGGACATCTGTTGTTGTTGTTATCTTAACCGGATATGTACCTGCAGCATTAAAGCGGTAAGATTGGGGCACTTTATAGTAATAAAATGTCTTGCCATTTGAAACATAAGTGGAATCGTAGCCAGGCGTATTCGGAGGTGTATAGGTTAACTGATTTTGGCCTGATGACAAATTTGAGTTACCCAAGAAGTCAACAACAATTTTTTGAGGTTGATATGTTAGTGCTAAGTTCACTCGAAATGGAGACCCTACACAAGTGGCAGAGAAATTAAGAGAACCGTCTGAAAACTCATTTGTGAGTTTAACGGGAGGGTTTAGGTCAATAACATTTGTACCAGCAGAATAAGCATATGATTCAAAAGAGCCAAAACCATAAGCGATGGCATTAAAACCACTATCACAGGTTAATCTAATACTTGAGGATGAGCCATTATTAACGGAAAAACTTTCTTGAAAATATACGTACCCAGTAGCACCTATTGAAACAGGTGTTGACTGTGGGGCATTACCATTAATACGCAAGGATGAAACTGCACTACCTTGATTTTTTATATATATTGAAATATGCTGTTCAGCAATAGACTGCTTTGCGGATAGGAATACGGTAACATCGCTTATACTTTGTTCAACAGGGTTAAGATAAATCATATCTGGATCCCCAACCCCCAAATCACAACTTTGTGTTAATGAATATTGCGCTACACTAATTGGATTGTTTGCTTCTATTAAGAACGGCGCTCTAGATGAATTATTTACAACTGCATCCGAAAATCCCGTATAAACAGTTCCTTTAGGTAACAATATCTGATTTGCTCCATTAAAAGTTACAATAGTATTATCCTCACTTGCAATAATTCGAAAATTCATTTTATTCTTCCCCTTGAAAGGAGCGACAATATATTTCCTCCCCCAAGAGTTTACTGGATAACATTGTTGATAAAGAGGATCAATACTTGAACCTGTACACCCTGTTCCAGTTAGTGTAGTTGAAATTGCTAATGAAGAACTTCCTGAAAAAACAGCAATTCTTTTACAACTAGTACCAGAAGTTCCAATGGACTCTATAAAAGTTCCAGAAAGATCAAATGAATCTTGGTATTGATAAACATCACCCGCTTTGGGTAGTGTCACAGAAATAGGCACGCTTAATGCATTTCCATTCCTTTTTATGTTTACCCTCAGTGTAGTATTGTCTTCAATAGCTACCACACTGAATTGAGATCTCGCAAGTTCACCATTCTGAGTTGACAAGTTATTTTGATTCCAGGTTAGCGCATAATAGTTTTTACCTAACACATTTGATGGCAAAATTAAACTCGCGGCTGACCTCGCACCTGCATACATATGCGCGTATACAACCACTGCAGGCTTATCTGGATCGACAGTTATTTTTATACCACGGTTAGTAACAATCTTAGATTGATTACTTATGGGATAATAATTTGCAGATTCGGTACCTACAATATAGGAGGCCACTCTGTTCAAAATCACTTCTGTAGCTTGATTGGCAGTTACTGTGAAAGTTTGTACAGTTCCGTTATACTCAATCTTACCAGATGAATTTTTATCTGATGTGATATATACAGAAAGACTTGCTAAACTTGGAGTCGGTGGTGTTCCTTGCGAAGATGGTTGATGCGGAGGAAAAACAAGCCAAAACTCCTTTCCCTTATTGGAAAAATCTTGCGCCTTGGCTAAAGCGCCAAAAGACAGCAGTAATACAAGCAGTTGTAGTTTCCTCATGAAGGGGGTAGTCAATGGCCGAAACCTAAGACCGCAATATAATGCAAACGTTTAACGGTCAAAGGTTTGGAACACGATTGATTTTGTTAATTGTACAACTGTAACAGATACCTTAATGATTGGTTTTGCTGTCCTGCACCAACTGCTTGATTCCGGGTGCCCCCAAACAACATAATGCGTCTAAAAAACTGAGGTTAGGCAAGAAGCCGATGCGGTCTGAAAAAACCTGGGTGTAGAAAGGTGTGCTTGCTTTTTCTCGGTAATTCTTGGGTAGCCAGAAATCTCGGCGGTCGAGCACAGTTTCCGGATAGTTTTTTTGATAACCCTCAGTCCTGCAAATGGAAATATTGGACTTCAGGAGCGACCTCAGCCAGAGGAGGATATCCATATTCATGTCCAGCAGAAAATCATACCGCTTTTCATAGAAGCCCACCAGCCAGTCGGCGTAATACTCGTAAAAGGGTGCCCGACTATAGCAAGAGGAAACCGTACGCCAATGGATTTTTTGCCAGGCGGTGGAATGATCAATCCGAATATCCTTGGTAAGCAGTTTCTGGCTGCGGCCTCCAATGATGGGTACCGACATTTCAATAGGACCAGCTGCACCAGCCAGCACCATTCTGTTGCGAAAACTGCTTTTTGGATAGGTTTCGTATTGCTCAATTTCAACATGTGTTGACTTGAATAAACTTATTATTGCATCAACATTTCCAAAATATTGATTTTCAATTATTAAATATTCTTTTTGAATTACACTATTCATAAATACTAACAAAACTTAAAAACACTACCAAGCAATCCGAAATCGTTTATTTTAACTGATATTAAATATATCAATAGTCTTTATTAATGACTGATTATTAAATATTTAAATCATTATTATAACACTAAACTATTTAGTAAATTCTAAAACCAAGTTTTTAACGTATTCTACTAAACTCATTAGCGCAAAGGTATGGTTAAATTCTGGCTACTATATACCACTTCCCACAGACCGATTCTAATGGGTTTAGCTAAATGAACTGTTTTAGGGTTTTACCCTACCCTGTTTGATTCATTCACATTACTTCCACATTGCTAACCTGTTTAGTATAGGTCTGAAAGGTTTAGATGTGGTTAACTACTAACAAAATCTTTACAAAATGGACAACAACAAAAAAGCCCCCGAAAATGAGGGCGAAAAGAAATTACCGAATTGGTTTGAACATCTTGGGGATGTTGCTGAAAAATCGGATGCTATAGTATTCTTCTTAACTGGATTAACAGCCGAAAGGGCTTTTAATATTTTGGATTCAGCTAAAAGAAAGATCATGAAAAAGGCAAAACTCTAAATTTCACCATCTGACTTTAGCTTATTGTATTGCAAACAAAAATCCGCTGCATGGTCTAAAAGGGATTAGTAAGACTGGTCTTTGTGCTCACCTTCTTGGGCTAACTCAGCACCCAATTTTTTAAGTGCATAAGTATTAAATCGGTCTAATTTCTGATAAATAGTTATTTGATTCATAAGTATTAACTCCAGTAACTGTCTATCATCCATTTCCTCGATTCTTTTAGTAGCTAAGTCAAATTTCATGGCTTTTATTTTCAAAGTATAAAAAATGAACCACCAATTCAAAAATCTTAAAGAAGTTCTTACAACCTTTTCGGATGAAAAGGTGTGCAGGGACTATTTGGAGGAAATGAGGTGGAACGGCAACCCTACCTGCCCCTTTTGTGGCATGAATAAGCCTTATAGACTGAAAGACGGTAAAACGTTCAGGTGTAAGGATAAGGGCTGTAAAAAGGATTTTACAGTAACAGTTGGGACAATCTTTGAAAATAGTAAGGTTAAACTTTCAGTATGGTTAGCCTCTATCTACTTAGCAACAGCCAATAAAAAGGGCGTTAGCAGCCTACAACTAAGCAGACATTTAGGTATTACCCAAAAAACTGCATGGTTTGTCTTACACCGTATTAGACTGCTTTTAGGCGACCCCGAACCCGATGTGGCTTTAGATCAGGCTGTAGAGGTTGACGAAACCTATGTAGGCGGTAAATGGGATAACATGAACCGTAAAAGGCTGAAGGAACACAGGGAACTGGGTAAAGACAATAAAACCCCTGTAATGGGCTTACTGCAAAGGGATGGTAAGGCTAAACTTACTGTAATCGGTAAAAACACCTTTAAAGATGTAGTAAGGAGCAACGTAGCACCTTCCGCTATCATTTACACAGACTCCCATTCAGGATATACAGGATTAGCGGCTGAATATGCTGCCCATGAAACAGTAAACCACTTAGAGAAAGAATACAGAAAGGGCATGGCTTATACCAATTCTGTAGAGGGATTCTTTTCAATATTCAAAAGAACCATTTATGGCACTTACCACCAAATAAGCCCCAAACACCTGCAAAAGTATTGCGCTGAAACCTCATTTAGATTCAATACCCGTAAGATGAAAGACGTGGAAAGATTCAATCAGGTTTTAGCTAATACTAAAGGCAGACTTACCTATAACCAATTAATTGAAAAATCATGAAGAATATAAAACAATTAGAAAAAAAATACAGAATATTAGTCATTTGTCAATCTTTCACTTGCTTGATTTTCTTAGCATCTTTATTAGTGAGTCTTGTTTGCTTTTTAAAGTATCCAAGCTCGAAATATCAAATTTTATCTCTGTTTTTTCTTTCAATGGCTCTTTTCTTTCATTGCAAGTTATTATACAGGTTACTAAAGTAGCAAGACTAACTAATAGATTTGCATATACTGAATAGTAAGAAGCAAAAGCCGCCTTATCTGCCTTTACCTTGCTTTTCTCGATTTCTTGCTTTCTGCTCAATTCTTCGCTTAAATCATAAGCCCTTTTCATTAAATGACCATCATAAAATTTACAAATCTTAATGCCATTTAAAGTCAAATTCCAATTCTCACCATCTTTAGTAGAGAAATAATCTAACTCCTTTATTCTATCGTAAAAAATCCTTTTATCAGCATTACCATTAATTAAAGAGCCCCATTCTTCAAATGGTTTCTTAAAATTAATCTCTTTTACATCTCCATTATTAAATGCCTCTTTAATAACTATATCTATAAAATCATCTATTGCATCAATTTGACTTAAAACCAAATTAATGTTTTTCCTATCTTTAATCATTCTCAAAATAGGGATAGCCTTCATCAAATTAATTTGATATGAAAATTAGGGCAACGGAATCAAATAAACCAGTTAGGGTTAAGATAAATCTATCTTTTAAAGATGCCGTAAACAAAGCCCTAAATACTCCTGTAACTAAAAAGCAAGCAACTAAGCCAAAAGCAAAACCGAATGAAAAAAGCAATTAATGTAATAGGCTTGATATTGGGATTATTATCCCCATGGCCTATTCTTTATATGTTTGACAATCAGGATAAGTATATTTTCTTCATAAGGATTTTTGCATTTATAGGGTACTTTACTTTATTGTACCTTTCTTTCAGAAAACTAAAAGACTTCTTTAATAACCCTTAATGAAAAGAAGAAAGGCTAAGATAATTCTTAGCCTTTTATTTTAATTTTACTATAATATAAAAAAGAAACGCATCATTTCTGATGCGTCAGACCGAATTTAAAAACTCGGCGTTGTAATGCAAATATAGAGTATTATTTTTCTAAATAACAAATAAATGGATAGGGTAATTTTCTATGTAGATGGGTTTAACTTTTATTTTGGGTTAACCTCTGCTGGGTGCAAAAAATGGATAGACTTGGAGGAATTAGCAAAAAAGTTATTAAAGCCTTCGCAAAAATTAGTTGAAGTAAATTATTTTACAACATTGATTACCAGTGATGTAGATAAAAGGTTAAGACAAAAAAAATACATTTCCGCTCTTGAAACAAAATCTAACATTATTAAAGTGTATTTCGGGAAATTTAAAAAAGAACCCGTCAAGTGCTTAAGTTGTGGCGGGATAACTTATGAAATTTTAGAAAAAGGCACCGATGTAGCACTATCAATGAATATTATAAAAGATTTATTTGAAGATAGATTTGATACGGCAGTTCTAATTAGCGGAGATACTGATTACCTACCAACAATAAAATACATATACGAGAACCATCCTAAAAAAAGAATAATAATAGCTTTCCCTCCAAATAGAAAAAATGACGAAATGTCTAAATTCTCAAACGGATCAATGGTAATAGGCAAAAGCAACATTAATCAATCACAATTTCCGAACACCCTAAAAGATAAGTACGGGGCAGATATAATTAAGCCTAATGAATGGGCATAAAATTATATATAACTAAATACAAATACCCGCACTTTTAGTCTTTTTAAATGCTTTGAATTCAATCTCAAAACTCCTATTAAATAAAATACTACAGTATTTAACTTCTCTTTATTTGTAGTGTAATTGACTTATAATCAGTTATATAATTTAGTGGGAAGATGTATATAGTTACCTAAATTCTACTGGCGGCTCCGACTTTTGCGTACGAATCGGTTTCTTTGATGCATGAACTGGACTACCCGAATAACCCTGCTAATTGGCCTCTGCTCCACCCTTGCTTGCACCGCTCCCAAATCGTTCGAATACCGCGATGTCCGGAATATCGAGGTTGATAAACTGGGATTTGACAAGTCGAGAATCAAACTGGATTTGGTGTACTTCAACCCAAACCGTTTTAGAGTGGATATCAAGAAGGTGGACTGTGAAGTTTATATGAACAACCAATACCTTGGTCGATACCAACTGGATACATTGATGCGGGTGCCCAAGCAGTCGGAGTTTGTGCTCCCCTCCAGCATGCTGGTAGATATGCGGGGTGTCTTTAAAAACGCCCTGACGGTTTTATTGAATAAGGAAGTGACCATGCGGGTGAAGGGCACCACAAGGGTAGGTAAATCAGGCGTTTTTGTAAATATGCCTTTTACCTACGAAGGCAAGCACAAGTTGGAATTGTTTGATTGATTTGTTGGAACGCACATAGCAGAACGCATAAGGCATAAAGCTGAACGCGTAAAGCATATAGATAAGCCGCAAGGCTATAATTGTATTGAGCATTAAGTACTTAGCATTGAGCGTTAATCCCTAAGCAATTCGACCCCTTCAGGGTCGTTTTTCTTGATAGACTGTTGAACTATGCATATTCAACCACTTCGTGGTTGCATTTCTTAAACTGATACAACAGGCAGAAAGCAACAATTGTATTAAGCACTCAGCTCTGAGCAGAAAGCGTAAAGCATGTAGATAAGCCGCAAGGCTATAATTGTATTGAGCATTAAGCACTTAGCATTAGGCGTTAAGCATTGAGCATTGAGCATTGAGCGTTAAGCCTTCAGCCCTGAGCGGAAAGCGTCAGTCGTGAATCGTCAATAGACATATGGCTGATAGTCCATGGCTAATAGCTCATTTGACTACCTTCTATCATTCCACCATCCTATCATCCTATCATCCTATCATCCTATCATTGAATCATCGTCAATACTGAAAGAATATCTCCGTGGCCCCATAGCCAAAGCGGGCGTCGTATTGGTTTACGAAATAGCGTACTTCCTTACGGCCTTTCAGTAAATCATGGATTTCATCGCGTAAGCGACCAGTACCTACCCCATGAATCACAATCAAGCTGGGCTGGTGATGGGCAATAGCTAGTTCATAGTATTTCTCAAACTCGGCTAATTGAATACCTAGAATCTCTAGCGTAGATAAGCTTTGCCAATTGTCCATTAACTTCTCCATATGCAGATCAATCACCGAACGAGCAGGTGGCAAATGCTTGCGGGCTTCTTTGGCTTCATAGACTTTGAATCCTTTGGCGGCCAATCCGGTTAATTCGAATTTCTCTTCAACTTGTTCAGCCGGAAAATCTTTGAATAAGGAATAACTGAGCATGGGCTCGTTGGCTTCCTTCATTTCTTCAATCCGCTTGAATAATTGCTTGGCTTTGATGCGTGTTTCGGTTTCATACCACTTGGCTTTACCCTTTTCTGGCGTCACCAGCTCAAATACAAAACGGAAAACCGGGTTATCACTGAAATCACCGAAGGAGATATCATGCAAGTAAAAATCATGGAAGGATAAAACCTCACTGCTGAGTTCAAAAGCAGGATCACCCAGAAAGGATTGTGTGTATTGGAACTTCAGGGCTTTGGCTGTGCGGTTCACTAAATGAATCTTGAACAACTCTACCACTTCATCATTGAAATCGTCAAGCGCAAATTTGGGAATCAGGCTGAGCCATAGACCATCGGCCACCTTGATGCTATTGGGTTGACCTTTCTCTTTAGGAACTTGATCTACGAAGACTTTCGGCGCCTTTTTGGGCACTACCAGCTTCTTCTCAGTAAATCTTTTGAAGTAAGGGAAATCAATCTGATCCATATAAGCCGGAAACTTCACCCCACGTACTTCGATCATCACCATTTTCTCGTTGATGATCTCCACTACCTTACCTTCCTCATTGCTATGCAAGACAATGATATCGTCGCCCACTTCATACTTCATAGTGGTGCGAAATTACGTCAGGCTAGCTTGCTTTGCTTACGTCCGTACAAGAAATAAATACTCAAGCCCACGGCCATCCAGGCAAAGAACCAGAGCCAGCTGACTGCTGGTATCTCAATCATGAGGTATAAGCAACACAATGCGCCTAATATCGGAATAGCTGATGACTTCTTCAGGAAAGCACGGAAGGCAACATAAAGCGCAATCGCTATAAAAATGAGGAATAGGATTTCTTGGTAGCCTTCATTGCTGATATGGCTCACAGCACCCATCACACGCTCGCGGAACAAAACGATAAAGCCAATCACAATTGCTGGAATTAAAAATTGTCCATTGATATAGGGTAATTTGAACTTTCCACTGCCTGCATGACGCTCAGCTGGCAAGGCCAATACACCAAAGCAAACCAATACAAAAGCGAACAAAGTACCGATACTGGTTAAATCAGTCATTAACATGCTAGGCAATACCAGAGAAGACAAAGCCACTGCTCCACCGCTGATCAAAGTAGCGAAAGAAGGTGTCTTGAATTTGCTGTGCACTTTACCAAAACGTTTCGGCAATAAACCATCACGGCTCATACTCATCCAGATTCTTGGCTGCCCTAACTGGAACACCAACAATACAGAAGTAGTTGCTACTACCGCGCTCACTGAAATGATATAGCCTGCCCACTTCAGATTCAACTTTTCAAACACATAAGCCAAGGGATCATCTACTTTTAATTCAGTGTAAGAAACCATACCTGTAAGTACCAAAGCGATCAATACGTAGAGAATGGTACAAACGATCAATGAATACATCATACCACGCGGCAAATCGCGTTGCGGATTCTTACACTCTTCTGCCGTTGTAGAAATGGCATCAAAACCAATATAGGCATAGAATACAGCAGATACACCCGCTAAAACACCTGTAAAGCCATTGGGCATGAATGGCGACCAATTGGTGGTATCTACATACATACCGCCGAGAATGATTACGAAAATGATTACAGCTATTTTGAAAATGACCATGAAATTGGTGCTCTTTTTACTTTCTCGGATACCCACATAAGCCAACCAGGTAATCAGGCACACAATCATGAATGCAGGCAGGTTTACAAAGAAATGCCAGTTACCGATAACGGGCGCAGCATCCCATGCAGCTACGGCTTCTTTCATCGTATCTGTTAAGGGTGTGCCAGCTTGAATAGCCGCCTGTGCTTCCTCATAATTCTTGGCAGCCGAAAAAGGATCTTTCAATAACCAGCCGGGTAAATGAATGCCAAATGCATTCAATAAATTATTGAAGTATCCACTCCAACTAATTGCCACTACAATATTTCCGATAGCATATTCCAAGATCAATGCCCAGCCAATAATCCAGGCGATCAATTCACCAAAACTTACATAAGCATAGGTATAAGCACTTCCAGAGATGGGTACCCTACTGGCAAACTCCGCATAACACAAGGCACAGAAACCACAAGTAACTGCTGTAATAATGAACAGTAATGCAATACCTGGACCGCCATTAAACGCAGCCGTACCGATGGTAGAAAAGATACCTGCACCAATCACCGCGGCGATACCCATGAATGTTAGGTCGCGAACGCCCAATACTTTGTTCAGGCCACCACCATGGCCATCGCTTTCACCGGCAGCAGCTTCCGCCATGATACGATCGATGGATTTTTTACGGAGTAAGGACATATGCTACAATGAATGAATGATAGAATGAGGAATGATCGGATGATAGAATGTTTGCTGAAAATAAGGCTTTAATGCGCACGCTGCACCAGAAAAGCGGCTAATTCCTTGAGTGGCTGCTTTCTGCTTGATACAACGGCAACTGCTTCCAGATGATCCATGGCTTTATCTACATACTGCTGCTTCAAATCCCTGGCCCAGCTATCCACACCACAAGCACGGAAGATAGCCAGTACCTGTACTACTTTATCCGAAGGATTTTCCAGCATCAATTGCATAAGCTTTGCTTTATTCACTGCATCTGCTGTTTCCAATGCATGGATCAATAAAAAAGTCTTTTTGTTCTGTCGGATATCGCCACCAGGCTCCTTACCAAATTTCTCCGGATCGCCAAATGCATCCAGATAATCGTCTTGAATTTGAAACGCAATACCGAGGTTCTTACCAAACTCATACAGGTGTCGGCAATTGCCTTCGCTGGCACCGCCAATGATCGCCCCCATTTCTAAACTCGCGGCAAGCAGTACTGAAGTCTTCAATGTGATCATATGGATATATGCATCCAACTGTACATCCTGCTGCTGTTCAAAATCCATATCCATCTGCTGCCCTTCACATACTTCACGTGAAGTCGTATTGAACAATTGAAGAATACGTGGCAACAAAGTTGGATTGATTTGCGCCAATTGCTCATACGCACGAATCAGCATCACATCACCACTGAGCAAGGCAGTATTACTGCCATATTTAGTGTGCACCGTTTCCATTCCTCTGCGCAAAGGCGCTGCATCCATTATATCATCATGAATCAAGGTAAAGTTGTGGAACAACTCGATTGCTGTGGCTACAGCATAAGCATCTTCTTGAATGGTATCAAATAGTTCATTGCCCATTAAACACATCACTGGGCGAACACGCTTACCACCCAGACTCAGAAAATAATCACAGGGTGCATATAGACTTTCAGGTGCTGCAGGAAAATGCGCTTTGTTAAAATGCGCAGCAAAATCTGTTACCAAACTTGTAAAATCATGCATGTCACAAACCTAAATCAAAATCGGCAAGCATTCTCAACATTTCCTTAACGGAATAGACTGTTACTTGGCATAGTAATTCGTATAACAAAGCAAAACCCAGAAACATGAAATACTTACTGATGGCTGCAGCAATCTTGTTCGGTGCATTACAAGCATCAGCACAAAACCTTGGTTCAGATTACAAAACTTCTATTGGGATGAAGGTTTTTCCTGCCGCTTTATCGGCCAAACATTTTGTACAAGAAAATCGCGCAGTGGAAGGTTTATTGTACATGTGGGATTATGGTTCCCGCTTGACCGGTTTGTATCAGATCTATGGAGATATCCGCACCGTGGAAGGCATGAAATGGTATATCGGCGGCGGCGCGCATCTGGGCTATATGAACGACAAATGGGTAAAGGATAATCCCGGTAAAGCCGGCGGTATTTCGCTGGGTGTAGATGGCGTGCTGGGTATGGACTATAAAATCAAAGGGGCCCCAGTGAATATTAGTTTCGACTGGCAGCCCTCGTTTAATTTCGTTGGCGGCAACTATTTTGAAGCCGGTTGGGGCGGATTAGGCATCCGCTATGCTTTTTAATAGAAAATGTAAGAGTAAGGGTTCGATGGATCGTAGCTCGCTGGCTTCAATGCATGGAAGTTCTTCTTATCTACTTCGTAGAAGAAAAAGTCCATATCCTTTTTGAAGTCGTTCATGATACGATTATGACGATAAGTATATTCCGCATAATTGGTTTGGATCATGGGAACGATAGCAGATTTTTTCTGCAGAAAGCTATACAATGAACGCTTGAGTGCATCTCGCTGAAATGTGCTGAGGTCTAATTTTACTTTTAACTGCTCAGACATTTTAGTCGCCATGTTTAATAACTGCTGAGAGGAGTAACTGGAATGCTGTGTAGGTACATCAGATTTGCCACCAGAAACACCGCCTGCAAAAACAACAATGGAAAGGGAGAAGAAGATGAGCGTAAAAATGGCTTTCATAATTGGACTTTATTGGATTTGGATATTTTTTCTGAACCGGGTGCAAATTATTCGTCAATTCGCATCCAACGAATTAAAAAGCCATTAATAGAATTTAACAAATTGATAGTCAATAGTATATATTTTTAATCCTATTGAAAGAAGTGTAACAAAATACGCATAAGTAAGTATCAGTAATCACAAAAAAAGCAGCTATTCGCTGCTTTTGTATGCTATAATATTTTGGTCAAATGGTTAATCCAGCTTGAATAAGCTATCCACAAATTCCTGCTTATCGAAAATCAGGAGGTCTTCCATCTTCTCCCCAACCCCAATAAACTTTACCGGAATCTTGAACTGATTGGCAATCGCCAATACCACACCACCTTTGGCAGTGCCATCTAATTTGGTAATAGTCAGCGCATTCACATCAGTAGCTGCAGTAAAATGTTTGGCTTGCTCCAAAGCATTTTGTCCGGTAGAACCATCCAGTACTAGCATTACTTCATGTGGTGCATCTGGCAACACTTTGGTAATCACACGGCGAATCTTGCTCAACTCCTCCATCAAATGGGCTTTGTTATGCAAACGACCAGCAGTATCAATAATCACTACATCCGTACCGCGTGCCACCGCACTTTGCACGGTATCATATGCAACTGCGCTGGGATCGCTACCCATGGCTTGTTTCACAATGGGTACGCCTGTTCTTTCGCTCCAGATAGTCAGCTGATCAACTGCCGCAGCACGAAATGTATCTGCTGCACCTAATAAGACATCATAACCGGCTTTCTTATAGTTGTATGCGAGCTTACCAATAGTGGTGGTTTTACCTACTCCGTTAACGCCTACGACTAAAATCACGTAAGGTTTCTTATCAGCAGGGATATCAAAGTTTTTATACGATTGATCATCAGCATCTACCAGTACTTCCTGAATCTCTTCGCGCAGAATACGATTCAGGTCGGCAGTACCGAGATATTTATCCTGCTTTACACGCTTTTCGATGCGCTCGATGATCTGTACAGTGGTATCTATTCCTACATCCGCACTGACGAGTGCTTCTTCCAGGTTATCCAGCACTTCATCATCAATGCTGCTTTTGCCGGCAATGGCACGGGTGATTTTGGAGAAGAACCCTTCCTTGGTCTTCTGAAGACCTTGATCAAGGGTTTCTTTTTCTTTCTTACCAAAGAGTTTGTTGAAAAAACTCATAATCGGTGTTTGCGTTGATGGAAAAACAAAAAGCCATCCCGTAAGCAGGACAGCTTTCAATATTATTCAGACCCAGTCATTACTTCTGAGCCAGGAAATCCTTCACTTTATCCTTGTGTACGATCTGCTCCTTGAAGGTGTAAGCACCAGTCTTGGGGCTACGTACAGCCTTGATCACTTTGGTCCAGTTCTTCGCTTCCGCAGAAGCCTTGGCGTCCTTGATTTTCGCGTTTTTAGATGCTGCTTTTGCCATATCTCAATAATTTATAGAGTCAGCGATGGTGATTACTTGATTTCTTTGTGAACAGTCACTTTCTTCAAAATAGGGTTATACTTCTTCAGCTCAAGACGCTCAGGAGTATTCTTCTTGTTCTTTACAGTGATGTAACGGCTTGTGCCGGGCTGACCGCTAGTCTTATGCTCGGTACACTCCAAAATCACCTGAACCCTGTTACCTTTCTTTGCCATTGTATCGGTAATTTACTGGTTTAATTAAATTTTTACGCCTTCAGCACGCATTTGCTTAATCACGGTAGCCAGACCGTTCTTGTTGATAGTACGGATAGCTTCACCTGAAACTTTCAGCGTAACCCAACGATCTTCTTCAGCAAAAAAGAAACGCTTGGTCTGAAGATTGGGTAAAAAACGACGCTTGGTCTTGATGTTTGAGTGAGAAACATGGTGACCGCTTAATGGCTTCTTACCTGTAACTTGACATACTCTTGCCATGATGCTAAATTTTGCTCCCAAATTTTGGGACGGCAAAGGTAAGGAAGCGATCGGATTTTGCAAGCAGTAAATTGCTTTTTTTCAGAGATTTTTCCACGCGGGCTGAATAAATGCCTGTTGGAATTGCCACAAATATCGGTTTATCCACAAAATAAATGGTCCCAGCACGCTTGCCGGGACCAAAATCATTGATTATCAGTATCGAATTTAAAGGCGGATAATTTCACCAAACACAACGGCATTTAGGAAAATCTTGCTGGTACCCAGCCAGAATGCCCGGAAATTGAGGTTATCCACCATAGAAACCACCCTTCCCCTGCCTACTTGGTCGATATTTACCACGGCAGTATTTTTCACTTTATCACGATAGCCACGGTATAAATAACCACTCTGCAGCGGGTTATCCGTGTACATCACCGGTGAATCGTAAGGATCATTGTTTTGATCCATGAACAAGGTATTGCTCTTAAATACAGTTACTGTATTTTGATTATAGCCATAGCACAATGGATGCGTAGGATCAAGCTTTGCCTCAAACAATGAACCTGCCATGTCTTTAGCACGCTGCTCATCACTGCGGAGATAGTAAGGCAACATAGCTGTAGAATCTTTCTTATCAGCCGCATCACGGAACAATACTTTAGTCATACCATTTTTAGCTAACCAGTTAGTCGCATCTTCAGTGGCAATTAATGTACCACCGCCCGCAATCCATGTACGGAGCTTATCCTGCGCATTCTTATCCAGATTATTGTAAGAACCCGAAGGCATGATGATCACGTTATAACGGGCTGTATTGATCGCATTAAAACGATCCACATCTACAATACTCACCGGAATGCCAAAACGCTGATCCATTAAATGCCATATTTCGCCAACATCTGTAGCACTTGTACCAGTACCGCCAAACATCATCACGCGCGGTGTGCGGATATTGGCCATACTATTGCTACCCAGATCAACACCACCAACTGATAAAGAACTGCCTGTGCTGTATACATCAACACCGGTGCCTTTGATGGCATCATTCAGTAGTTGAAAAATCTCTGCTTCGCTCCTATTCTGAATCTTTACAGGTAGCACAATACTACCATAACCAAATGCTTCTTGCTTTCCATTGATATTTGCACCAAATTTCTGCGTAGCCACTTTGGTGATCAATCCCCTGCTTTGCAGGCGATACAAGAGTTTAGGCGCATAATAATCATCCCAACGGAAGATGTACGCATTGCTGCTAACACCACCGATGAGCTTGCCTTCTGCAACTGGTGTAGCTGTTAACTCATCACCTAATAAATTGGTTGCAGGTGTTTTGATTTCTGCATTGGGCAAACCAAATGCCAGCGACATAGTCCACGCAGTAACATCATAGAAAAGACTGTCTTTGTATTCAAATGTTTTTTCAAAAACTGTTTTGATGATCTTGAATTGCTGTTGCGCTGTTGGAATCACATTCGCTTGTCCCGCTTTAAAATTCTTACCATCAGCACTCACATCAGTTTTCAAGCTGTATATTTTTACCTGATGACGTTGTAGCATTTCAATAAACATATTGGTGCGGCTCTTATCCTTCTCATCACCAAATACATACGCTTTCACAGGAAATGCTTCAGATTCTTTGGCTACGTCTTTGTAGAAGTCGCGCTGAAAAGCCAACATCTCTTTGCGCAACGCACGAGCAGCTTCCAAAGTAGATAATGATGTGACAAACTGATTGCGGATAGTGAAAGGGAAAGTCAATAACCCATTGTCGGTCTCTTGTGCATGACCGCGACTGCTGGCTTGTTCAAACAGAATACCTACGGCGCCGTTGATATCTGGATAGGTGGAACCCTTACCATAATAGAAATCATCGTAACCCTCTTTGGTAAAATACATAGAACCAATGCTGTCTAAAAACTTCGCATGGAAATTACCAATAGCAGCGGTGAGTTCTTGGTTGCGGTTGGGCGTATTGGGGTTTACGCGACTAGGTACACCAGGCTGGAAAAAGAAAGTTGCATTACTACCCTGCTCATGGTGATCAGTGAGGATATTGGGTTTCCAATCGTGATACACTTTTAATCTGCTTCTGCTTTCTACGTGCTGGGCAGGTAACCAATCTCTGTTCAAATCAAACCAATAGTGATTAAAGCGTCCACCAGGCCATACTTCATTGAACTCACGCGCCTGCGGATCAGCTACCATGGTTTTGCTCTTGTGCATATTTGCCCAGTTAGCAAAACGGTTTAAGCCATCCGGGTTGAAAGAAGGATCAAAAATGATCACCACTTTTTCCAATAAGTCTTCTACGGCAGCGCCTTGTGCAGCAGCGAGATAATAAGCGGTCAACAAAGCAGCATTAGAACCACTGCTCTCATTACCATGAATGCTATAACCCTGCCATACAACGATGGGCATATTATCTAGGTTCAAAGAACTAGATTGATTCGCATCACTCAACTTCAAGTGTTCTTTACGGATGGTTTCTATCTGCGCATGGTTCTTTGGCGAAGTAATGATCATCGCCAATTGTGGGCGACCTTCATAGGTGTAACCACTCACTTGCAAGCTGATCCGATCTGAAGCTGCATCTAAAGCCTTCATGTAATTCACTAAACGATCGTGCGTTACATGCCACTCACCCACTTCATGATAAATCACTGATTTGGGCGTAGGAATGTTGGGATTGTACGAAACGTTCTTCGGTAAATAATAATCTAGACTCTGTGCATTAGCCATCACTACAGAAAGCAGCATGGCAGCAAGCATCCATTTTCTCATGGGGCAAAATTTTGAAGACGGAAATTAGGGGAAAACGATGAGGAATGATTGGAGGATAGGATGAATGGGGGTCAATGATTGGATGAATGTATGATAGCATGAGGGAATGAGTGGGTATTGTCAATTGGTGATTGTCAATTTTTTATTGACGATTGACCACTGATGATCGACGATTCATCCCGAATATTTTTGACAGGTTACCATATACGCGGAAAGCTATTATCCGACGCTTTTACGTGTCAAATTACACCAAAGACAAAAGGCCAAAGACTAAAGACCTATTATAACAAAACATCAGCCCTCAAATACTTTTCCCTTTTGACTTTTGCCTTAGTTATAGTATTCTGCTCTCAACTCCTGAACACGCTTGTCCTCCATGTATTCATCGAATGTCATCAGACGATCGATAATACCCTTAGGCGTTAATTCAATGATACGGTTGGCAACAGTCTGCATGAAAGTATGGTCATGAGAAGTGAGTAAAACGATACCCGGGAATATCTGACAACCTTCGTTAAATGCCTGAATACTCTCCAGATCGAGGTGGTTGGTAGGCTGATCGAGTACAATCAAGTTGGGGCTCTGCAGCATCATTCGGCTGACCATACAACGCACTTTTTCACCACCACTCAATACGTTTGTTTTCTTACCAATATCATCACCACTAAAGAGCATCTTGCCTAAGAAGCCACGCAGGAAAGGTTCGTCCGCATCGGTTACATGTGATGGTACAAATTGACGCAACCAATCCATCAAGCCCAAACCTTCTTTAAAGAATTCGGTATTCTCCAATGGCAGGTAGGCTTTGGTAATAGTGGTACCCCATTCATATTTACCATTCTCGGCAGTGATATTACCATTGATGATTTCGAAGAACTGTGTTACAGCCAGTGGATCCTTACTGAGGAAGGCAATTTTTTCTCCTTTGTTGATGCTGAAACTAACCTTATCAAAGAGCGGACGACCGTCTACTGATTGCTTCAGGTTTTCAACGTTCAGAATCTGGTTACCCACTTCGCGCAATGGCTGGAAAATGATACCGGGATATTTTCTGTTAGAAGGCTCAATCTCTTCAATGGTCAGTTTCTCCAAAGCTTTCTTACGAGCAGTAGCCTGCTTACTCTTAGAAGCGTTCGCAGAGAAACGGGCAATGAAGTCTAACAAAGCCTGACGTTTTTCTTCTACTTTCTTATTCTTGTCGTTAATCTGGCGTGCCATCAACTGAGAACTCTCATACCAGAACGTATAGTTACCGGTGAATACTTTGATCTTCTGACGATCCACATCCGCTACGTGGGTACAAACCGCATCTAAGAAGTGACGGTCGTGACTCACCACCAATACAATGTTTTCGTAATCAGCGAGGAAATTCTCTAACCAACCAATGGTTTCAATGTCCAGACCGTTGGTCGGTTCATCCAATAAAAGGATGTCGGGATTGCCAAACAATGCCTGCGCCAATAACACACGCACTTTTAAGTTGGAAGGAATGTCTTTCATCAAGCTTTGATGAAACACTTCCTGTACACCCAGATCGCTTAATAAGCTACCTGCATTGCTTTCCGCTTCATAACCGCCCATTTCGCCAAACTCGCCTTCCAGCTCGCCGGCACGCATACCGTCTTCTTCCGTAAAATCGGCTTTAGCATAAATGGCTTCACGCTCATGCATCACATCCCACAAATGCTTGTGGCCCATCAAAACCGTATTCAAAACAGTGCACTCATCAAACTCAAATTGGTTCTGCTTCAGGAAGCTCATACGCTCGCCCTTACCAATTTCTACAGCACCTTTATTGGGCTCAATTTCACCGCTTAGGATTTTCAGGAAAGTAGATTTACCTGCACCATTGGCACCAATCACACCATAACAGTTGCCCTTGGTGAAATTGATATTGACTTCATCAAACAAGACACGCTTGCCGTAAGCAAGGGTTACATTCTTTACACTGATCATACCGAAGTGGGATTTTGAATAGGGCCGCAAAGGTAAGGATTTGCCCGGTTTGGCGATGCTTATTCGATCTTAGAAGTCTTGCGCAGCTTGAAACCCAACTAAGTCAAGGCATTACAGCGAATCAGTTATTTTGAATACCATTTGCCCATTTTTTACGTTATTATGAATGAGAACAACCAATATTGAATGCCTAAAGCCCTGATTGCCTGCTTTGAGAACTGGGATACCCTTCAAGAAATTCCCTTTGTTGTACACACAGGCGGCTATACTGTGGATGTGTATTGTAGCAGACATTCCTGGCTACTTGCCGGAAGCTATTACCATAAATGGATTGAAAGCAATAATGAGAACCGGCAGCATTATATTTCTGAATTAATTCGCCTTAGCCATGATTACGACTGGGTAATTCCTGGCGATGAGACTGTTTTATTGATGCTGAATGCGGCTATTACAGATACAGCTGATTTTCTGCGGGTAATGCCTATTGTACAACCTGGCAATCGGACTTTGATCGGCTCGAAAGGGACTATCAGATTTCTGTCGGAACCACGCGATCCCTTCCCCAGCCTATCATGTTTATGGTGAAACACCTGATTGGGAAGAAGCTATTCGTGCGATGCATTATCCTGTACTGATTAAGCCGGATGAAGGGTATGGCGGTGGAGGTATCATTAAATGTTTCAGTGCAGACGAAGTATTTAAGGGATTGAACTCCGTTCAGAATAAACATCACTTAGTAGTACAAGCGTTTATAACAGGAAAGGATATTGGCGTGGAAGCATTTTTCAAAAACGGTGAACTCGTTTTATACGATGCAGCTGATATCGTTCGCTATTTCGACACAAGCTTCAGTTTTACCACAGCGCGATACTGTTATAAGGATTATGAGATTGAACAATTTCTTCGAGATATTGGCCGAAAAATTGGCATTCACGGTTTTGCCAGTATTCAGTTGATTCAAGACAATGCCACCAATGCATTATTGATGATTGAAGCAGATTTAAGACCCAATTTCTGGGTGCCATATGGACGTTTTGCCAATGCAGATTTTGCAGAAGCCATCAAAATATTCAGCGGTAGCAGAACCACACCAATGGATCTTACACCGGGAAAGCGTGTGAAAGTGGCTTTGTTTTATCGGGACTTGATTCGCGCCTTTAATAAAAAAGATGTCAAGACTTTTGCCAAATGGCTCTTCAACTATAAAGGTTTCTGGCGTTTCATTCCTACTTACGATAAGAAATTATTCAAACGATTGTTGAAAGAATTGTTTGTAAAAAAAGTACTGAAAAGATTAGGCGTTTGATGATTGAATATTGTCGATTGCTTATTGTCAATTGCCTTTTAACTTTTTGCTTTTGCCTTATCACTTTTGACTTATTAACTCCATCCCGCCCTTGCCGTAGGCCCTACTGACAAATCCTCGAACTGACCTGCGAGGTATTTATGATAAGCCGTGATGGCAATCATACCAGCATTATCAGTACAATATTCAAATGGAGGAATATAGGTTTTCCAGCCATGTTTTTTTCCAGCTTCTTGTAATGCAGCACGTAAGCCGCTATTTGCACTTACACCTCCAGCCATACAAACTTGCATAACGCCAGTTTGCACAACTGCTTTCTTTAGCTTTTTAATGAGTATACGAACGATGGTTGCTTGTATAGACGCACACAAATCGTTCAGGTTATTTTGCACAAAAGCAGGATCCTTGGCAGTTTGCGCTTGTAGAAAATACAAGACCGAAGTTTTTAATCCGCTGAATGAAAAATTCAATTCAGGAATTTGTGGCTCAGCAAAACGAAATGCATCGGCATTACCCAGCTTTGCATATCGATCAATCAATGGTCCGCCTGGATAAGGCAGGCCTAAGAGTTTGGCTGATTTATCAAAAGCTTCTCCCGCTGCATCATCAATGGTTTCACCAATCACTTCCATATCCAATGGTGAGCGCGCCAAGACAATCTGTGTATGTCCGCCACTGACTGTTAGACAGAGAAAAGGAAAACTAGGTTCTGGCGCTACCAATAAATTCGCCAACACATGGGCTTGCATATGGTGTACTGCAATCAGGGGTTTATTTAATGATAAAGCAATTGATTTGGCAAATTGTGCACCCACCAACAAAGCACCAATCAAGCCGGGCGCTTGTGTGAAAGCAACAGCATCAATATCCTGTATGTTGCGGTCTGCTTTTAATAGCGCTTGTTGTACAACAGGTACGATATTCTGCAAGTGCGCTCTGCTAGCCAGCTCAGGTACTACACCTCCATACTGCTCATGCACAGCCTGCGTAGCAACCGTATTGCTTAACACTTTGCCATCCACGCAAATGGAGGCAGAAGTTTCATCACAGGATGATTCAATAGCCAATATGGTAACCGCACCTTTCGACATGGCGCAAAAGTAAGGCAAACATGGTGGGTAGATAAAAGAATGGTCGGCACAAACGCCATTTAGTGGTTGGTGTCTCCACCAACCACTAAATATTATTAAAATAGGACTCTACCGAAAAAATACTTTAAGGCACTTGTATGATTGTCAATTTCGAGTGATGGAGACACCGACCGATACACTTTAATGGACGGTGTCTCCACTTTCCAGATTATTCTCCAAAATGAGTAATAAAACCAAAGTTATCAACCGCCTTTTCATAGAATTTAGCACTGCTCCATAAGTATTCTTCGGGAAGGTCAGCCAGCTTCCATTTATCACGTACTGGATTTAAGTGTATGTAATTCAATTTCTGAATAAGTGCTTGCTCGCTGGTTAAAGGTATTGACAAGGGATCTCGTTGCCAAAACTGAAACTGCCGATCTGATTTACCGACGTAGAAAGAATCAAGAAATTTCGAATCATTATTCAGGAGATACTCTTTAAACCGATGTGCAGTAAACTTTGTAAAACTATTACCTGGACGCTCCTTCCTTTCTGTAGACAAAGGCTTCCAAATGAAATGAACATGATTTGGCATGATCACAAATCCATACACAATAAAAAGATTATTCTGAACAAGAAATGCTAGAGATTGAACAATGACACGTTTTAAATCATCAGCGGCTAGAAGTGTACGAAAATTTAATATTGAATGCGTGTAGAAGTATACCTGCTCAGGAAACATGAAGCTTTTGCGTCTCTCAAATATGCTCATATAATTAAACAATTAACCAATTCAAATTAATAAAAATGGTTGGTGGAGAGACCAGCCATTAACATTTACAGGACGATGTCTCTCCCCGTTAGGCTAATCCGAAAAAACTTTATGGCTACCTACATGACAGCCTATTTCGGTTGGTGAAGACACCAACCGATAAAAAGAATGGTCGGCGCAGGGCCGACCAAACAAATCAACTATCGTTATAACTTATTTCGTTCTAATGGCCACTACAGGATCCATCTTAGAAGCGATATTGGCTGGAATGATGCCAGATACCACACCCAAAATGATGCATATAGACAATGCCAGCATAATAATATTCGGTGCGATGAAAATAGGGAAAGGCAAAACAGCACTCAAGCCCAATGCCAACACCCAAACGAGGAATAAGCCTACTAATCCGCCTATTACACATAAAAATGCGCTTTCCAGCAAGAACTCTGTTAATATGGTTCTACGCTTGGCACCGATGGCTTTTTTCAAACCAATTTGGCTAGTGCGTTCACGTACTGTTACAAACATGATATTGGCCACACCAAATGCACCCACAATCAAACTCAAGCCTGCAATTGCCCAACCACCTGCATTTACCTGTCCGAAGAAACCACTCACCTGCTCGCTGAAATCTGCTACATCGTTACAAGTGAAATTATCTTCATCAGTTGGACTCAATCTTCTCACCTGACGCATCACGCCCACCAATTCATCAGCCAAGGCTTTAGAGGAAACATTCTCCTTCCCCTGTACCATAATAAATGGACTACTACGCTTGGGATCATACACACTGGCAAAATACTTGTAGGGAACAATCACACTCAGGTCATAATCGAACCCGCCAACAAGGCTTTGTCCTTGCTTTTTAATCACGCCAATCAAAGTAATCTTCTTACCACCCGCATCCACCAGCTTACCCACTGCTTTCTCGGGATTACCAAACAAATCCTCTGCATTTTTATAGCCGATCACACCTACTGGTACACCGCGTGAAAAATCAGATTCATTCAGGTATCTGCCGTGTGCGATATCAATTGTTTGGATTTTATTGAATTCCTCAGTAATGCCGAAGTAGTTCACAGAAGTCAGCTCATCGTCTCCAAAAGACAGGTTTACATTATTGCTGACAAAAAAAGCAGTATTCGATGCCAATGCGCAGCGTTGCTTTACAAAACGCATTTCTTCATACTTAGGCTCGGGACGCTTCACAAATTTCCACCAAGGGTAATCAGGTCCACCGCCTGCATATTGCCATTTGTCGATATAAATGGTATTACTACCCAAAGATTTGATATCGGTCTGCACCTTACGTTCGAGGCTGTCTACCGTAGCCAATACCCCGATGATGCAGAAAATACCAATGGTGATACCAAACAGGGAGAGAAAAGTGCGCATTTTGTTCACACGCAACTCCTGCATGGCCATTTTGAAACTGTTCCAGACAATGCTTAGCATCTTCATGATACCAAAAGTAGTCAGAACCTGTCATCAGTATTGGATATTTATGTAAACGGCTGCTAAACCTGTTCAATATGTGTGGCAGATTATCAATGGTGTTTTCAACAAGGAGAAAATTCCCGCATAAAAGGCAAACTAAATATCCAAAGCATTGTATATAAACATCATCCGTGTCTAAAAAAGAATGACGCTTTAACGAATGGCATCGTTTCATAGGCTATTTTTGCAGCGTTTATAAACTTCAATCTTGTCGTATGACCTGGAAGCAAATGTTTACGTCCTCCGTTGGTAAGAAATTAGTCATGGGTTTTACGGGTATTTTCCTTGTTTTATTCCTCATTGTACACGTTGGTCTGAATGCCTGTATATGGGCAATGGACAATGGTGTGATGTTCAATAAAGCTGCCCATTTCATGGGTGCGAACGTGGTACCCCGTATTCTGGAAATTGGCCTTTTTGCAGGTTTCTTCCTGCACATCATCCAGGGCTATATGCTGGAAATGCAGAACAGAAAAGCACGTGGTACCGCTTATGCTGTGAGCTATGGTAACAAAGGCAGCAAATGGTACAGCCGCAGCATGGCCCTCTTGGGAACCCTGCTCCTGCTCTTCCTCATCTTTCACATTAAGCATTTCTGGGTACCAAGCCGTATCACTGGTTTGGAGCCTATGCTGATTGATGGTAAAGAGTACCACAACCTTTATGGCGAAATGCTGGTTGTGTTTGAAAACCCTGTTATTGTGGCCTTCTATGTAATAAGTTGTATCAGCCTTGCTTACCACCTGGCGCACGGTTTTCAGAGTGCATTCCGCACCATCGGTATCAATAATCCTAAATACACCACCCTGTTAGAGTCTGTAGGCTATGGCTTCTCTATCATCGTGCCATTGGCTTTTGCGATGATGCCTATCAGCATGCACCTGGGCTGGGTAAACTAATTCAAACAACTATTTAACTGCACAATATGTTGGATGCTAAAATTCCTGCCGGTCCCTTAGATCAAAAGTGGACCAAGTACAAGGGAACCGTTAAACTGGTAAACCCTGCCAATAAGCGTAAACTGGAAATTATTGTGGTAGGTACGGGTCTGGCCGGTGCCAGTGCTGCTGCCAGCTTGGGTGAACTGGGTTATAAAGTGAAAGCTTTCTGCTTCCAGGATTCTCCTCGCCGTGCACACTCTATCGCTGCTCAAGGTGGTATCAATGCTGCGAAGAACTATCAAAATGATGGTGATAGCGTTTACCGCTTGTTCTACGATACCATTAAAGGTGGCGACTACCGCGCACGAGAAGCGAATGTGCATCGTTTGGCAGAAGTAAGTACCAACATCATTGACCAGTGTGTGGCACAGGGTGTTCCCTTTGCCCGTGAATATGGTGGTCTGCTGAGTAACCGTTCATTCGGTGGTACACAGGTACAGCGTACGTTTTATGCTGCAGGTCAGACAGGCCAGCAATTGTTGATTGGTGCTTATCAGGCATTAGAGCGTCAGGTAGCACTGGGTAATGTGAAAATGTATACCCGCCATGAAATGCTCGATGTGGTAACCATCGATGGTAAAGCACGTGGTATCATTGCGCGTGATCTGGTAAGCGGTCAGCTGGAAAGACATTTTGGTCATGCCGTATTGCTATGCAGTGGCGGTTACGGTAACGTATTCTATTTAAGTACAAACGCCATGGGCAGTAATGTAACTGCTGCATGGAAAGCACATAAGAAAGGTGCCGCATTTGCGAATCCTTGTTTTACACAGATTCACCCAACTTGTATTCCTGTTACAGGCGATCACCAGAGTAAGCTGACGCTAATGTCTGAGTCGCTCCGTAATGATGGTCGTATCTGGGTGCCTAAAAAGCAAGGTGACAATAGAAAGCCTGGTGATATTCCTGAAGACGAAAGAGATTATTATCTAGAGAGAAGATACCCTGCATTCGGTAACCTGGTACCACGCGACGTAGCCAGCCGTGCTGCGAAAGAGCGTTGCGATGCCGGTTATGGTGTTGGTTCTTCTAAGCAGGCTGTATACTTGGATTATGCTGCTGCTATTGAGCGTTATGGTAAAACCGAAGCAGGTAAGCGTGGCTTAGGCAGTGCATCTCACGACGAGATCATTGCTATGGGTAAAGAAGTGGTGAAAGAGAAATACGGTAACCTTTTCGATATGTATGAAAAGATCACCGGCGAGAACCCATACGAAATGCCAATGCGTATCTACCCTGCTGTTCACTACACCATGGGTGGTTTGTGGGTTGACTATGAATTGATGACAACCGTACCTGGTCTCTATGCACTGGGTGAAGCGAACTTCTCTGATCACGGTGCTAACCGCTTGGGTGCATCTGCACTGATGCAGGGTTTGGCTGATGGTTACTTCGTGATTCCTTACACTGTAGGTAACTATCTGGCAGATGAAATTCGCACAGCCAATATTCCAACTGACCATCCTGCATTCGTAGAAGCAGAAAAAGCAGTGGCTGATCGTATTGCCAAATTGAAGGGCATCAACGGTAAGCAGACTGTAGAAAGCTTCCACAAGCGTTTGGGTAAAATCATGTGGGATAAGTGCGGTATGGCCCGTAACAAAGAAGGTTTGGAATGGGCTATTCAGGAAATCCGCAAACTGAAAGCAGAATTTTGGAGCGATGTACGTGTTCCTGGTGAGATCAATGAAATGAACCCTGAACTGGATAAAGCCAACCGTGTTGCCGACTTCATTGAACTGGGTGAACTGATGTGTTTGGATGCATTACAGCGTGAAGAAAGCTGTGGCGGTCACTTCCGTGAAGAACACCAAACTGAAGATGGTGAAGCACTGCGTCACGATGACAAGTTCATGTATGTATCTGCTTGGGAGCTCAATGGTGAAAGCAACTGGACTTTACACAAAGAAGAGTTGAACTACGAGGTAGTGAAACCAAGCCAGCGTTCATACAAATAATCAATTGATCAAACAGCCAATTAGTAACAATGGAACATACTACTATCAATATTAAACTGAAAGTTTGGAAACAAGCCAACACACAGTCTAAAGGATATTTTGAATCATACGATGTACCCGGCATTTCTACAGAAATGAGTTTTCTGGAAATGTTCGATGTACTGAACGAGCGCCTGATCGCTGAGGGCAAAGAACCTATTGCATTCGATCACGATTGTCGTGAAGGTATCTGCGGTATGTGCTCTATGTACATCAACGGTAAGCCACACGGTCCTTGGGAAGGTACCACTACCTGCCAGTTACACATGCGTGCATTCAAAGATGGCGATATCATCGTGGTAGAACCATGGAGAGCAGCTGCTTTCCCTGTGATCAAGGATCTGATGGTAGATCGTGGTGCATTCGACCGTATCATCCAAGCCGGTGGTTATATCTCTGTAAACACTGGTAATGCAGTGGATGGTAACGCACTTCCTATTGAAAAAGAAAAAGCAGATAACGCATTTGCTGCCGCGGCCTGTATCGGTTGTGGTGCTTGTGTAGCGGCTTGTAAGAATAGCTCTGCTATGTTGTTTGTATCTGCGAAAGTATCTCACCTGGCTTTACTGCCACAAGGTGCACCAGAGCGCAAGCAGCGTGTGATGAATATGATTGCTCAGATGGACAAAGAAGGCTTTGGTGCTTGTACCAATACAGGTGCCTGCGAAGCAGCTTGTCCGAAGGAAATCTCTATCACCAATATCGCTCGTTTGAATGCAGAATACCTGTCTGCTTCTTTGACAACAGCTTAACGCAACCAATTTTCATAGTAAACCCTCGCAATCCAGACAAGTCGGGATGCGGGGGTTTTTTATTCGGATATCGCAAATTTCGCATTGGGGTTTTCACCAACTTTGCGGTATGAACTACCAAGTACCCGCACAAACAACCATCGGTCACATACATTTAAAAGTATCCGACCTCGATAAAGCGCTTAGCTTCTACCACGAATTATTGGGATTTCAGATTACGCAGCGGTATGGCGCTCAGGCTGTATTCTTATCTGCTGGCGGCTATCACCACCACATTGGTTTGAACACTTGGCAAAGCAAAGGCGGCGGCCCAGCTCCACGCAATACGGCCGGGTTATACCATACAGCGATACTTTATCCTACCAGAAAAGATCTTGCTAAAATTCTGCAAAGACTGATCGATGCACGTTACCCCATCAGTGGTGCCGCTGATCATGGTGTATCAGAAGCCATCTATCTGGATGATCCGGATGGCAATGGCGTGGAATTGTATTGGGATAAGCCTAAGTCTGACTGGCCATTAGATGCATCCGGTAATTTGCAGATGGTGACAGAAGCGTTGGATATTGCCGACTTATTAGCTGAAATCAATCGCTGATGCCGAATAGCTGGTTTCAATTCAAACAGTTTAGGGTGCAACAAGACAAGTGCGCCATGAAAGTGTGCACAGATGCTTGTTTGTTTGGAAGCCAATTACCTGTTGACGCCAATGTAAAAACAGTATTGGATATTGGCACAGGCACAGGCTTACTTTCTTTGATGTATGCGCAACTTAATTCGAACGCAACTATTGATGCAGTTGAATTGGATACAGCTGCTGCAGAGCAGGCGATTGAAAATGTGCAAGCATCACCTTGGAGTAATCGTATTAAAGTGTATCAAACATCCATTCAGGAATACAAACCACAACACCAATACGACCTCATCATCAGCAATCCACCTTTCTTTGAAAACGATTTACAGAGCGATGACACGCAACGTAATCTAGCACTTCACAGTACAGCATTAACACTAGAAGAATTATTCAAGATTAGTCCACAACTGCTGAATGCAAACGGACAGTTTTGCTTGCTGCTACCCTATCACAGAACAGCTGCAGCTATCAAACTAGGTGAAGAAAACGGCATGTATTGTATACAGCAAACAACAGTACATCAAACCACGAAACATGCTGCTTTTAGAATCCTGCTCCATTTTGCAACACAGCCATCACCGAAAAGAGAAATGACCATCTATATCAAAGATGGTCAGGATTATACGAATGCGTTTACTGATCTATTGAAGCCCTTTTATTTGTATTTATAAGGGTTGCTATTAGTCTTTGCCATAAGCATAGTCATGCAAATAATCAAAGTTCTTAGTGAGTTTGCCCGATTGTAAAATCGTTGCCCGTGAGATCAATTCGCTACCGCCTTTGAGCACATCATCCAGCACATACTTAATTAATTGCTCACCGAAAAATCGGCTGGCATCACGCGGCAATTCATTAGGCAAGTTACCGACTGCCATTACATCAATACTTTCTGCTTGATAAGGTGCAGTCTTTTCAAAACTTTGTTTGTTGACACCGTATACAGGATCATCAATAGTAGCATCACCCAAATTACAAGGCACGCTTCCATGCTTATCGTCGGTAATATCTGCGATGGTTTGGATGCGAAAATCTGGCTGTTGTATATCTCCTAACTCAAACAAACGCGGAATTGTGTGATCCCAATACACACCATTCATCAATACATCGGTGTGTGCTATGTATTGTTTGAATATACATTCAAACGCCTCCGGATGCTCGTGAAACTGTTTGCGTTCATATTTACCAGTTAACTTATGCCGGTATAAATCGCCACCTTTCAAATGAACATACACAGGATAACTGTAATCGCGTTCTAAGAATTCTTCCGGCTCCAACTCCTGTACATCCATTAGGTTCATGATCTCCACAATGCCATGCGCCACGCGACCACTACCGGTTACGGCAATTTTCATCGGCGGCAGCTTCAAACCGAAATAAGTATGGATCAATTCACGATAATCTCGTACTGCTACTACCCTACCTAAATCAAATAATCCTGTGCGCTTACCATAAGCCATCATACCATTATGCGCACCAACAATACCAGCGAAAAAACCAAAGCCGATGATGCGCTGTCCGTCTTCATGTTCCAGACACTCGTAATCAATCAGTGTGATATTTTTTTCTACCATAGCCTGCATGAGTCCGCGGTTATACGACTGCTGCTTCTTGGTATGCGAGAAAAATAGATAAGTCTTATTAGGAATCAGCATAGATACTGGCACTTCTTTAATGCCGAATAAAATATCGCAACTGCTGAGATCTTCCTGAAGCAATACACCTGCCTGCTTGTATTCTGCATCGCTATAACAACGATGTGGAGAAGGCTGAACAATGATTTGTACACCTGCTACATGTTGTTGCAACCATCTGCATTGAGCCGGCGTAAGTGCAACACGTGAATCTGACGGGACTTTACCTTCGCGAATTAGTCCGATGATCATGATTATCATACCTTTGGCGCAAGGTAAGCACTTTTATTATGCGCTATTTCGAACTCTTGGATTTACCGATAAGGTTTCGGGTTGACAAAGCCTTATTAACCCGTCAATATTTTCGTCTGCAAAAGCAGTACCATCCTGATTATTTTGCTGACGCGGATGAGGCTGAACAGGCGCGCGTAATGGAGGTTTCTTCCTTACTCAACAAAGCCTACAAGACTTTACAAGATCCCGATGAGACCATCAAGTATATCTTGATGGAAAAAGGCCTGATGCAAGAAGAGGAGAAATACCCCTTGCCCAACGATTTCCTCATGGACATGATGGAACTCAACGAAGCCTTGATGGACGCCAAAATGGAGGATGATACCGACGCTATTGACCGTATACGTCAAACAATTGCACAAAACGAACAAGATTTATATGCACATATTGCATCAATTGTGGAAGCTGATCAGGAGCCTATGGCCGAAGAAACGCTGTTGCCAGTAAAAGACTATTACTACAAGAAAAAATACCTCAAACGTATTTTGGCGGGTTTGAACTGATGCTGTAATATTGCAGCCCCAAGCCCAGATGGCGGAACTGGTAGACGCGCTAGACTCAAAATCTGGTTATCGCAAGGTAGTGCAGGTTCGATTCCTGTTCTGGGCACAAAGCCCCAACACGAAGTGTTGAGGGCTTTTTTGTTTGGATGCGTTCAAAGCGGGCTTTGCTGAGCAGACAAAGAAAAAAAACCACGCACCGAAGGTACGATAAGGGCTTGGGGTTAGCCTCCCATTTAGGAAGACATTCCGCAGGAATGGCAATCCTGACCTCTCAATGAGGGAATGATTGAATGAGTGAGTGATTTATTAACAAGGCTTTTTAACAACTGTGGCAAAAATCTACATAAGCCACAAAGCGGTGTCCTCACCGCGTTACAAATCCTGCTATTAATCAAACAGAGTAAGAAAGAACTCCAATAAAAAAGCGGCAGTGCTTATGTTTAATAACAATAGCAGAGCCGCTTAACGATTGCATATGTAAATGAAACGATGCCGATAGGTTTCAGCAGCGTTTGTACGCTACTGAATAGATTTCACTAATTGTACACCCTTACATAATCTACTTCCATTGTAGCGCTGGTGAATGCAGGATCAACAGGTCCGCCAAAGCCGCCACCCATTGCCACATTCAATAGAATAAAAAACTCATGATTGAATGGTACAGTATTGCTATTGGCAAAACTGAAAAACTCTCTACCATCTACAGAAATCTTAATAGTGGCAGCATTCCATTCTACTGAATACACGTGGAACTCTGTAGTAACATTTGGAACATTGGTTGTTAATCCATTGGCATTACCGCCAAATCGACCAGGATAATGCAGCGTACCGTAAATACGGCCTTCATCACTACCCTTGTGCTCCATAATATCGATCTCACCGCAAGCAGGCCAACCTACTGCATCAATATTGTTACCCAGCATCCAGAATGCAGGCCATGTACCCACGCCTGCAGGCAACTTGATACGGGCTTCAATTTTTCCGTACTTGGTACTAAACTTATTTTTAGTCAATAAACGTGCAGAGGTGAAAGCGCTACCGCTAAAAGATTCTCTTCTGGCAGTAATCTTCAATGTACCATTCGATACACTAACATTCTCTGAACGATTGGTATAATACTGTAATTCATTGTTACCCCAACCATTACTGCCCGTACCGATATCGAAACCCCATTTACCAGCATCAGGTGCACCGGGTGTATTGAACTCATCGGACCATACCAGTGTACGAGCTACTGAAACACTGATATCAGTTGTCTTACTCAGGGTCTGTCCGCCAGCACTCTTAGCTATTACTTTGACTGTATAATTTCCAGATGCAGGATAGCGATAAGTTGCTTTGCCATCTGCTGAATTTTGGAAGACCCCGTTTCCGAAATCGTATTCAAAGCTTACTGCATTATTTGCCGTAGCCGTGAATGCTACTGTACCGCTATTATCTGTTGCTACCACAGCATTTAATACCAGATTAGAAGGTACAGTGTTGCTACTTCCTGCATCGCCATCCTTCGTACAAGAAAGCAACAGGAAGAAAGATAGTATAAGTGATAATGACATAAACTTCATGTTTGTAGATTTATTAGCATCACTTTAATAAATAGTAGACATCAAGTATCCTTACTGTCTACCATTTAGCATGCACATTATTTAACCTTCAACTTCTGATACCATGAATTACCATCTGCACCAATATTGCGCAGGTGTAATGTAGTAGCTGTTGCAGAAAGTATTTCGTAAGTAGTACCGCCAGTACCAAAATTGATGATACCATTACCAGGCACCGTAAACTGAATACGGGTACTTACAGATGGCGAACTGGCTGAAGTTGCATTCGCGAAAGCCAACTGCTTAGTGCCACCTGTATTGATTGCAAAGCAACCATCACCGCCAGTAAAACCATAGAAACCAGTAGCTGCACCAATAGACATGGAAGAGCCCTTATTGTCTACAGTCATTGAAATGGTGTTATTAGGATTCTTAACGAAACTGATTTCATCATCGTAAGCACATGCTTCTCTTGTATTAGGTGAAGCAGCGTACCAAATGGGTGAAAATTCGTTATTAGGCCCAACTCCAAAATGGCCGTTAGCGTCCTTATCGGTAATCCAAACCTTAGTAGTACCACCAGTTAATGCGTCCATGATGGTAGTTGGAATCTGGAAATTCACAAATACAGTGATACGCTTACTTAATGTAGAGAGGGAACCGCCAGTACCAATTGCACTGAGTGTGATGGTATAACTATTGGTGCCGGGCGTGCTGTACTTGTGTGTGATTGCACCTTCTGGTACCATTTCCGTAATACCATCGCCGTAATCAATCTTATACGAAAGGGCGCCCTTACCGCTTGCGGTAATTTTTACACTACCACTTCCATCACCATTGGGGTTAGAAGTATTTGTACCAACCACTTCTGTATTCAGTACAAGGTCTGTTGGTGCCTTAATATCGCCAAAAGAGAATTTTTCTTTTTGGCAGCCACCCAGCATCATCAATAAGGCAAATGCAGGGAGTATGGAGAGTATTTTTTTCATAATAGCTTTTTTCATGGTTTACTGTTGGCGGATATCATCAAAGAGGAAAGTGAAATTGGCTGAACCATCACCAACTGTACCCAATTCAAAAATGAGTACAACTTTCTGATAGCTGTTAGCGGTGTTGATGGTTGAGAAATCAAATGTTAAGTCTTCCCAGCCATTAGCCACTGTAGTAGTAACTTCTTTCTCAAAAGAAATACCACCGTTGTTCAGGTTTTCTACTTTCAGCAACACTTTAGCACCTACGCGTGGAGAATATACTTTCATGCGTAAAGTCTTTTGTGTAGAGAAATCAATTGGCGCATCCAGAGAAAGCACAGAACCTCCCCATGGCTGACCAGCACCCTTCACCATTCTACCTACTTTCGCACTGGTATTGATACCAGATTGTTGTGGGTTGTTGATAATAGTAGCATTACCACCATCAAAATTGGTGAAAGCATAGTTCAATGTAGTTGATTCAAAATCCAGGGGCAGAGAAAGTGTAGCTGCGGCAGCTTCAAACTTTACATCATCCCAGTAAAAGATTTTATTGCTACCTGCATTACCAAAATCAAAGAAGATGGATGCCATATCGTAGGTACGCGACAGGTTCAGCGCCGATGTGCCACTTACATGATTGGCAAAGTCAAACACCAAGGTTTCCCATGCGTTTGCTACTGTAGTTACCTTATCTGTTTCAACAGATATGGTATTGTTGCTTTTATCTTCCACCTTCAAACGTACTGTAATACCTGCTGCAGGTGAATACACACGTACACTCATTCTAGTTGCATTGGCAGCAAAAGGAATGGCTGTTGCAAAACCGGAACCGATGGTTGTACCAGCCCATGTTTGCGCACCATTGGTTTTGTTTGTTCTGGCAACTTTGTTTGAAGCATTCGCAGGATCTACTACTACTGAAGAAGATGCGCCACCAAAATCAAGCAAATTGTAAGTGAGGTTACTATTATCAAATGTCACAGGCAAAGACAGCTGTGAACTTGGTAAAGTATTGGTTAAACGGATATCATCGAACAGGAAAGTAAAGTTCGCAGAACCATCTCCCATCGTACCCAAATCAAAGATCAATACCACGTTCTGATAAGTATTGGCTGTATTGATTGCAGAGAAATCAAACACCAGGTCTTCCCATGCATTGGCAATTGTTGTGCTCACTTCTTTTTCAAAAGCCTGTGCATTATTGCTTGGATTCTCCACTTTCAACAAAACCTTCGCACCTACTCTTGGAGAAAACACTTTCATACGGAAGATCTTATTGGCAGAGAAGTTAATTGGCGCACCCAGGGTAATCAAAGCACCACCCCAAGGCTGACCAGCACTCTTAACCATACGACCTACCCTGTTACTTGTATTGTCACCAACTTTTTGTGGGTTGTTGATGACTGTTACGTTTCCACCATCAAAACCAATCCAATTAAATACTGTAGAAGTTGATTCAAATGTAATTGGTAACAAAACTGGATCAACGATAGCCACTGTCTTCGTCAACTCAGTTGTAGCGGCACCACCACTCAATGCTACTACTCTTACAGTGTAAGTACCAGTAGCTGTATAAGTTTTGTTTACTACATCACCTTCGTTGAATGTAACAGGTACTTCATTAGTCACATCGCCGAAATACACCCTGAAAGCTGTTTCGTATAAAGCAGATGCAGTTACCTGAATCTTATAATTATTGGTCAGGTCTTTTGTAATCGTAAAGTCTAAATTTTCAGGTGCGCGGAAAGAGACTGTCAGCTGCTTAGTAGCTTCAGTTGTCTTACCATTTACACCATAACCAACCAATCTTACATTGTATACGCCTTCAGCATATTTCTTTGTTACGTTTTTACCGGCATCAACACGGGCAGGTGTTGTAGTGCCGTCGCCAAAATACACATCATAGTATGCTGCACCATTACCATTTGGAGTGATCGTAACCATACCGGTATTGTCCTGCGTAATCTCAAACAAAGCGTTGAGTGTAGCAGGCGCTTCACCCGAAGTGGCAAATGAGGTGTCGTCGAATAATTCTTTTTTACATCCTGCAAGCGTGCCAATTAGCAGCAGCAGTGTAAAAAGGTGTCTGATATTTTTCATGATTCGAGCTTAATTCGTTTTGAATATTGTTTCGATTAGTATCCGGCGTTTTGCGTTAAACCAGATATTAATATCTCCTGCTGTGGTATTGGGAACACTTCATGCTTGCCAGCAGTAAAGCCAGGGATTCTGCCCACTGCTTGTCCGGTACGAACCAGATCAAAGAAACGATCACCTTCCATAGCCAACTCTAAACGTCTTTCATCCCAAATGGCCTGACGCAGTGCTGTTCCAGAAGCTGTACTGTTCTGTGAAGTATTGCCGAATGCTCTTTGTCTTACCTGATTCAAGTAACCGCGTGCTTTTGTATCGTTTGGTGTAGATGAGCGGTTGAACGCTTCAGCAGCCAATAACAACACTTCAGCATAACGAATGGTACGGAAATTATTCAGGTAATTCAATTCCACCTGACCAGATGTTTCACCCTTACGTGGTAAATACTTGTGGTTGTACAAACCAGTATTCTTGAAAGGCGCAACCTGATAGGTAACATTCAATTGAGGATTGGCATTCTTGTACGCTTCTACATCAAATAATGTAGCGTCTTTACGCTGATCGCCTGCCTGATAAGCAGCAGCCAGATTCTGTGTAGGCAGATTCGTACTCCAACCTGGTGCATATGGCATCGCAGCAGTACCACTCAAACCACGTACACCATTTTGCTGGATAGAATAGTTACCCTGTCCACGATTTACTGCACCCCAGTTGTAGTAAGGTGAATTATTCGAATACTGAATTTCAAAAACACTCTCGGGTCCATTCTCGCCAGAAGCTAAGAACATAGAACCGAAATTCGATACCAAGGTGAATGCATTGCTGGTGATAATACTTTCCAGTACAGGTGCAGCAGCATCAAACTTGTTCTGATAGATATACACTTTACCCAGTAAAGCCTGAGCTGCATATTTGGTAATACGGCCTTTTTCTACCTGAACCGCAGGCAAAGCTGCAATAGCTCTAGCCAAATCATCTTCAATGGCTTTGTATACATCAGCTTTGGGTGCACGCTTCAGCGACTTTGATTCAGTAAGTCCTAAACGCTTGTCGGTAAACAAAGGCACATCACCGAACATACGCACTAGCTGAAAATAGTAATACGCGCGTAAGAAATACACTTCACCATATAAAGCATCTTTTCCGGCAAAGCTCACTGCTGTACCAGCAGGATTTTGATCCTTATACTGATGCATATAGTTAGCACGGTTGATACCTTCATATGCAGCCTGCCATAATTCTGCTAATGTTGAATTCACTGCTGTATGCGTAAAATCATCAATCTGTTGCAATGGCAACACATCAGATGCGTTTTCACCACCGGCTACTGAATTGTCTGAAGCAATATCTGCAACAGGCACCTGCTGATTCAACCACTGTAAGGGTGTATACACGCTTACTGCCATGGTACGATAATCGCTTTCAGAGCGCAGGTAATCTAATTCCGTTACACGGAAATCTTCGCGTGGGTTATAATCAACCCATTTTTTGCAGGCGCTGAGTGAAAGCAGTATCAGCACGATGCTTGCAAATTGTATTGTAGTCTTTTTCATTCGAAAAATATTTTGGGTCATTATAATTTGATATCAACACCAATGGCATAAGTACGTGGCTGAGGATAAGCACCACGATCAATACCTGTATCCAGAATTCCACCAGGAATTTCAGGATCGAAGCCACTGTAACGTGTGAATGTGTAGAGGTTTTTAGCTTGAATATAGATACGTGCACTGTTGAACACCTTACCCAATTTTGCTTTAGGGAAAGTGTAACCTATCTGCACGTTCTTGATCTTCGCAAAAGAACCATCCTCTACATAGCGATCGCTCACACGGATATTGCTGTTGGCATCTGTAAATGAGTAACGTGGGAAACGCGCATCATTGGTAGAACCTGGACCAGTCCAACGACCGAGAATGCTACGATCCTTGTTGGTGAAGTTGGCATTACGCTCGTATGCACGATAAATATCGTTACCTACTGAGAAATAAGTGAAAGCAGTGAAATCAAAATTCTTATAAGCCAGGTTTAATGTCCAACCTGCAGTGAAATCAGGGAAAGGATTACCAATCTGTGTCTGATCTGCAGCTGTAATGACGCCATCACCATTGATATCTGCAAAACGAATATCACCCGGCTGTGCACCCTGCTGTACAGGCGCTTTAGCGATCTCAGCATTGCTCTGGAATAAACCCTGTGTTTTGTAACCGTAGAAATAACCAGGAGCAAAACCTTTTTCGAATACAGTAACACTCTGAGATTGACCATTGAAATAGTAACCACCTAGGATACGAGCAGTACCATCATCATTCGTAGCAGTTACTTCATTCTTAGAATGGGTAAATGTGAAGATGTTACCAATACGGAAATCCTTGGCTACAGTTTCATTATAAGTCAGAGTGATGTCGATACCACTGCTGCGTGTTGCACCAATATTCGCTGTTGGAATAGGCACAGTACCCAGATACAATGAAGCAGATGGTGTAAACAATAAACCGTCAACAGTTTTGCTGAAATAGTCAAATGACAGGTTTACTTTGTTTTTAGCAACAATCAAATCGAAGCCCACGTTAGCCTGCACTTGCTTTTCCCAACGAAGGGCATCATTAGCAGCAGAACCAACAGTAGAACCCGGGAAGAATACGTTATTGAATGAGTAGCCATTACTATTACCTGTTGGACCATAGCTTGGACCTCCAGTAATGATACCTACAAACTGAGGATTCACGTTTTCATTACCTGTTGAACCGAATGAACCACGAATCTTCAAGAGGTTGATGAACTTAGAGTTGAAGAATTTCTCACGGCTCACAACCCAACCTGCAGAACCTGAATAGAAGTTCGCGTATTTGTTTTGCGGACCGAATGCGAATGAACCATCGCGACGAGTAGTGAACGAAGCCAGATAACGGCCTTCATAATCCCAGTTTACTCTGGCAAAACCAGATACGTTGCGACGGAAATACTGATAATAGTAACCACCTAAAGCATTCGGGTTGGTTGCAGTATTGTTACCAGTTGCTGCTGTAAAATCAGCAAACTCCCATGAGTTAAATGGAACATCTTGGCGAGTAGCACCAGCTGCATTACCTGCAGTACGGGCCAATGAGAAACCAAGTACTGTTTCAAAATTATGGCTACCTACTTTGAAATCGTAGTTACCATAAGTTTCCCAAGTATAGTTAAAGTTAGAAGTCTTCTCATGTGCTACGCTGTTGAAACGACCAGCAACAGTTGAACCATCAGCATTCAAAGAGTTGTCTACGTTGTTCAAACCCCAGAATACCAGTGGTGTGAAAGAACGAGCATTACCATCGTACTTGGTATAACCAAAACGAGAGGTCAGCTTCAGGTTGCTCAGTACATCATACTGTAACTCGAACTTACCATAGAGCTTATTACCTACATTCTTATTATAGGTATTCTCCAGCTTAGTCAGCGGGTTGAAGATTTCAGACAAGATGCGGGTACTGAAACCATAGCGACCGATTGTATTGGCATTATTATTCAGTACAGGAACGGTTGGATCATAGTTGATGGCAGAACCAATCACACTATTGAAAGAGTTTTCCTGCACACCTCTGCTATCCAGAATAACGCCTGTAGCGTTCACGATGAATTTTACTTTTTTAGAAAGATAGAAGTCCAGATTGGCAGTAAAGTTACCTCTGCTGAAAAGCGATTTATCGTCGCCACCAACAATACCACCCTGGCGCATCATACCTGCAGAAAGGAAGTAAGAAGACTTTTCGCTACCTGAACGAACTGATACGTTATGTGATTGGAAAGAGGCAGATTTGAAGATCTCATTCTGCCAGTTGGTACCTACACCAACTTTGGTGAGGTCAGGGAAAATAACCGGACCACCAGAAAGGGTGCTACCCTCGTTGATCATGGCAGCATATTCTGTAGCGTTCAGCACGCCAATCGTACGCATTACTTCCTGCATACCATAGTTGCTGTTTACAGTTACTTCTGTACGGCCATTGCGGCGACCAGACTTGGTGGTTACCACAATCACACCATTACCACCCTTCACACCATAAATGGCAGAAGTAGCGGCATCTTTCAGCACGTTGATTGACTCGATATCACCAGCGTTGATAGAATTAAAATCTGTCAAGGTCTGAGGAACACCATCAATAATAATAACAGGATCAGTACCTGTGAAAGAAGGAATACCACGGATCAGTACCGTAGGTCTTGAACCGGGTGAACCACCCTGGATCACGTTTACACCGGCAGCACGGCCCTGAATGGCTTCTTCGGCACGTGCAGGAACCAGTTTCTCGATGTCGCCCGACTTCACCGTAGAAATGGCACCAGATACTTTCGTGATTTTCTGGGTACCGTAACCTACGACTACTACATCATTCAGCTGGCTGGAAACCTCTTGCAAAACGATGTTTAAAGTAGTAGCGGCATTTACAGTACGCTCAACAGACTCCATACCGGCAAAAGACACGACGATGGTTGAAGGAGCAGCCGGAACGGTTAAGGTAAAAAGCCCCAATTCATTGGTAGTAGTGCCACTGTTATTACCCTTCACCACAACAGAAGCGCCCACAAGGGGTTGATTGTTTTGAGCTGAAAGCACTTTTCCCGTTACTTTAAATGACTGGGAAAAAGCGGCTGGCAGCAGGCCGGTCATCAAGACCAGCAGCATAAGCAGTCGTTTCATTTTCATACAAGCAAATTTTAGATGTAGCGCTTGGGCAGATTTTTCCCAAGCGGAACCAAAACTACCTGTATATAAACCCCTTTCCAAGAAAACCACTACATCAACACTACATCATACTACATCAAAATCGATAAAAGGGCCAAATACACCACATCAATACTACATCTATATTTTTTTGTACTTTCGGAATCTAAGTTTAGCCAAATGAAAGGGTTGTTTGCCATAATCATATGCCTGCTTCACATTAGCCTATCCCAAGCTCAACTGACCTTAGGACTGCCAGAAATTACTAACTACAGCAAGCAGGTATATAAAGGTGGGGCCCAAACGAGAAGAGTTTTACAGGACAAAGCAGGTATACTTTATTTTGCCAATGACGAGGGGGTGCTACGTTTTGATGGTGCTCGCTGGAAATTATTCCCACTACCCAACCGAAGCCTCGTTAGAAGTATGCAGTTTGGCCCAGACGGACAATTATATGTGGGCGGCCAGGATGAAGTAGGCTATTTCAAACCCGGACCTGATGGATCATTACAGTTTCAATCTTTAAAGCCCCTATTGCCGGCAGCTAATCGTTCATTTGCTGACGTGTGGGAGATTTTCTTCCTTGGTAATGACTTATTCTTTCAAACCACATCAGCTGTTTACCATATCAGCGGCAATAAGGTGAATATATATACCGATGAAAATTGGCGTTTCCTAGGTGTTATCCAAGGGCAACTGATTGCACAAAGCAAGAAAAGAGGCTTTCTAGAGTTTAGAGCCGGTCAGTGGCAGCCCTGGTTGGCAGCAGCCGAACTACCCCTTCCCCCCGATTTTACCATCACGGCCTACATCGAACTTGGCAAAGACAGCGCACTACTCACCAGCTTCAAGCACGGCATTTATAGATATGGGCAGAACAAGCTGACTCCCTGGCAAAATCCTGCACTTAACACAATCGCACAACAGAATATCTCCAGTGTTAGCCGGGTGAATGAACAACAAATCGCTTTTGGTACTAGTTTGAATGGATGCTATATCATAGATAAGTCAGGCAAACTAATCCAGCATTTTAGTCGGAAAGAAGGTCTACAAGACAATAGTATTCTAACCATATTTCTGGATAGCCGCCAAAACCTCTGGTTTGGTTCTCATAGTGGCATTGATTTCATCCCATATAACAACGCTATCACCCTCTTGGGTACAGGCTTATTAAAGGAAGCGGCCGGGTATAGTTCTCAGCTCTTCAATGGGCAGTTATATCTTGGCACATCGAATGGTTTATTTCGTGTACCTATTACCAATTCTGGTTCGCTAAGCAACTCTCAAGCTGCATCATATACGATTGCGAATTCTGCCGGTGATGCTTGGAACCTCTCTTTGGTAAACGGGCAATTACTGATGGGACATAATGATGGTGCATTCGAGATAAAAAATAATAGCCTGCAACCACTAGATCAATCCACAGGCTATTGGACATTTCAATCCATGCCCGGAAACCCAGGCTTAATGACTGCAGGATCTTACAAAGGGATTGCTTTTTTCAATAACAACAAGGGTAGCTTTTCCAAAAACAACAAAGAAGCAGTTATTGAATCTGCCCGATTTGTAGTACCCGCTTTTGGTAAAGTATGGTTCTCACATCCATATAAAGGTGTGTTTGCAGTGTGGCAAAAAGCGGATGGCAGCACACAATACCAGCAGTATGGTATTAAAGAAGGTGTTACTTCTGTTAACGACAATTATCTCTTTTATGTCAAGAATCAGTTACTGCTTACTACTGCTACTGGTGTATTGGCTTATCAACCCAAGACCAATCGATTTGAACCCGCCCCCTTATATAATCAGGCGCTGCCCCGCTTACCCATCCGCTACTTAAAAGAAGACACAGAAGGCAATGTATGGTTTGTATTTGAGAAGAAAATTGGGGTATTGGATTTCACCACAGCAAAACCACAAATCATTTATCTACCCGAGTTGACTAACAAGTTCGTAGCAGGTTTCGAACATATCAACCCCATTGACCCACACAATGTCTTAATAGGTGGTGAAAAAGGATTCTACCATATTGACTATGCACGCTATAAAGCTCTGCAACAACCATTACAAGTGGGTATCAATGCTGTAGTTGGCATCAATAAAGGCGACACAATTCTGTATGGGGGCTATCAAGCATCTGTAGCAACAGGAAGCAGCAATGAGGCAGAGAAACAACAATTACAACCACAGTTCAATGCACTGCGTTTTGAATTTGCTTCACCAGTGTACGGCCAGCTTGCAAACGTGGAATACAGTTATTTGCTGGAAGGTTTCGATAAAGCCTGGTCTGCATTTGAACAGAATACTGCTAAAGAATACACCAACCTGCCTCCAGGCAACTATACATTTCGTGTAAAAGCTCGAAACAATTTGGGTAATGAATCTCCAGTTAAATCTTATCGCTTCACCGTATTGCCGCCATGGTACCTAACACCTTGGGCATTCCTTATCTATGCTTGTGTTATCGTATTATTTGTGTACCAACTCTACCGATATCTATATCGTAAGTTTAAAGCACAACAAGCAAAACATGAGGAGGAACAAAGACAATTGCAATACATGCATCAATTGGAAATGGATAAAGCGGAAAAGGAATTGATTGCATTGCGCAATGCCAAACTGGAAGCGGAATTACAAGTAAAGAATACTGAGCTTGCATCCGCCGCATTACATCTGGTACAAAAAAGTGATGTGCTACAAAAGATTAAGGAACAGATGAGTAAACTGAAGCAGGATGCCCCATCCATGAGTGACACAACTGACTTAAAGAAGATTCTAAAAACCCTCAATGAAGAAAATAAGATAGAAGAACAATGGCAGCAATTCTCTCAGCACTTTGATGTGGTACACCATGATTATTTATCCAAGCTTAAAGCCAAACACCCAAAACTTACCCCTAATGAGCAAAAGCTTTGCGCTTACTTGAAGATGAATCTGACGACAAAAGAAATTGCCCAATTAATGAATATCACTCCGCGTGGTGTAGAAATCAGCAGATACAGACTACGCAAAAAATTAGAAGTACCATCCGGTATGCACCTGTTTAACTTTCTGGATGCAATCGGTTGATACTTCTATAATAGCTTTATGAAAAGCTTGTTGTACTTATTTTACTAAACTCACTTCGGCAGCTTCTGGCCCCTTCATTCCTTTTACAATGGTAAAGCGAACTTTATCATTGATCTGAACAGGAGCTGATAATTGCTTACTGTGTACAAATATGCTCTGCTTGGTTTTTGAATGGCGGATAAAACCATATCCTTTTTCATCATTGAAAAAAGTAACCACACCTTCTTCATACATGTCTTCAGGATTACGGTCTTCCATCTTGGGAACGCCAATCTGAATATCATCCAAGCTCACTTCTTGTCGCTTAGACAAATCCTGAGGTTCAGAAGTTAGATTACCATTCTCATCCACATAAGCGATCATATTATCCAACACATTACCATCACGGGCATTTTCCTTTCGCTCACGCTTTCGCTCTTCTTTGTCTTTTTTAGCTTGTTGCTTTTTTTTCTCACGATCACGCTTGCTCCAGAATTCTGCCATGTAGTTGTTTTTTATGTTTTGTAGATTGAACAGGCATCTTGTTTTTTACAACGGTAAAAGACGAAACGGTGTTCGTTTGTTGACGCATTGGCGAGTTACCAGAAAAGCTATGTGCCGTTGATGGTATTCGTTTCTGAATCAGTTTCTCAATTGAAGTTAAAAAGTTTTTCTCTTCGGGGTCACAAAAACTAATGGCACTGCCGCTAAATCCGGCACGACCGGTTCGGCCAATACGGTGCACGTAAGTTTCTGGAACGGCTGGTAAATCAAAATTGAGTACATGCCCCAACTCATCAATATCAATACCACGGGCAGCAATATCGGTAGCCACCAATACCCTAATCTTCCCTCTTTTGAAGTTGGTTAATGCCAACTGTCTGGCATTCTGCGATTTATTCCCATGAATGGCATCTGCAGCAATACCCGCTTCGCTTAATTTCTTGGCCAATTTATTGGCTGCATGCTTCATCTGTGTAAATATGAGCAGGGAATTGATTTGTGTATTCTCCAATAACTGAATCAATAAAGGCAATTTTTGGTGCTTGGCAATATGGTATACCGATTGATCAATGCGATCAACAGTAGACGATACAGGTGCCACAGTAACTTTTACCGGATCAACCAATAATCGCTGGGTTAACTGCTGAATTTCTGGTGGCATGGTAGCTGAAAAGAATAAGGTCTGACGTTGTTCAGGTAATTGTGCAATCACCCGTTTGATGTCATGAATAAAACCCATATCCAGCATACGGTCAGCTTCATCCAATACGAAGTATTCAATATCACTCAGGCTAACTAGCCCTTGTTGAATCAAATCGATTAAACGACCGGGTGTAGCCACCATCAACTCAACACCTCTTTGTACCTGTTGTACTTGAGCATGTTGCGACACTCCACCGAACACAACCACGTGCTTAAGTGAAAGGTATTTGCCATATGCTGCAATACTATCGCCAATTTGAATGGCCAGCTCTCTTGTGGGTGTTAGAATCAACGCCTTAGGCATTTGCCCAATTGATTGCTGCTTAGCAGCATGTAATTGCTGTAAAATGGGAATCACAAAAGCTGCAGTTTTACCTGTACCTGTTTGTGCACAACCCAATAAATCTCTTCCTGCTAATATTTCAGGGATTGCTTGTTGCTGAATTAATGTAGGATTGGTGTACCCCTCTTTTGCCAGGGCACGAAGAATTGGCTCAATAATAGCCATTTGTTGAAATAACATTCGTAAAATTTAACTGTAAAAAATGTGACAAGGCTGCTATGCAAGTGCAAAGCACATCATCTGCCTTACGTTAGCTACACAAAGTATTTGGGAAGAATGCACGAAACAACGAAACAACTAAACAAATAAAAAGTAGTGGACTACTATAAGAATGGCAAAGATAGCTGAATCAAGCCAGAATACAGATAAAGCTTTGTGAATATGTTATCATACACAGCTTAATAACTTCGCTGCAGTCTGACAACTAATGCATTAGCGCCAATCCTACGCGCAATAAAAAACCGCCTTTCGGCGGTCTATCATCATTTATTTGAAAATCACTCGAAACATTGCTGAGTCTTTATTCGTTGTTGTTGTAACAGAACTCACACGCACTTTGGTTACTACCCATAATTGTCTTGGTAGATTGCTAACTGCTGTATTCACCAATGTATCCTTGGTAGTAAATGCAGGTGTTTGTGGTGTAACAGCAGTACCACTTGCTTCCTGATTAGCGAGTATTTCAATTTTAATACCACCTGGAGGCATTTTGCTCTTTAGCTGTAATTTGAATGGATAATTGGCTGCAGCACTAAACGCCCCATTGGTAGCATCTATGGTAAAAGAAATTTTATCCTCTCCAATACCAGTGTCAGGCTTTTTACAAGCAGCAATCGCCACAATCACTGCAATCACCAATAAATATTTTTGCATGCTTCGCATGGATTAGAATTTAAGAATTTTCAATACGGCTTTGTTCTTACCATTGCCTACTTCCACATAATACATACCCGCAGGCAATGTTGCAATGGGAATCCATTGCTGCTTCTGCCTGGTCACCAAAGATTTCACTGGGCGACCATCATTGCTCAGCAAACGAACACGCATATCACTCACAGGTGTCTTGCTAAACTCCAACATGATTTGATCACTAGCCGGATTTGGGAAAATCTGCACAGTACCCAACTCAGGTGTAATGGTTGTTAACCCGGTTACCAAAAGATTATACACCAAGCTAGTATCCGCACATCCTCCTGCATTGGTTACACGAACACGGTAATTACCTGCAGACAATGGACGATAGAAATACTGATTAGCCCCTGTTAAGGCTGAATTACTCAGAATCCACTGATAGCTGGAATAACCCTGGCTTACTGACAACTCTGCACCATTCCATGTTATAGTTGGTCTTATAGGTGAACCAAAAACTAAGGCAGATACTCTTGCTCTTGGTCCCTCACATCCTTGCGGACTAGTTTGTGAAACAAAATAATCTTGGATAAAAACAGAATCCGTTCTTGGCGTTGGCGCTGAGCTGGATCCTGTTCCACCCGTTGCTGCTGTATACCACAACAAAGTATGTCCGGGCAAAGCTGTAGCCGTCATCGGCGCAGGCGTTCCACCCACACAATAGAATGCACTAGGAGCAACAGGCGCTGCAGGTAGTTTATTTAAAGTCACACTAGCAATAGCACTTTCATCGCTTCGGCAACCTTCTGCAGAAGTGATCACAACAGTATAATCCCCACTCCTTGTCGCATTCAATGTACTATCATTGGCGCCTATCAATAAGCCCCCGTTGAGGTACCACTGATAACCACGATAATTTGTACCTGCACGCAACAAAAGACTGGTAGATGTACAAACGGTATCACCTGCAAAACTGATGGTTGCTGGCGTAGGCGGCGGATATACCGTCATGCTCTGTGTCATGGTATCTCTGCACCCCAATGTATTGTTGATGGCAATCAAACGAACATTGTACGTTCCAGCCAATGCGTAACTGGTAGCAGGACTGAAAGCAGATGAAACAACGCTATCACCAAAATCCCAATTGTAATTTAAACTACCCGTATTGGCACTACTCTGGTTGGTAAATACAAAACGATTATCCCGCAAACACTGGGCATTATTGTTGACAGTGAATAAAGCCCTGGTTCTAATAACAGTTACCGTAACGCTATCGCGCAAAGTAGTACTACCATCACTCACTGTTACATAATACTTCGTGGTTGAATCTGGTCTTACAGAAATAGCAGCCGTTGTTGCGCCTGTAGACCAGCTGATACTGGTAGCACCGGCAGCAACTGCATTTAAAGTAATACTGGTACCTCTACAAATAGTAGAATTGGCCGTTACTGAAAGGGAAAGAAAAAACGGCACCGGTTGATGAAACCCTAAAGCTGTATACCCTGCATCAGCAAGCGCACTGGCACTAACAGACTGCCCAACAGTGTAGCGCATTGTTGTACTAGTGAATGAATTTGAAGCAATAGCTGTTCTTTGCACAGATTGTGCTGCCAAACCTGTGCACAGCAGGAGTGTATATAGTAAAAGGGCTAAGTGTATTTTCTTAGTCATTGGATTCTTTTAGAATATAATACATATAGTAAAGTTAGACAATTTTTTTCCGGATATATAGAGTTTTTAGAATCTGTACGCCATTGGCTTCTGATGATTGATTTACAAGATTTTGCCTGTACAATCGGGCTCAAAATACCGAATCAAGTCAAGGCCATATGCAACAAAAAAAGCAAGAATGACCACTTTTGACAATGTCGATACCCCTTTTGGAGTAGAGAAGCGCATTTTTGCTTAGCTTGAATTGATCTTTTATCAATTATCACGCATGAAACCATTCTATGTAATGATGATGACAGCAGTTGTTTTCGCTGCTTGTCAGTCTTCATCAAACAATACAGCGCCAGAAACGCAGGATAGCACCACTGTTCAATACCAGCAAGCATGGTCAACAAGATTTGTTGGCGATTTCGTAAGTGATGGATATGTTGACAGACAAAAAGGTGCCGATTGGTATGCGGTAATCATCGATCAGCTACAAGATTCTTTATACCAAATCTCCATTCGCTCCAGAGCAGATAAGAAAAAGCCAAGTTGCACTTTTGATGCCAAAGCGATAGCAAAAGATGCAACTCATTTAATAGCCAATAAGGATAGTTTGGAGATCGTATTCACCTTTACAGATTCTACCCTCACCATTAATACAGCCAATGATAAAGCTGACCAATTACAATACTATTGTTCTGGCGGCGGAAGTATTGCTGGCACTTATCAAAGACTCAATGAAAACCTCGACACAAAAACAATAGATGCAAGAAAATTCATCAAAGCCATGCATTTTCAAAATATCCACTGCTTTATCGACACCAAGGGTGAAGGTTCTATGCAAGATTTGAAGATGGAGATTATTGGTCTCAACCAACCTACTACCATCTCACAATCCATAGAAGGTAGTATTACCGATGCGGTGATGATGGATATGGATGGAGATCAATTACCGGAAATATTGCTTTTCCAACAATCACCCGGTAGCGGAAGCTATGGAACCATTATGGCCTACACGATCACCAAGCAAAACAAACTAGAGAAAGTAATGGTGCCTGGAATAGAATCAGATGCCATACTAGGCAAAAACTATATGGGCCATGATCGATACGAAACGGCTAAAGGTCGATACCTTGTACATTATTTTCCCAAGTACCAGAATGGAGATGCCAATTGCTGTCCTACAGGAGGCACCAAGATGATTCAATACTCTTTAGAACAAGCCAGAGCTGCTAAACGATTGCATATTGATTTTGTCCGCGACCTGCCGCAGCAATAATTTGTTCATTTTTTTATTCCCAAATCAAGGCAATTCTATAACAGCTAATATTTCTAGCGCCGGCAAACAACCAAATAATGCCGAATGTGTTATTTTCAAAAAAAAGAGCGACATGGCACGTCCATCTATTGAACTGATTCAAGCCCTGAGAACTACTGCACAAAAATTAAAGAATGGCGCACCCTATGCGTGGGGCAACCATGGCGCCTGCAATTGCGGCAATCTCTTACAAGTGGTTACTGATTTGAGCAAAGAGGAAATCCTGTCTTATGCCCACTCTGGTATTGGTGAGTGGACTGAACTAGCGCAAGACTATTGCGGTGTTACCGACGCTCCTGTTGACCTACTCATCAAAAAATTACAAGAGATTGGCCTTACCCCTTCAGACATCCACAATATTGAATACCTGGAAGACAAAAAAGTATTGGAGCAATTACCCGGTGGCTTCCGTTGGCTCAGTCGCAACCTGCGCGAAGATGTAATCATCTACTTCGAAACCTTTGCCAACTTGCTGGAAGATCAACTTTCTGATACCATTAGCATCTCGATGGAAGAATTATTCCCTGCAGATCAAGCACTCGTGACTGCCTGACAGTAATATGACAGAAAAAAATCATGTAAAGCTTACAAAAATCATTTTTTAAGAAAGGGATAAGCTGCTATTTTGCTGAAAAGCAAGCAGATGAAAACAGATATACAGTATTCCACCGCAGAAGAAGCACTGAGCGTTGTCCAGAGCGGACAGCGCTTATTTATTCATGGCAGCGCCTGTACCCCATTGTACTTGATGCGCAAACTTGCCGAACAAGCCGATCGATTAAAAGATGTTGAGTTGGTATTCATTACTGTGCAGGGCGATATTGAAGTACAGAAGCCTCAATACCAGGATAGCTTTCACATCAATTGCATGTTTGTATCAGCGCCTATCCGCGAAGCTGTAAATAGTGGTCGTGCCGATTTTATTCCCGTATTCCTAAGTGATATCCCCGACTTATTCAATAAGAAAATCTTACCTGTTGATGTGGCATTGGTGCAGGTGAGTCCGCCAGACAGTCACGGCTATTGCTCACTAGGTGTTTCCGTAGATATTGCACGCTCAGCAGTTAACATGGCAAAGAAAGTGGTAGCACAGGTGAACCCGAACGTACCAAGAACACATGGCGACGGACAAATTCACGTATCGCGCTTTACGCATATGGTTTATTATGAAGAAGCACTGCCTGAAGTTGATTATGGTGAAAAAACTGGTACAGATGAATTGAAGATTGGTGAATACATCGCTGAGATGATTGAAGATGGTAGCACCCTGCAAATGGGCATCGGAACTATTCCGGATGCTGTATTGAAAGCACTCACTAATCACAAAGATTTGGGTGTACACACTGAAATGCTGAGTGATGGCGTGATTGATTTGTTTGAAAGCGGCGTCATCAACAATAGAAAGAAAAGAATTCACCCCAATAAAGGTGTTACCGGTTTTGCAGTAGGCACCAAACGTTTGTATGATTATGTACACGATAATCCGGCCATTGCTTTCTTAGATATCGACTATGTGAATGACCCACACGTGATTCGTCGTAATCCCAAAGTCATTGCCATCAATAGTGCTATTGAAGTTGATCTTACCGGTCAGGTTTGTGCAGATAGTATAGGTTCTATTCAGTTCAGTGGCATTGGCGGACAAATGGACTTTATGCGTGGTGCTGCTTTGAGTGAAGGTGGTAAACCCATTATTGCCTTAACCAGCAGAACCAATAAAGGCGTACCGCGTATTACCCCACATTTGAAAGATTTTGCCGGTGTAGTAACTACGCGTGGTCACGTACACTATGTAGTTACAGAATATGGTGTAGCTTATCTCTATGGCAAAAACCTGCGTCAACGTGCAAAAGCATTGATCAATATTGCGCACCCAGATGATCGTGAAAATCTGACCAAAGCATGTTACGATCGCTTTAAAATATTTCTCTAATCTGTAGATGCATCAGGGAAAACCAATGTAAAGACCGTGCCCTCACCGGGTGCGGTTTTTATATGCATTTCACCACCGTGACGGGTAATAAATTCTTTGGTGATCAATACGCCCAAGCCTGTGCCACGCTCCTTGCCTGTTCCTCTGCGTGAGCTGGTAATATTGGCATGCAGCAATTGTTCCTTGATCTGCTCACTCATGCCAATACCCTCATCTTGTACAGCTATCATTGTTGCATCACCTTCCTTCCATGCACGGATATTGACTTGAGATTGTTTGTTGCTGAACTTAATGGCATTACTCAACAAATTACGCAGCATAAAATCCAACATGTCCTTATCAGCATACACCGTTAATGCATCAGTAGAAGATACCTGCACCTGAATTTGTTTCATCTGCGCCTGTAAAAACAACAAACGCCTATTTCTTTCTAATGCATCAAGCACCGATTGATAATCTGGCCTGAATTCCAGCAACTGCATCTGACTCTTACTCCACTGCAATAAATTATAGAGTAACTGATTCAAGTAATCTAAAGATTGCTGTGCTTCAGCAATCAGTTTCTCTTTATCCGTTTCACTCAACTGATCATGCCGCTCTGTAATCAATTTCAGAAAAGATTGCATAGTTGCGAGTGGATTACGCAAATCATGTGAGATGATGGAAAATAATTTATCCTTCACCTGATTGAGCTCTGTTAACTGGCTGCGCGATTCTTCCAACTGTTGAATAAATGCTTCCAACTGCAGGTTCTGGGCTTTCAAATCCTTGGTCTGCTGATCTACCTGCACCTGTAACAATTCTTTCTGTTTTTCAATCATTTCCTTCTTCTCCAACTCACTATCGATTCGCTGTTGCGCTGCTTCCAACTTCAATAGATTGTATCGTTGCGTTAAACCCAAGGCAAATACAATTACCTGCACCAAGAAACCAATCTGTACTAAATAACGCGTGATAAAAGTATCCGGCAAAAAATTCAATTCGCGCAGAATGAAAAGAATGGCACCAATCACCAACAAAATATTGGCCAGAATAAAATAACGTGCCGGTGCATAATGATCCTGATAATAGGCCACCAAGCCCGCACTCAACATCAAGATGTAGACAAGAATACCCAGTATACCAATAAAATCTACCAGCTGTCCAAGTATATCAATATCCAACGCATAGCCTGTAAAGCTGATCACCAGCAATACACCTGATGCCAGCAATAATAACTTCAACAACCAGTTAATCGAAGGCGTCAATACAGGAGTATTTAGGTATGAGCGTGTAAACAATAGGCGACTCATATTCGTGAAAGGCACGATGATCGTGTAACAGAAACTATCCCATCTTGGCGCATTCGGCCAGAGATACTCCATTCCAAATCCATAATAGAACGCGATGTATAAACCCAAGCCTACAATACTCAAAACGAAATACAGATAACTGATATCGCGCACACCAAAATAGATGAAGAGATTGTAAAGCGCCATTACCATGAAGATGCCTAGAAATATTCCTTGCCAGAACAAACGACTGGTATCATTCTTTTCAAACAAGACCATGTCTTCTACTTTCACATCAAACTTGGCCGGCACATACATGCCATAAGTAGGTAAAAACTGTACTTGTATAGTAAGGCTACTATCCTTAGGAATTGCTAACTGTACAGCCATCACATGCACAGGCAGATCTCGCTGCTGTAAGGGAAGCAAAGCGCCAGTTGATTTTTTCTCTTGCCCATTCACCACAACATGCACATAGCCCGATTTGGGAAATTGCAAAACCAATGAACGATCAAAGCCACTTTTGTTTTCCAACACAAAGCTCGACTCGAAAATGTTTGATTTCTGCCTTAGCTGAACCGGTATCTCTCCCTTGCCTTGATACACAATCAGCTCACTTGTAAATGGGTCAAGCACCATCCATTGCTGGCTAGCTTCCTTTATTTGCAATGGGGTACCTGAGTAAACATACTTCGTTGTATCCGCTTGCGTGAAAGCAAGTAGAAAGCTAAAGAATATGGTGAGCCAATATTTCAAGCAGGAATAATGATTAATTTAGCCGACTAATATTGTTATGGCCGGAATAAAGATACTGCTGGTAGAAGATGATTGGATCATTGCCAAAGAAATTACCCTTTCGCTTAACGATCTGGGCTTTGAAGTATTGGGGCAATGTGATAATGGTGAAGAAGCTTTGCAACTGATCCACCAACAAAAGCCCGATCTAGTGCTACTTGATATTGGCCTGGCCGGAGAAATGAATGGCATTGAACTCGGCAAACAACTCCGCGAAAAACAATTGGCACCATTTATCTTCCTTACTGCACTAGCCGATGCAGCCACCATCGAAAAAGCCAAACTCACCGAGCCTTATGCTTATCTGGTGAAACCTGTAACAGCAGATACTTTATACGCCACCATCGAGCTAACCCTTCACAATGCGGCACAGAAAAAAGATGTGCAGCCTACGCCGCCATTGAAAGAAGCACTAGGCATTGGCGATAGCATTTTTGTGAAAACACGCAACCGCATGGAGAAGGTCTGGCTCAAAGACATTCTCTGGGTAGAAGCTTCCGATATCTATGCATTGATCTGCACAGCAACAGGTAAATACTTACTCAATACCAACTTAAAGACCGTAGAAGAGAAATTCCCCGATGCCAGTTTCATGCGCGTACACCGCTCTTATCTGGTGAATATGGACAAGGTAGAAGCCATTGAAGAAGACGATATCCTCATTGGTGCGGCCAGAATTCCTGTGGGCAAAACCTATCGCGACAAGCTGATGAAGCGCATTTCCTTTCTCTGATTCGCCGTCTAAGCATTTCCGTTCACCTGATTTTTGGGCACTTTGGCAAGTGCCGATGCCAATACTAACATGTGTCAGGTTACTTTCATCGCCGATTGATTGCCTATGAAGCAGCTTGCCTCCCCTGCTATGGTTACCGCCGTTTGGTGCACATTGTTCTGCTATGTGGCCGTCGTCCTCTTCTTTGTGATTAGAGGCGCACTACGTACCAAGAATATGGCCGACTACGCTTTGGGTAGCATGCATTTCTCACCCGGACTCGTTGGATTATCGCTCGCAGCTTCCATGAGCAGTGCTGCAACATTCATCATCAACCCCGGCTTTGTTGCTTATTATGGTTTGAGTGGATTTCTTTCTATGGGTATCTTCTTACCGATAGGTTCTTTGGTATCGCTTGCCATTCTCTCCAGACGTTTTAGAAAATTCGGACAAGTCGTAAACGCCAGAACCATTGCACAATGGATGGGCAATCGCTACGGCAGCAAAGGCTTTGCACTTTATTTTGGCTTTCTCACCTTCTTAATGATTGCCTTTATCGTCTTGATCTGCGTTGGTCTTACACAAATCATTTCCAAATCACTCAATCTAGAAGTATTCCCTACGCTGATTGGCGTTGTCGCTTTCACGTTTACTTATATGATGTTTGGCGGCGCGAATAGCATGGTGTACACCAATACTATTCAAGCTATCCTGAAAATCATTGTTGCCATCATCTTCATCACATCTGGTTACAGTTATTTCGAAAGCGGTCTCAACGGATTTTTTGCGCAACTCAAAGCTGTTGATCCAGCACTCACACAACCATTCAATGCAGCTAGTCCGCTATTCCGCGATGCATTCGAAGTAATCGCATGCCAGATCATTGTAGGCGTGGCCATTATTTGTCAGCCACATATCCTCACCAAATCGCTTTTACTGAAGAATGATAAAGACCTGAACAAGTTTCTTACGGTTGCCATAACCGTACAGGCATTGTTCTTCTTTGTGGTATTCGCAGGTTTGTATGCCCGCTTGTTCTTCCCTGATTTAACCGTGAACGGCAATAAAATTCCACTCGATGGCATCATGAGTGCATTTGTAGTTGGTCGTTTCCCTGTGTATATCGCCATTATTCTGGTATTGGGTATGATCTCTGCAGGTATGTCAACACTCGAAGGCTTGATTCAATCCATCAGCACCACCGTTACTTCAGATATTTTAAAACCACTCACTGGTAATAGCATCATCCGCTCTGATGATGGCAGAAAAGGATTGATCAGTGAATTATTATTGAATAGACTCATCATTGTTTTACTCGCTATAGTAAGCACCTGGCTTTCTTATCGCCAGATTCAACATCCAGATCTCAGCGTGGGCATCTTCGCACAAAATGGTGTGTATGCTTATTTCTCTGCAGCATTTGTACCTGTCTTATTTGGTATTTTCTTAAAAGAAGTACCTGCATTGGTTCCGGCTGCAGCAAGCATTACTGCTTTACTCACGCATTTCGGCGTCTACTATCTCCGCCTCACTCCTTATATGGAAGCAGGTACGCGTAATCCGGGTATTGCATCGGCTTTAGCCATTATTGCTTCACTCACTGTGGGCACCCTGTTGTATTTTGTCATGAAACCCAAAAAACAAGTTGCATGAAAAAATACATTCTTCTCATAGCACTGATTGCCTTTACACAGTTGTCTGCACAAAACTGTGCCCCTTTCTATGCAGCCAAACTAAAGCATGTACAGATCGACAGTCTGCAACTGGCTTATATCGATCAAGGCAAGGGCGAAACGATTGTATTCATTCATGGTTTGGGTGGCAATGCCGGACATTGGACTAACAATATTGATGCACTCTCCAAAAAATATCGCTGCATTGCTATTGATTTACCTGCATATGGTGCTAGCAGCAAACATTGGCCGGAGAAGAATACCAGTCGCCTCGATGATTATGCTGACCTCATCATCCGCTTCACACAACAATTGAAGCTGAAAAAAATTGTTTTGGCTAGTCATTCCATGGGCGGACAAATCGCCATGATCACAGCGCTGAAAGCTCCAGCATTGGTGAGCAAACTGATTCTGGCTGCACCAGCAGGCTTCGAAACGTTTACTGAAACTGAAAAGAATATCTTACTGACATATGCCACACCGCAATTCTATTTCAATCAAAATGATGATGCGATCAAAGCATCTTTCGCGAAAAATTTTGTGCAGGTTCCTGCTACTGCACAAGCATTGATCAATGACCGCATCCAATTGAAACAGTGTGCCGGCTTTATGGATTATTGTCAACAAATCACCGCAGGTGTGAAAGGTATGTTGACGCATCCGGTACAAACCGAGTTATCATCCATCACACAACCAACATTGATCGTATTCGGTAAAGAAGATGCATTGATTCCTAACAAGCTCCTGCATCCCAAAGCCACCATAGAAAGCATCGCCAATATTGGCACAGCCATCCCCAAACAACAAACCGTATTCCTGCAAGCAGGACACCTGGTGCAGTTTGAACAGGCTGATGCGTTCAACCAAAGCGTCCTAACCTTTTTAGATACCAAACAATCATTATCAACCAAAACCAAATAGACCATGAGAAGGCTTCTGACCATCCTTGGATTATTATTACTGCATACGGCAGTATGGGCTCAATCTGCTGTAAAGATCAGCGGTAAAGTAACAGACAGCAAAACTGGCGAACCACTTGCTGGCGCAGCAGTGAGCATTCGCTCTACTGGCTCAGGCACTTTCACAGATCAAGACGGCAATTTCAGCCTTTCTGTTTCTAAGCCCGGCAAAATCACCATTGCGGTAACTTTTGTTGGCTACAGTGATGTCATCAAACAAGTAGATGCCAGCAGTAACATTACCCTCAACGTTGGTATGGCTGCTTCTGCAGGCATCGGCGATGAAGTAGTTGTATCTGCCAGTAAGCGTCCGGAAAAAATTACCCGTGCCCCAGCTTCTATTAGTGTGATCACTGCTAAAGATTTGGAGCAATCTTCATCTTTCAACATTGGCGAATTGGCTTCTAAGCTGCAAGGCGTAGAATTCGTTCGTACCGGTGTAAACGGTGTTGGTTTTAACGCACGTGGTTTCAACAACGCATTCAATGCAAAGATTTTGCAGATGACCGATGGCCGTAACAGCATGATGGCTGGTGGCTCTGGCTTACCAGTTGGTATCATGAACACGGTGATCAAAGAAGATGTAGAGCGTTTTGAAGTAGTGCTGGGCCCTAACTCTGCACTCTATGGTCCTAATGCACACAATGGTATTGCCAATACTATTACCAAAGACCCTCGTAAGTATCAGGGAACTACATTGGTGATTGGCGGCGGTAATCAAGAAGTGTTCAGTGGTCGTTTCAGAACAGCTACTAAAATCAACAACAAGTGGGCATACAAGCTCACAGGTGAATACACTACTGGTAAGGATTTTGCATTCCAAGACAGTGTGTATGTTGGTGGTAGCGTGTATGGTCCTGCTACTTCAACACCAGAGCGTGTACGTAACTTCCAGTTCCGTCACCTCCGTGGTGAAGCACACTTGTATTATAGTGTGAATAGTAAGTCTGATTTGATTTTCTCTTATGGTGGTAGCACCAACAATTTCCTGGCAGTAAACAACGTGGGTCGTAACCAAATTCGCGACTGGCGCTTCTCTTTCCTGCAGGGTAAATATGTATCACCTAGATTCTTTGCACAACTGTATTATACTTGGACAAACGTAGGTAACAGCTACGGTAACGTAAACTATACTCGCGACTTCTATAACAGAACACGTAGTACCATTACTGATCCTACTAACCCACTCTTTCCTGCTTTAGGTCGTTTGGATCCTGATGCTGCAGAGCAATTCGCAATGCGTTTGGGTAGCCAGTCTGGTGCAGGCTTCAAAGAAATGTCTGGTCGCTTGAACGCTGAAGCACAATACAACTGGAACTTTGATGAAGCAGGTGTAAACGTGATTGCAGGCGTAAACTATCAGAATGATCGTCCGAATACATTTGGTACTTCACTTGCTGATGGCAACCAATTGATTCAAGTAACACAGCTGGGTGGTGTTTTACAAGTTGAGAAAACTTTACCTGCTGATATCAAACTGGTTGGTTCTGCTCGTGTAGACGACCACAGTGTATTTGGTACTTTGTTCGCACCTAAGTTTGCTTTTGTAAAAGGTGTACCCGGTGGTAGTTTCCGTATCACCTGGGGCCGTGCGAATGCAGCACCCATCATCCTCTTCCAGAGTGCAAACGTATTTGGTATAGTATTCGGTAATGGCGAAGGCGTTTCTTACATCCCCAATGGTGGTAATGTAAACAGCGCACCTACTGTAACCGACAAACTGAAAGTGGAAACCATCGGTACATGGGAAGTTGGTTATAAGGGACAAATTGGTAAGAAGTTCTACCTCGATATCAACGGTTATTACGGTAGCTCTGAAAACTTCCTCAGCCCTGCTATCTCTGTTGGTGGCCGCGCATTGCGTGTAGGTAGCATTCCTGTAACACATGCTGCTGCATTTGCTGGTACTACCAACACTGCAGGTGTATTGAGCGGTGGTTTGTTCCAAACTTATTTCAACTATGGTCAGGTAGCTGCTTATGGTGTTGACCTTGGTACCAATGTTTACTTCTCTGATAATGTATCATGGGCATTGAAATATTCTTGGTTCGGCAGTGATATTGAAAAAGACAATATCAAGAACGATGCTAACAGAGATGGCTATGTTTCTCTGGAAGAAAAAAGCTTGAACGCACCTAAGAACAGAATCGCCACTTCATTGAACTTCAGCAATCTGGCAAAAGGTAAAATGTTCCTGAACCTCTCTGCACGCTGGGTACAGCAGTTCGATTTCTATAGCGGTAGCCAGATTGGTACTGCAGCCGGTAAAGGCAGACGTGGTGTGGTATACGGTGGTATCAACCCGCTCAATAGCCAACCAAGAAACTACGTGAAGAATTTCGACTGGGGTGCATTGGGTGGTTTCACGACTATCGACCTGAGCGCTGGTTATAAAGTGAACAATATGGTTAGTCTTGGTGCTGGCATCAGCAACCTCTTCAATGTAGATCAAAGAGAGTTTGTTGGCTCACCTTCTATTGGCAGATTATTCTCTGCTGAAATCAAAGTGCATGTACCTAACGGTAAAAAATAGGATGGTCTCATAATAGCAAATCAGTCGCCGGCATCTGCCGGCGACCTTGCTTTTTAAATTGGTTTCTATGCAATCGAATTTTGTTACCACCAACGGCATTCAATTACACTATTTGCATTTTCCCGGCGATGGCCAAACCATTATCCTCATGCATGGTCTTACAGCCAATGCACATGCATTTGATGGATTGATAGAAGCAGGTCTTGCTCCCGCTTTTAATGTGATCAGTGTTGATCTGCGTGGGCGCGGCTTGAGCGATCATCCCGACAGCGGTTACACCATGGCCGATCATGCCAAAGACATTATTGGTTTATTGGATCATTTGGGTATCGACAAAGCAGATATTGGCGGACATTCATTCGGTGCATTGCTTACATTTTATCTAGCAGCACATTACCCTGAGCGCATTCATAAAATGCTTTTGCTGGATGCAGCTGCACAAATGCATCCCAATACCAAGGAGATGCTGGGGCCTACACTCTCTCGTTTAGGACAGACCTTCCCTTCTTTTGAAGCCTATATCGCAAAGGCAAAAGCGGCACCCTATATTGATCAATGGCAAGATGCGATGAACAGCTATTATCGCGCCGATGTGAAAGACAACTCGGATGGCACCGTAACGCCGCGCAGCAATCCTGTACATATTATCGAGGCAGTTACAGGCGCATTAAGCGAACCTTGGTTGGAGTTTATCAGTGGTGTTGACAAACCCGCTATCCTCATCAATGGTCCAGGTGTATACACCATGGACGCTGCTTTATTACCTAAAGAAAACGCATTGGCTACTGTAGCGATGATGCGTAATTGTCAGTATGTAGAAGTAAGCGGCAATCACCAGACCATGTTATATGGAACGGGTGCCACACAAATTGTACAAGCGTTGAAAGACTTCCTGCTCTAAACAAGCTTTTGTATCTTCGGGCATGACCCGTAAACGCCAACTGAAGTATTATCAGCTACTTTGGCTGAAACATGATTTTCCTGCAGGCTTAGCCGTTTTCTTAGTTGCACTTCCACTTTGTTTAGGTATTGCCCTGGCATCAGGCGCACCACTATATGCTGGTCTTCTTTCTGGCATTATTGGTGGTCTAGTGGTCTCGCTCATTAGTGGTTCTGCCCTGGGTGTATCTGGCCCTGCTGCTGGTTTATCAACCGTTGTAGCTGCAACCATCATTTCTACCGGTTCTTATCAAGCATTTTTATTGGCAGTAATCATTGCCGGAGCATTACAGTTACTACTCGGCATTTTTAAACTCGGCACCATTGCCAGTTATTTTCCTTCAGCAGTTATCAAAGGCATGTTGGCTGCTATCGGCATCATCCTTATCACCAAACAAATTCCTGTTGCATTAGGTCATACAGAACCAGATTTCTGGAGAGATGGTTTTATCGATCTGGTATCTTTTAAAGACATACACGGCAAACCTCAAGACCTTGCTGAACTTTTTACACTAGGGGCCATCATTACCACCTTGGTTTGTTTATTGATGTTATGGATCACCAAACAACATTTCTATGCAAGACTGAAACGAATTCCTGCACCTTTAATGATTGTCCTCATCGGTACATTAACGGCTTACTTGTATACTTTACTCACCAAGGATAGCGACAATAAATTCATTCAGTTGGTGAATATTCCGCAGAACATTTTTGCAGAAATGCAGTTTGCCGATTTCAGCGCTGTTACACAAATGGCTGTTTGGAAAAACGGATTGGTCATTGGTTTACTAGCTACCTTAGAAACACTACTCTGCGTGGAAGCCATTGATAAGCTCGACAAACACAACCGCATTACTCCAGTAAACAGAGAACTCGTTGCCCAAGGTACAGGTAACCTGCTTTGTGGTTTACTTGGCGCTATCCCAATGACAGCGGTAATTGTGCGTGGCGCCGCCAACGTAGATGCTGGTGGTAGAACCAAACTATCTGCTTTCACGCATGGTGTGTTTTTGCTTTTGTCTGTGCTCTTCTTAGCATCTGTATTGAACCAAATTCCTTATCCCGCTTTAGCTGTGGTGCTGCTGGCTACAGGCTATAATTTAACCAAGCCTTCTCTGTATCGCTCCATGTGGCGACTGGGTATGAAACAATTTCTACCCTTTGTGATCACCATTGTGGTGATACTATTGACTGATTTATTGATTGGCGTATGTATCGGTATGTTGATCTCCTTGTACTTCATCATCCGCAACAATTTCAAAATAGAGTTTAAAGTACAGCAGCGTAAACAACACGAAACATCGGTATATGATATTCAGCTACACAGAAATGTTACTTTCCTGAACAAGATCAAACTAAGGGCTTTATTGGATGAAGTACCCAAATATTCTATAGTACGCATCAATGGTAGTGAAAGTGATTTTATTGATTATGATGTACTGGAGATTATTGCAGAATTCAAGAGCAAAGCACACGACCGACATATACAGGTTGAACTAAAAGACATTCCTTCTGTTGAGATTATTGCACACCATTAATATGAGTCAATTTACAAGAGCTATCGAAATTCGCTGGAGCGATCTGGATCCCAATCAACATTTGAGACATTCTGTGTATTACGATTGGGGCGCTTATATGCGTATGGTGATGTTATCAGAAGCCGGCATGACTACCCAGGCTTTGCAACAGATAGGCATTGGACCAATTTTGCTGCGTGAAGAATGTGTGTTTAGAAGAGAATTGCATTTTGGTGATGCAGTTAGCATCAATGTGCAATTGGTGCGCTGCAAGCGCGATATGAGTCGCTGGACAATGCGCCACGAAATCTATAAAAACGGCGATACCCTTTCAGCCATCATCACCATCGATGGTGCGTGGATTGATATTGCCAAACGTAAACTAGCTGTACCACCGGAAAATTTCCAACAAGGATTTCATTTGATTCCTAAAACAGCGGATTTTCAGTTTGAGGATTGATCTTAGCCCATGGCTGATAGCTTATTGACCATGGTCTATGGTCTATGAACCATTAGAAGAATACAAAAAATTCTCCATTTAAAAAACGGGAAATTTCCCGTTTTTTTTGTGCTACGAGTTGCTGAAATTGCCATCGACCTTACCCTGAGCAACCGCATGGACTATCTGCTGTGTTGAATACAAACAAAAACAATTATCCATGCAAATCTGGTTATCACGTTGCAAACGCACCCTGCTACTCTCCTTTGTAACACTCTATTTATTTAGTTGTAATGCTGTACACCTCATCAGCGAGTATGATGAAGTCACCGACAAATCCATTACCGCCCTGCAAGAAAAAGTCTCCAGCTTTTTTGTAGACATGAGCGAAAACCTAGGTACTGAAAAAGCCAATTACATACATTACCAACCCTTTTACCGCGAAGTAAAAATCAAGCTCACTACCCTGCAGATACGCGCTAACGCGATGGAGAAAAATGAAATAACACAAGAACAACTGCGGGCACTCAAACAACTCATGAGCGATTTGGAAGCCATGCACAAAACAGGTTTGCCCAATCAAGCTACATTGGACATTTCAGAACAAGCTTGCAACCGCGCTTTCACGGCCATACTCAAACTACAACTCGCCCTCAAACGCGGTAAACATTAACTCATTCAATCATTCTATCACTCAATCATTCTATCACTCAATCATTCTATCATTCACTCATCCTATCATTCTATCATCCAATCATTGCTTATGAACTTCTCCTCCCTCCTCCCCGATATGCTTAACGCCGCTAAAGCGCCGCTGGCAAAAGAGTGGACAAAAGCCAACCCTTATGCAGAACAACAACTGCAATCCTTTATCCAAAGCATGGAAAGAATTGCCTTGCTAAAACTGGAAGGAACAATTACAGAAGAGCAAGCCAAGCTGATGATCAGCATGCACAAACATTCTATGACAACAGTATTACTAACGGTGAAGGGACTAGGTCTGCTTGCTATTGAATCTGCGATCAATGCCGCATTGGGCGTTGCACGCGATACCATCAATACCGCTATTGGCTGGAAAATTCTCTAACCAATCAAAACTGTTTATGCCAACAGATATCCAAACACGCAGTTTCCGCAAACAAAGACGCGTGATCGGTTACTTGGGCTTTCTACTGCCCATTGCCCTCATGCTACCTGCTTCCATACCGAATTATGTGCCGCTGCAACATTCCATCAGTCATTACTATTACACCAATCTCCGAGAGATCTTTACGGGCACACTTTGCGCAGTGGGTTTATTCCTCATCAGTTATCAGGGACATAAAAGCTCACAGTGGTGGCGCAATGATCACTTATTAACCAATATCGCCGGTGTCATGGCTTTTGGTGTGGCTTTGATACCCACCAATCCTGAATCGCCTGCAGATAAAGTGGATACACTCATTCCCATTCACCAACCACTACTTGGCTGGGTACACCTCGGCTTCGCCGCCTGCCTCTTTTCTATTTTTGCTTTGCTCTCTTTATCTGTATTTACATTGGGACAAAAAAGAGATGCTGGCATTCCCAAAAGCATGCTGGATGAAAACAATATCTACCGTACCTGCGGCATCATCATCATTTTATGCATAATCGGCATTCCGATTTCTGAAGCTTTGTTTCCTGAGTTCGACTACTTCGTGTTTATCTACGAAGCCATTGCCCTCTTTGCATTTGGTACCAGCTGGCTCACCAAGGGACGTGCATTGGGTGATAAGGGTTCGATAGGAAGAATCTTGTATGGAGAAAAGCATTGAGAAGAAGGTCTTTAGTCTTTGGGGGGTTAGTCTTTGGTTTTTCTAATTTAACAGACTAGTAATAGGAAATTTGAAAGGTTTCACGCTAAGCACGCCAAGTAAGTTTAGTCCGCAAAGACTAATGAAAGACTTGCGCGCCTGATACACTTTGCGCGCTTTGCGAGAAAGGATTTAAAAATGATGCTGAAAGCAAAACGCAGAACGCTTTAAGCCCTATGCTTCGAGCCTTCAGCATTAAGCACTTATCCCAAGCCACCAAAGACCAACACCTAAAGACCAAAGACCATGGCTGATGGCTGATAAACCATTGTCTATTGACCATTGACAATTGACCATCTGCTGAACGCAGAAAGCTTTAAGCCCTATGCCTTAAGCATTGAGCCATAAGAGTTTACAAAAAATGTACAAAATTTTGTACAACTATGCGTACATTTATCAAACAAACGAATACCATGCAAGCTGTATCTATTTCTGAACTGAGAAGCAATATGAAAAAATACCTCGATGATGTATCTGTTTCAGAGGATGTGATTATTGTACCCAGAAACACAGAGCATGATGCAGTGGTCTTGCTATCCATTAAAGAATACAATGCATTGGTTGAAACCGGTCACCTACTCTCTACTGCAGCCAATAGAAAGCGACTAAGCGAGTCAATAGATCAATTGAAAAAAGGTAAGACTAAGACGGTGAAAATCTGATACGCATGCAGTTTGTATTTACAGAACATGCTTGGGAGGATTTTACTTATTGGATGGATACCGATCCTGAGATGGTGACAAAAATAAGATTGCTGCTAGCCGATATTCGCCGAACACCATTTCAAGGTCTGGGCAAACCTGAACCATTGAAATACGACCTGAAAGGCTTTTGGTCGCGACGCATTACCGGAGAACATAGATTGGTCTACAAAGTAGAAGGCCCCAAGGGCAGTAAACAACAATGCTTTATTCTTCAGTGCAGGTTTCATTATGATTGAGAAGGAACGATAGATCATTTGCTGAAAGCAAAAGGCGGAAGGCTGAATACATAACGCAGAACGCTCTACGCTTTAAGCACTATGCACTCAGCATTAAGCACTTAACCCAAGCCACCAAAGACCAACACCTAAAGACCAAAGACCATGCTGATAGACTATTAACCATTGTCTATTGTATATTGGCTATTAACCCTCCCCCACAACCTCTAGCTATTGATTAGTTGTATCACCCACGCTGTGTTTCGTATCTTGACCTTGCTGAATACAAACCAAAACACTTCTTATGGAGCAGAAAGACTATGCACAAATGAGCAATGAAGCCTTATTGCTCGAGAAAAAGAAATTAAAGCAATCCAAAATCTTTTTTGCAGCAGCCATTGGTTTTCTGGCGGGTGTTTTTGTCTTTGGTATCGTTGGTTGGATACTCTCTCCCAAAAAGAACTTAGGTTTCTTTATTCCCATGATTATACCTATACTGCTCATACGCGGCATCATTAAAAAAGGTAAAGAAAACCAAGCACTGGAAACAATTCTGAAAGAGAGAGGAATATAGAGCAGGTCTTTGGGAGCTAGTCTTTGGTCTTTGGAGTGCATGCAAAGACTATTGAAATACTTGCGCACCTGATACACTTTGCGCGCCTTGCGAGAAAGGCTTGTATTGATGCTGAAGGCTGAAGGCAGAACGCAGAACGCTTTAAACACTCTGCTTTGAGCACTAAGCAGCCAAAGACAAGTAGCCAAAGACTAAAGACAATGGGAAAAACCCCACTCCAAAACGGGAAATTTCCCATTAAAATACCGTTGTTTAACGGGTTGACTTTTTGAATTGGGTGGAGTAGATTTGAGACAGTTAAATAAAAGTTGATTGACAGTAATCAGGAGATGTACACCACATTAATGAGATATTATGCCAAGATTAAAATCAGAATTTGAAGATGCAAAGAGAGACTACAAGTCTGTAAAATTTTTCCCTTTTGAAATAGACCCAGGAGATCCATTTGCACTCACTTCAGATCCATGGTTTTATCTAAAAGCGTGGCTTCGAAAAGAAACTGCAAACATCAAAAAGTTAACTGCGCATAGAAAGAAGCTTGAGAAAGCACTATATTTCGCAGAACTTGCAGAAAGCTTCCAAAAAGCAGCTGATTCGACAGAACTACCTACAAAAGGCACACTTGCATACTACTCTATTTTGAATTTAGTAAAGACATTCTTGCTAACCAAAGACTATGACCTTGAAAGCACGATAGAATATCATGGCTTAAGTCTACCCTCTGATAAAACTAAAGAATTAAAAATCGCACCTGCAACAAACGGAAATGGAATTAATATTTTCCATGAATTTGCTAAAGAAATAGGAAGCCCAGTTCAAGCCGGTTCAACAATATCTCTAGATGATATGATTGGAGAGATTGCAGAAGTTCATGAAATGTGTTTCAATCTTGGAAAATTAAAAACAAAGAAGAGAAAGTACTTACCGATTGAGATTAGAATTTTAACAAATAAGGACAAAAGAAATAAGTTGACTTATGAAATTTCTTTTGAAAAGAAAAATTCGAATCTTATGAGAACTGAAAAGTTCGATACAGGACTCTTAAAAGCAAAACTGACCAAATATCCAGAAGAAGAAACTAGAAAAAACTGGTGCATATACAGATCTAATTTAACTCTAAATTATACACACACTTCTGACTCAAGCTGGAGGAAAAGTTATAGAAATATTTGCAAAGACATAGAAGAACTCAGGGTTGTTAGTATGTTAACAAGGTCCGGCTATAGATACTATTTAAACTTACAACCCGAGGTATATAAACCTCCTGTTTATTTCTTTTCTCTAATGTATTACATTGGATCAGTTGCTCGTTATCGGCCCACACTTAACGCAGAAGTCTTAGAGGGCGACTATGCTGCAATACTAAACGAAGTTATGACGACATGCCCAAAGCAGTTTTTATACTTCATGGTTAGTAAAATAACAAAAAAAGTATGTGCAGTTCCCATGTCAAAGATTGATTAGATTAGCATTGAATAATACTACCATACAATAGTTAGTTTAAATATGAAAAAGCTTATTTCGTTTATATTTTCTCTTTATTGTTTTAGCACTTATTCACAAGAGCATCGATCAAATAATAAAACAGTATTAACTAAATTCACTTCTACATACTCTTTTACAGATTTCAAAGTCAGAATTGAAAAAACTAAAGCGAACCTGGACTTAAAATCTCATATTCTCGGGAGTAGATTTAAAACAGTCATAAAAGAAGGGTATGCGCAAGAAAAGGCCCCTTTTGCAGGGCATTATACATTTATTCAATGGGGATGCGGCTCTCCATGCCAAATGGCCGTAATCGTGGATAAAATGTAATAGTCAGGACTTGATCTGACAGTTTAGGATTTTTCTTTTTCGGTTTTTATAGAATATTAATTTAAAAAGTTA
>JAIETM010000001.1 GCA_019745155.1 Chitinophagaceae bacterium | reverse complement strand
GGTGCCCAGCTGCTTCTTTCGTTCAGGTAAAGATTGTTTCTGGCAAAGTTGATATTCCAAGCATTCAGTCCTTCCGTTACTTTATAGCGCAATGTCTTGAATGGAATGGCCATTTCAACAATATACCTGTCTTCATATTGGGTGGTTTCGGTAAACCATTTATTGTCCCAGTCAATATTCATCTCATCCCCATTGGCAATGAGGGCTTCTTTTTGAACGCCATATGGGTTTACAGCGAAGTAAAATCCATTGAGTTTGTCGCGAAATGGATCAATACAAACAAAAAAGATATCTGTGCTGCCGTTGCCATAGTCTCTGCGTAAGCCCTGAACAACATAATTCTTCGGCTGATAGCAAACGCCACTGATATACAAGAAGTTATCATCAAAAGTAACCCTAGCCACGGTTTGCATCTGTGCAAGCGAAGTATCAAATGGAAAATTTTGGTGAAAAGGGGTAGTCGGTTCTGCAATTTGCCAGTCCTGTTCATCCAGTTTCCCGTCGATAACAATTTTGCCCTTGGCTTTTTTGATCAGGATTTCGTGCTTTTCATCATTGTAGGCAGTTGACTGACCGTGTACAATACCTGAAAAAACTAAAGCTATGAGCAATAGATACTTTTGCATGGTGCGCGAAATTGGGGAAAACACAGATTTCTTCGAAGATTTCTTGATGGTTGGCAATAGTATTGCGCCAGTATCTTTTATGGCTGGGTGAAAACTCCTAATTTTGCCGCTCAAAATTTACGTAATGGCAACAACATCAGATATCAGCCGTGGTATGGTATTGAAACTCGACGGCAGCCTGTATTCAGTAGTAGAATTTGGTGAAAACAAGACTGCTCGTGCTGCAGCTAAGGTTTGGGCCAAGCTGAAAGGTGTGGACAATAACCGTACTATTGAAAAGACTTGGAATAGTGGTGAAACCATTTTCCCAGTTCGTGTAGAAAAGAAAGCATTTCAATTTCTGTACAAGGATGAAAGCGGCTATAACCTGATGAACAATGAAACTTTCGAGCAGATCGCTGTTGCAGAAGAGATGATCGATGCGCCTCAGTTCCTGAAGGATGGTAGCGAGGTTTTCGTGCTGATCAATACAGAAACAGAGCAGCCTATTGGTGCTGAATTACCTGAGAAAGTGGTGATGAAGATTACCTACTGCGAGCCTGGTTTGAAAGGTGATACTGCAACCCGTGCACTGAAGCCTGCTACTGTAGAAACTGGTGCTACCGTAAACGTACCCTTGTTTGTAAATGATGGCGAAACCATCCGTATCAACACCAAGACTGGTGAATACGTAGAAAGAGTAAAGGAATAATTAAGTAGATATAGATATTAAAACAAGAGGATAGCGTGAGCTATCCTCTTTTGGTTTTTCAAGTTCATTGGTTATTTACGCACGTATTGGATTCAAAAACGGGGCAAAGAAGAGAGCCGGTTTCATAGGTATTGGTAAAATCTTTGTGGGGTTGACTCTCTCGCTTTGACAGTATAAAGAGACTAAATTGCCAGCGCCCTTTTTGTGGTAAGTGCAACCGATTATTTGTGGTATCAGGCAATGTTCAGTTGTAGTAGCCCACCTACAGAAAAAGCAAAAAAAGAATGAAGTGTCTGGATAAGAAAAAACCCTGTTTTCATAAGAAAATGCCTATTTTGCCCCACTTTTCAGTCAAAAATGATTGATTTCACCCCAAAACTTGCCTATTTATGGATCTGAAGCAAATTCACGAACTGATCAAAATCATCAACAAGAGTAATATTGGTGAGATTAGTATAGAAGACAAGGATGGCAAAGTAACCATCAAGCAAAAAGATGAGAAAGTAGTACAGGTGGCAGCTGCACCTCAAGTATATAATGTGGCACCTGCTGCAGCCCCTGCTCCGGCGCCTGCCGCGGCACCTGCATCAGCAGCTCCTGCAGCACCTGCTGCCTCAGCAAGCACAGATAATTATGTAACTATCAAGAGCCCAATGATCGGTACATTCTACCGTCGTCCTAGCCCTGATAAGCCCATCTTCGCTGAAGTAGGCGATGAAGTAACACCCGGTAAAGTGGTATGTATTATTGAAGCGATGAAACTCTTCAATGAGATTGAAAGTGAAGTGAAGGGTAAGATTGTGAAGGTATTGGTAGATGATGCCAGTCCTGTTGAGTACGATCAGCCACTCTTCCTGGTAGATCCTGCTTAATGTTTTGAGTTCTGGGTAAGATCGGTTCAAACAGAACAGATCAGTTATTCATTTCAAACACTACAAATGTTTAAGAAAATATTGATTGCCAACCGTGGCGAGATTGCGCTTCGTGTTATCAGAACATGTCACGAAATGGGTATCAAAACGGTGGCTGTTTATTCTACGGCAGATAAAGACAGTTTGCACGTAAAGTTTGCTGACGAAGCTGTTTGTATTGGTAAGCCACAGAGTTCAGATAGTTATTTGAACATCCCACGTATTATCGCTGCTGCAGAAATCACCAATGCAGATGCTATCCACCCCGGTTATGGTTTCCTGGCAGAGAACGCTAACTTCTCTCAGATATGTGAAGATTCTGGTATCAAGTTCATCGGTCCCAACGCACGCATGATCAATGCCATGGGCGATAAGATTACTGCGAAAGAAACCATGATTAAAGCAGGTGTACCTGTGGTACCCGGAAGCGGTGGTTTGTTGAAAGATCTGGAAGAAGCCAAGTCTGTGGCTAAAGAGATAGGCTATCCTGTGATGTTGAAAGCAACTGCTGGTGGTGGTGGTAAGGGTATGCGTGTGGTACATAGTGAAGAAGAATTGGAGCGTGCATACAATAGCGCTAAAGCGGAAGCCGGTGCAGCATTCAAGAATGATGGCATGTACATGGAGAAATTCGTGGAAGAGCCTCGTCACATTGAGATTCAGGTTGCAGGTGATCGCTACGGTCGTGTGTGTCACCTGAGTGAGCGCGATTGTTCTATACAGCGCCGTCACCAAAAACTGGTAGAAGAATCTCCTTCACCATTCATGACACCGGAACTACGTCATAAAATGGGGGAAGCTGCGAAGAAAGCAGCAGCTGCTATTGGTTACGAGAGTGTAGGAACGATCGAGTTTCTGGTTGATAAGCATCGCAATTTCTACTTCATGGAAATGAATACCCGTATTCAGGTAGAACATTGTGTAACAGAAGAAGTAACCAACTTTGATTTGATCAAAGAACAGATATTGATCGCTGCCGGGAAAGAAATCAGTGGTAATGATTATGAACCGCATATACATGCGATTGAGTGTCGTATCAATGCGGAAGATCCATACAACGATTTCAGACCTTCACCTGGCAAGATTACGGTATTGCATCAGCCGGGCGGACATGGTATTCGTATTGATTCGCATGTGTATGCGGGTTATGTGATTCCACCTTACTACGATTCGATGATTGCAAAAATCATTGCAGTAGCGCGTACGCGTGAAGAAGCTATTGATACTATGTATCGTGCTTTGAGCGAGTATGTGATTGAGGGTGTGAAAACCACCATTCCATTCCACCTACAATTGATGCAGAATGAAGATTTCCGTAAGGGCAATTTCACGACCAAGTTTCTGGAAACCTTCACGATGAAATAGTCGGTAAGTACCTAAATAAAAAATGCCACTCATCGAGTGGCATTTTTCTTATGCTTTATTTGTGAATTATTTTCCACCACCACCGCCACCGCGGTTCTGCATATTTCTACGCATCTCAGCATAGAATTCATCTACAGCTTTGATTTGATCGTCGGTCAGTGGAATGGCTTTGTACTTCTTGTTTACTTCTTCCTGAATTTCCTTGGTCTTTTTCGCTCTATCTTCTTCGCTCAGTTCACGGAAACCTCTGCGCTGTTGCTGTGCCCAAAGATTTACTTCCAACACTTTGTCGGCCTGTGCATCAGATAATTTTGTTTTTTCCATCAAGCCTGGCTTTACGCGTTGTTTCATCATTTCCAGCATTTGTGCAGGATCCATCTGCATGCCGCCCTGTGCTTGTACAGTATGTACTGCAAAAAGCACAGCTACGATAAAAAGGAACTTTTTCATTGTATTTGGTTTAGTGAATAAATATAATAGAAATCGCTACGGTAAGACAGCATTTTCTATCAGCGGTTTAATCAAATTACCAGTAGTTTTAATGTGGATGAAACAGCCGCAATCATATCTGATAAGATGGGGAAAACATATACTACCCTCGTCATGGGCGAATCAAGTCCGAAATCAGTTACTGTATTGGCGTTATGCGGATAAGAATCGTCGTTTTGTCGCAACGCACCCTGATCTAAACTTACCTCCGCTTCCTTTTTTAGCAGAGATATTCAAGCCTGATTATACAGCCTATGTTGAGCAGGGTAGTGCTACTGTTGCAGCAATCATGCCACTCATCAAGCCATATTTGTCGGCTAACGCGAAGAACGCGTTGGATTGGGGTTGTGGTACAGGAAGACTGACTACGCATTTGCAAAAGTTGTTAGAATCCTTAGATTGGTATGCTTGTGATGTACGTGCCGACATGATTCAATGGAATCAAAACAATCTAGCTCACATCAATTTTGCTATTACGCAACAGGAACCACCACTGCCTTTTCAGCATGTGAAGTTTGATCTGATTATTGGATTTTCTGTGTTCACACATATTCCGGCTGCATTGCAACAAGCTTGGTTAAATGCTTTATCAGAAAACTTAGCTGATGATGGTATTGTCCTTTTCACAACGCATGGTAGTGCCTATCAGCAACATTTATCTACAAAGCAGCAATCGGTTTTAGCGGAGTTGGGTTGTTGGGATAATCATACCGGCAATGCGGGAAGTAGGAGTAGAGCTATTTATCATCATGCATCCAAATTCCACACCATCATTGAACAATACATGGATGTGCTTTCGTGGTATGATGGTGCTAAATATCCATCTTTGATCGGCGGACAAGATATCTGGATATGTAAAAAAAAGTCCCGCAATTGCGGGACTGAAAATGATTAGCGTAAGAAAAGCATTTCGCGATACTTGGGCAGTGTCCAATTAGGATCATCTACCAAGAGCTCCAGCTTATCTACATGATAACGGATATCATCAAAGTATTTGCCTTTTACATCATCGCAATAAGCAATGGCTTTTGCTCTGGTATCTTCAAGCTTGTTGGCTACTTTTCTGGCTTCAACCATGCCATCAACTTTGCTGTATACTTGTTGAATATGCTCGCTGATTTGCTTCAAGATAGTCAACTGACTAGCATAAGCAGATTCAGGTAAGCCGGCAGCTTTCAAGCCATTCACGTTTGCTAAAAGTTCGTTCTGATACTTGATCGCAGCAGGCAGAATGTGGTTGATGGCTAAGTCGCCCATTACACGTGCTTCAATCTGTACTTTCTTGATATAGTTCTCAAGCTCAATCTCGTGACGTGCTTCTAGTTCTGAATGTGTGTACACATTATTGCTTTCGAACAGATGCTTCGCTTTGTCAGTTACCATTGCATCCAAAGCAACTGGTGTTGTCTTCATGTTAGGCAGGCCGCGGCGCTCAGCTTCATTGTGCCACTCATCGCTATAGCCATCACCTTCGAACAATACTTTCTTGCTCTCAACAATGTATTTCTGAATCACGTGCATCACAGCTATTTCTTTCTTGTCGCCCTTCTCAATCAAAGCATCCACATCTTTCTTGAATTGCTTCAAAGTGGCTGCCATGATGGTGTTCAGGGTAGTCATTGCATTCGCACAGTTGGCAGAAGAACCTACTGCACGGAATTCAAACTTATTACCTGTGAAAGCAAACGGAGAAGTTCTGTTGCGGTCAGTGTTGTCCAGCATCAATTCAGGAATGCTGCGGTGCAGATCCAGTTTCAGGATAGCTTCATCTTGCTCATCAAATTTGTCACCAACTCTTGCTTCAATATCTGACAATACTTTAGCTAAGTACTGACCAACGAATACAGAGATGATAGCAGGAGGCGCTTCGTTCGCACCCAGACGGTGGTCGTTTGGTGCGGAAGCGATAGATGCACGCATGATGTCTGCATAGTCATGAACCGCCTTGATGGTGTTCACAAAGAAAGTCAGGAACATCAGGTTGGTCTTAGGCGTTTTGCCTGGAGCCAACAGGTTAACACCTGTGTCTGTGGCCATCGACCAGTTATTGTGCTTACCACTACCGTTGATGCCGGCAAATGGTTTCTCGTGCAGCAATACTTTCAGCTTATGTCGCTTAGCAACACGGCTCATTACATCCATCAACAAAGTGTTGTGGTCAACCGCAATATTCACTTCTTCGAAAATAGGTGCACACTCAAACTGTGCAGGCGCTACTTCGTTGTGGCGTGTACGCAAGGGAATACCCAGCTTGTATGATTCTTGCTCAAAATCGCGCATGAATGCATACACGCGCTCTGGGATTGAGCCAAAATAATGGTCTTCCAATTGCTGACCTTTCGCAGGGCTAGCACCAAATACGGTACGACCGCATTGCACTAAGTCGGGACGCGCATTGCCCAGTGCTTCATCAATCACAAAGTATTCCTGCTCCCAACCGAGGGTAGGTGTTACTTTGGTAACGTTCTTATCGAAATAATGACATACTTCAACAGCTGCTTTATTGATCGCTTCCAAAGCTTTCAATAAAGGTGCTTTGTAATCGAGTGATTCACCTGTATAAGAAACAAAGATGGTAGGGATACACAATGTTTTGCCCTGACCAATCTCCATGATAAACATGGGAGAGGAAGGATCCCAAGCTGTATAGCCACGTGCTTCGAAAGTAGCGCGCAAACCACCGCTAGGGAATGAAGATGCATCTGGTTCTTGCTGAATCAATGCGGCACCATCAAACTCTTCGATAGCAGTACCGTCACCTTTCAGAGTAAAGAAAGAATCGTGTTTCTCAGCAGTAGTACCGGTAAGAGGCTGAAACCAGTGTGTAAAGTGTGTTACGCCTTTGCTTTCTGCCCAGGCTCTGATGCCGTTGGCAATGTGGCTGGCTACAGCACGGTCAATTTTTTTACCGCCTTTAATGCTGTTGGACAAGCTTTTGTAAGCTTCATCGCTCAAGTACTCACGAGCTGTTTTTAGTGTAAAAACATTGGAGCCAAAGATTGCGGTGATTTTGGCACTGCCGGCTACTTTTACATCATTGGCATCGCTAGTAAGATTCCCAATGGCTTCGAAACGTAGAGACATATAAAAATTGGTTTATTTAGGACGCAAATTAAACCAATAAGCTGCAAATCCCGATGCTTGGTTGCCGTAAAAATCAAAAAATGGGTATGGAATGGGGAAAATTATATACATATAATTTATTTATATATAAAAAAATTTCAATTCAAGCCTCATTGCACCACCAGCTTCTTCAGCTCATATCGGGTATCCTTGCCTTCCAGCTTCAGGAGTACTACTTGGCCGCGGCAATTACTCAGGTCAAGACTAATTTGATTAGCACCTTTTGCACTGGTGAAAGCCATATTCCTAACTGCTCTGCCTGTGGCAGCTTCCATTATCCTTAGTGTAAGTGGTTGTGCCGAATTGCTATGGAAATTGATCTGGAATTTTGTGCCAGGGTTGGGGTAGGCTTGAACGATATTGAGCCGCTCGTCAAGGATTTCTTCAAAAGTAGAGAAAGCTGCATTGTTGATCTGTGCATCCAGATTAACCTGCTTGCCGCCTGTTTCAAAGGTGAAGACTGTTTGTAGGATATCATCAGCCTGAATCGGATTCTTTGACAGCGGCGTAGTGAACTTCGACAAATTGATGCTGTATTCCTTCAGGCTGTCCTTAGCAGGCAAGGTATAAGTATAATGATCTGTCCAATTGCTGATGGATTTCTTCACCAATGTAATGGTAACCGGTGTGTTGAACTTGCCTGTGAAAGCAATACTCTTATATTGACGCATGTCCTGCTCCGCGCCGCCGCCATTCATGATTTTATATAGCGTGAGGTAATCACTAGTGTTGGCTTTTAATTGAATATCACGCAGTAAAGGAAACTCATTGTTGACATATACTCGGTTTGGATTATTCAGGACTTTGAAATCTGTAATCGTTGTTTTTGTTGCGTTATAATCTACACCCCAGATACCATCAGATAAGTACACGACATCTCTCGGCGTATTTGCGGTGCTGAGAATGATATTGGCTTCGTGGGCATCATCAACGGTGAGTTCCAGATTGGTTCTACCGTTAGGATTGATCGGTACTTGAATGGTTCTGCGTACAAATTGCGCGTATTCATTCTTGCGTTCTTCTATTTCGATAGAGGCGCTTGTTGCATTTGACTGATTATTGATTTGTACTTGCAACTTACCAGCAGCACGCTTACCATAGATCAGATAGGTATTGGGTAATGGTTTGGCAGGTATACTGCTGATTGGTTTAAATGCAGCCAGCTTATCAAGTATGTCTAATACCATATCTGTTACCAAATAAGGCGCGGCAGCCCATAATTGGTAATTATACAATGTATCGTCCTGAACGTAATCTTTGTTCAGCCAATTAGATTGTAAGCGAAAGTTATTGCTGCCTTTGCTGATGCCTACACTGAAATGTGTAGCAAACTCAATGGCGCCGTTTTCTCTTTTCAGGGTATAGCGCACAAAGTCAAAGCCTCTCAATTTGAATAATTCCATATTCACCAATTCTGCGCCGCGTAATCTGTCGCAAATATGTTTGGTGTGGTTGTAAACAGAGTCGCTTGTTCTGGTTGCAAACGCAACAGCTCTGGCCTGATTGTTCTTAGTGAAATCTACAGAGATGATTTCTTTTGCATTGGTAAATGCAGTAAGATCGGTTGGTGAGCTGATGAATGCGCGATAGCCCGTATCAATCATTTTTTGCGGCATCAAATCAGCAAGCGTGTAAGCCGGCGTGCTGTTGGGTGTGGTAGCATCTGTTTGATATAAGAGCTGTTTTAAATGCTTGCCACCAATCAGTTCAGTAGCATTTGCATAATTGATATCGCCATGCTCGCCATTTCTGGCTTTTCTGAAATTGCGCAAGCCAATAATATCCCCTAAACTCATACTTTCTACACCACCAGTATTTCCTGAGTAAACAATATTACCATCGGGGTAGAGGTCTGGTAGATCAGGATTTGCTACACAGGTTCTTGGTTGTACTGTTGCATAAAACAACACATCATTGAAATCTTCATCGCTGCCGTAACCATCTCTGCGGATATCTTCAAAGCCAATGATGATTCTGCCAGTCTCCACATCATTGAGCATCACACTGTGTTTCTTTTTTGCGGGGTCAGGTTCTGGATTAAATCTTGATTCAGAATACAATTTCCATTTACCATTGCCTACACCACTGCTGCCTGCCCATCCGTCGGCAATCAATACAAAACCAATAGCTGTATTGGCTGGAAAATTGCCTAAGTAGACTTTATTACCTGGGTTCAGCTCTCCGCCATCGCCCGGCTTTGATGCATTGGGAAAAATAATTTTTACTGCGGAAGCTGCTGGTGCAGTATTGAGCGGACTGCCTACAGGAAAGGTATAATAGCCCAAAGCATTCAGATAAGTAGCGCCTTCATCTACAAAAGTGATCCACACATCTGCGTTGCATTTGGTGTTCAGTGTTTGCGACAGTGTATCGGAAATGAGCCGAGGATTGTATACAGGAACGGGTCTTAATTCTGGTAATGTATTGGTGATCCTGGTTCTAAATGGAGCAGTGAGTACATCGTCGGGCGTAACTAAGTAATTAGGCTTGCCTTGATTGGTATATGTGCCGAAATATTGATACTGAGCAAATAATAAGGATTGCGATAAAAGACAACACACCCCAAGTAGAAAGCTTTTCATATTGGTTGTTTTCAATGATATACGGTACATAAAATTACCGAACTTCTGCTGCTTGGGTGCATACAAATCCTGCATTAAGTTGAACTTAATCAAAAAGCCCCGAAATTTTCGGGGCTTTTATAGTCAATCAGTGAGGAATTTTATTGTTTTTGAACCACTGTCTTAGCAGGGCTGAAAATACCTTCATTGCCGGTGATCTGTACAATCAGTAACTGCGGACTTGTTTTCACCTTGGTGCTCATATCTACAGAAACAACGTTTTCGCCTTTTACTGCGCTGTGTTGCATCGTATGCAATGTTCTACCCGTACCTGACTCACGGAAGTTTAATGTTACCTGTTGGTCTACAGGGCTCTTAAAGGTTACCGTGAAGCGACCATTGTTGCTTGGGTTAGGGAAGGTGCGGATTCTTGTGTCTTCTGCAGGTGTGTTTACTGTTGCAGTAGTTTTCACAAAAGCTGCATTGCTGATGCTGGCATTCAGATTGGTATTTTTATTCGCTACTTCGAAACTAAACAACACCTGTACAATGTCTTTCGCATTGATTGGGCTATTGATACCAGGCGACTTAAAGCTATTCAGCGTAATCTCGTATTCTTTTGCTGTTGCAGAAGCTGGTACAGTAATACTGTACTGATCTGCCCAGTTTGTAATTGATTTCTTCACCAAAGTAATACGGAGGGTGCCTGTACCTGCAGCAGTAAAGCGCAGTGTATTGTAAGCTGATACATCGCGAGGCATTGCACCACCATTCAGCATCTTGTAAATCACGAGATAATCAGAAGTCACTGCTTTTACAGACACATTACGCATCAACGGAGACTCATCCTTGAAGATTCTGTTAGGATCGTTTCTCACTGCATAGTTACTGATAGTGGTTGAGCTAGCATTGTAATCAATACCCCAAGCACCATCTGCCAGATAAACCAGATCTTCCAAAGAATTATTCGCTGTGTACATAGAAATATTCGCTTCCAATGCGTCTGCAACAGGAACAGTAATCACTGTTTCACCTTTTGCCGTCATAGTGAATGGAATATTTCTTGAAATAGTAGATGCTTGTTCGTTATCGTTACCTGCGTAAGTGAAGTAACCTGTAGTAGCTGATGTCTTATTTACAATTGTCAGGAACAGATTGCCACCCACTCTTCTACCTGCTTTGATATAAGCATTAGGCATGTCAGGAGCAATACTGCTGTTCAATGGCGCATGTTGCTTCAGGCTATTCAGAACGCTGCTAGCCATTTCACTCAGCAGGGTAGTTGACTCAGCCCAAAGCTGGAAATTATACATCATATCATCGCCCACAACATTCTTACTGAACCAGTTTGACTGGATGCGGATATTGTTTCGACTAGCAGATTGTCCTGCAGTGAAGCTAACCGCATATTCAGTTTTACCTTCTGGGTTACGAATGGTGTAAGCAATTAATGGTGTGTTGTTTACAGTGATCTGTTCAACAGCTAATAATTGCGCACCTTTCAAACGATCACAAATAGGTTTGGTGTGATTATACACTTCACCGTTTGTTCTAGTTGCGAAAGCAACAGCACGAGCAATATTGTCTTTTACATAGTCAATAGCCAGCACTTCCTTGGCGTTGGTAAATTGTACCAGATCAGCAGGAGTGGTATTGAAAGCAACCAAACGAAGATCAGTCAGTCTGCTTGGTACAAGCGCTGTCAATGATAAAGCTTGTACGCTATTGCTATTGGTATTGTTGTTCTGTGTAAGACCACCTGCCTGCATTAAATCAGTGCTGGTCCACTTACGCAGGTTGCGATAATTGGGTTCGCTCAATGAGCCTGTTTTGGCTTGTGCGTAAGTACGCTTAGCAATGATATTGCCAAGGCTATAACTTTCTACGCCACCACCGCCGCCAGAGCTAACACCAAATGGTTTGAAACCAAAATCACAGCTGTGGTTGTTGGCGCCATTGATACCCGTTGTTACAGGTGCATCTGCGTCATCACCGTTGAGTACACCATCGTTATCAATTTCATCTGCATCTGAACCAGAAGTATTGTTGGCAATGGTCAATTCGTTTGTACCTAAAGCTACTTGCTTACTACCACCCTGTGCTCTTGGAACACGCACAATAAAGTTGCTATTGGGTGTAAGACCAGTAATATTGTACCTGGCATTTGCAGTTGACGTTCTTGTAGGATCGCTAGAGAAATAATATTCACCATTTGAATCAGTTGTTGCAGTTTCAATTACTGAACCGCCTTTAACCAGTTCTACGTCAACACCACTGATTGGATCTTCGTCTGCATCTTGTTCGCCATCGCCATCGCTATCCATCCAAACGCGGTTACCAATTTCAATAGGTGCAGGGTCACTCAACAACACGATATCACCTAATCCATTTGCTTTACCCCAAAGATGATCTAAGAAGCCGTTATACAATTCGTATTCTGTACCAGCTAAACGACCACCGTTCAGGTTATTCAATTTTTTAGTACCGCCAGAGAAAAAGCGGAGTGGATCCATTGCTGTATTCATTACTTCACGCTTGCCATGATAGTAAGCCAGACCACCCATATGTGTTTCCTGGTGATTATCTGTTGTACCACCTAATGTGGCAACGAAATTATCGCCAGAGAAAAACTCACCACCTCCAGGGCCTTGGCCATTACCCACACCACCATTCAAACTGCCTGAGCTACCATTGTTTTCTAATGTCCATGTAGCGCCAGTCTTGTGTGCGCGCAGGATATCACCAGCAGCAATAGCATTGTATAATGTGCCATCAGGAGAGAATGTACTTGTGTTATTAGGGCTAACATTTTTGAAGCCCATTTGATGTCCCCAACGGTCCATCAAACCAACAATCATCGCACCATCTTCGCTAAATTCGATATTTGACAAGATTGGTTGAGGTAACATGGGATAATCACCAGCAATTTTATTCGCAGCGAATTTTGCAGGATCTGTTTGCCATGCATACCATACCCTTGTTTGTGGTTGCAATAAGGCTGCAGCACCTTTATCCAAAATACCTCTTGTGTAAGTTAATGGGAAGCTAACAACAGGAGTGGGGTTGAATGTATTAGTGGCAGGATCGAATTCAAACACATATGCACTCATATTCGCATTGGTCTTGGTAGGAGCTGCTTCATTTTCACCAGTGCTCACTGCACCTACATATACTTTTCCTCTATGGGCTTTAACTGCGAAAGGTCTAAGTACACCATTCGTTACAGGAATGGCAGGTATGGCAAATGATTGCACACCAGCAGGTGCAGGTGCTGTTGGTGTTGAACCTGTTCCTAAATCAATTTTTATCAAGGTATTGTTACCAAGATTGGTAACGTATAAGTAACGCTGACCATCATTATCAGACAAATCCATTGCACCTAAACCATTGCGACCTACAGCGGCGTAAGCTGCCTGATCAATACTTGGATTAGGGTTACTCACAGTGGTTAAGCCACGTGCAGCATCACTACCATTGAAAGCGCCGGTAGAGATACTGTATGGCGCTGCTTCCAGATCAATAAATTCAGTTGTAACAGGAGCGCCGGAAAGATTGGTTAGATAAATAGCGCCCTTCTTGCCATTTTTCAAGCCTGCATGGCGCTTTACAAAAGCTGCAGCAAATAAACTTTTTGAATGACGCTGATAAGCCAATCCCCAGATACTACCAGTTTCGTTTTTCTTCGCACTAACAGTTGGATTGGTTGTGCCTGCATTGTTGTAAGGAAAGCTAAATACAGTTGCATCTGCATTGGGAGTTTGTGATAAAACACCTGCTGATGCAGGTAATGCTGAACTACCATTCACCATTGAAGCTACTGCAACATTGGGGTTGGTGCCCTTTACATAATCCATTGGGTATTGAATACCAAAATTCGCTGATGTAGAAGGAGCGGTATGAAATTGCGTAGCTGTTTTGTTGTTGTTACCAAAAGCTGCTGCATAATCTACAGATTCCCAGCCAGAGAAGATCAGGCGGACTTTAGTACCAGGTGCGATTACGCCACTAGTGAAACTGAAACTACCTGCAGCATCTGTTGCAGCTGTACCCAGAATTGTTCCGGATGCAGTATATGCTGTTACTGTGATGCCTTGAACACCTGATTCATTGAATCCTGCGCCAGTTTCACGACTGCCATTGGCATTCAGGTCGCGAAATACAGAACCGCTAATCTGCGCATTAGTTGTAATTGCTAACAGCAGCAGGAATAAAAAAGACAGGCTACGTAAAATTTTCCTCATACAATATCGTTGAACGATCAATAAAAATTATCGGTAATAGAATCAACGGTATTTCTAGGAATTGGGCGGGAAATTGCAGAGGATAAGGATGGATAGAAAGAAAATCAGCACAATAATACACGAAATCGTTAGTTTTTCCCGTGTTTCGGTGTTTTTTATGCATTAAATATCCCTTAATATGCACCTGAAAACGAATGCTTTCTAAAGCGATTTATGCATTGTATAACCCATCATCCATTTTTTTTTCTCTCCGGCAAGCGGCAGGTACCTGTTTATTTTGTTTGTAGTCTTTTGATTGTCATACATTTATGTCCGATAAAGGGTATTACGCAACGCCAATACAGTTGTGCCAAAGTGCCTTTATTCGTTAAGCAGAAGGGCTTCGACACCTTGAGATCAGCTTTAAGCACAGCTGAAAAAAGATATATGGGTTTGGTTCTCATTGAGTTAGCTCAAAAGCCAGCTGCCGGTGAGCAACCCGATTTAAACAATGAACGAGCTAGGTATTACCAACATCCGTCCTGGAAATCAGCGGGTTATCTCGCTTCCATCACTTTAGACAGGTCTGGAAACGCTTATGCCATACCCGCACCGCATATATCATTGCTGTATAATCAACCCAAACAGCAAAACAAGATTTATCGGGTCGATAGCAAAACTGGGATAATGATGCCTTGGATGCAATTACCTACCCCCAAAGTGGAGACATTGCAAAATCCCTATGGCTTGCTTGGCTTAACCTACGATTGTGCCGATGGATCCATTTTCGCAGCAACAGTGGCTGGGTCTACTCGAACAAATGAGCAAGGGGTATTACTGCATATCAGCACTCGTGATAAAAAGATTCTGGACACCTTGAAGGGTATTGATGCCATGGGGCTTGCGGTTTTTCAGGGACTGAAAGGAGAACGCAGATTGTATTTTGGCAAAATCAGAACCGGAGAAATTTATTCGGTTGGTATTGGTGCTAATGGAAAATTTATACGTGGTAGTGTTCAGTTGGAGTGCAGTGTCAGCGGTATTGGTCCCAGAGGTGATGATGCGCCGAGGAAAATTCGGTTTGATCGTGACCTCATGATTGTGAATGGCATTGCCTTCAATTATAACCTGCAGGCATCCAGCGAAAAGCCGGAGACAACCTATGTATATCTACGCGATCCTTCTGCCAAGACCTGGCAACTCATCAACATTCAATAATGGGGTACGCGCAACAACCATATCAACGTTCCTTTTTTGTGACCATTGGTTTGGTGTTGATTATTGCATCCGTTAACCTGGCTTTTAATAGCATTCAAGGTGCCGGTAAAGTGAATCCAAAAGTTGAGTTGGGGAGAAGATTGTTTTATGATCAACGTTTGTCTATCAATGGTGCTCGTTCCTGCGCTTCCTGTCATGCGCCAGAATTGGCTTTTACAGATGGTTACAGAAAATCATTGAGTATCGACGGGTTTAATGTAACACGTAATTCGCCATCACTCATCAATGCAAAATATTTTTCAAGCCTTACGTGGGCAGATACCACTATCAAAGATTTCATTACGCAAATGGATCGTCCCATGTTTAGTGAGCATCCTCAGGAGATGGGATGGAAGGGGAATGAATCCGTCATACTCGATCGCTTGAATCAGGATCCTGTTTATCAGCAATTACTCAAGCAAGTTTTTCCCCATATAAAGCAATACACGACCGATCTTGTTAAAAATGCAATTGCAGCGTTCGAAGAAACCTTGGTTTCATTCAATGCGCCATATGATCGCTATTTGCGCGGACAAACCAATGCGCTCTCACCCTCAGCCAGAAGAGGCATGAACTTGTTTTTCTCCGGAAGAACCAAGTGTGGTGTTTGTCATGAGGGCAAACTATTAGGCGGAGAGAATTTCGCCAACGTTGGTTTATATAATGTGGGTGATACCAATACTTATCCTGTTTCCGACAGAGGATTATTCAATAACACGAAAAATCCTGATGATGACGGTAGTTTCCGAATTCCTTCGTTGCGCAATGTGTTGTTAACGGCTCCTTATATGCATGATGGTTCTGTTGCAACGATTGAGGAAGTGATTGATATTTATGTTTCAGGTGGCAGAAACATAACTGACGGACCTCACGCAGGTGATGGTAGAAAAAATGCGAAAAAAGACATGCGTGTAAAACCGTTTACACTTACTGGTGAAGAAAGAAAAGATTTGATTGCCTTCTTGGCTAGCCTAACCGATTCCTCAGTGCTCAATAATCCCAGATGGAAAAATCCTTTTTAATGAAACTAGTTCTTGCATTCAGTATTTGCTGCTTTCTAATGAGCACTCAGCAATCGTTACTTGCTCAGCAAAAGGCCAAACAGTCGAATGCAGTATATCTGGATGAATATAAGAAAGGCTTATGGGCGCCGGCTGCGCAAGACACTGCTTATTTTGTAGTGGAAAGAAAACAGCAGATTGAAAAAGTGTTGAAACAATCACTACCTGTTCAACTATTGATTGATAGCAATGAGCAAGTGATGCTGGCCCAACAAATTGCATTGCGCGATTCGAATTTTATACGGTATACTGTTGATAAGCGCAATGGCAGAAAACCTTTGCTGAGTCAAATCTTTGGTGTGTATCCGGCAAGGCCAGGCGATCTAAGGAAAGATATGGTCTACCTGCCTGGATCTGTTGCACGTGTTGAGATGTACAATTTTGCTTACAACCTGAGTTCTGTGGCAATCGTAGATGTGTTTGCGCTCAAAGTGTTGTCGGTGAATCATTATCCGCAATCGCAACCTGATTTACCTGCTGCATTGGTAAAGCTAGCTGTACAAATTGCGGTGAATGCACCAGAAGTAGAAAAGGCTTTGGGCTTTAAGCCTTCAGCTGATCAACCCGTAATGTCTAGTACCAAAACTGCATTGAATAGAACAAGATGTGAACGCTCACAACATCTCTGTGTAGCGCCAACTTTTGTACAAGGTAAGCGTGCTTTGTGGGCGATAGTGGATGTAACTGATCAAAGATTGGTTGGTTTACGCTGGACCAATGTTGGTGAAGATGCACCATCGATTGTAGTAACAGAGAAGAAATTGCAGAATGAAAATATTGCTGATTGTTATTGTGAACAGGTGAACAAATTGAACAGAGATGGATGGAAAATGGATTATGTACTCACCAGTTCAGATGGATTGATGATTTCTGGTGTGCAGTTTAATGGTAGAGATGTAATGCATAGTGCAAAATTGGTTGACTGGCATGTGAGTTATTCCAACACGGATGGGTTTGGTTATAGTGATGCTGTTGGTTGTCCCATCTTTAGTCAGTCTGCTGTTGTGGCTACAGAGCCGCCTCAAATCTTTGAACTGGTAGAAGCAGATACCACGGCGGGCTTTGTGTTAGAACAGAAGTATTATAGTGAGTTGTGGCCGGGACCATGTAATTATAGTTACGCACAACGTTTCTTGTTTTATAAGGATGGGCGCTTTCGTGTAACCTGTGCTAGTATCGGACGTGGTTGTGGCAATGATGGCACCTATCGGCCCGTGATGCGGATTGTCATGGCAGGTGAGCAGCAGCGTTTTTCAGAGTGGCAGCAGAATGGTTGGGTGCCTTGGAAGAAAGAGCGTTGGCAACTGCAACAGCCTACTACCAATTATGCACCTGATGGGTCACAATATAAAATTGAGCGAAAAGATCAGACAGGTTATCTGATAGAGCCGGGTAAAGGACAGTTTGGTGATGGGGGCAGGGGCGACAAAGCTTTTGTCTACGTTACAAAAAATCATCCAGAGAAAGATGAAGGTGAAACTGATTTGATTACGATTGGCCCTTGCTGCAACACAGATTTTCGTCAAGGTCCGGAGAAGTTCATCGATAAGGTTCCAGAAAATATTTATGACATTAAACTGGTGATCTGGTATGTACCTCAAATGAAGAATGATGATGCACCGGGCAAACAATACTGCTGGGCAGAAACTTATTTGGAGAACGGGGTATATAAAGTGAAAGCTTACCCTTGTTTCGCCGGACCATTGTTCAAGCCTATTCAGCCAAAATAAAAGACCCCGCAGTTGCGGGGCCTTTCCGTTGTTGATACCAATACCAATTATCTGTTGACAACAATCTTTGCTGCTTTGTAACGAACACCTGTTCCACTTACATTGATGATGCCAATCATTTGCTGTGGTGCAATAGTCTTCGTAAGGTCTACATCTACCACATTGTTACCTTCTACAGTAGTAATTGCTTTTTCAAACAAGCTTCTGCCTGTAGCTGCATCTGTGATACGCAGGGTTACCGGCGCAACTACACTTGCCTCAAAGCCTACTTTAAAAATACCGTTGGTAGGGTTAGGATAGATTTTCAATTCTTTTACATCTTTGCTCTCTGTAACAACAGCAGTTCCTTTTACAAAAGCTGCATCATAAATGCCGCCTGTGAGATTGGTTTGTTTGCCGTTTACTTCGAAAGAGAAAACAACCTGTGCAATATCATTTGGATTGATCTTGTCCTTAGTGCCATTGGCTGTGAAGTCGGACAAGTTTAGATTATACGTTTTTCTGCTGTTGGTTAATGCAACTGCATAGCTGTATTGCTTACTCCAGTCAGTGATGGATTTCTTCACCAGTGTGATACGCAATGTGCCTGTACCATTTGCACTAAAGTTCAGTTGGTTGTAAGCAGTCAGGTCTTGCTCTGTAGCACCGCCTGCCAGAATCTTATAGAGTGTTACAAAATCTTTTGTATTTGCAGTGAATTCAGCGTTTCTCAGCAATGGATATTCATCGCCATATTTACGACCATCATTGTTCACCACATTAAAGCGGTTGATAGTTGTTGTAGTGCTGTTGTAATCCATACCCCAGCCGCCGTCAGCCATATATAATGCATCTTGCAACTTACCGTTTACATACACTTTGATATCTGTTTCATAGAAATCACCAACTGGTACTGCAACTTGTGTTTGACCTTTTGCATTCAGTGTAACAGGGATCAGGCGCTTGCTTACAGCTGCTTTTTCATTGGCTTTTTCAGCCATTTCCAAATAAGCAGTTGTAGCACCAGTTGTATTGTTGATGCGCAAGTTCAGCGTGCTGCCAGCGCGCTTGCCAGCCAATACATAGGTTTGAGGTAAGCCTGCAACTTTAATCTGCTGAACACTCATGCTGTTATTCAGCTTGTCCAGCACATCAATCATCATATCAGTAACCAAATGTGGTGCAGCAGCCCATAATTGGAAATTGTACATCACTTCATCGTTCTGATAATTCTGATTCAACCAATTTGATTGGAAAGTATAGCTGTTTCTACCAGCCTTCATACCCACAGAGAAACTGGTGGCAAATTCAATAGCGCCATTTTCACGCTTCAACGTATAGCGAACAAAGTCTAAACCGTTCAGGGTAAAGTTTTCCATACCAATCAGTTCAGCACCTCTTAAACGGTCGCACACTGGTTTTGTGTGGTTATATACTTCGCCACTTGTTTTTGTAGCAAAAGCTACTGCCTTACACTCATTGTTTTGAGTGAAGTCAATTGAGATCACTTCCTTAGCATTGGTAAAGCCAGTTAAGTCGGTTGGAGAAGTGAGGTATAATTTATAGCCCGGATCAATCATTCTTGCTGGCATTAATTCAGCGAGGCTTAAAGCACCAGCAATATTGGTTGTAGCATCGGTAGTTGCCAGCATCTTCAATTTACCTGTTGATGGTAATTCTGTAAAGCGCTGATAATCTACTGCGCCAAATTCATTATTGATTGCTTTATTGTAATTGCGTTTACCGATGATATCACCCAAGCTCTTACTTTCAACACCACCAGTGTTGCCAGAATAGACAATAGAACCGTTAGGGTTAAGGATAGGAATGCTGCTTCTATTATCACAAGTCATTGGATTGGTGGTCACATAGAAAAGACAGTCGTTGAAATCCTGATCGCCACCCAAATCGCGACGGATATCTTCAAAGCCCAGAACGATTCTGCCAGTAACTGAATCAGTTACCATTACCATATGCTTTCTTTTCAAAGGATCTGCTACCGCAGTATTCCATGACGACACAGACCAAATAGCGCCATTACCTACAGTAGGTGCTGAGCCATTCCAGCCATTTGAATACAATACAAATGCAATCTTGGTGCTAGAAGGGAAATTGCCGAGGTATACTTTATCACCGGCATTTAATTCACCACCATCACCAGATCTAGATGCGTTGGGGAAAATCAGTCTCACCTGATTATTTGCTGGAGCACTTGCAGGAGTTGCACCTGTATAGGTATAGAAACCAAGTACGTTTCTGTAGGAAGCACCTTCATACACAAAGCTTACCCACACATCGATATTACAATTAGCCTGAATGGTTTCAGGAACTGTGTCTGAAATCAATCGAGGATTGTATGTAGGTACAGGTCTTGACTCCGGTAAAGTGTTGTTGATTCTTGTCCTGAAATCGTTGGTTACAACATCGCCGGGTACCACCAAATAATTGGGTTTACCGTTACTGTTATAGGTGCCAAGGGTTTGGAATTGTGCATCTGCTGTTGCGAAAATCAGGATTGCTGATAACAGCATCGACAAGAGCTTTGGGTAGCTTTTTGCCATAGGATGATTGGTTTGTGTTTTTACTAGGTATTGGTAAATGCTGATTGGTTTTCACTTTTCAGCATCTGTACAAAAGTACCAAATCGTGCAGGCTGGCAATTTTTTCGACCTTAAATAGGGCTTAAGACCTGCTTAAAAAGTCTTAATGACCGCTTATTTACTATGAAAGTGCGTTTTTGCGGCCATCTGGTCGATTCTATTATTGCACCCCTTGGCATTGTCATGTTTTTGCAGTTTTTGGGTGCTGTGAGCGAAATGTTTATACTGGTTTTTTGCCTCCTGCACCTTTATAAGTAGGTTTGCGGCGCTATGGAAATTACCGTAAAAACCGCCCAGCAACTCCGTCTTACTGAAGAGGAATTTGAGTTAATCAAGTCGAAATTGGGTAGAACCCCCAATTTTACTGAGCTCTGTGCCTTCAGTGGCATGTGGAGTGAGCATTGTAGTTATAAGAATTCCATTAAGTGGTTGAAGACCCTTCCTCGTGAAGGTGGTCGCATGTTGGTGGCAGCAGGCGAGGAAAATGCCGGTTTGATGGATATGGGTAATGGTTTTGGCGTGGTATTCAAAATTGAGAGCCACAATCACCCCAGTGCTATTGAACCATTTCAAGGTGCGGCAACGGGCGTAGGCGGTATCCAGCGCGATATTTTCACCATGGGTGCAAGACCAATTGCTTCTTTAAATAGTCTGCGCTTTGGTAAGCTGGACGATAAAAAAACACAAAGACTGCTGGCAGGTGTGGTAAAAGGTATTGGCCATTATGGTAACTGTTTTGGTGTGCCAACCGTAGGTGGTGAAGTATATTTTGAATCCTGCTATCATACCAATCCATTGGTGAATGCTATGAGTGTGGGTATCATGCAGGCCAATAAAATGGTGAGTGCTACTGCGAAAGGTTTAGGTAATCCAGTTATTTACGTGGGCAGTGCTACAGGTAAGGATGGAATCGGTGGTGCAAGTTTCGCAAGTGCAGATATTACCGAAGAAAGTGCGGAAGAATTACCAGCCGTACAGGTAGGCGACCCATTCCAGGAAAAGAAATTATTGGAAGCTTGTTTGGAAGTGATTGAAACAGGTGCTGTAGTTGGTATGCAGGATATGGGTGCAGCAGGTATTATCTGCTCAACCGCAGAAATGAGTGCCAAGGGCAACGTGGGTATGCATATCGATTTGGAAAAAGTGCCTACGCGCCAACAAAATATGAAAGCTTGGGAATTACTCTTGAGCGAAAGCCAGGAGCGCATGCTGATGGTAGTAGAAAAAGGTCGCGAAGCTGAAGTGATTGCGGTGTTTGAGAAATGGGATCTCAGTGCCAGCACCGTAGGGCATGTTACAGATGATGGCCTGCTGAAGTTTTATATGCATGGTGTATTGGAAGCAGAAATTCCTGCTTACGAATTGGTACTTGGTGGTGGTGCGCCTCAATATACCAGAGAGTATAAAGAACCTAAGTACTTTGAAAATATCAAAGCATTTGATATCAATACTGTACCTGATGTTACAGTAGATGAACTGAAAGCAACTGCTGAACAAATAATACAAATACCCAATATCGCTTCTAAGCGTTGGGTGTATACACAATACGACAGCATGGTAGGTGCTGCCAATGCCTCTACGAATGCACCAAGTGATGCATCTGTTGTGTTAGCGAAAGGAACTGGCAAAGCCTTGGCTGTTACTGTTGACTGTAATAGCCGCTATGTATTTGCTGATCCATATCAAGGTGGTATGATTGCTGTTGCAGAAGCAGCGAGAAATATTGTCTGCAGTGGTGGTGAGCCTATCGGTGTGACCAACTGTCTCAACTTCGGTAATCCTTACGATCCTGAAGTGTATTATCAATTTGTGAAAGCAGTAACCGGTATGGGCGATGCTTGTCGCAAATTCAATACACCTGTAACGGGTGGTAACGTAAGCTTCTACAACCAGAACCCTGAAGGTCCGGTTTATCCAACACCTACGATTGGTATGGTTGGTGTGATTGATGATCTGGACAATAGAATGACCATGGATTATAAAGCACAGGGTGATTTTATTGTATTAATCGGTGAGCAGCGTAACGATATCGCTTCTTCTGAATACTTACATAAGATTCGTGGTGTGGAGTATTCCCCTGCGCCTGCTTTCAATTTGTTTGAAGAGTATCAGGTACAACAATTTGTTGCTGGTGCTATTCGCAATAAGCAAATCCTTTCTGCACATGATATTAGCGAAGGTGGTCTGATTGTCACCCTGATAGAGAAAGGCTTTAATCGTAACCTCGGTTTTGCCATAGAGGCAAGCGTTAGTGGCAGAAACGATGCTTACTGGTTGGGTGAAGCGCAAAGCCGCGTTGTAGTAACTTGTTCTGCTGAGCAGTTAGCTGAGTTACAGGGCGATGCCATGGAAAAAGGTATCGGTTGTACCGTTATTGGTAAAGTAACTGATGGTGCTATTTCCGTAAATGGTGCTGATTGGGGAAATATCGCTACTTGGAAAAATAAGTACGATACGGCAATTGAAAACATCATTAACAAAAGCTGATGCAGGCACAAGATCAATACATCATTGTAACAGGTGCTGCGGGTTTTATCGGCAGCTGTATGCTACAATTTCTGAATGAGCAGGGCTATGAGAACCTGATCATCGTGGATGATTTTGGTGTGGAAGAGAAACGCAAGAATTGGGAGTCCAAAAAGTTTGCAGCAGCTGTTGAACGATACAATCTCTTTGATTGGTTGGCAGAAAAATCGCCGCGTATCACAGCCTTCATTCACTTAGGCGCTAGAACAGATACCACTGAATTTGATTATGCTATTCATCAGGAATTGAATGTTGACTATAGTATTCAGGCATGGAATTACTGTGCTAGTCATGATGTGCCCCTGATCTATGCTTCTTCTGCTGCTACTTATGGTGCAGGTGAGCAAGGCTATGATGATGATCATAGTGTAGTGGCTTCCTTAAAGCCATTAAACCCCTATGGTGTTAGTAAGAACGAATTCGACAAGTGGGCTTTAGCACAAGAATCTATGCCGCCATTTTGGACTGGCTTGAAGTTTTTCAATGTTTATGGTCCCAATGAACACCACAAAGCCCGCATGGCAAGTGTGATCTGGCATTCTTTTAATCAGATCAATCAAAACGGTGAAGTAAAACTCTTTAAAAGCCATCGTCCCGATTTTAAAGATGGCTGGCAGCTACGCGATTTCATCTATGTAAAAGACCTGATTGCAGTGATTGGTTGGATGTTAGACGCCATGCTAAAGGGTAGCTGGGAAACTGCAAATAACGGCTTATACAACTTAGGCACAGGCAATGCCAGAAGCTTCTATGATTTGGCAGCGGCCACTTTTAAAGGCTTGGATAAGGAACCGAATATTCGATTCATTGATATGCCTGAAGATATTCGTGATAAGTATCAGTACTTCACAGAAGCCAATATGGATAAACTCCGTAAAGCAGGCTATACTGCCCCTTTCACTAGTTTGGAAGATGGGGTAGATGACTATGTACGAAACTATCTTAGAAAAGGCCAATATTATTAAATGATGAGGAGCGGTAACGCTCCTTTTTTGTTTGTAACTTTAAAGAAATCCCTTTCTATGCGAAGAATTCTTTTCGCAGTTTTTTTACTGCTCAATGTACTTTCCTGTAATCAAATGCAAAAAGAAACGACCCAAGTGCCAGATGCCCAGTGGTGGAAAGAAGCTGTTGTCTACCAGATTTATCCCAGAAGCTTTCAGGATAGTGATGGTGATGGTGTGGGCGATTTGAAAGGCATTATCTCCAGACTAGACTATGTGAAGAGCCTGGGTATTGATGTGGTTTGGCTGAATCCAATTTTCAACTCTCCCAATTTTGATAATGGGTATGATATCAGCGATTATCAAAGCGTTCTGGCCGAGTTTGGCACCATGGAAGATTTTGATGCTTTGCTGAAAGGTATGCATGATCGTGGTATTAAATTGGTGATGGATCTGGTGGTGAACCACAGCAGCGACCAGCACAACTGGTTTAAGCAAAGTCGAAGTTCAAGAGATAATCCTTATCGTGATTACTATCATTGGTGGCCTGCAGAAAAAGGCAAACCACAACACCGCTGGAGTTTCTTTGATATCAATAGTGATGCATGGGCTTTCGATTCTGTTACCAATAGTTATTACCTGCACTATTTCGCTAAGCAGCAGCCCGATTTGAATTGGGAGAATCCCAAGCTGAGAAAAGAAGTGTATGATATGATGCATTTCTGGTTTAAGAAAGGCGTAGATGGTTTCAGAATGGATGTAATTCCTTTCATCAGCAAGGATACCAGTTTCCCTGCATTGCCTGCTGAGTATAATGGTGATTATGTGAAGTATTATGCTAAGGGGCCGCGTTTGCATGAGTATTTGCATGAAATGAATACGGAGGTGTTGAGCAAATACAATGTGATGACGGTGGGTGAAGGTGCGGGTGTACAATTGGAAGATGCACTCAGCTTTGTAGATGATAGCCGCAAAGAGTTGAATATGTTTTATCATTTTGACGGGGTGAGTCTGGGCTATCTGCCAGGCGAGTTCAAACAGCCTGATCCAAAGGGATATGATCTGTTAGAATTCAAGAAAATTTACAGTAAGTGGGATAGTGTATTTGCCAAGAAAGGTTGGGGAACCATTTATCTCGGCAATCACGATCAACCTAGGATGCTCACACGCTGGGGCAATGATGCGCCTGAGTTTCGAGAAGCCTCTTCCAAATTATTGCATACGTTTCTGCTGAGTATGCGTGCAACGCCGTATCTCTATTATGGTGATGAGCTGGGTATGAATAACATAAAGTTTGATAAGATTGAAGACTATAAAGACATTGAAACCCTGAATAAATATGCTGAGACAAAAGCCAAGGGGGGCGATTTACAAAGGTTTCTTAACGGACAAAAAATCTCTGCCAGGGATAATGGCAGAACACCGATGCAATGGGATGCTGGCCTCAATGCTGGATTTACAAAAGGGAATCCCTGGTTGAAAGTAAACCCCAATCACACGACAGTGAATGTGGCAGCCCAGGAAAAAGATCCGCAATCTATTTTGAGCTATTATAAAAAAATGGTTGCCCTGCGTAAGCAAAACAAGACATTGGTGTATGGCCAATATCAGTTGGTAGATAAAAATAATCCAAAGGTTTACGCTTATACCAGAACACTTGATAAGCACCAATTGCTTGTTGTACTAAACTTCAGTAAGGATAAAGCTGTTTGTCAGATACCTAAGGACCTATCAATAGGCGGTAAGGTATTGATCAATAATTATAGTAATTTAAGTATTGCTGCTGGGGCTATTTCCTTACAACCCTATCAAGCAGTGATTGTTGAAATAGAATAAAATGAAGATTACAATTATAGGCGGAGGCAATCTCGGTACTTCAATTGCAGAAGGTTTAATGAGTAGCGGTTTTGTAGCAGCTACTGATATAACAATTACCAGAAGAAATTTGGATGCACTACAATCGCTCGCAGCAAAAGGTGCACAAATCACCAGCAATAATACTGCAGCTGTACAAGGAGCAGATTGGATTGTTCTGGCCGTGAAGCCTTTTCAAGCAAAAGAAGTGCTCACTGAAATTGAGCCGGTGTTGCATAGGTCAAGCCAGCATTTGGTAAGTGTAGTGACTGGCCTTTGGGTTGATGATATCCAATCTGTCTTAGGTAATCAGATGACAATCTTTAGGGCTATGCCAAATACGGCTATTGCTATTCGGGAAAGCATGACTTGTCTTTGCTCAGTTAATGCTACTGATACACAGAAAGCAACAGCCGCAGCTATGTTCAATACGGTGGGCAAGACTGTTTTTATTGATGAAAAACTGATGGACGCTGCTACCGTACTAGGTGCTTGTGGTACAGCATATGCGATGCGCTATATCAGGGCCAATATTCAGGGCGGTATTGAGATAGGCTTCAGTGCCGCAACGGCAGCTTTGATTGCAGCACAGACGGTGAAGGGTGCTGCAGAATTATTGTTGCAAAAGAATACCCATCCAGAGCAGGAAATTGACAAGGTTACAACGCCAAGAGGGTGCACCATTGCTGGGCTGAATGAGATGGAGCATCAGGGCTTTAGTTCTTCTTTAATCAAGGGCCTCGTCACCAGTTATAATAAAATCAAAAACGATATGTAAAAAGGGGGCGACTGCCCCCTTTGCTTTTATTTCATTTTACTTTTTAAAAAGCTGATCGTTTTTTGATGGGTATCTTCTGTTGCAGTTTTATCGAATGCAGGGTTGGATGGATTGGCAAATCCATGGCCGGCTTCATAGCGATGCAGGCTGATAGTCTTCCCTAAATCCTTCATATTCTTCTCGAAAGCGTCTACTACTTCGTTCGGAATACCTCTGTCTTTGGTACCGAAGAATCCGATCACATCACAGTTGATGGTTTTCAGTTTTTCCAGATTGTTTTCCGGGCGACCGTAATACATGATACAACCAGCAGCCTGCTTGCCAGCAAGGATGGTAGATTGTAAACTCCAGCCACCGCCAAAACACCAACCCACCGTATAAATTTTAGCGTCAGTGCCTGCGTAAGCCAAAGCAGCTTTCACGATTGCTTCCAATCGATCTGCTTTTGCACCGCGCATGTACACCATAGCACTGTCTGGAGTTGCAGCTACTTTACCATCATACATGTCTAATGCAATCACGTTTACATCTCCCAGCTCTTGATAGTATTGTTCAGCTTCTCTTTTAATATTGTCGTTCAGTCCCCACCATTCCTGAATCACAAACAACCAATTTTTCGTCTTCTTTTTGGCTTTCAGTAGATAGCCTTGCGCATTTAGGCCATCGCTCGCAGGAAATTGTACCATTTGGCCCTTGGGGTTTTCCAGCGTATAGGCTTTCGGATAAGGGTGCAGCGCGGCGAATCCGGGTTTGGTTGCATCTATTTGAATTTCATCTCTGGTCTCCGCATTAAAACAGGCGATATAGCACTCGGCAGTAAGCGGTTGAATCTGATGGTTTTGCCTAAAAGTGTAGCTAAGTAAGCCTGCCGTAATGAAAGCGGCGGCGGAGAGTAACAAGATTTTTTTCATTGGTCAGTGTTTGGTTTCAAAAAATGTACACGGAAAATTAACAAAATCGATTTCGCTTAGTTCTACAGCAGGATTAATTTTTACAAAACGTGGTTTTTGCTGTAGGTTTGTACGACCTCTGAGATTTTTCATCACCACAACTTTTTCAAGGTCGTTTTAGTAGAATTTAAAGGCTGCAAACCGTGGCCTGAACCATATTTATTGTAAACCATGGCAAAGTACATCTTCGTTACCGGTGGGGTAACCAGTAGTTTAGGAAAGGGCATTATCGCAGCATCGCTGGCAAAATTGTTACAAGCGAGAGGATTTAACGCAACCATTCAGAAGTTCGACCCCTATATCAACGTAGATCCAGGCACTTTAAATCCTTATGAACATGGTGAGTGTTACGTAACGGAAGATGGTGCTGAAACAGATCTGGATCTGGGTCACTACGAGCGATTCCTGAATATTCATACTTCACAAGCAAATAACGTAACTACTGGACGTATTTATCAAACTGTTATCAATAAAGAGCGTGCAGGAGATTTCTTAGGTAAAACCGTTCAGGTTGTACCGCATATCACTGACGAAATCAAGCGTCGTATGCTCTTGTTGGGCGAGCAAGGGTATGATGTAGTGATTACGGAGATTGGTGGTACCGTGGGTGATATTGAAAGTTTGCCATTCATCGAGGCTGTACGTCAGTTGCAGTGGGAATTGCCCGAAGAAGATCTGATGGTGGTTCACCTGACTTTGATTCCCTACCTGAAAGCGGCAAAAGAATTAAAGACCAAGCCTACTCAACACAGTGTTAAGATGCTGAGTGAAACAGGGGTACATCCTGATGTGATTGTCTGCAGAACAGAAGAACCTTTAACCAACGAAATCAAGCGTAAGATTGCTTTATTCTGTAATGTGAAGACAGAAGCAGTGATTGAAGCAATGGATGCTTCTACTATTTATGAAGTACCATTACTGATGCTACAGGAAAAATTGGATACCATCTGTATGCGTAAGCTGCGTTTGGAAACCAAGAAAGAGCCTGAACTGACTAGCTGGATAGCTTTCTTAGACAAACTGAAATATCCTAAGAGCAAAGTGTCAATTGGCTTAATCGGTAAGTATGTTGAATTACAAGATGCCTACAAATCAATTTTGGAAAGTTTCATTCATGCCGGTGCACTCAATGAAGTAAAAGTGCAGGTAGTGAATGTGCATAGTGAGCATATTACCCAAGAAAATGTGGCAGAGAAATTATCTGGATTGGATGGTCTCTTGGTGGCACCTGGCTTCGGTCACAGAGGTATTGAAGGTAAAATCATTGCTGTACAATTTGCCAGAGAGAAAGGACTGCCTTTCTTCGGTATTTGTTTGGGTATGCAGATGGCAGTGATTGAGTATGCACGTAATGTATTAGGTCTGGCTAATGCACACTCTACAGAAATGGAATCTGGTACAAATGATCCTGTGATCAATATGATGGAGGAGCAGAAAAAGATCAAGATGATGGGTGGTACCATGCGCTTGGGTGCTTATCCATGTGATATCAAAGAAGGCTCATTGGCACATAAGATCTACGGTGAATTGCATATCAGCGAAAGACATAGACATCGCTATGAATTCAACTCAGATTATTTAGATCAGTTTGAATCGAAAGGTATGATGGCCAGCGGACGTAATCCTCAGACAGGACTGGTTGAGATTATGGAAATTCCTACGCACCCATTCTTTATTGGTGTGCAGTATCACCCAGAACTCAAGAGTACAGTAGAAAGACCCGCACCATTGTTTGTACATTTTATAGCGGCAGCTAAGCAGTACAATGAAAAGCGCAGTGCTACCATATCAAGATTGGTAGAATCTGTGCCAGTTAAATAAAAGAATTTTATTCTTCCGGCTTCGATAGCAATTGGTGTTTTGTTTCATGCCAAAAGCTATCGAAGCTTTTTGTTTCAAGTACTTGCTGCATTTTTTCGCTAACTACTTGCTTTCGATGATTAGCCTCATCAAAGAGTGTATCAATCAGCGCTTTGTCTTCTTGAAATGCTCTATCATTATAATGCTCTTTCAATGCTTGCTCACGCAGATGATTATTACGGGTGAGTTCTTTCTCCAACTGTTCACGTAAATAGACCTTCTCTTCATAAGTACCTGAGGGTAATAAATACTTCGCCAGTACGGGCATTAGTTCAATCAAAATTAATATGGCCAGTAACAAATAGTATCGATAGCGCATGGCCGGATGTGTGGCAATTAAGTTATTCAGCGCTTCAATTTGTGTAAGAAATCCATCATTAAAGAGTAGTGCAAATTGGCGAAGCTCTGCTTGTTTACTACTGTCTATTTGTTGTAACTGTTGGCTGAATTGCATCAACTGAGGTTGTATCTGTTGCTGTAATTGTTGATAAGCTGCATCCAGTTTATCATACTCAACTTTCTTTGCCTTCGCCACTGCTTCATAACCTCTTTTTTGTGTGCCACCCGTTCCATCTGTTTCTGCAATAAATGATTCCCTTGCTTTGCTTACTTCTGCATAACTGGTTTGCAGGGTTTGTTCAAGTGTTTGTTTTTTGGTGGTGATAGATAGTATGGTGCTCGCATAGGCTGTATCAATACCTGCCATTTTCTCGCGCTTGCGTGTTTCATTATCCAATGATATTTGTAGGTGTATCTCCTTATTGAATAAATACAACAAAGCAGGTTGCGCCATGAATGTGCCAATGGCAATCGCGAGCAATCCACGCAATAGGATTGGACTAAGTTGTTTTTTCTGTTGTTTGTTGATTCCCTTAATGAGGGCTCGGTCAATGGTGAGTATTAATCCACCCATCACAATGCCGAGTGGAATCGCGAGTAACCAGTTACTTACAACTGTGCTGAAGAAGTAAGTCCAGGCAAGCGTAGCAAATACCCAAGTGCCCATCACACTCATACCAATGATGGCATAGCGGTTGCGGTCAACCACACAGGTTTTTAATAGATTTGCTTCGGCTGTAGCCAACCACCATAAAAACTGTTCCCATCGGGTAGGGGCATAGACTTCCTGCCCGGAAAACACATGCTGTTTTTCCTGCATATCAGTACATTAAAGCGTGAATGGTGGAAGTTGGGCGGTTGAAGAAGGAATGATTGTAAAGAAAAGACAATTTCAGCAACAAACAGTGTTAAAGTGAGGTGTGGAAGCTTGTGGGAACCTGTCTGAAATCGCAGCCTGAATCTTGCCCCCGTTCCCTACCTTTGCGCCTCACGCAAGAAAACGTATGAAGACAGATAAGAATACGATTATCGGGTTTGTATTATTGGGCATTTTGTTTTTTGTGTACTTCTGGTATACCAATAAAACCCAATCGGCCTATTTAGCCGAACAAAAACGCATTGAAGACTCTGTTGCCAGACTGAATGCAGCTAAAGCCAAATTGCTGGATACCGTAGCCGTAAAATATGATTCACTTAGAAGAGATTCTAGTGTACGTGTAGCTGCTGCTGGCGATTTTAGTACAGCCGCTATCGGTACTGAATCTACAGTGGTAATGGAGAACGAATTGATCAGCGTAGTATTAAGTAATAAAGGTGGTCAGGTAAAACAAGTTTCCCTAAAGAAATATGCTTCACACAAAGACAGTCAACAAGTACAATTATTTGCTGCTGCGGGAGAGAAGTTGGGGTACACCATCAACACCAGTAATACTTCTACTGCCAGCTCTGCAGATTTATATTTTGCTGCAAGCAATGTGGTGAAAAATGCAGACGGCTCACAGCAGGTTAGTTTTTCGCTGAATGGTAGCAATGGTCAGTCGCTGGAACATCGTTTCATATTAAAGCCAAACAGCTATAATCTTGATTGGGATGTAGTGGTAAAGGGCAGTGATAAGTTGCTTACACAGGGTAATTTGAACATGCGCTGGAATGCACAGCCTTTGCAGCATGAAAAATATATCGAGTACGAGCGTCAGATGACCAATATCTGTTTCTCTGAAGACAATGATTTCGATTATATCTCCATGAAAACGGAGCACAAGTTTGAGAAAACAGGTCAGTGGATTGGTGTAGTACAACAGTTCTTTAATACCACATTGATTGCTAAGAACGGATTTGGCAATGGCGATATTAAATGGGAGCGCAGAACGGATTCCACAAATGTGCTGGGTAATGTTGAAGCGAATTTCCAGATCAAAGTAAGTAGTGCTGCTGCAACCATTCCTTTCCAGTTTTTCTTTGGTCCCAATGACTATAGCATCCTGAAAAAGCAGGCTGCTGGTATGGATAAGATCGTGAACCTTGGTCGCGATATGTATGCTTTTGTTCGTCCGATCAATAAGTACATCATCATGCCTGTGTTCGATTTCTTTGCAGGCTTTGTAACCAGTTATGGTTGGGTAATTGCATTGCTGACCTTGTTCATCCGATTGGTGACTTCTCCTTTAACTTACAGCAGTTACTTGAGTGGTGCTAAGATGAAAGCGTTGCGTCCTGAGTTGGATGAGCTGAAGAAAAAGTTCGGCGATGATCAGCAAGGTTTTGCCATGGAGCAGATGAAGCTTTTCCGTGAAGCTGGTGTAAACCCACTAGGTGGATGTATTCCAGCATTGCTGCAGATCCCCATCTTCTTTGCCTTGTATAGTTTCTTTAACTCAGCAATTGATTTGCGCGGACAAAGTTTCTGGTGGGCAGATGATTTATCGCAGTACGATGTGATTGCACGTTTGCCTTTCAGCATTCCAATGGGTTTTGGTGACCATATCAGCTTGTTTACCTTAACAGCTGTTATCACTAGCTTCCTGATTTCGATTTATAATATGTCCATGACACCAACACAGGACAACCCTGCGTTGAAGTACATGCCTTATATTTTCCCATTCATTCTGTTATTTATCTTCAACCGATTGCCTTCAGCTTTGACATGGTATTACACTGTGTCAAACGTGATGACTTTGGCCCTGCAGTTTGTGATTCAGAATTACATCATTAACCACGATAAGATTGTTGCACAGTTACAGGCCAATAAGAAAAAGCCTAAGGTGAAGAGTAAATGGCAGGAGCGATATGATCAGATGATGGAAAGCCAGAAGAAGCTACAGGATATGAAGGAAAAGAATAAAAAGAAATAAAAGCAGGCCCCGACAGCATCGTCGGGGCTTTTTGTTTAACATTGGCATGAAATTTTCTTGGTATATAGAAATGGTGCGTATGAAGCAATTATTACTAATGCTCTTTTTTGTGGGTGGTTTTCTCGGTACTGATGCTCAACGTGTGATTGCGGAGTGTACAGTAAACTATTCCATCGTGGCTGATAATGAAGCGGATAAAGAAATCATCGCCTCATTTAAAGCTAGTAGTAAAACTGTCTTTATCAAGGGCAATGAGTGTAGAACAGATCTGGTAACACCGTCTTTTAGTCAATCCTTCTTGTATGATAAATCAACTGGAGCGGCTGTTGTGTTGCGTGAGTTTGGTGAGAATAAGTTTATGACCAAACTGGATAATGCCAAATGGCAACAACAGTTTTCCAGATATATCGGCGCTAAATTGGTTGTGCAGCCCGATAGCAAACAAGTGGCAGGCTATACCTGTAAGAAGGCCCTTTTAACATTGGCTGATGGTAAGTCTTTTCAACTCTATTATACGCCAGACATGATACCATCTGTTCGAGAGTTTGAATACCAATTCAAAGACGTGCCCGGCTTTGTACTTGAATATGAGGTAGAACAAGCTGGGAAGAAAATTACCTATACCGCTTCAAAGGTGAACCTGAGTCCGGTACCTGCATCAAAGTTTGATATCCCTGAATCAGGATACAGAATCTTGAATTAAAATCGGAAGAATTAACGCTGAGGAGTAGGCGTCTTGAATTTAGGCAAAGGCATATTCACCTTAAACTTGTAAGGGAATACAAAGCTGGTGTTACCGTTATCGTAACGTAAATAGGAGTTATATACGGTAGCACCTTGAATGCCTTCAGACTTTTGCGTCATCACTTGTGTACCCTTGAAATACAGGCTGGTTTTTAATCCTGAATAAGTCAGTGATTTGTTGGAATAGTATTTCAGGTTTCTGAGAGAGTACTTATTGTTCTTGCTGCGTTCGTCGCTAAGGCCAGTGAATGAAAATGCCGCAAAACCAGCCTGAGCAACCAGCGCGAAGATGGTGGCGATCAGTAATTGTTTTATGTGGTTTTGTCTGGTCATTTGAGCAAAAGTAGGCTTTCTTAATTAAATCACAATTTTCATGCCATTAAATACGACTTAACAGCATTTTTGGTTTTATGTTCATTGGACGAGATGTTGTTAAAAAAGTTACGTGGATATGGTAAAAAAAGTTTTTTTGTTCTATATTAGGCAAACCCATTGAATTCGATGAGCGAACATCCGTACCGCGAAGACCGTGAAGCGCTGCAAGAGCTTCTGCGTCAATACGATAACCTCAAGAATGGCCGCAGCCATTCCTTCCTGGAAGAAGAGGATTTCGAGCGTATTATCGACTATTTCGATGATAAAGACGACCTCCCCGAGGCCCTTCAGGCCAGTGAAGCGGGGCTGGAGCTCTATCCTTATTCTTGCGCCCTTATGGTAAAAAAGGCCGATCTATTATTGGCTAGCAGGCGTTATCAGGAGGCTTTAAACCTATTGGAAACGGCTGATCTCTACGATAGTAACGATATCAATATATACATTCTGAAGACAGATGCCTACCTGGCATTGGACCAACAGGCCATGGCAGTAGAGTTGCTGGAAGCAGCTTTACATAAGTTTGAAGGGGAGGAAAAAGTGGATTTACTCTTTGAATTGGCGGATGTATATGATGATTATGAGGAGTTTGATAAGGTTTTCGATTGTTTGAAGCTCATTTTGGAACAAGAGCCTTCCAATGAGGAAGCCTTGTATAAGATCTGTTTCTGGACTGATTTCACTGGCCGAAATGAAGAGAGCATTCGCTTGCACCAGCGTATAATAGAAGAGCATCCATACAATGAGTTGGCCTGGTTTAATCTGGCTGCCGCTTTCCAAGGCTTGAAATTATATGAGAAAGCCATTGATGCCTATCAGTATGCTGTAGCGATTGATGAAAAGTTTGATTACGCCTATCGCAATATGGGCGATGCTTACCTCCGCTTACGCAAGTATCGCGAAGCCATTGAGGTCTTGGAAAGAGTATTGGAACTAAGCAGGCCTGAAGATGTGATCTATGAAGCCATCGGTCATTGCTATCACCGCATGGGAAATTATGCGCAAGCAAGATTTCATTACAAGAAAGCATCGCACTTGAATCCGGATGATAGCAAGTTGCATTATAAGATTGCTGTTACGTATATGTTGGAAGATCAATGGCAATCTGCTGTAAAGCAATTGGATAGCGCCATGCGCATACACCGCTCTGTACCAGAGTATAACCTCGCGATGGGTGAGTGTTTGATGAATTTGAATAAATACAAGGATGCTATTCAATATTTCGGTAGTGTGGTACGCAATAAGCCCAGAAACATCGCCGGCTGGGATGCATTGGTTCGTTGCTTATTGAGAGCTGAAATGTATGAGGAGGCAGCAGACCAGTGTAAAGCTGCTCTGGATATTACAGATAAAAAGCCTGTATTCTTATTCTACCTAAGTTCAGCTTTGTTTCAATCGGGCAGGTCTAAAGAAGGGCTGCTTCAGTTGGAGCATGCAATGGAGAAAGCGCCCAAACTCTTGAAAAAATTCGTGGAATTGCATCCATCTATTTTGCAGAATCCGCAAGTGGTGGACATCATAGCTCGGTATAAAAAGGGTAAAAAAATTTAATGTGCATAAGCATGACTTTAATCATCCCGTCGCTTGGCGGGATTAATTTATTTTTGCGCCAATTAAAATGAGCGGCAGTATGAACTTTCATTTAACACAGATTCCTGAGCGTACGCAGAAACCCCGCACCAATGGTTTAACCATGGTCATGGATAAGGGACTTAGTATTGCTGAAGTACATAATTTTTTGAGTGCTTCTGGCCCCCACGTAGATATTGTGAAACTGGGTTTTGGTACCTCATTTGTTACGCCTAACCTGCGTGAGAAAATAGAAGTATATAAGTCTTATGGTATGCCCCTGTATTTTGGTGGCACCTTATTCGAAGCGTTTTTGATTCGTAATCAGTTCGATGATTATATCAGTGTATGTAAGGATTACGGTATTGACTATATGGAAGTGAGCGATGGTTCTATCACCATTCCTCATGCTGAGAAATGCGGTTACATAGAGAAACTCACCAAGCATGGTACTGTATTAAGTGAGGTGGGTAGTAAGGATGCAGCCCACATTATTCCGCCATATAAATGGATTGAGTTGATGCGTGCAGAATTGGAAGCAGGTTCTTCTTATGTGATTGCAGAAGCACGTGAAGCCGGTAATGTAGGTATCTATCGTGGAAGCGGTGAAGTAAGAGAAGGTCTGGTACAGGAAATCCTGACACAGATTCCTGGTGAGCGTATTATCTGGGAAGCGCCACAGAAAGCCCAGCAATTGTATTTCCTTGAGCTGTTAGGTTGCAACGTAAACTTGGGCAATATTGCGCCTACTGAAGTGATTCCTTTAGAGGCGATGCGTATTGGTTTGCGTGGTGATACTTTTATGTTATACCTGAATAAATAAGATGCGTGTATTTGGCCTCATCGGTTATCCACTCGGACACTCTTTCTCCAAAAAATATTTTGAAGAGAAGTTCGGTCGCGAAGGGATAACCGATGTTGCTTTTGAGAACTTTTCCCTTCCTTCTATTGAACTGTTTCCTGAATTGTGGAAGCAATACCCGCAATTATGTGGTGTAGCTGTGACGATACCATATAAGCAACAAGTACTTCCATATCTCGATACAATTAGTCCCGAAGTGGCAGCCATGCAAGCTTGTAATTGCATCAAACTGGATGCTGGAAAGTTGGTAGGCTATAACACAGATATTATTGGTTTCGAACAATCTCTTTTACCATATTTGAAGCCTGAGCATACCCACGCACTGATTCTTGGTACGGGTGGTGCTGCGGCTGGCGTGGCTTTTGTGTTGGGTAGATTGGGTATTCGTTATCAGTTTGTATCACGCAATCCGGCGGGCAAGGGCTTGGCTTATGAAGCCTTAGATGCTACGCTGATGGAAAAGCATCGTCTCATTATCAATACTACACCCTTAGGTACTTTTCCTGCAGTGGATGCTTGTGCGCCCATCCCTTATCAATACTTAACAGATCATCATCATTGTTTCGATTTGGTCTATAATCCTGCAGAAACACTATTCATGCAAAAGGCCAAAGCACAGGGCGCCAGTGTACAGAATGGTTATGCTATGCTCACTATTCAGGCAGAAGCCAATTGGCGGATTTGGAATGCGTGATGTAGTGAATGAATGATAGGATGATAGGATGATAGGATGATAGGATGATAGGATACTTGGTTAGCTAGCTTGTAATTTCTGTATAGCAGCTTCAGGCGTACTTGTTTTTTTCTGTAAAGTATAGTTATAACACATCATTCCTGTTTTGGCTCTGCCGGCGAGTATACGTGCATCTGATGTGATCTTTTCTAGTTTATAATAAAGGTCGAAACCTAGTTTATCGAAGCCTGCAGCGGCAACACTGATGGCTACGGTGTCGCCATAATTGAGTTCCGCTTTAAACTCAATGGCTGCGTCAGCCATGATCAAGCCCACACCTTCAAATTGCAATTCAGAATACCCGTAATGCAATAAAAATTGTTGTCTGGCTTCATGTACCAATGCTAGAAAACTGTCATTGCCTACATGACCACCATAATTCACATCTGTAATTCGTATGCGTATTTCGGTTGTGAAATGAAATTGCTCTGGTAAATTGATTTTAATGCGTTCCATCTTGGATATACTCTTGTAAAAAAGCAATCAATTGATCGGTTGCTTTTCTTCTGTGACTGAATAGATTTTTTTCCTCAAGGCTCATCTCTGCAAAATGACGGGTCTCGCCTTCCGGAATAAATATCGGATCATATCCAAAACCTGAAGAACCGCTTTGTGCTTTGCTGATATGTCCTTTGCAAATGCCTTCAAATTGATATTCTTTTCCATCCAATATCAGCGATATCACGGTTCTAAATTGCGCACTTCTATCTGCTTTATCAGTTAAGTCTAATAGTAACTTATCAATATTTGCTTGAAAGTCTTTCTGTTCTCCAGCATAGCGTGCGCTCTTTACACCTGGGGCGCCATTCAATGCTGCACACTCCAGTCCTGTGTCTTCACTGAAACAGTTTTGCTGCGTTAATTGGAAAATGGTTCTGGATTTCTCTGTGGCATTGGCTTCCAGTGTATCATGCGGTTCGGGTATATCAATATCAATGCCTGCTTCTTTCAATGTGATGATGGAGAACAAATTGCCGATCACTGACCTGATCTCCGCTACTTTATGGGCATTGTTGGTGGCAAATACAAGTGTCTGCATCATCAGAGATTGAACATTTTTTTTAGGCTCAGCCAAAGCTTGCTTTTTTCCAGTTTGGCTTCTTGTGTATCAGGAATCATGCTCAGCATATTGCCTGCAAACAAAAACTGGCAATGATCAAATTGTTGTATCTGATAATTGGGTACTGTGAATGGAAGTTTGATATCGCTTGGCGCAATATCAAAGAGTAATAAATACTTAGGAGCAAGTTTTGCTTTCAGTTCTGCATAGCCAAGTGCATGATGGGCCAGATTAACAATCGCCACATCCCCCAAGTTCTTCTTACAAGCCTGAATAATATTGGTCAGAAAATTCAATGCTGCATCATCCACATGCACTGCATTCGAATCATTCACCAGGATTACAATATGTTGTAGGTTGTTACCAAGAAATAAAGGCTTTTCTGGAGCAGCTTCGGTCTTGGCAGGTGCTGGTACAGGTGCTTTGTTTTTAATGGAATCCATCACCACCAAATCATCCTTGTATAAGGAGGCAATCACGTGTTCCGGTAAACGCAGGTTGGTGAATCCCATGTTGAAAATATTAACAGCTGTTAGTTTTCTTTTTTTCGTTTATTTGTGCTCAAATATATGACTATGACCGCTGCACTGGATATTACGGTTACCAAAGTAGAGAGAAGCAAGCTGAATGAGATGACGCTGGAGAATATTCCCTTTGGTAAATACTATACAGACCACATGCTGGAAGCTGATTTTGAGAATGGCGAGTGGAAAAATGTAGAGATCAAGCCATACCAGCCCCTCTTGTTGGAGCCATCTACGGCTGCCATCCATTATGGACAGGCAATTTTCGAAGGTATCAAGGCTTATAAAAACGCGGATGGTGAAGCGTTTATCTTCCGTCCTCAGGATAATTATCGCCGATTCAATATTTCTGCCCAGCGCATGCAGATGCCGGAAGTGCCAGAAGAAATCTTCATGGAAGGTATGCGCATGCTGATTGATCTTGATAAGAACTGGATTCCGAATATGCAGGATCACTCCCTGTATATCAGACCATTCATGTTTTCTTCAGATCCGGTGATTGGTGTAAAGCCTTCTGATTCTTACAAGTTCATGATTATCCTCAGCCCAACAGGTCCATACTACTCTGTACCTATGCGTATTTACGTTGAGGAGAAGTATACCCGTGCGGCTCCTGGTGGCGTTGGCTATGCTAAAGCTGCGGGTAACTACGGTGCTTCTATGCTGGCTACCGCTGAAGCGAAGAAGCTGGGTTACGATCAGGTGCTTTGGACAGATGCATTTGAGCACCGCTATTTGCAGGAAGCTGGTACAATGAATGTGTTCTTCATCATTGGTAATAAAGCGATTACGCCTTCTTTAGAAGACGGAACCATCCTTGAAGGCGTTACTCGCGACAGCGCGATGACCATCCTGAAGGAGATGGGTTTTGAGGTAAGTGAGGCGAAAATTACCATTGACGACCTTATCGATGCCCACAAAGCGGGTATCCTGTATGAGGTATTTGGTACGGGTACTGCTGCCACTATTTCCCTGATTAAGGAGCTGCGTTACAAGGATTATGTGATGCAATTCGATGTAGATCAGTGGAGAACAGCCCCTGAGTTGAAGGCCCGCCTGAACGATATCCGTTACGGCGCCGTGCCCGATACCCATGGCTGGATGTATAAGATTTAACCGGTAAAAGTCGCTATAACACTGGCCCGCTTTCCACAAAGCGGGCTTTTTATCCCCGAAAAACAAGGAAAATGGAAAAATTCATTCTTGTTTTTTGTTTTTTCACAGTGCTACAGTTACCTTTGCCGTCCCAAAAAATAAATGGTTTAGAATGCCTACAATACAGCAATTAGTAAGAAAAGGCCGCGAAATCATCAGGGCTAAGAGCAAGTCAAGAGCTTTGGATGCATGTCCTCAGCGTCGTGGTGTATGTACAAGGGTATATACCACAACACCTAAGAAACCAAACTCTGCGTTGCGTAAAGTAGCGAAGGTTCGTTTGACAAACAAGGTGGAAGTGATTGCCTACATCCCAGGTGAAGGTCACAACCTGCAGGAACACTCTATCGTGTTAATTCGCGGTGGTCGTGTGAAGGACTTGCCAGGTGTACGTTACCATATCGTACGCGGTAGCTTGGATACTGCTGGTGTGAAGGATCGTAAGAAGAGCCGCTCTAAATACGGTACTAAGAAAGAAAAAGCGAAGAAATAATTATTCATAGGCTGAGTAAAGTTTTAATACTTGAAGAAATTCAGCCCCCTTTTAAAAATTAAACAATGCGTAAAGCACAAGCCAAAAAATTACCCTTAGCACCCGATGGTCGTTACAACGATGTACTGGTGACACGTTTCATCAACAACCTGATGTGGCAGGGTAAGAAGAGCACAGCGCTGAACATCTTCTACGATGCAGTAGATAAAGTGAGCAAAATCACTGGTGAAGAAGGTTATGAAGTATGGAAAAAAGCACTGGCTAACGTAACACCTTCTGTAGAAGTTCGTAGCCGCCGTATCGGTGGTGCTACTTTCCAGATTCCTTCTGAAGTGCGTCCTGACAGAAAGATTTCTTTGAGCATGAAATGGTTGATTCGTTACAGCCGCGAGCGTAACGGTCGTACTATGGCTGATAAGCTGGCAAACGAAATCGTTGCAGCTAGCAAGGGTGAAGGTGCTGCTTTCAAAAAGAAAGAAGATACACACCGTATGGCAGAAGCCAACAAGGCATTCAGCCACTTCAAAGTGTAAATGACATTTGTCAAAATAGATAGAACCTCAACGGAAACGTTGAGGTTTTTTTATATCTTAAACGCTCAAATTGCCATATGCATACCAGAAGACATTTCCTCCGTCAGGCTGCATTGCTTACGACTGCTGCAGCTGTAAATCCATCAGAGTTATTTAAAAGTAAAAGAGCAACGGGTGTACAGTTGTATACCCTGCGTACTGAGTTGAAAGATATTCCCGGCACTATTGCCAAGGTTGCACAGATCGGTTATCAGCAAGTAGAGACCTTTGGATATGATGCAGGTAAATACTTGGGTATGGAACCCAAGGCTTTTGCAGCATTGTTTGCACAGAATAAGTTAACAACGCCAAGTGGTCACTATTATTTGCCAGAGTTTCTTTTTAAGGGTAACGATGATGTTTGGAAGCGCGCAGTAGAAGACGCACAGCATTTGAAGCACAAATACATGGTTGTGCCCTGGTTAGAGCCTCAATACAGAAAGGATGCTGATGGGTATAAGAAACTTGCGGCGCGACTCAGCAAAGCTGCAGAACTCACCAAGGATGGCGGTATGACACTTGCTTACCATAACCACGATTTCGAATTTGAAAATCTGGGCGGTGTTACAGCTTGGGATATTTTGGCTAAGGAAACCGATCCTTCACTGGTAAAGTTTGAAATGGATTTGTACTGGACCGTCTTTGCAGGCAAAGACCCCATTGAAGTGATGAAAGCGCACAAGGGCAGGGTAGTGATGTGGCATGTGAAAGATATGGCCGCGGGCAACAAAACCTTTGCAGAAGTGGGCAGCGGTACCATTGATTTCAAGAAAATCTTTGCTGCAGCCAAACTCTCCGGTATGCAATACTTTTTTGTAGAACAGGATCAATGTCCCGGCTCTCCGTTCGACAGTATCCGTAAAAGCTATCAATACATCCAAACCAACCTGATTTAGTATGATCAAACATATTTGCGCAATTGGAATGCTAAGCATTTGTACAGTTCCGGCATTTGCACAACAAACACAGGGTGATCCCAAGAAAACAGAAGTGTGGGAACCTGTTCCTGTGATGGTTACTCCGGGTAAAACACCCACAGCAGCCCCTGCGGACGCCATTGTCCTCTTCGACGGCAAAAACTTGAATCAGTGGCAGGCAAAGAAAGGCGGGGCCGCTAAATGGAAGCTAGAGCCCGATGGCGCTATGACTGTGGTAAAAGGTACAGGCGATATCATGACCAAGCAGGGCTTTGGCAGCTGCCAGCTACACATCGAATGGAGAACACCTGCTAAAGTAGAAAGTGAGGGACAAGGCCGTGGTAACAGCGGTATTTTCCTGATGGGCAGATATGAATTGCAGATTTTAGATTCTTACAATAACCGCACGTATTCCAACGGACAAGCAGGTAGTCTCTACAAGCAGCACATTCCATTAGTAAACGCCAGTAAGAAACCAGGTGAGTGGCAGGTATATGATGTGGTATTTACTGCGCCTAGTTTTTTCTCTGATGGCAATATGGCCACACCAGCCAAATTCACTGTATTCCACAATGGAGTGCTCATTCAAAACAATGTTGAGTTGAAAGGCAATACCGTATACATCGGTCAGCCTTTCTATGAAGCACATAGCAATAAGGAGCCCATCATCTTACAAGATCATGGTAATCCGCTAAGCTTCAGAAATATCTGGATCAGGGAATTATAATTTGCGAATCTTGATATTGCGGAACCAGACATTATCACCGTGGTCTTGCAAACCAATATGGCCTTTGGGGAATTTGCCAAAGTCGGGCATTGATTTGAACTTACTGCCCGCAATAAGTTTTTTCCAATCATCATTCCAGAAAGTGGTGCTCACTACTTTCTCGCCATTGAGGTAAAACTCAATCAGGCCATCTTTGGAAATGATTTCAACTTGGTTCCATTCACCTGCAGGCTTAACTGTTTCTTTTGAACAGGAAATCAGGTCGTACAAATCACCCGCACGGTGTTTGATGATTTTGGCATCTGGGTGACCGGCATTATCCAGCACTTGCATTTCTGGTCCGGTTTCCCAAGCATACTTGTATTTGGGATCTTCTTTGATGAAGAGAATGATGCCACTGTTTCCGTTAGTGGCAACTTTCCATTCTAGTTTTAAATGGAAATTATCATAAGCTTCATCTGAAACGATATCACCACCACCTTTTGTCTGCCAGTTTTCTTTTTGTGAAGCATCCAGCATCAATGCATCATCCTTCACCTGCCAGGCACTGCCAATGGTTGTTTTATTGAAAGTGTGCCAACCTTTGTTGGTCTTGCCATCAAACAATAATTGCCAACCGGCTTTTTTTTCCTTTTTGGTTAAAGTATTGTCTTGTGCTGTTGCCATCAGACTTGTGATCAGTACAAAAGCCAGTAGTGATATCTTTTTCATGTGTGATTATTTCTTCAATAAGAGAATATATTTCACCATTTGCTCAGCATCGGCCTGAGATACGGTAGGATGTGCTGTCATCATCACTTCGCCCCAATTACCCTTACCGCCTTTGATGATTTTTTCCGCCAGCATTTTTACATTGGCTTCAGTATTCTCATACTTGGCTGCTACTTCCTGATATGCGGGGCCGATATTTTTTTCCGCCACTTTATGGCAGGTAAGACAATCTGATTTGGCCACGAGTTCTAATCCTTTTTGGTAATCCGGATTATCACTTACAGAAGGTGTTGCTGCTTCAGTAGTTGTTGCAGCTGTTGAAGTTTCTTTTGCTTTTTCACTTGCACCGCCTCCGCATGCAACTCCTGCTGCGATAAACAATGAGGTTACTAAAATCTTTTTCATAGTTGTTATTATTGAAGTCCTAAGATAGTACGATTGAAATTGGCATCCGTTGCTGTATTGGCAAAATCATCGAAAGCTTTTTCTGTTACACGAATGATGTGCTTTTTGATAAACTCGGCACCTTCTGCAGCGCCCACTTCAGGATGTTTAATACAGCATTCCCATTCCATCACCGCCCAACCGGGATAATTGTACTGCGTGAGTTTACTGAAGATGGTTTTAAAATCTACCTGACCATCACCGGGAGAACGATAACGTCCTGCGCGATCAGCCCAGCCTTGGTAACCACCGAATGTGCCTTGTCTGCCAGTAGGATTAAATTCAGCATCCTTCACATGAAAAGCACGGATACGCTCATGATAGAAATCGATGTATTGAATATAATCCAACTGTTGCAACACAAAATGTGATGGATCATACAACAAACAAGCACGCGGGTGATTGTTTACTTCCTTCAGGAACATTTCATAGGTGATGCCATCAAATAAATCTTCACCTGGGTGAATCTCATAACAAACATCCACGCCGCACTCATCAAAGTAGTTGAGGATTGGTGTCCATCTTCTGGCCAATTCTTTAAAGCCTTCTTCCACCAAACCCGCAGGTCTTTGCGGCCAGGGGTGAAATGTATGCCAAAGCAAAGCGCCACTGAAAGTGGGGTGGGCTGTTAAGCCTAAATTTTGAGATGCTTTTGCGCCATATTGTAATTGTTGTACGGCCCATTCTGTTCTGGCTTTGGGATTATTGCGTACTGCTTCCGGTGCAAAGCCATCAAACATGGCGTCATACGCAGGATGTACTGCAACCAACTGTCCTTGTAAGTGTGTAGACAGCTCTGTAATCTCCAGTCCATAACTATTGATGATGCCCTTCAACTCATCTGCATACGTTTTGCTTTCGGCAGCTTTTTGCAGATCAATACATCGCGCGTCCCATGTAGGAATTTGCACGCCTTTGAATCCGAGTGATGCAGCCCATGCACAAATACTTTCAAGTGTATTGAAAGGTGCTTTATCATCTAAGAACTGCGCTAAAAATATTCCTGGTCCTTTAATGGTTCTCATGTTACAAGTGATTGCTGATTATTACACTTCAAATGTTTTCCATTTGGTATCCATGCCGGCAGAGGCAACAACATTATCAATAAATGCCATGCCGCGAATACCATCTTCTACGCCGGGGAAATCCATCGCTTCTGCACTTGGTGAAGTGCCAGCAATTCTGGCAGATAATGTAAGTGCAAAATTTCTATAGATGTTGCCAAATGCTTCTAAATAACCTTCGGGGTGGCCACCCGGTGTTCTGGCATTGTGTGTGGCAAAGCTCGATAAATGTGCACCGTAATTGCTGCCTGCTCGCAACACCTGCATTGGTTGATCCAACCATTTTACCCAAAGGGTATTGGGTTCTTGTTGCGACCACTCAATACCGCCTTTCTCGCCATATACTTTAATGCGTAAATTATTTTCTTCACCTGCTGCAATCTGAGATGCAATCAACACACCTGCTGCACCATTGTCAAAACGCAAGAGCACGTTGCCATCATCATCCAGCATACGGCCAGGTACCATGATATTCAAATCAGCACAAAGTTGTGTAATCTTTAAGCCGGTAATATATTCGGCAAGATGTGCGGCATGTGTACCAATATCACCCATGCTACCCGCTTTACCAGAGCGCTTGGGATCTGTTCTCCAAGCAGCTTGCGCATTGCCTTCTCTTTCGCTCAGCTTGCTTAACCAGCCCTGCGGATATTCTACGACTACTTTTCTGATTTTACCGAAAGCATTTTCTTTCACCATTTGCTTGGCCTGCTTCACCATTGGGTAACCAGAATAGGTATGTGTTAAGCAAAGCAGTAATCCTGTTTCTGCTACTTTCTGTTGTAGTTGCTTGGCTTCATCTAAAGAAAAAGTGATAGGCTTTTCTATCACCACATGAAAACCATGTTCCAAAGCCATCATTGCCGGAGCAAAATGTGCAAAGTTGGGTGTAACGATGGTAACAAAATCCATTCGCTGATCTGCAGGTAATGCAGCTTCCGCTTTGATCATTTCTTCGTAAGTAAGATAGGTGCGTGATTCAGGTAGAAATAAGCTTTTCGCTGAATCTTTCGCTACATCCGGATTGATGCTAAGTGCGCCGCAAACCAATTCAATCATGCCATCCATATTGGCTGCAATACGGTGAATGGCGCCGATGAAAGCATCTTTACCACCACCAACCATCCCCATCCGTAATTTTCTGTTCATAGTGCAAACGTTTGATGTGAGTATCGTACTGAAAATATCTGTACGCGGACTGCTAATGTATTTTAAAATCACTACATTTAGAACGCATTTTTTTGATTGCTTCCAAAACCACACACTGATGAAATCAACTGTTCGATTCCAGCTTTCGCTGATGATGTTTCTCAATTTTTTTATCTGGGGTATCTGGTTTGTTACAATGGGTACCTATCTCACCAAAGGCAGTATCGCAGCTTCTGATTCGCAAGCAGGCTTGGCCTATGGTACACAGGCATTGGGTGCGATTATCGCACCATTTATTATGGGCTTGATTGCAGATAAATATTTTGCTGCACAAAAATTATTGGGCCTCATTCATTTGGCCGGTGCTGTACTGATGTATTTTATTTATCAGCAGAGCAGCTTTGATAGTTTGTATTCTTTATTGCTGGGCTATATGATCATCTTCATGCCAACACTGGCATTGGTGAATGCGATTGCATTGAAGCAAATGGATAGTCCTGAAAAGCAATTTTCTCTAGTACGTGTTTGGGGAACCATCGGCTGGATTGTTGCTGGCATCTTCGTCGGTAAAATTCTAGGCTTAGAGCAGAAAGCGCAACTGCAGCAAACCTTTCTGATTTCTTCAGGCGTGTCTGTTGTATTGGGTGTGTTGAGTTTCTTCCTGCCTAATACACCGCCGCCCAAAGCTGGTACCACTACAACAGTTCGTGAGATTCTTGGTTTGGACGCTTTGGCTTTGTTGAAGGACAAGAACTACTTGATATTCTTCTTAAGCTCTGTATTAATTTGTATTCCGCTGGCTTTCTATTATCAAGAGACCAATAAATTCTTAAATGAATTACAAGTTCCTGAAGCAGCCTTCAAGATGAGTTGGGGACAAATGAGCGAAACCTTATTCCTCTTCTTAATGCCCTTATTCTTTACCAGATTAGGTGTAAAGAAAATGTTGCTGATAGGTATGTTGGCTTGGGTAGTTCGTTATTTGTGTTTTGATTTTGGCAATGCAGACAGCATGGCCTGGTTACTCTATATCGGCATTATTCTCCATGGTATTTGTTATGATTTCTTCTTTGTTACTGGTCAGATTTATACGGATGAAAGAGCTGGTGAGCGTATTCGTTCTTCAGCACAGGGTATGATTACATTAGCGACGTACGGTGTAGGTATGTTGATTGGCTTCTGGTTTGCAGGAATGGTGACAGAGCATTATAAAACAGCCGATGGACACGACTGGCAGAAAGTGTGGATTATTCCTGCAGCTTTTGCAGGCGCAGTAACTGTGTTGTTCCTGATATTCTTCAAGGATCCTAAGAAACAAACAGCCTGATATGCAGCGTAGACAACTAATCAAAAATCTCACCGCTGGTGCACTAGCTGCAACTGGTCTGCCCAAACTGCATGCTGCAGGGCATGAAGTGTTACAACAAGCTGCACTGAAAGGCAGGATCAATCATTCTGTATGCAGGTGGTGTTTTGATTTCCTGACATTGGATCAACTCTGTGTGGAAGTCAAAAAAATTGGCTTTACTGCCATTGATTTGGTAGGTCCTAAAGACTGGCCTGTATTAAAACAGCATGGCATTGATAGCTCCATGTGTAATGGCGCGGAGATTGGGTTAACCCGGGGTTGGAATGATAAGCAGTATCATGCTACACTCATTAAAAATTATACTGAGCACATCGAGCTCGTATCAAAAGCTGGCTATAAAAACTTGATTCTGTTCAGTGGTAACAGAAATGGTATGGATGATGAGACTGGGCTCAAAAATTGTGTGGAAGGTTTAAAGCAGATTATTGGCTTGGCTGAAAAGAAAGGTGTTGTACTGCAGATTGAAATCTTTAATAGTAAGATTGATCATAAGGATTATATGGCGGACAAATCTGCTTGGGCAGTAGAACTGTGTAAGCGTCTTGGTTCTCCCAATTTTAAAATTCTCTATGATATCTACCACATGCAAATCAATGAGGGAGATATCATCCGTACAATTAAAGACAACCATCAATACTTTGGACATTACCACACAGCTGGTGTGCCCGGCAGGCATGAGATTGATACGACGCAGGAATTGTATTATCCCGCAATCATGGAAGCTATTGTAGCCACGGGTTATCAGGGTTATGTGGCACAGGAGTTTATTCCCGTTGCGGCCGATAAGATAGGCTCACTCCGCAAAGCGGTACAACTTTGTGATGTCTGATTTGATATTCATCAAAAAGTAAGCATACTGTATCAATAGAACCTTAATTTCAAACCTCAACTAAAACGATTTGCATGGCCGAGACGAACACCTATGACGCAATTGTAGTGGGCTCTGGTATCAGCGGAGGCTGGGCTGCCAAAGAACTCACCGAAAAAGGCTTGAAAGTATTGCTGCTCGAAAGAGGACGCGATATTGAGCATGTAAAAGATTATGTGAATGCCAACAAGGAATCATGGGAATTCCCGCACAGAGGGCAGGCAACACGCCAGATGCGTGAAGACTATCCTGTACTCAAGCGTGATTATCCGTTAAATGAAGAAACCTTTGGTATGTGGGCCAATGAAAAGGAAAGTCCATATACGGAGATCAAACGCTTCGATTGGTATCGCGGCTATCATGTAGGCGGACGCTCACTATTGTGGGGTCGCCAGAGTTATCGTTTCAACAAATGGGATTTTGAAGCAAATGCCAAAGAAGGTATTGGTGTGGATTGGCCCATACGCTATGAAGATGTAGCACCTTGGTATAGTTATGTGGAACGCTTTGCTGGTATTCAGGGAAGTAAAGAAGGATTGGAAGTATTGCCTGATGGCGATTTTCTTCCTGCCATGGATATGAACTGTGTGGAGAAAGAAGTAGCAGCACGAATCAAGAAACATTACAATGGTCAGCGCCACATGTTCATCGGCAGAAGTGCGAATATCACGCAACCTAAGCCTGAACAGAATCGCGTGAATTGTCAATACCGAAATCGTTGTTGGAGGGGTTGTCCGTTCGGTGCTTATTTCAGCACACAATCTGCTACACTGCCTGCTGCCAGAGCAACGGGTAATTTAACCTTGCGTCCACATTCCATCGTAACACGTGTATTGTATGATAAAGACAAGAAGCGTGCAACCGGTGTAGAGATTATTGATGCAGAAACAAACAAGACCATTGAATACAAATCCAAAATTGTATTCCTCTGTGCCTCATCATTCAACTCAACATGGGTACTCATGAACTCTGCTACTGATATCTGGCCGGAAGGCTTGGGCAGCAGCAGTGGTGAGTTAGGCCATAATGTAATGGACCACCACTTCAGATTAGGTGCAGGCGGCAGAGTTGATGGTTTTGAAGACAAATACACTTTCGGAAGAAGACCAACGGGTATTTATATCCCACGTTTCAGAAATATCTATGATGATAAGCGAGATTACCTGCGTGGTTTTGGTTACCAAGGAGGCGCCAGCAGAGATCGTGGCGGACATAAAGTAGCTGAAATGACAATTGGTGCTGATTTCAAAGAAGCACTTTGTGAAGCAGGCGATTGGAATATTGGTATCACTGCTTTCGGTGAGATTCTGCCATATCATGAGAATAAGATCATGCTGGATAAGAATAAGAAGGATAAGTGGGGCTTGCCTGTACTAGCGATGGATGTTGAGATCAAAGAGAATGAACTCAAGATGCGTAAGGATATGATGAACGATGCGGCTGAGATGCTGGAAGCAGCAGGTGTGAAAGATGTGAAGACATATGACGCAAGTTATGCTGTTGGTCAAGGTATCCATGAAATGGGTACTGCTAGAATGGGCCGCGATCCTAAATCTTCTGTCCTGAATGGCAATAACCAGGTTTGGGATGCACCAAATGTATTCGTGACGGATGGCGCTTGCATGACAAGTGGCTCTTGCGTGAATCCATCTCTAACCTATATGGCATTGACTGCACGTGCGGCAGATTTTGCTGTAAAAGAATTGAAAAAAGGTAATCTCTGATCACTACAAAACATTGACAAATGAACAGAAGAGAATTGCTCAAAATGGTTGCCCTTGCTACCGGTGGTGTAGTGATTGGCGGAGAGTTTTTGTTAACTGGCTGTAAGAATGCAGCTTCGGATGCAGGCTTCTCCTTAAGCCCAGAACAAATTGCGTTGTTGGATGAAGTGGCTGAAACCATTTTACCTACCACTAAAACACCTGGTGCTAAAGCCGCTAAAGTTGGCGAATTCATGCAAGTAATGGTGAAAGACTGCTATGAATTGAAAGACCAACAAATATTTACAGAAGGTATTGTTAAGCTGGAAGAAGCTTGCAAGAAAGCCAATGGCAAAACATTTATGGAGTGTTCTGCCGAAGAGCGTACCAAGTTTTTACAACAGCTGGATGCAGAGCGCAAAGAATACCAAAGCAAGAAAAAACAAGAAGAGCCGAATCATTATTTCCAAATGATGAAGCAGCTTACATTAACCGGTTATTTTACGTCTGAGATTGGTGCAACACAAGCGTTGCGTCATGTGGCGGTGCCCGGTAAATATGATGGCTGCATGCCCTATCAAAAAGAGGATAAAGCTTGGGCATGAACAGACGAAGATTGATATAATGCACATAAAAAACCCTCCGTTTTCGGAGGGTTTTGTTTTGAATACTTACGATATACTTATAGCTGTATTTGTTCTTTAGCTAAAGCGCTTTTCAGCTTAGCATCTGTTTCAGTTAGCAATGCAGCTTGTTGTTTAGCAGCATCATTTACCTTTTTGATGACGTTCTCTACGTTTTGCTGCTGAAGATTGCTGATAGCAACTTCTTGTCCAATTAATACCAGATAAATCTCACTGATTTCTTCACGTAGTTTCTTTTCATCTGCAAAAACAGATGTTTGCTTTGTGGCCAATAAAGTACTTCTGAATGCTTCGAGTTTGTTCCAGTATGTTTCAGCCAGCTTTTTGGTCTTGGCATTTTTTAGCTTATCCATAGCAGCTTTCAAAACTTGCTGCTTAGCAGCTACACCTTCTACAATGCCTGCCAGCTGTTCGTGTGCTTTATACAAACGCATATTCTGATCGTACAATTGTTTACGCTCAGCTTCGGTAAGGTCTTTATTGGTTGCATCATGTACCACATTGAATGGCGTATTGTAAACCTTTCCGTTTAAAGTGATTTCAATACTGTATTTACCCGGTAAAACTTGCGGGGCATTCAATGCAGCATAATCTACTTTGGTACCACCTGAAGCTACTTTAGATGGTGTCATGCGTAGGTTCCAGAAAATACGGTTTAGTCCTTTACTTTTACCGCCGGGAATTTCCTGTACCAATTTGCCTTCAGCATCTTTAATCAGCACTTTGATTTCTCCGTTTGCGCGATCCTTTAAATAATACTGAATGGGTGTGATGGATGGAGCATTGCCGCTTACCCATCCGCCTGTGATAGGTGCAGCACCTCCGCCAATCTTACCCATTTGCAAACTCATATCCGGCTGCGGGAAAATGTAGAGGTCTTGCTGTGCGATGGTATTCGATAAAGTACGCATCGGGCGGATATCATCAACGATAATGATACCTCTGCCATGTGTACCTAAAATCAGGTCATGTGTTTGAGGATGAATCTGGATATCTCTCACCAATGCATACCATGGAATATTGTTTTTCATTCTGAACCAGTTCTTACCTGCATCAACAGAAGAGAATAAGCCCATTTCAGTACCAAGAAAAAGCAAATCTTTATTCACCAAATCTTCCTTGATCTTGTGTGCAAAGCCACTGAATTCTGAGCTGCTGAACATTGTCCAAGTTGCGCCCATATCTCTACTAACTGCAGAATAGGTTTTGTGGTCGCCATACATGTGGTTTTCAAATGTGGCGTACACGGTTTGCTTATCAAACCTACTTGGCTCAATACTGCTTACCCAGCTTTGCGGTGCAATGCCCGCTTTAGCAATATTGGCTGAGGTATTCATCCACGTTTTACCGCCATCAGTTGTGTATTGCAGATTGCCATCATCGGTGCCTGCCCAGATGATGTTTTCATCCAATGGTGATTCCGCAATAGTGAAGATGGTGCAATGGTTTTCTGCAGAAGTTACATCGGCGCTTAATCCACCACTATTGTCTTGTTCTTGTTTTTTCTTATCGTTAGTAGTTAAATCAGGAGAAATCTTTGTCCAGTTTCTCCCTTGATCGGTACTCTTGTATAAATACTGCGCAGCAGTGTATAGATTCTTTGGATTCTTGCTACCTAAAACAATAGGTGTATTCCAGTTCCATCTAAGTTTTCCATCACCCGGTGCTTCCTTGGGCTGAATTGGATTTGATTTCAACGTCTGCATATTGATTCTGGCCATATTACCTCCCTGATATTCAGCATAGGCAATATCCGGATCAGTTGGATCTGGTTGTGTCCAAAAACCATCGCCCCAGTATAACCCCTTCCATTCACTTACAGAAACACCACCAGGATGTGAGCTTGGTGCATACCAACTGCCATTGTCTTGTAAGCCACCGTATACGCGGTAATAGGGTTGATGGTTGTCTACAGCAACATGATAGAACTGACCCACAGGTAAGCCTGCTAAGAATAACCAGTTCGCTCCTTTGTCGTTACTGATATACACACCACCATCAGTACCTACATACATCTGACTGGTATTATTGGGGTTGATCCAGAGTGCATGCATATCGCTATGCAAGAAACCACCTTCGCTTGGTGCATCTGCAAACGCATAACCACCATCATCCGAATAAGAAAAAGTATATGCAGGACGATATACGCGCTTCGCGTTCTTCGGATCGAACTGAATGACGCTGAAATAGAAAGGCCTTGCTTCAATATTCAGCGTAGCACTCTGTTTTGTCCATTCTTCACCGCCATTGTTACTAATGTATAAGCCTGTTTTCTTGCTCTCTACAATTGCAATCAGTTTATTAGGCTCAGAAGGAGAAACTGCGAATGCAATTCTGCCTAATGGTTTCTCTGGTAATCCAGTAGTGATTTCTTTCCATGTTTTACCGCCATCTGTGCTTTTAAAAAAACCACTGCCAGGTCCTCCGCTATTGAAAGAATAGGGTGTTCTACGAAATTCCCAAGTAGAAGCATAAATGATATTGCTGTTGGTTGGATCGATTGCTACTTCAGCACAACCCGCTTTTTCATTGATGTATAAAATCTTCTGAAAGGTTTTACCACCATCTGTGCTCTTGTATAAGCCTCTGTGTTTACTATCACTCCACAATGGTCCGGGTGCAGCTACATAAATGGTATTTGAATTAGCAGGGTCAATCACAATACGGGCAATATGCTCTGTGCTGTCAAGTCCGCCAATCTTTGTCCAGTTATCACCCGCATCTGTGCTTTTGTAGAAACCATCACCAATAGATACTGAGTTACGCATATTGCTTTCACCGGTACCCACATAAATGGTTCTTGGATTTTTTTGGTCAATCGCCAATGCACCAATGCTCTGGCAATATTTATCGAACAATGGTCTGAATGTGGCGCCGGCATTAGTGGTTTTCCATACACCACCACCAGCAGTACCTACATAAACAATTCTTGGATCGTTGTTCACACCTTCAATAGCAGAAATTCTACCGCTCATGGTGCCTGGCCCCAGCTGTCTGGCCTCCATCATACCAAAAGTATTGGAGTTGATGAGCTGTGCCTGTAATGAATAAGCTGCAACAACCATGGTTGCAGTCATCAGGAGTTTGCGCATGGTTCAGGGTTTAAAATAAACACCCCGTCGTTTGACGGGGTGTTTGGTAGATGATGAAATTATTTGCCGCTCACTTCAAATGTTTTTGCATCCAGTGTGGGGTTAATTTCGATGGTATCGAAACTAATCTCTCCTTGAACACTGATATTCATTGTATGCGGAAACATAACGTTGCCAACTTTCTTATAGTTAGAATACATGGTACTGATTTCAATATCTGCACCGTTCACAGTTGTCTTTTCTGTTTCTTTTAATACTAAATAATTGTCGGTAGCAATGTATAAGGTCTTTTCCTTTCCTGACTTCAAGGTTACTTTGATTTTGAAACACTCTGTACCTTCCACATCATCCTTACCCAGGTTTTCGGCAGTATTACCCTTGGCAGCGTAATCAATAAAGTCGTTGAAGATTTCCAGATCATCCTGGCTTTTCTTCACATCGTCTTCTGTCATTGGTTCAGGCTTGGTCTGCCCCTGAAAAGGACTAAAATTCCAGCCCTTGGTATTATTCACGATTTGGTAACCTGTCATACCCATGGCAGTAAATTCTACCTTAAAACCTTTGCCATTCAGAATTTGAATAGTTACGGGAATCTTCATGCCGTTAGCATTAATGCCACCAGACATTTTTACTGATTTTACCGCTTTGATCTGATCAGCCCCGCCCAAAGCTGCCACATGTTTGTTGTGGATTTCTTCAATGGATTGAGCAGAAACAACTGAGAATGAGGAAATAGCGAGCATCAAGCCCAGCAGGGAACGCTTGAAATTCATAATTGAGTTTTTGGTTATCGAATTGGTTGCACAATTTGATGAATTATTACGGTAGCTATACGTTGGCAGGAAAAAATTATTGTAAAGACCAGTTAACAGGCCAGTGCTATCCGCAAAATATCCCCATTTATAGAAAAGCGGGGCCGGCAGATTGTTCAATCAGCAGAATCACTACCTTTGCGCCCTGAAAAATTTAAAGCTTTCATATGGCCGACTTGAAATTTCAACGAAACTTTGGTATTGCCGCGCACATTGATGCCGGTAAAACCACCACTACCGAGCGTATCCTGCGCTATACCGGTATGATCCACAAGATTGGTGAGGTACACGATGGTGCCGCAACCACAGACTGGATGGAACAGGAAAAAGAGCGTGGTATCACCATTACTTCAGCGGCTGTAAGCTGCCAGTGGAACTTCCCAACTGTATTGGGTAAGAACACACCTGATACCAAGAAGTACTATTTCAATATCATTGATACTCCGGGTCACGTGGACTTTACCGTAGAGGTAGAGCGTTCTATGCGTGTACTGGATGGTCTGATTGCCCTGTTCTCTGCTGTAGATGGCGTTGAACCACAGTCTGAAACTGTATGGCGTCAGGCTAACCGTTACAAAGTACCTCGTATCGGTTTCGTAAATAAGATGGACCGTTCTGGTGCCGACTTCCTGAACGTGGTTAAGCAGGTAAAGGAAATGCTGGGTGCTAAGGCTGTGCCTTTGCAGTTACCAATCGGTGCTGAAGATAATTTCAAGGGTGTAGTTGACCTGATCAAAATGAAAGGGATCATCTGGCACATGGAAACAGAAGGAATGACTTTCGATGAGATCGATGTTCCTGCTGATATGATCGATGAAGCTAACGAGTGGAGACAGAGCCTTGTTGAAGCTGTGGCTGAGTATGATGACAAATTGATGGAGAAGTTCTTCGAAGATCCAAATAGCATCACTGAAGCAGAGATGCATGAAGCTATCCGTAAGGCTACCATCGATCTGAGCATCGTTCCGATGATGTGTGGTTCTTCATTCAAGAACAAGGGTGTACAAACAGCATTGGATGCAGTTTGTCGTTACCTGCCTTCTCCAGTAGATATTGAAGACACAACAGGTACTAACCCAGATACAGGTGAAACTGAAGTGCGTAAAGCTGATGCAAAAGCACCATTCTCTGCTCTTGCGTTTAAGATCATGACCGATCCTTTCGTAGGTCGTCTGGCTTTCTTCCGTTGTTACAGCGGCCACCTCGATGCCGGTTCTTACGTGTTGAACGTACGTAGCGGTAAGAAAGAGCGTATCAGCCGTATCATGAAGATGTTTGCCAATAAGCAGAACCCTGTAGATTTCATCGAAGCAGGTGATATCGCAGCTGCGGTTGGTTTCAAAGAAATCAAAACTGGTGATACACTTTGTGATGAAAACCATCCAATCACCCTCGAGAACATGTTCATTCCTGAGCCTGTAATCGCGATCGCAGTTGAGCCTAAGACTCAGGCCGACGTGGATAAGATGGGTATGGCTATTGCCAAGTTGGTTGAAGAAGATCCTACACTGCGTGTAAATACAGATGAAGATACCGGTCAGACCATCCTGCGTGGTATGGGTGAATTGCACCTGGAAATCATCATCGATCGTATGCGTCGTGAATTCAAAGTAGAAGTAAACCAGGGTGCACCTCAGGTTGCTTATAAAGAAGCATTTGCTGCTACTGTAGAACACCGTGAAGTACTGAAGAAGCAGTCTGGTGGTCGTGGTAAGTTCGCTGATATCCAGTTCTCAATTGGTCCTGCTGATGAAGAGTGGCTGAAAGAAAACGAGGGTAAGAGCTTCCAGTTCGTGAACGATATCTTTGGTGGTTCTATCCCTAAAGAATTCATTCCTGCCATCCTGAAAGGTTTTGAAACTGCGATGAGTACTGGTGTATTGGCAGGTTACCCTGTTAACAACATGAAAGTGCGCGTTTTCGATGGTAGCTACCATGATGTGGATTCTGATTCTATGTCATTCGAATTGTGTGCGAAGTCTGGTTTCCGTGAAGCTGGCCGTAAGGCTAAGCCACAGTTGCTGGAGCCGATCATGAAAGTAGAGGTATTGACGCCAGATCAGTACATGGGTGATGTGACAGGTGACTTGAACCGTCGTCGCGGTATGTTGGAAGGTATGGATAGCCGTGCCAACCTTCAGGTGATCAAGGCGAAAGTGCCATTGAGCGAAATGTTTGGTTATGTAACCCAGCTGCGTTCATTGTCTTCTGGTCGTGCTACTTCAACCATGGAGTTCAGCCATTACAACCCAGCTCCGAACAATATCGCTGAAGAAGTGATCGCGAAGAGCAAGGGTAAAGTGAAGGTGGAAGACTAATCGTCAATATTTAATTGATTGATATACAAAGCCCTGTGAGTTTATCACGGGGCTTTTGTTTGGGAAATAGGGGGTTGGTGAAAAACTTTAGGATTTTTTAAAAAATATTCAGCTTTTTCTTGTCTGAACGAAGGCAAGCTGTTACCTTTGCAACCCCAATCGGAAAATTGGGTTTAGACTATGTCGCAGAGAATCAGAATCAAATTACAATCATACGACCACAACTTGGTAGATAAATCTGCTGAGAAGATCGTAAAGACTGTGCGCAGCACAGGTGCAGTAGTAACTGGTCCAATTCCCTTGCCTACGCGCAAGCGCATTTTCACGGTACTGCGTTCACCACACGTGAACAAGAAGAGCCGTGAGCAGTTCCAGCTCTGCACGCACAAGCGTTTATTGGATATTTATACTTCTTCTTCTAGAACAGTAGATGCACTGAGTAAGTTGGATCTGCCTTCAGGTGTGGAAGTTGAGATCAAAGCGTAGAAAACCGCGGCGTTACTCTCAGGAGTAACAACGCATTAGTTCTTATAATTCATTGTCATCTTTCAATCCCGAAGTATCGGGAGAAAAAAGCTCTGATGTAAGTACTTCCTCTTCTAACGAAGAGGGTAAATATAAACAAGCCCTTCGAGGTTTGTTTACCACTGGTACTTCCGAATCCGTAAAGGACCATCAGTTACAACTGTTGGATAAAGGAAAAGGTCGGTGGCGAACAAGGATTGAATCCCGTATTCATCAACGGGATGTCCTCCATACCTCTGCGGGGCATAAACCGCAAACAGATGAAAGGTATTATTGGTAAAAAAATCGGGATGACCAGCATCTTCAGCCCGGATGGCAAGCAAACAGCTTGTACCATCATCGAAGCTGGTCCTTGTGTAGTAACACAAGTTAAGACCGTTGATACAGACGGTTATACTGCATTACAGCTTGCATTTGGCGACAAGAACGAAAAGCACTCTACTAAGGCTGAACTCAATCACTTTGCAAAAGCCAACACTGCCGCCAAGCGTTTCGTAAAAGAATTCCGCGATTATTCAATAGAAAAAGCACTGGGTGAGTCTATTACTGTAGACATTTTCGCTGAAGGCGAGAAAGTTGACGTAGTAGGTACTACCAAGGGTAAAGGTTTCCAGGGTGTTGTAAAGCGCCACGGTTTCTCTGGTGTGGGTGAGCAATCACACGGCCAGCACGATCGTCAACGTGCTCCTGGTTCTATCGGTAACTCTTCTGATGCCAGCCGCGTATTCAAAGGTATGCGCATGGCAGGCCGCATGGGTAACGACCGTGTGAAGATGAAGGGCCTGAAAGTGTTGAAGGTATTCCCTGATAAGAACTATATCCTCGTGAGCGGTTCTGTACCGGGTCACAACGGTTCTATCGTGTACATCCAGAAGTAATCACCAATTAATTGAATGACCATGCAAGTAGATGTTTTAAATATACAAGGACAAAAGACCGGCAGAACGGTTGAATTGCCTGAAGAGATCTTTGGTGTAGAACCAAACGATCACGTGATCTACCTGGCTGTTAAGCAGTATTTAGCTGCTGGCCATCAGGGTACACACAAAGTAAAAACTCGTGCCGAGGTAAAGGGTGCTAGCCGTAAGCTGCACCGTCAAAAAGGTACAGGTGGTTCCCGTAAGGGTAATATCCGCAACCCTTTATACAAGGGTGGTGGTACCATCTTCGGACCTAAGCCACATGGCTACGATTTCAAATTGAACCGTAAGGTGAAGGATCTCGCAAAGATCTCTGCACTGAGCTATAAGGCTAAGGAAAGCGCTATTGTAGTTGTTGAAGACATTACGATGGATGCGCCTAAGACTAAGCAACTGGTAGATGTGATGAAGAGCCTGAATGTTGCTGATAAGAAAACATTGGTGGTTCTGGCTGAGTACAATGATAATCTGTACCTGAGCACTCGTAACATTCCTAATGTAGCTAGCACATTGCTTGCTGATATCAATACCTATGATATCATGAATGCAGATGTTCTGGTAATTACTGAAAACGCAGCCAAAGATCTTCAGGTAGAAGAAGCTGCAGCTTAATTGACTAACGTTTCAACTTAATACAAATGAAACAGAGCGAAATTTTAATCAAGCCGATCTTAACCGAGAAAGCGAATGCCCAGCAGGAATCGCTGAGAAAGTATGCTTTCAAGGTAGCTCGTAAGGCCAATAAACTGGAGATCAAGAAAGCTGTAGAAGATTTCTATGGTGTGAGTGTTGTAGATGTAAACACATCTGTTGTTCCTGGTAAGAACAAAACGCGTTACACTAAAGCTGGATTCCTGAAAGGACAGAAGCCTGCTTATAAGAAAGCATTGGTTACTGTAGCTGAAGGTGAAACAATTGATCTGTACGCAAACATTTAATTTATAGTACGCGGAGCTGAAAATTCCGCACAAACAAATACACAATGGCATTAAAAAAGTATAAACCCATTACCGCCGGTACACGCTGGAGAATCGGTAACGCTTATGCTGAGATCACTACTAACGAGCCTGAAAAGAGCTTAGTTGAGCCTAAGAAGAGCACTGGTGGTCGTAACGTTCAAGGTCGTCGCTCTATGCGTTACATGGGTGGCGGTCATAAGAAGAAGTATCGTATTGTAGACTTCAAGCGTGACAAGCATAATGTAGAAGGTACTGTAGCTACTATTGAATATGATCCAAACCGTACTGCATTCATCGCATTGATTCAGTACACAGATGGTGAGAAGCGTTATATCATCGCTCCTCAGGGTCTGCAGGTTGGTGCTAAGGTTCAGTCTGGTGTTGATGTAGCTCCTGAATTGGGTAATGCGCTGTTGCTGAAAAACATGCCACTCGGTACCAATGTGCACAACATTGAACTGCAGCCTGGTCATGGTGGAAAGATGGCAAGAAGTGCCGGTTCTTCTGCTCAGCTGACAAACAAAGAAGAAAAGTATGCTGTACTGAAAATGCCTTCTGGTGAGATCCGCAAAGTGCTGATCAACTGTATGGCAACTGTAGGTGTGGTATCTAATAGCGATCACAACCTGGAAACTGCAGGTAAAGCAGGTCGTAACAGATGGAAAGGTATTCGTCCTCGCAACCGTGGTGTTGCCATGAACCCAGTAGATCACCCAATGGGTGGTGGTGAAGGTAAAGCTTCAGGTGGTCATCCAAGATCACGTACTGGTAAGTATGCGAAGGGTGAAAAAACCAGAAAGCGTGGAAAGGGTAGCGATAAGCTTATCATCCAGCGCAGCAACGGTAAAAAGCTTACTAAATAATCAACTGTTAAAATGGTTTCGCGCATAGCGAAACAAATCAACAAACACTATGGCTCGTTCAATTAAAAAAGGTCCTTACGTAGACAGTAAACTGGAGAAGAAAGTGATCGCCATCAATGATGGTGGTGCTAAGAAAGGGGTGTTGAAGACTTGGAGCCGTCGCTCTACAATCACACCAGACTTTGTAGGTCACACTTTCGCAGTACACAATGGTAACAAGTTTATCCCTGTGTATGTAACAGAATTCATGGTTGGTCACAAGCTCGGTGAGTTTGCCCCTACCAGAAACTTCAAAGGTCACGCAGGAACCAAGAAATAAGCATGTTAATTGTGAGCGGGTTCGCCCAATCACTTGAAACCATAAAAAAATGGAAGCAGTAGCTAAATTGAGAAATTACCCCACCGGCCCACGCAAAATGCGTTTGCTGGCTGATTTGATCCGTGGCATGGAAGTGGAAAAAGCCCTGGCTGTGCTGGAGCACCATCCACAACATAATGCGGTTCCCCTCTTCAAATTGCTGAAGAGTGCCATCAACAACTGGGAACAGAAGAATGAAGGCAAGAGCGCAGCTGATAACAGCCTGGTGGTAAAAACCATTTTCGTGGATGGCGGCAGAACATTGAAGCGTATGCGTCCTGCACCTCAGGGCCGTGGCTACAGAGTTCGTAAGCGCAGCAACCACGTAACAATCATCGTAGATTCTAAAAACTAATTGATAAAACCTTTATATGGGTCAAAAAGCAAATCCAATTGGTAACAGGTTAGGTATCATCCGCGGATGGGAGAGTAACTGGTATGGTAGCAAGAAAGACTTTGCTAACAAACTGATCGAGGATAACAAGATCCGTACCTACCTGAATGCACGTATCAACAAGGGTGGTATTGCCAAGATCGTCATTGAGCGTACACTTGGTAAACTCATCGTAACAATCCACACATCTAAGCCAGGTATCATTATCGGTAAAGGTGGTGGTGAAGTTGACCGCATCAAGGAAGAGCTGAAGAAGCTTACCGGTAAAGAAGATGTACAGATCAACATTCTGGAGATCCGTCGTCCTGAACTGGATGCAACAATTGTTGGTGATACCATCGCTCGTCAGATCGAAAACCGTATCAACTACAAGCGTGCTACTAAGATGGCGATTGCTTCTACACTCCGTATGGGTGCAGAAGGTATCAAAGTAAAACTCAGCGGTCGTCTGGGTGGTGCTGAGATTGCCCGTAGCGAAGAATTCAAGCAAGGCCGTACGCCACTGCATACTTTCCGTATGGACATCGATTACGCAAACGTGTTTGCACAAACTGTTTACGGTAAAATCGGTATCAAAGTATGGATCTGTAAAGGTGAAGTACTCGGCAAGCGTGAACTGAATCCAAACTTCATCGGTGGTAAGAGCGATGTGAGCGACAGAAGAGATCGCGGTGGAGATCGTGAACGTGGTGGCGACCGCGGTGGACGTGGTGGCGACAGAGGCGGCCGCGGTGGTTCAAGAGAACGCAAAAACTAATCAAGGTAGACAGTAATCAAATATTATCTCTGTCGGTAACGGCAGAAACAAAATAGCGAAGCAATGTTACAGCCTAAAAGAAGTAAACACAGAAAGCAGCAAAAAGGACGCATCAGGGAAGTTGCCAAGCGTGGTACCCAGATTTCCTTCGGTTCTTTTGCATTGAAAGCTATGGAACCCATCTGGTTGACTAACCGCCAGATTGAAGCTGCCCGTCAGTCCATGACACGTGCCATGAAGCGTGAAGGTAACGTGTGGATCAGGGTGTTTCCAGATAAAATCATCACCCGTAAGCCTCTTGAAGTGAGGATGGGTAAAGGTAAGGGTAACCCTGAGTTCTGGGCCGCTGTGGTAGAACCAGGTCGTATCATCTTCGAATGCGATGGTGTACCTGAAGCAGTAGCAAAAGAAGCCATGGAACTGGCTGCACAGAAACTGCCGATCAAAACCAAATTCGTTGTAAGAAGAGACCTGCAAGCTTAATTTATAAAACTGAATTGCAATGGCTAAAAAGCAAGAATTCACTAAGAGCCTGAAAGATCTGAATACTACAGATCTGAAAGCTAGAATCCAGGAAGATCAGCTTCGTTTGAAGAAGCTGGAGTTCGCTCATGCGATCTCTCCACTGGAGAACCCGATGACCATCCGTGGTCTGCGCAGGGATATCGCCCGCCTGAAAACGGAATTGACAAAAAAAGAAATGGGTATCTAACCATAAATAAACAACAATGGCTGAAAGAAATTTGCGTAAAACAAGGATTGGTGTTGTTACCAGCGATAAAATGGCTAAGACCATCACAGTTGCTGTAGAAAGAAAAGTAAAACACCCTATCTACGGAAAATTCGTAAAGAAGACTACCAAGTTCCATGCTCATGATGAAAAAGATGAGTGCGGTGTTGGTGACGTAGTGAAAATCATGGAAACCCGCCCTATGTCGAAGACGAAGCGTTGGAGACTGGTGGAAGTGGTAGAAAAAGCTAAGTAATCCCGCTGTTTTACTATTGATAACAAGTTCACAGAACTGAAAAACTAATTAAGATGATTCAGCAAGAAAGCAGATTAAACGTAGCTGATAACAGTGGTGCTAAGGAAGTACTCTGTATCAGGGTGCTGGGTAACAGCGGCCAAGACTACGCCAAGATCGGCGACAAGATCGTGGTAACAGTAAAAGACGCGCTGCCTGCAGGTGGTGTGAAGAAAGGTACTGTATCCAAAGCTGTTATTGTTCGTACCAAGAACAAACTGCGTCGTAAAGATGGTTCTTATATCCGTTTCGATGATAATGCCGTTGTGTTACTGAACAACTCAGACGAACCTCGCGGTACTCGTATCTTCGGACCAGTAGCAAGAGAGTTGCGTGATAAAGGATACATGAAGATTATTTCACTGGCTCCTGAGGTACTGTAATCCAATAAACAGCGTTTGCATCAGCATACAGCATAAAGCTTAGAACAATGAGTAACAGATTTAAACCCAAATTCAACATCAAGAAAGGCGACCAAGTAGTGGTGATCGCCGGTGAAGACAAGGATCTCAAAAAGCCCCGCAAGGTGCTGGAAGTGATTCTGGATAAGTCTCGCGTAGTTGTTGAAGGTGTCAATATCGTAACCAAGCATACCAAGCCTACGGCTCAAAACACCAAAGGTGGTATCGTTAAGGTTGAAGCGCCTATCCACATCAGTAATGTGATGTTGTGGGACGCTAAAGCAGGTGCTGCTACTAAAGTGAAGCGTACCCGCGAAAATGGCAAATTAGTTCGCGTATCTAAAAAATCAGGGGAGGTTATTAAGTAATGAGTACTGTAAAATACACTCCGAGATTGGCAGATAAGTACAAAAACGAAGTTGTACCTGCCTTGATGAAGAAGTTTGGTTATGGCAGCATTATGCAAGCCCCCAAGCTCGAGAAAATCTGTATCAACCGTGGCGTTAATGGCGCTGTTGCTGATAAAAAGCTGGTAGATATTGCAGTTGAAGAGCTGTCAATGATCACTGGTCAGAAGCCTGTAGCTACTTTCTCTAAGAAAGATATCTCCAACTTCAAATTGCGTAAGGGTATGCCAATTGGTGCACGCGTTACGCTGAGAGGCGAGAAGATGTTCGAATTCTTGGACAGATTGATCTCTGTAGCATTACCACGTGTACGTGACTTCAAAGGTGTTAGTGACAAGGCTTTCGATGGCCGTGGTAACTACACATTGGGTGTTACTGAGCAGATCATCTTCCCAGAGATCGATATCGATAAGGTGAATAAGATCACCGGTATGGACATCACTTTCGTTACTTCAGCCAACAGCAACGAAGAAGCATTCGAATTGCTGAAGGAACTGGGTATGCCATTCAAATCAAATAAAAAAGACTAAACCAATAATCGTATCACATGGCAAAGAAATCAGTAGTAGCCAGACAAGCCAAGCGTGAAGCATTGGTTGCTAAGTTTGCTGACAAGCGTGCTGAACTGAAAGCTGCAGGCGACTACGCAGCACTGGACAAGCTTCCTAAAAATGCTTCTCCTGTTCGTTTGAAGAACCGCTGCCAGCTTACCGGTCGTCCTAAGGGATACATGCGTTTCTTCGGTATATCAAGGGTGATGTTCCGCGATATGGCGCTGAACGGAAAGATTCCAGGCGTAAAGAAAGCTTCTTGGTAATTCAGGTTGCTTGATGTAAAACAAATTCTGAACTGATTTAATTCAAATTATATGGTAACTGATCCTATTGCAGATTTTTTAACCAGGGTTCGTAATGCGCAACTGGCCGGACACAGAATCGTTGAAATTCCTGCCTCTAACCTGAAGAAGCGTATTACAGAGATCCTGTACGATCAGGGTTATATTCTGAAGTACAAGTTTGAAGACGACAACAAACAAGGTCTGATCAAGATCGCGTTGAAGTATGATGCTCAAACTAAGCAGCCTGCTATTCGTAGCCTGGAGCGCATCAGCCGCCCTGGTCTGCGTCAGTACGCTAAGCCTGCTGACTTCAAGCGTGTGATCAACGGTCTGGGTATTGCCATCCTGTCTACATCTAAAGGTGTATTGACTGATAAGCAAGCCAAAGCACAGAACGTTGGTGGTGAAGTATTGTGCTACGTATCGTAATTAATCAAAGGTTCTGATAATTAAGCCTCATAGTCGTGGCTGAACACGGAATCTGTTTCTAACAAATAAAATTAAAACCGACTATGTCTCGTATTGGTAAAAAACCGGTGGTAGTTCCTGCAGGCGTAACAGTAACTGTAGGTAAAGACAACGTGGTAACTGTGAAAGGCCCTAAGGGTGAACTGAAGCAGCAAGTTGACCGCGATATCATTATTGAAGTGAAGGATGGCGAAGTACTTGTTAATCGTCCAACTGATCAAATCCGTCACCGCGCTATGCACGGTCTGTACCGCGCATTGATCGGTAACTTGGTAAAAGGTGTAACTGAAGGTTATAAGCGTGAGTTGGAACTGGTGGGTGTGGGTTACAAAGCTGCCAACACAGGTAACGTTTTAGATCTGGCTTTGGGTTATTCGCACAATATCATCTTTGAAGTGCCTAGCGAACTGAAAGTTGCTACGGTTACTGAAAAAGGTCAGAACCCTAAGATCATGCTGGAAGGTATCGACAAGCAATTGCTTGGTCAGGTAGCTGCCAAATTGAGAAGTCTGCGTAAGCCTGAACCATACAAGGGTAAGGGTGTGAAGTACAGCGATGAAGTACTGAGAAGAAAAGCAGGTAAGGCCGCAGGTAAATAATCAACATTCATAAACTACTCCCGGCAGCATCGGGAGCATAAATAAAGAACAATGGACGCAAAAATGCTCAGAAGACAAAAGATCCGCTTCAGAATCCGCAGGGAAGTAGTGGGTACTGCTCAAAAGCCTCGTTTGTCTGTATTCCGCAGCAACCTGGACATCTATGTTCAGCTGATCGATGATACTACCGGTAATACACTGGCAGCAGCTTCTTCAAAAGAGAAGGAGATTGTAGCGCAGAAAGTAAACAAGGTAGAGAAAAGCAAACTGGTTGGTGCATCTATTGCCCGTAAAGCATTGGCACTGGGTCTCAGCAAAGTGGTTTTCGATCGTGGTGGTTACCTCTATCATGGTCGCGTGAAAGCTGTAGCTGATGGTGCACGCGAAGCAGGTCTTCAATTCTAATTGCTCACTCTTACAATCGAAAGATAAATGTCTAAAGTAATTGCAAATAAGGTGAAAGCCGGTGGCGACATGGAACTGAAAGAGAAAGTGGTAGCCATTAACCGTGTAGTGAAAACTACTAAAGGCGGCCGTACATTCAGTTTTTCTGCCCTCGTAGTAGTAGGTAACGAAAACGGTGTGGTTGGTCAAGGTCTCGGCAAAGCCAAAGAAGTTCAGGAAGCCATCACCAAGGGTATCGAAGATGCCAAGAAAAATCTGGTGAAAGTGCCTGTAATGCATGGTACTATTCCACACGATCAATTTGCTAAGCAGGGTGCTGCAAAAGTATTGATCAAGCCAGCTGCACATGGTGCCGGTGTAATCGCCGGTGGTAGCATGCGTGCTGTATTGGAAAGTGCTGGTGTAACAGACGTACTCGCTAAGAGTCTGGGTTCTGCGAATCCACACAACGTGGTGAAAGCAACGATCAAAGCCCTCACATTGTTGAGAGAGCCTGTAACTGTTGCCAAAACACGTAGCCTGAAACTGAGCAAAGTATTTAACGGATAACACTGTCGCCGGTTCTGCGCATCAACAGATGCAGCCGAATGGATGACCAAATGCATAGTATCATGAAAAAGATCAAGATCACATTGGTAAAGAGCCCGATCGACAGACCAGAGCGTCAAAAGCTCACGCTGAAAGCACTGGGCCTCAATAAAACCAATTCTTCTAAAGAAGTAGAAGCTACACCTCAGATCCTGGGTATGGTGAACAAGGTGAGCCATCTGGTGAAAGTAGAAGAACTGGCTTAATCAAGACATTCTGATGTGCAAATACGGTAGCAATACTGTGCTTGCACATTTCTTCATTTATTCATTAACGCGAGGGGTGATTCCCCGAAAGTTCAAAATCAAAGTAGTATGAAACTGCACACACTCAAACCTGCAGAAGGTTCCGTAAAGAAAGAAAAACGTTTAGGTCGTGGTGAAGCATCCGGTAAGGGTGGTACTTCTACTAAGGGTAACAAAGGTCATCAGAGCCGTTCTGGTTTCAAGAACAAGATGGCACACGAAGGTGGTCAGATGCCAATCCAGCGTCGTTTGCCTAAGCGTGGTTTTAAAAACAACAACCGTGTTGAATACAAAGTCTTCAACCTGGGTCAGATCGACCAGCTGGTAGAAAAATATGGTTTCACAGAATTCTCTCTGGAAAACCTCTACATCAACGGACTGATCAGCCGCACTGATAAAGTGAAAGTTTTGGCAACTGGCGAATTGAAAGCCAAGCTGACTTTCAAAGTAAATGCGGTAAGCGACAAAGCCAAAACTGCCGTTGAAGCAGCAGGCGGTTCTGTTGAAATCGTAAAATAATTTTAACTACCTTGCCCGACGCATCAACGATGCGTCTTTTTGGTTTTACAGCGATCACATTTTCAACTGACTATCTGTGAAAAAATTATTTGAGACATTAAAGAATATCTGGAGTATTGATGAGTTGCGCGACAAGATTATTGTAACGCTTGCATTGGTACTGACTTATAGACTGGGTACACATATTGTACTGCCTGGTATTGACCCCAACCTTATTGAAGCTGCTCAGAAGAATGCAGGCGGCGGTGGCTTGTTGAACTTGTTCGACATGTTCGCCGGTGGTGCATTCTCTCAGGCATCAATTCTGGCTTTGGGTATCATGCCTTATATCTCTGCTTCTATCTTCATGCAGTTGATGACCATCTTGGTTCCTCAGTTACAGAAGATTCAGAAAGAAGGAGAGAGTGGTCGTAAAAAGATTAATCAGTGGACACGTTACCTCACAGTAATCGTTACAGCTTTCCAGGCTGGTGCTTATGTAGCTTACCTGAATAGTCCAGGTTATGCAGAAGCAATCATCCCTGCATTCAAGCCTTATTTCATGTTCACAACCATCATTATCCTGACAGCAGGTACGCTGTTTGTAATGTGGTTAGGTGAGCGAATTCAGGACAAAGGTTTGGGTAATGGTACTTCTATCATCATCATGGTAGGTATCCTTGCTCGTTTGCCTCAGTCACTGATTCAGGAATTTGGTGCGAAGAGCGAGCGCGCTGGTGGTGGTTTGTTGATCTTCTTGATCGAAATCGCCATTCTGGTTGCTATCATCATGGGCTTGATCATTCTGGTACAGGGTGTTCGCAAGATTCCAGTAAACTATGCTAAGCAAATCATTGGCAACCGTCAGTTTGGTGGCGCACGTCAGTTCTTACCTGTAAAGGTGAACAGCGCTGGTGTAATGCCTATCATCTTTGCTCAGGCGATCATGTTCCTGCCAACACTGGTATCATTCACCAATATTGATTCTGCACAGGGTATCGTGCGTATTTTCAATGACCACAGCAATTTCTGGTACATGCTCGTTTATTCTGTGATGGTGATTGGATTTACTTTCCTGTATACAGCATTGATCTTTAACCCTAAGCAAATCAGTGAAGACCTGAAGCGTAACAACGGATTTATTCCTGGTGTGAAGCCTGGTCAGCCAACAGCTGATTATATCGGTGCGGTGATGGATAAAATCACTTTGCCTGGTGCGATCTTCCTCGCTGTAGTAGGTATTATGCCTGGTTTCGCTCAGCGTTTGGGTGTTACACAAGGGTTCAGTACTTTCTTCGGTGGTACATCACTGTTGATCATGGTAGGTGTAGTACTGGATACACTCCAGCAAATCGAAACCTATCTGCTGATGCGTCAGTACGATGGTTTGATGAAAGGTGGCCGCGTACAAGGCAGACAAACTGTTAGTAGCAGCGCTATTTAATTGAGTACTTGATTGTAAAAGTATATTGCAACCTGTCAGGTACTTCCTGACAGGTTTCTTTTTTAAAGATGACTTTTTCTAAAAATATGATCTTCTATAAAACAGATGCAGAAGTAGCGATGATGAAAGCATCGGCTATGCTGGTTAGCCAAACATTGGCTGAAGTAGCTGCTATGCTGAAGCCAGGTGTTACCACAAAGCAAATCGATACACTCTGTGAAACCTATGTGCGTGATCATAAAGCGGTACCCTCGTTTAAGAATTATCAGAACACTTATCCTTGGAGCATTTGCGCCAGCGTGAATGATGTGGTGGTACATGGTTTCCCGAATGATACACCATTGAAAGACGGTGATGTGGTATCGATTGATTTGGGTGTGATTTTAAATGGATGGCATGGAGATCATGCTTACACCTTTATTCTTGGGGAAACTGCACCAGAGAATATTCAATTGGTTAAAGTAACTAAGGAGTCTTTGTACAAGGGTATTGCCAAAGCCATAGCAGGGAATCGCATCGGTGATATTTCTTATGCTATTCAAGAGCATACAGAGAAGAAATACGGTTATGGTGTGGTGCGTGAATTGGTAGGGCATGGTTTGGGTAGAAGCTTGCATGAAGATCCGCAAGTGCCTAATTACGGTAAGCGCGGTAATGGCCCGATGATGAAAGAAAATCTCGTGTTGGCTATTGAGCCAATGATCAATTTGGGTACGAGAGAAATTTATACGGAGTCAGACGGCTGGACAGTGCGAACAGGTGATGGAAAAGTTTCTGTACACTTTGAACATGATGTCTGTGTGAAAAGGAATCAGGCACTGATACTTTCTGATTACAGCATTATTGAAGCTGTAGAGAAAAAGAATCCTAATCTCAATACAAGTTATTTCTGATACATACCGCCCCGGCCAGCCGGGGCGGTATTTTTTGTAGCTTTAATGTATGCGATACATCAAATTATGTTTTGTTTGCTTGCCTTTGTTTGCATTGGCACAACAGTCGCCTGTAGAGCAGGTGCGTAAGCATGTTCAAACACATACACGTGAGATCGTGCAATCTTTTCAGGAGTTCTTGTCTATTCCCAATATCGCATCTGATATGCCGAATATTGAGCGAAATGCTGCGTGGATTGCGCATCAAATGCGTGTACTTCAATTAGACAAAGTACAGTTGTTGTATCCAGCAACCAAGGGCATGCCACCTGCCGTGTATGGAGAGATCATGACACCGGGTGCTACAAAAACCTTGATTTTCTATGCGCATTATGATGGTCAGCCAGTAGATAGTACCAAGTGGGCAGCAGGGTTACATCCATTTAAACCAAGCTTATATACAGATGCTTTACAAAATGGTGGTAAGCCATTAGCGTATGATCAAACAAGCTATGAACCGCAGTGGCGTATTTATGGCAGAGGTGCTTCAGATGACAAAGCGGGTGTGATGGCAATTTTACAAGCATATGCTGCATTGAAGGCAAATGGCATTGCACCCAAGGTTAACATCAAGTTCTTTTTTGAGGGCGAAGAAGAAGCAGGCTCTGATCATTTGCATGAAATATTACAAGCCAATCAAGCTTTATTACAAGGCGATTTGTGGGTGATTTGTGATGGACCTGTACACCAATCAGGGCAACAGCAAATTGTGTTTGGTGTACGTGGCGACACCCATTTGGAGATTACCGTGTTTGGTCCAAAGCGTCCATTGCATAGTGGTCATTATGGCAACTGGGTACCAAATCCTGGCATGCTGTTGTCGAAACTATTGGCATCCATGAAAGATGCATCAGGTAAGGTCTTGGTTAAGGGATTTTATGATGATGTTACGCCCTTGAGTGCTGCGGAAAAAGCTGCTTTGGCTAAAGTGCCGCCAGTAGAATCAGCTTTACAAAAAGAGTTGGGCATTGCGCAAGTAGAGAATCCAAAACTATCATTAGCTGAAGCAATTAATCAGCCTTCATTAAACATCAATGGCATTACGGTAGCAGGAACAGGTAAATATTCAGCTAATGTGATTCCTACTAAGGCTGTTGCTTCTATTGATTTGCGTTTGGTGATGGGTAATGATTGGAAAAGGCAACAGGATAAGGTGATTCAGCATATTCAATCGCAGGGTTATTTCGTCACGTCAAAGGAACCTACGGATGAAGAGCGTATGCGTTATCCTAAAATTGCTATGGTAGTTCGTTCTGGTGGATACAATGCGCAAAAAACTTCGATGCAACATCCGCTTGCGCAAAAAGTGGTAGACGCAGTTACTACTGCGCAAGGGAAAGTGGTATTAACGCCAACATTGGGTGGCAGTTTGCCCTTGTTTGTTTTTGAACAATATTTGAAAACACCACCTATTACTGTGCCTATCGCGAATCACGATAATAACCAGCACGCAGAGAACGAGAATATTCGTTTGAAGAATTTGTTTGAAGGGATTGTTACGTTTGCATCCATTATGTTGTTGCCGAAATGAGTGAACAGAAATCATTGGTCGTTATTGGCGGGGGTGCAGCAGGTTTTTTCTGCGCAGTGAATGCGGCCAGATTAGAGCCTTCTCTTCGTGTGATTATTGTGGAGAAGACGAGTAAGGTATTGCAAAAAGTAAAAGTGAGTGGCGGTGGTAGATGTAATGTAACACATGCTTTGTTTGAGATTCCGGAATTGTCTAGACGATATCCACGCGGACAATCATTCTTAAAAAAATCGCTACACTGGTTTTCACCGAAAGATACATTGGCGTGGTTTGCAGAACGTGGTGTTACGATACATCAGGAAGCGGATGGTAGAATGTTTCCTGACACGAACAATTCGCAAACAATTATCGATTGTTTATTGCGCGAAGCCAACCAATATGGGGTAGCACTTCAACTGAATTGTGATGTGCAGCAGATCAAACAAGTGAATGGACAATTTCACTTAGAGACTGCCGGCAGTAGAACGCTTACAGCAGATTTTCTTTGTATTGCAACTGGCGGATATCCTAAAGCAGCACAGTTTGGTTGGTTAACTGCAACCGGGCATACAATTGCTCCTCCTGTTCCATCCTTATTTACTTTCAATATGCCCAAGCATCCCATCACTTCATTAATGGGAGTAAGTGTGGCGAAAGCTTCTGTAAAAATTTTGGGTTCGAAATTGCAGGAGGTCGGTCCGGTATTGATTACTCACTGGGGCATGAGTGGTCCGGCTATTTTACGATTATCAGCTTGGGGTGCTAGAGAATTGGCAGAGAAGCAATATCAGTTTAACGTGATGATAAATTGGCTGCCAGAGTATCATGAGCAGTCGATGAAAGACGCGTTTATTGAATTAAGACAAACACAGGCTGCACAAAAAATCCATGGTAAAAATTCATTTGGTTTACCCAACAGACTATGGGCATTCTTTTTAGAACAAGCTGGCATTACGGAGCAAATGCGTTGGGCTGATTTACCTGCAAAGCAACAGCAGCTATTGATTCGCTTATTGGTTGCAAATGAATTTAGTGTTAGCGGTAAAACAACTTTCAAAGAAGAGTTTGTTACCTGCGGCGGTATTCAGCTCAATGAAGTTGATGTGAACAGTATGCAAAGCAAGCTGTTGCCAGGGCTTTATTTTGCCGGTGAAGTAATGGATGTAGACGGCATCACTGGCGGCTTTAATTTTCAGCATGCCTGGACATCAGGATGGATCGCTGCGCAGCATATTGCACAGCAGTGTTAAACTAGCCTTTCCCTTTCTTTACTTTTTCCTGGTTTGTTTTATAGCGCATGTCTAATGTGCCGTCCTTTTTTCTTGGGCCCGCAGCGCGAACCGCTTCTTTATTGGCCTTGTAGCGCATATCCAATGTGCCATCCGCTTTTTTGGGGCCTACAGCCTTTACCGCAATGGTAGGCTTGGTGTTGTTTTTTGCTGCAGTTGGGGCTGGTTTGGTTTGTGCAAGCAAGCTAGCGCTGATGGAAAGTGCAAGCAGTAGTTGAAGCATCTTTTTCATGGCCAAAAGTTTGAACTAAAATAAGTTGGTTTTGACAGATGTGTATTTACCGACAAAAATTAGTAATTTAATGCAAACGAATGCCATATGAGAAAAGTCAGTGATATCCTTCGCCGAAAAGGCACACACATTGCTACTGTGCCTCCTGAAACAACTGTCATAGATGCTTTACGCATGATGGCTGATCAAAATATTGGTTCTGTAGTGGTGATGCGTAATGGTGTTTTTGCAGGGATTATGACGGAGCGCGATTATTCGCGTAAGGTGATTCTCAAAGGGCGCCATTCTGACGATACCACAGTAGGCGATATCATGACTAGCGATTTTCCACCGGTGGATATGAATACCACTATTGATACTTGCATGCAATTAATGTCCTCTTTTAAAATCAGGTACCTGCCTGTTGTGAATGATGGTCAGCTGGCAGGGATTGTTTCTATGAATGATGTGGTGGCTGAGACGATTTTGAATCAACAAGAAACTATTCATCAGTTGCAAAACTATATTCAGTCCTGATTCGGATTAATAGTCGCTTTACAGTTACTAGTTTAAGGTTGAGGTGTATTTTAGGGGTTGATTTTCAATCATTTGTATTTCCGAAAAGAATAATTTGTCCTTAGAAATATTCCACTCAGAGTAGTGTTGGGATTTATCCAACAAAAAATGCCCGAAAATCAGGCTGGCATTGCTTTTTTACGCATTTCATTCCCTACCTTTGCGCTCCCGATTTAAAACCCTCGGGATCTTTTATGAAACTGATTGTTAAACAATTAAACGCAGATGCACAGGAGTCAACTGGTGCTGCCGAAGCGGCCGCCGAGACTACTGCGTCAACAAACACACCTGTAGAAGCTGTAGTTACAGCACATGATGATTTTGACTGGAGCGTAGACAAGCGCAATGTAAGCCATTACAAAGCAGACGAAAAAGCAAAGTACGATAAAGTGTACGATGCCACTTTCGTTCAAATCAATGATGGTGAAATTATCAGAGGCGGTGTGGTAGGTGTTACTAAGACCGACGTGGTAATCAACATTGGTTTCAAGAGCGATGGTCTGGTATCATTGAATGAATTCCGCGACACACCAGGTTTGAAAGTTGGTGATGAAGTGGAAGTAATGGTTGTAGAAAAAGAAGACAGACAAGGTCACCTGCACCTGAGCCGCAAGCAAGCGCGCATCTTCCGTGCATGGGAGCGTATCGTTGAAGTTCACAAGACTGGTGAAGTGGTTACCGGCGTGGTTACCAGCAAAACCAAAGGTGGCTTGATCGTAGACGTATTTGGTATGGAAACTTTCTTACCAGGTTCTCAGATCGACGTGAAGCCTGTAACTGATTACGATCAGTTCGTAGGTAAGACGATGGAGTTCAAGGTGGTGAAGATCAACGAAGCAATCAAGAACGCAGTAGTATCTCACAAAGCCCTTATCGAAAGCGATATCGAAGCACAACGTGCAGAGATCATGAGCAAGCTGGAAAAAGGTCAGGTACTGGAAGGAACTGTGAAGAACATCACTGATTTCGGTGCTTTCATGGATCTGGGTGGTCTGGACGGTCTGCTCTATATCACAGATATTTCATGGGGTCGTATCTCTCACCCAAGCGAGGTTGTAAAACTCGACCAGAAGCTGCAGGTGGTAGTATTGGATTTCGACGACGACAAGAAGCGTATCAGCCTCGGCTTGAAGCAGCTGACGCCACATCCTTGGGATGTGCTGCCTGAAAACCTCAGCGAAGGTGCTGTGGTGAAGGGTAAAGTAGTGAACATCGAAGATTACGGTGCATTCTTGGAAATTCAGCCTGGTGTTGAAGGTCTGGTACACGTATCTGAGATTACTTGGGCAAATACCCCAATCAATGCTAAAGAATTCTTCAAGCTGGGTGATGAGCACGAAGCAAAAGTGGTTACCCTGGATAAGGACAGCCGCAAGATGAGTCTCTCTATCAAGCAAATGAGCGAAGATCCTTGGACTACTATCGAAGATAAATTCCCAGAAGGTAGCAAGCATAAGGGTTTGGTGAAGAATATCACACCTTATGGTGTATTTGTTGAGCTGGAAGCTGGTATCGGTGGTATGATCCACATCAGCGACCTGAGCTGGTTAAAGCGTTTCAACCATCCTTCTGAGTATGTGAAAGTGGCTGAACATATCGATACGATCATTTTGAGCATCGATAAGGAAAACCGCAAGCTCCAACTGGGCCACAAACAACTGGAAGAAGATCCCTGGAATGCACTGGAAGATACATTCGCTATCGGCACAGTGCATGAAGGTACCGTAACTCGTAAGGACGATAAAGGTGCGCTGGTTCAGCTGCCTTATGGTCTGGAAGGATTTGCGCCTAACCGCCACCTGGGTAAAGAAGATGGCACTACCGTGAAGGCTGATGATGTGAACCAATTTATGGTGATCGAATTCGACCGTAACGAGAAGCGTATCGTTCTGAGCCATGCCCGTATTTGGGAGCAGGTGAAGACTGAAGAGAAGGAAGCTGCTAAGAAAGAAGCCCGCAACGAAGCTGAAAAGACGAAGAAAGCTGTGAAGACTATCCAGAACAAAGTAGAAAAAGCTACACTGGGTGATCTGGGTGCGTTGGCCGAAATCAAAGCCAAATTGCAGGAAGGCGAGGGAGATGCTAAATAAGCAGGTTCCCTTGTAGGAATAGTTACAGAATGGGCCATCCGTTAGCGCGGATGGCCTTTTTTAATTGATTATGAGCTTTTTAGATAAATCTTAACGGCTCTTTTGCCTGTTTCAGCATTTGGGTAGATATATTGCTGTTAATTCATTAATTTTGCCCGCTTTATGATGAGGACCTTACGCATTCTGTTATTTACTTTAGTCGTGTTTTTGGGGAGCTGCTCCAACAAATTCAATAAGGTAATGAAGAGCAAGGACCTTGAGTACAAGTACCAAATGGCTGAACAGTATTATGCCAATAAAAAGTATAACTACTCTCAGCAGCTCTTTGAAGAATTGTCGCCCTACCTAAAAGGCTCTCCGCGTTATGAAGATATGTTCTACAAATGGGCGTATTCTTATTACAACACGAGAGACTATATCAACGGAGAGAACCTATTCAAAACCTTTGTGGAATATTTTCCAACTTCTGCCAAGGCAGAAGAGTGTGAGTACATGCGTGCATATTGTTTCTATAAGCAATCGCCTAAAGTAGAATTGGATCAAACGCCCACCAATAAGACCATGTCTTTGATGCAGGCTTTTATCAATACACATCCTACATCTAAGCGTGTGAAGGAAGCCAATGATATCATTGATGTGTGTAGGGAGAAACTAGAGGCAAAAGAATTAAAGAGCGCGCAGTTGTATTATGATTTGGGTTATTACAAAGCTGCAGCGATTGCATTTGCCAATGTTTCTGATAACTATCCTGACTCTAAACGTGCAGATGAGTATAAATTATTGGTGATTCGTTCTTACTTCAAGTATGCAGAGAACAGCTATGAGGAAAAGCAGAAGGAGCGCTTTGAAAAAGTACTGAGTGAGATCTCAGATTTCAAAGAACGTTTCGGAGATAGTAAGTTGCTGGAGGAGGTGACAAAATTCAAAACACAGACCGACAATTTTTTAAAAAATATCAATACTACCAACAATGAGCAAACTAAGAAGACAGCTTAGCGCTAATACCTCCAATGTTGTGGAGACCAAGCACCTGGTGGATATCAAAGCACATACAGGTAACCTGTATGAGTCTATTGCCATCATTGCCAAGCGTGCTAACCAGATCAATATCTCATTGAGAGAAGAGCTGCACAACAAACTGGAAGAGTTTGCTAGCCATACAGATAGTCTGGAAGAGATTCATGAGAACAAAGAGCAGATTGAGATTTCTAGAGCGTATGAGCGTATGCCTAACCCAGCAATCCTGGCTACCCAGGAATTCATGGAGCACAAGGTATACCACCGCAATGCTGACAACGATTTGTTCCGTTAATCATACGGTAAGTTAATTCCCAAACGGCAGTCATTTGACTGCCGTTTTTTGTTTTACTTTACGGTATGCAAGCATTGCAGGGGAAAAAGATTATTCTGGGTATTACAGGCAGTATAGCTGCATATAAGTCTATCCATTTACTACGCTTATTAACAAAAGCAGGTGCAGAAGTACAAGTGATCATGACACCTGCAGCAAAGGATTTTGTAGCGCCATTAACACTGGCTACGCTTTCAGGCAAGAAAGTATTGATTGATATGTTTGCAGAAGACAGCTGGGCCAATCATGTTTTGTTGGGCCGATGGGCTGATTTAATGTTGATAGTACCTGCCAGTTGTAATACGTTGGCCAAAATGGCCAATGGCATTTGTGATAATTTGTTGCTAGCTGTTTATCTCTCTGCTACTTGTCCTGTAGCCGTAGCACCGGCTATGGATGAAGATATGTGGCATCATCAATCCACGAGAAGAAATATTGCATTATTGCAAGAATATGGTCATCGCGTTTTGCCTGTGGGCAAGGGTGCATTGGCCAGTGGTTTAGAAGGCGATGGCCGTGTGGCCGAGCCTGAATACATTCTTACTTGGATCACTGAAACTTATTTCAGGGCTAAATCGCTCTCTGGTGTAAAAGCATTGGTAACTGCTGGTCCCACACATGAGCCGATTGATCCTGTACGCTTTGTCGGTAATCGATCTTCTGGCAAGATGGGTATGGCTCTGGCAGAGGCATTGTACATGCAAGGTGCTGAAGTATTACTGATTGCTGGTCCAACAGATCGTTGTCCCGCTTATGCTGGCATTCGTGTTGTATCTGTGCAAACTGCTGCACAAATGTATGATGCTTGTATGGCGGGTATGGATGCTGCTGATATTATTGTGATGAATGCAGCTGTTGCAGACTATACGCCAAGTCAAGTGGCTGATCAGAAAATCAAAAAGACTGGTGATGCAGACATGCAATTATCACTGGTGAAAACCAAAGATATCTTGCAGGCAATGGGCGAACAGAAGCGTGCCAATCAGTTCTTATTGGGTTTTGCCTTAGAGACAAACGATGGTGAAATAAATGCGCAGAAAAAGCTGGAGCAGAAAAAGCTGGATGCAGTTGTTTTGAATACGTTAGAAGATGCAGGCGCTGGTTTTGGATTTGATACCAATAAAGCCCTTGTTCTTTCGAAACAAGATAAAATACCTTTGCCGCTGCAGAGCAAGCAAGAGATGGCTGCAGCTATTGTTGACTATATTATCGCAAAGAGACATGGGTAAGCGACTATTGTGCATATGGCTAGGACTGATGATGGTTGTGTTTGCGCAAGCACAAGAACTACAGGCGAAGGTGAGCATCAACTCTTCCAGAGTGAATTCTACGGTAGATAGAAAAGTATTTGTGACGTTACAGAATCAGCTAACCAATTTGTTGAACAATCGAAAGTGGACAGGTGATGTGTTTAAGCAACAGGAAAAGATTCAGTGCAGTTTTATACTGAATATTGAGAGTGTTGAAAGTCAAAATCTATTTAAAGCAACATTGATTATTCAAGCTGCAAGACCGGTATATCAATCATCCTATCAGGCTGCTATGCTCAATTTTCAAGACCCTGATGTGTATTTCAAATATCAAGAGTTTCAGCCTGTAGAGTTTAATGAAAATAGGGTGCAGGGTTCAGATCCGCTTGCGGCAAACCTCACCGCTGTTTTTGCTTTTTATGTCTACGCAATTCTTGGATTAGATTATGATTCATTCTCACCCAAGGGTGGTGATGTCTATTTTCAGAAAGCACAGAATATAGTTAACAATGCACCTGAAGGTAGAAATATCAGTGGCTGGCGCGTATTTGATGGATTGCGTAACCGTTATTGGTTAAGTGAGAATATGTTGAACAGTCGGTACAACATTATCCATGATATCATTTATTCTTATTACAGATCTGGCTTAGACAAGTTGTACAATAATGAGAAAGATGCGCGCACCAATGTATTGCAATCCTTAGTGCAGTTACAGGCCTTCAATAGAGAGAATCCCAATACTATGTTTTTGCAGGTGTTTATGCAGGGTAAGACTACTGAATTGGTGGGTATTTTTAAAAAAGCACCAGCGCAGGAAAAAGCACGTGCATTGGATGTGTTGAGTACGATTGATATTGTGAATGCAGGTATCTATAAACAAGAATTGAAATGAGTAAGTTCGTATGGCTATTGGGTAGCGTACTGATGCTGGCTGCCTGTGGAATTTCTGATAAAGCACCTATTCCAGTAGATTCCATGAAAGTAATTGTTTGGGAAATGTCTGTGGCCGACGAATGGTTTAATGAAGTCATGTTTAAAGACAGTGTGGCTCGCCAGCAAAAGCTCAATACACAGTTGTATCAGAAAATTTTAGCGTCACATCGCTTAAGCCGAAAGGACTTTGATGCTGCTATGCGTTGGTACGAGGCGAGACCCAAACAATACCTTGAATTGATGGACTCTACGGTTGCTTTTGCCGTTCGCGCTAAAGAAATACCCCCTTCGCAAGTAAAACCACGCAAGTAAGGCTTAGCTGCCTATTTTTGCTTCCAAATTTTGCCATATGAATAAACTCGTTGCATCTGCTGATGCGGCTGTTGCCGATATTCGCGACGGTGCTACCCTGATGTTGGGTGGATTTGGCCTGAATGGTATTCCGGAAAATTGTATTGCAGCATTAGTGAAAAGTGGCGTAAAAGAGCTTACCTGTATTTCGAATAATGCTGGGGTAGATGATTTTGGTCTTGGGCTCCTATTGAAGACTCGCCAGATCAAAAAAATGATGAGCAGTTATGTAGGTGAGAATGCTGAATTTGAGCGACAATTATTACAAGGTGAGTTAGAAGTAGATTTGATTCCACAAGGAACGCTGGCTACTAGAATTCAAATGGCAGGTATGGGTATCCCCGCATTTTTCACACCTGCAGGCTACGGTACAGAGATTGCAATTGGAAAAGAAGTACGTGAGTTTAACGGTAAGAAATATTTGATGGAGCATGCATTGCATGCAGATTTTGCCATTGTAAAAGCATGGAAGGGAGATACAATGGGCAATCTTGTATTCAGAAAGAGTACCAGAAACTTTTCTACTTCTATGGCGAAAGCAGGCACGATCACGATTGCAGAAGTAGAAGAGTTGGTGCAGCCTGGTGAGATTGATCCTGATCATGTAGATGTAGCAGGTGTATATGTACATCGCATCTTCCAGGGTAGTAATTATGAAAAGCGTATTGAGCGTAAAACAGTGCGCATTCAATCACACAACTAAAAGCGAGTAAGATGGCATTGGATAAATATGGTATTGCTAAGCGTATTGCAAAAGAATTGCGTGAAGGCATGTATGTGAATCTGGGTATTGGTATTCCAACACTGGTAGCCAATTTCATTCCTGAAGGCATGACTGTTGTACTGCAGAGTGAGAATGGCATCCTAGGTATGGGACCATATCCTGATGAAGCAGATATTGATGCTGACTTGATCAACGCGGGTAAAGAGACTGTTACAGTGATTCCCGGCGGTGCTTTTTTCGATAGCGCTGAAAGCTTTGGTATGATCCGCGCCGGTAAAATTGACCTGACTGTATTGGGTGCCATGGAAGTGAGTGATCAGGGTGATATTGCGAATTGGAAGATCCCTGGTAAAATGGTGAAGGGCATGGGTGGTGCCATGGATTTGGTGGCCAGTGCCAGAAATATCATCGTAGCCATGATGCATACCAATCCGAAAGGCGAGAGTAAGCTATTGCCTGCTTGTACTTTGCCTCTAACAGGTGTTGGCTGTGTGAAGAAAGTGGTTACTGAACTGGCTGTATTAGATATTACTGCCGACGGTTTTGTATTGAGAGAAAGAGCACCAGGCGTGAGCGTGGAAGAGATTGTAGCCAAGACTGCGGGTAAGCTGGTTGTGCCAGATCATGTACCTGAAATGGTGCTGTAAGTACAAGCCTGTCAATGCTGTATATTTGCGGACTAATTTTTTTCTATGTCGCAACTGATGCAGCAACTACAGGAGACAGCTAGTTTTATTCGTTCCAGATTTGATTCCTCTGCCAAAATTGGTATAATACTTGGTAGCGGGCTTAGCAATCTTTCCGAAAAGATTGAAGTGGCTGCATCTATTCCCTATGCAGAAATTCCGCATTTTCCGGTAAGTACAGTAGAAGGCCATAGTGGTAAACTAATATTAGGCAAGCTGGGTGGCAAAGACGTTTTGGTTATGGCCGGTCGCTTCCATTTCTATGAAGGCTATACTGCGCAGCAAGTGGCATATCCTGTTCGTGTAATGCGCATGTTGGGTATTGAAACTTTATTGTTAAGTAATGCTGCGGGTGGTGTAAATCCTGTATTCAATGTCGGCGATTTGATGGTGATCAATGACCACATCAGTTTCTTTACGCCTAATCCATTATTGGGTAAGAATGAAGAGGAGTTGGGCGTGCGATTCCCCGATATGAGTGAGCCATACAGCAAAGAACTGATTCAGCAGTTAACGGCAATAGCCGATGCTAATAATATCTCACTGCATTATGGTGTGTATACAGGTGTAACGGGCCCTACTTTTGAAACACGTGCAGAATATAAACTGATTAAAGCCGTAGGTGGCGATGCCGTTGGTATGAGTACCGTGCAGGAAGTGATTACTGCGGTGCATTGTGGTATGCGTATTGCAGCGGTGAGTGTGATTACTGATCTGGGTATTCGTGAGGAAGAAAATGTGATTACACACGAAGAGGTACTGGAAGCTGCACGTAATGCTGAACCTAAATTAACGCTGCTCTTTACGGAGTTGATTCGTACACTATAATGGTCTTAGCTTTTTCTTAAGCGCTTAAGCAGTACATTACAGCTGAATGTTCTTGAACCGTTTCATATCAGGTTTATTGATCTTGGTTGTGCTTTTCATGAGCCAATCGCTCTATGCCCAGGTTCGTCCTAGAATGATGACTGACAGGCCGGGAAGTACTTCTGGTAACAGCAATATTGCTTATGATCGTAACGGTAGACCTATGCGTGCGCAAAAGGGTAATGACTCTTTAGCCAAGAGAGATCGTTATGCAGATTCTATCACGATCTTTTTTAAGTATTACGATTCTTCAGCAAACCGCACGTTGGATTCTTCCATCAATGATTATTACAAACGTTTCCCTTTTGATTGGACATACAATCATTTAGGTAATATGGGTACAGCGGCCCAATCATTGGTGTTTCGTCCATTCATGCAGGCAGGCTGGGATCCGGGTTTTCATCAGTACGATATCTATAACTTCTCTTTACAGAATACCCGCTTCTTTCAAACCACTAGGCCTTATACGGAGTTTGGTTATGCGCTGGGTAAGAGGTCCGAACAGCTGATTGATATTATCCATACGCAGAATCGCAAAGACAATTTCAATTTCTCCATCGAGTATCGGTTCAATAATTCTCAGGGTGATTATCAGGTACAGAATGCTACGGTAAACAATCTTCGTTTAACAGCACAGTACAAATCGCGTAACCGAAAATATGGATTGCAGTTTATTTATCTATCCAACAAAAATGTTTCTTCAGAAAACGGAGGATTGATCAATCCTGCCAGATTAGATTCATTGAACAATATTGATGATCCTTTCACGCAACCAACGAGAATTGGTAATCCTGCCGTGAGAAGAGGTAATCCTTTCAATACAACTGTATTCACCGGTAATACGTATAAGTACAGCACATTACTAGTTCGTCATTATCTCGATTTTGGTAAGAAAGATTCTATTGTGGTGGACTCTGTTGTAACCAGAATTTTTTATCCAAGATTCCGCGTGGAGCATGTTGCACAAGTATCACAGCAGGACTATCTGTTTTCAGATATTACAGCTGATTCTGTCCGGTATAAGCAATACTTCAATTATCCTGTTCGTAATCTTTCTTCTGGCGATACCATCCGCTTTAGAGATAACTGGTTGAATATTCGGAATGAGTTCAGTTTGTTGACTTTCCCGGATAAGCAAAACCAGAATCAGTTTATCAAAACAGGGATAGGTGTTCAGAACTTATTTGGAAAGTTTGGTTATACAGGAGTGTTAAAAGAGCAGTACTATAATTTATACGCTATCGGCGAATACCAAAATAGGAGTAGGAGTCAGGTTTGGGATATTGAAGCAATAGGTAAATTGTATCTGGCGGGACTAAATGCAGGAGATTATGCTGCCAATCTTCGTTTACAAAAGCTAATCAGGAATAAGCGTGATGCACTGGAATTGGCTTTTCAAAACGTGAATAGAACGCCTGCATTTGTTTTTGATAACCAATCAAGCTTCCCCAATACTGTTACAGGGGGATTGAATAAAGAAAACCTGACCAAAGTGTCTGTTGGTTATTTCAATAGTAAGTTGCAATTAAAGCTATTCGGTAATGCGTATCTCGTGAGTAATTACACATACGCAGATAGTTTCTTTAAAGCCAAACAGGAAGCAACTTTGTTTCAGGTACTACATCTTGGTCTGGAAAAGAAGATAAAGCTGGCAAAGCACCTGAATTGGTATTTGGAGGTACATGTACAGCAAACTGCAGGTAATCCGCCCATCAATCTGCCTTTGATGCTTACCCGCAATCGGGTGGCTTTTGAAGGGAATTTCTTCACGAATTTATTTCTATCGACCGGCTTGGAACTGCGTTATTTCACCCCGTATAAAGGCAATGGCTATAGTCCATTCCTTGGGACTTTTTACTATCAGGACCAGTTTACGCTGGATAATAGACCAGATGCGCATTTCTTTTTTCACTTCAGAATCAAGAGTTTCAAAGGTTTTGTGCGTATAGAACAGCTAAATACCCTGATTGCGTCTGGTAAGCGCCCTGCCAGCAGATACAACTTTGTTGCAGAAAACTACCCAAATACCGGCTTGTGGCCGAGATTGGGTGTATGGTGGAATTTTATCAATTAAGCTTTTTACAACATTTCTCCTATTTTACTTTGGCTAATTGCCCTACTTTTGTGCCATGAAGCGCCTGCTTACAGCCATAATTGCCATACTCTACTTCGCCATTAGCAGTGGCTTTGTAGTGAACGTGCATTATTGCATGGGTAAGTTGCGCGCGCAGAAGGTTGCTGTTTCGGCCAAAAAAATGTGTGCTTGTAAAAAGGCTGAGGACAAAAAAGGCTGCTGTAAAACTACATACAAAGTTGTTAAGCTTGATGATAAGCATCAGATTAGCTCCATAGCTTTTAACGTATTTACTCCTGTGATTTAACTGCCAGTTAGGCAAATAGAACTCGCTGCAATTTTGTTTCAGGAATCAGAGAAATTGCAAGCATATGCTGCTAATGCGCCTCCTGCGCAGCAAGCACCTTTGAACCTATTGTATTGTGTTTTCAGAATTTGATACCACTAGTTGATTGCTCGTATAGCATGAACGCATGCTATTGGTTAACAAAAGTTTTATCAAATTCAATCATTTTATCATGAAAACACAAATCCTCGCACTCTTAAGTGCATTCGTATTATTCTCTTTCTCTTCTTTCGCTCAGGCTAAAAAAGTAAATAGTGCAACCCTGAAAGTTTGGGGTAACTGCGGTATGTGTAAGGCACGTATCGAAAAAGCAGCCAAAGCCGCCGGTGCAACTACTGCTGTATGGAATGAAGACAGCAAAATGCTCACATATAAGTATGCAAGTGCCGCTACTGCTAAAAAGGTAGAAGCTGCTGTTGCTCAGGTAGGTCATGATACAGAAAATCTGACAGCACCTGACGCCGTATATGAGCAATTACATGAGTGCTGCAAGTATGATAGAAAGAATACAGCTGCAAAAACAGGCGATGCTTGTTGCACAGATAAAGAAAAATGCACCAAAGATTGTTGTAAGGCTGCTGTAGCAGGTGCAGATGCAAAGATGGATTGCTGCAAAGACAAAGAGGCTTGTGCAAAGCAAGATTGTTGCAAAAAAACTGATGCAACTGCTATGGCTTGTTGTAAAGACAAAGCCAATTGCGGTAAAGAAGGTTGTTGCAAGCCTGACATGAGTTGTTGCAAAACAGCAGCAAATGGCAAGATGGATTGTTGCAAAGACGGCAAATCCTGCTGCGCTAAATAATCGTAATTATATCAATCATCATAGCATACCGGTACTGCCGGTATGCTTCTGTTTACATTAAGTATATGAAAAGAATTATTCTCATACTAGTAGTGGCTTTGTATGGCTTATCCGTACAAGCACAATTTAGTTCTGCTAGGCTGCAGGCCAGTGGCTTAACATGTTCGCTTTGTTCCAAGGCTATTTTTAAAGCATTAACTACCATTCCTTTTGTAGATAAGGTAGAAGCTGATGTGGCTACATCAGGTTTTGATATTGCATTCAAAGAAGGTGGCAATGTGGATGTGGATCAGTTGAAAAAGGCGGTTATAGATGCAGGCTTTTCAGTAGCTGGCTTAAAGATTCAAGCCAAGCTGGAAGAAGTGGCTGTTAAGAATGATGCACATCTTACCATTCAAGGTAAGATATTTCATTTCATGAATGTGAAACCACAAACGGTGAAAGGAAATATTGAGCTGACTATCCTTGACAAGAATTTTGTGCCAGCGAAAGATTTTAAAAAGAATGCACAGTATACCAAAATGAAATGCTACACAACTGGTGTGATGGAAGCTTGCTGTAACAAAACCGCTAGCAGCGTCGGAACACGTGTGTATCATGTAACCTTATAATATTATGGTAAAAAAAATATGGATCATTTGCCTGTGTGTATACTTACAAAAGTTACAAGCTCAGGAATTATACATTTTTACAGAACCTGCAAGCAATGTGCCTGCAAAGTCTACTGTGATGAGATTTAATGGCATGCATATGCCTATGCAATTCGATAATAGCACTAGCTCTAGAATGATGCTGGAAGCCATGTTTGGCCTAAGTAGTAAATGGATGCTCAAGCTAAATACTACTGCATCAGACATGTTTCAATCTCGTTACAAGCTAGAGGGTGCTGGTGCTTATCTGAAATATCGATTCATCAGCAATGATGGTTTGCATAGTCATTTCAGAATGGCTGCTTTTGGTAAAGTATCGCTGGTTGGTAATCCTGCCAGCATGACAAGAACCGAAGTGCACAATCTTCCCGGAGGTGGGCAACATACGGTCAAATACCAACATTATACCAATGATTTAAGTCTGGATGGTACGCAAAGTGGTTGGAGTGCTGGTTTAGTTGGTACACAACTCTTACACAAATTGGCTGTATCAAGCACCTTAGCTTATACGAGACGTATAGATAATCTGGGTGGTAATAAGTTTACTGCAATAGATGCCAGATCGGCTATGATGTATAGTTTGTCTGCGGGATATCTTGTTTTCCCTAAGTCGTATAAGAACTACAAACAGGTTAACCTGAATCTCTACACGGAGTTTTTAGGGGGTAGTTTGCTCGATCAATCAGGTAGTTTTCTGGATATGGCGCCTGCTGTTCAATTGATCTTTAATAGCACTGTGAAGCTAAATGCAGCCTATCGATTCCAGTTAAACAGTACTATCAACCGATATAATGCCAGGCAGTTCCTCATTGGTATTGATTGGTCCTTTCTGAACACCTTTTGATTTTTATCATATGATAAGTCCTCCGCATTGCCTACATTTGTAAGTAATGCGGAAATGGACGATCATATTTCTAATGGCTGTGTATGTTTTCGGTACAACCGATGCTTACCAGTTATTAAAGTTTCCCATCATGGTGCAACATTTCGTAGAGCACCGTAAAGAGGATCCCAAAATAAGCTTCACTGCTTTCCTGCGTATGCACTATGTGGACAAGGTTGTAGTGGATGATGACTTCGACCGCGACATGCAATTACCTTTTAAAACAACGGAAGCCTGTTGCATAGCTGCTACTGTCAGTATGCCTGCACAGTGGGTAAACATTGAAATGCCGCATCCTGTTGTATTACAGCAGGAGTTCTTCTTATTTGATGAACCCATGGACTACGCATTGGTTCATGGTGATATTTTTCAGCCTCCTCGTGCATAATGATTTCTTTAGAAGAAATGCATTAACTATTTCCAGCGCTTCTCAGCCGCTGCTTTAAACTTATTACATATATGTTGAACTCGATTATTCAGTTCTCCATCCGCAATAAATTGCTGGTAGGACTGATGACCTTAGGATTAATTGTCTGGGGTAGCATTGCAGTAACCAAACTGCCAATAGATGCTGTACCCGATATTACCAATAATCAGGTAATGATTATCACATCAGCGCCAAGTCTCGGCGCACCCGATGTCGAGCGTTTCATTACAGTACCTTTAGAACAGGCCACTCGTAATGTACCCGGAATCATAGAGCAAAGAAGCTTTTCTCGTTTTGGCTTAAGTCTGGTAACCATTGTTTTTGATGATAAAACGGATGTGTACTGGGCAAGGCAACAGGTTAGTGAAAGAGTGGTGCAGGCGAAGCAGCAAATTCCTGCTGGTATAGGCGCACCTGAATTAGGTCCTGTAACAACAGGTTTGGGTGAAGTATTTCAATACGTAGTTAAGACAAAGTCTGGCTATGAGGGTAAATATTCATTGACTGAGTTACGTACAATTCAGGACTGGATTGTACGCAGACAATTGTTGGGAACGCCCGGGGTGGCTGATGTTAGCAGCTTTGGTGGTTTGCTCAAGCAATTTGAAGTAGCTGTGAATACAGATAAATTACGCAGCTTCAATATTACGATCAGTGACGTATTTGATGCGGTACAGCGTAATAATCAGAATACAGGCGGTGCTTATATCGAGAAGGGCCCCAATGTCTTGTTTATTCGCAGTGAAGGTTTGGTGAAGAATCTGGATGATATAGGCGCTATTGTAGTAAAGAAATTAGATTCCGGTGTGCCAGTATTGGTGAGGGATGTGGCTACTGTACAAATTGGTAGTGCCATCAGGTATGGTGCTACTGTTTACAATGATCATGGTGAGGTAGCGGGTGCTGTGGTGATGATGCTCAAAGGTGCAAATAGTAATGTGGTGATCAAAGACATTAAAGCCAAGATTGCCAAGATCAGCGAATCACTTCCCGAAGGCGTTATTGTTGAACCTTTTTTGGATAGAACCAAAATGGTGAATAATGCTATTGGTACAGTAGAAACGAATTTGATTGAAGGTGCTTTGATCGTTGTATTTGTGCTGGTTTTGTTCTTAGGTAATCTTAGGGCAGGTCTCTTAGTAGCTTCGGTGATTCCTTTGTCGATGCTCTTTGCAGTGATCATGATGAATCTCTTCGGTGTGAGTGGTAATTTGATGAGTTTGGGTGCATTGGATTTTGGTCTACTTGTGGATGGCGCAGTAATCATTGTAGAAGCAGTCATGCATAAGCTTAGCCATCACTCCGGTTTTAAAGAAGCAACCAAATTAAACCAGCATCAAATGGATGCAGAGGTAGAAACAGCTTCAAAGAAAATGATGAATGCAGCTGTATTCGGTCAGGTAATTATCCTAATTGTGTACCTGCCTATCCTTACACTTCAGGGTATTGAAGGGAAGATGTTCCGCCCAATGGCGCAGACAGTTTCTTTCGCTATTCTTGGTGCTTTCTTATTGTCGCTTACCTATATCCCAATGGTTAGTACACTGATGCTGAGCAAGAAAATCAGTCACCACCCAACCATTTCAGATAGAATGATGAAAAGTCTTACAGACATGGTACAAGCCTAGTTTGCAATGGGTTTTACGTTTTCCTAAATGGGTGGTAGGTGCAAGTGCTGTTGGTTTTGTGCTGTCTTTACTTGTATTAAGCACACTGGGTGGAGAATTTATTCCTAAGTTGGAAGAAGGCGATTTTGCTGTTGATACCAGATTGCTAACAGGTTCGTCTTTAAGTACCACTGTTGCTACAACACAAAAAACCGCCAAGGTTTTGTTGCAACGTTTTCCTGAAGTTGAGAAGGTGGTAACGAAAATTGGTGCAGGTGAAATTCCAACAGATCCAATGCCGGTTGAAGCAGCAGATATGATGGTGATTCTGAAAGACAAAAAGCAATGGACGAGCGCCAAAACCTTCGATGAGTTGGCTGAGAAAATGAGCGAAGCTTTACAAGATGTACCAGGTGTGGCAACAGGTTTTCAGTTTCCTGTACAAATGCGTTTTAATGAATTGATGACTGGTGCAAGGCAAGATGTAGTATGTAAAATATTTGGAGATGATCTGGATAGTTTGGCGAGACATGCTGCAGAATTAGGCGAGTTGATTAAAAAAATAGATGGAGCTAAGGATTTGTATATCGAGACTGTTACAGGCGTACCTCAGATGGTGATTACCTATAATCGAGAAGCGATTGCACGTTATGGTGCAGATGTAGAGGAAATCAATCGTATTGTTCGAGCAGCATACGCAGGCGCAGAAGCAGGATTGGTTTTTGAAGGTGATCGCCGGTTTGCTTTGTCTGTTAGATTGGATAAGAGCGTGCGTCAGGATTTAGACAATATTGGTAACCTTATGATTGGTGTAAAAGGGGGTGAGCAAGTGCCGCTTCATGTGCTAGCCAATGTGTCATTACAAGATGGTCCTTATCAGATACAAAGAGAAGATGCACAGCGTAGAATTACTGTTGGCTTTAATGTGCGGGGTAGGGATGTACAAAGCATTGTCAACGAGTTGCAGCAAAAAGTGGGTGATAAGATCGATCTTCCACCTGGGTATTATATTACCTATGGTGGTGCTTATGAAAACCTCTTGCATGCTACCAAGCGTTTGAGTATCGCAGTGCCAATTGCACTTTTGCTCATTTTAGTCCTGTTGTATTTTGCCTTTAATCAACTGAAATATAGCTTATTGATTTTCTCGGCTATTCCGCTTTCAGCTATTGGTGGTGTATTTGCTTTATGGATTCGTGATATGCCATTTAGTATTTCTGCAGGTGTAGGCTTTATCGCCTTATTTGGTGTAGCTGTGTTGAATGGTATTGTATTGATTACAGAGATGAATAGGCTTAAAGAGGACGGTGTATCAGATATTAAATCGATCATTATGCAGGCAACACAGATTCGTTTACGACCAGTGCTGATGACGGCAGCAGTAGCCTCTTTAGGCTTCCTGCCTATGGCAATCAGCAGTGGAGCAGGTGCTGAAGTACAAAGGCCTTTGGCAACTGTGGTGATTGGTGGGCTGATAAGTGCTACCTTATTGACCTTACTTGTATTACCATGCTTATATTTCTTGTTTGAGCATATTCGCCCTAGAAGGAAGAAACACCATATTGTTACAGCAGTTTTACTGCTTGGCATTATTGGTACTGCACAAGCGCAATCAGTGCAGCCTATACAAGAGCAAGCATTGCTGCAATTGGCTCGTGAAAAAGCGACGATAATTCAACAGCAACTTTTGCATGAGGATTTTGCCAAGACAATGGTAGGTACTGCTAGAGATATTCCTAAAGCACAAGTACTAACGGAAATTGGTAATTACAATAGCATTCATTTTGATGCGCGTTTCTCTTTGGTGCAGAACTTTTCTTCACCTGTTTATTACAAGGAAAGAAGAAATGTATTGTCGTCTTATGTTGAACGGGCAAAAAAGCAAACTGCACTGCGTCAAACAGATCTTGACAAATTGATGCGTGAGTTCTATCTAGACTTGCAGTATTTACTGCTACGTAAGCAGTTGTTGCAACAAATGGATAGCGTTTATTCTAGCTATGTGCAAAAAGCTACGTTGCGCTTTGACAAAGGAGAATCCAATTTGCTGGAGAAAGTAAGTCTGGAGAATTATGCACGTCAGACAAAGCTGATATTGGCTAATCTGGAGCAAGATATTGCTGCAGCACAGCAACAGATATCTATTTTGTTGCAGACCAATGCAGCATGGTTGCCATCAGAAGCATTACAACCTGGTCGTTTGCTATTTGATACCGCCATTATCAGGCAGCATCCATTACTTGGGGTGTATCAGGCCCAAATCAATGCTGCTAAGGCAGAGACAGCCGTAGAAAAAAGCAGAATGGCACCAGACTGGTTGGTGGGGTACAATAACCAATCACTCATTGGATGGCAAATGCGGAAGGATAAAACGGAGACCTACGCTGATTTTGGTAGAAGATTCAGTTCGCTTAGCGCAGGTGTAAGTTTGCCCTTATTCAATCAAGCTGCTAAAACAAGGGTGGCTGCTGCTAAAGTGAACGAAGCAATTGCTGCTACAGATGCGAATCTTGTTTTGCAAGATCTGCAATCGAGATTAGCAGTTTACTCACAAGCATATACAAAGCATAGAACAACCTTGCAGTATTATCAGCAAACAGCTTTGCAGCAATCAGATTTGATGATTCGTACAGCAAATCTTCAATATCAAAATGGTGCCATCGGTTATTTGGAGTGGGGTTTGTTGATTCAGCAAGCATTCGATATTCGTTCGCAATATATTGATGCGCAGCGCAGCTGTAGAATGACGGAAATAATGTTATTGTATTTATTACCAGAAAAAAAATAATCATGATAAAGCATATAGGTATTGTATTTGTTGCATTAGCCTTATTCTCTTGTAAGAGTAAGCCGGCAGAAGTAGTCAAAATAGACTCTACACCTGCCGATGAAATGGTGCAGTTAACTCCTGAGCAAGCTAAGAATGCTGCTATTGAAACTGCTAAACCAGTGTTTCAAGCAGTGGTTACCAGTATTAAGGTGAATGGTATGGTAGATGTGCCGCCACAAAGTTTGATTTCTGTAAGCTTTCCTTTAGGTGGCTATTTAAAGCAATCTCATTTGCTACCTGGTACTAGTGTACGTAAAGGTGAAGTGATTGCTGTGATGGAAGATCAGAGCTATGTGCAATTGCAGCAGGATTTTCTGATGGCTAAAGCTAGGATGGACTATTTGCAAGTTGATGTAGAACGTCAGAAATCACTCAGTGAGCAGGATGCGACCAGTAAGAAGAGTTACCAGCAAGTACTAAGCGAGTTTAGAACGCAGCAGGTGTTGATCAAGGCTTTGGAAGAGAAATTGCGCATCATTGGTATCAATCCAGAGCAGTTAAATGTTAATGCTATTTCAAGAACAGTGCCTGTTCGTTCACCCATCAATGGATATGTTACCAAGATCAATGTGAATGTAGGTAAGTATGTTAACCCCGCAGATGTATTATTTGAATTGGTTGATCCAGATGATATCCATGCTGCATTAACTGTATTTGAAAAGGATTTCTCGTTTATTCGTAAGGGTATGGAAGCCAAAGTTGCTTTGGCTGATCAGCCCGAGAAGCAATATCCTGTAGAAGTGATTCTAACTACCCGTAATATCGATGCAAATAGGAGCGGATTGGTGCATTGTCATTTTGAGCAAAAAACGAACGACTTATTGCCAGGTATGTTCCTGACGGGAGAGTTTCAAATTAGGCAACCCGAAGCTGCAGTAGTAGCTGAGGATGCTGTTGTGCGTTTTGAAGGAAAGGAGTATGTTTTTGCCTTAACGGGTAAGGATCAATATCAAATACTGCCCGTATCTACAGCGCCTGCTGCTAAAGGTAAACTTGTCTTGAAGGCGCAAGAAGGTATCGATTGGAAGAATACGGAGTTAGCTGTAAAGAATACGTATATACTGTTAGGTAAGTTGAAGAATAAAATGGAGGATTAATCATCCTTCATTTTATTCCTACTTGCTTTGTTTTTTTCAATTTTGCTTCTTTTCTGAGTATTCCAAAGTAAGCAACGCCAAATGAAATGATCAGTCGTATAATCAATGATCTGATTTTAGTATTCTCTGCAATCCATTCATTGATGGCCTGCTCGAGCGAGTAGCCTTTGATTAGGTCGTAACCTAGTTCCAGTACAAAGCCAACCAATGTTATGCCCAAGAAAAGCAAGATGGTTTCTTTAAAAATCTGTTTAGCCGTAAGCTGCTGACTCATTGTTCATGATTTTACTACCTAAGCTAATATGCCTTAAGTAAAAATCATGAAGCATCTTTATCACCGATGGTTTTACACTTCGAAATAGGCTTGGCTACCACCTACCCAAGTTTTGTCTTGATTGTATCGTACACCAATCATTTTGCCCTTGCTTAGGCGAGCAAGGTTGTTAACGGGTATTGGTCGGTCTGCACCTGGTTTCCAGAAATAGAAAATGCGTATTTCTGCTTTGGCTGGAATATCGGGTGTTGGGATAATATCTGCGTATTGCACTTTTCGTTGAAGAATCCAATTCTCTGGATCTTTTACAGCAGCTATGTCTGAAGCTTGTACGTCTATTACAACGCCCTGTCCTGCAAAAGAGAATAAGGGCTTTAGTACATAGTTTTCTAAGTCCGCTGGTATTTCTTTGATTTCATTCAGAAACCTTGTCTTAGGCACATAGGGATGATCTATATAGGGCAATGTGTATTTACTGATGCGATAGAACCAGTTAGGATGTGGTACCCAGGTAACATCCAGTTCCTCCAAAAGTAGTTTTCCTTTTTCCTGTATAGCGGCTGATTGTTGTTGAAGATCATCAAAGATGATACGGTTATAGATTCTTTTGATCTGTACTTGTTTGCCAGCTTCGTTTGTATAGTACAGCTTTTTACCATCCTGAATCAAATCTGTTAAGCATACAATCGGAATATTCAGATAGTCTTGTGTACAGTAAAAATCAATTTTTGTTTTTTGTTCATGTGGTAAAATTTCTAGCAAAACCACTTCTTCAGGCGCACAATCGCCAATGATGATTTCTTGTAGTAAGGATAGATAGCTCTCTTTATTGAGACCGCTTAAATAAGGACTATATCCTTCTGGAATATTGAAGTGCTGCTTGGTAATTTCATCATGCCATACCTGATAACCAAAGAGGGTTGGGAAGCCTTGCATTTCAATGAGCTGTGGTTCGTAGTCTCCGGCTGCATTCTGGCAAATGCCAAAATCAAATGCAATAAAATGGGTATATCCATCTTCATTAGGAACACGAACATTATCTGGTATGGCGTGTGAGGTAATTGTTTTGAAATTGTATTGTGTAATTACATCTACAATCGACTCACAAGCGCTGAGTATTTTTTCCTTAAAAGCTTTGTCGATAAATATGGGCGTTTCGGCTACGCGAAACTGAATAGCATCAGGATGCTTGGCATGTAAAGCTGTTAGATACGCTTCGTATTGCTCGTTGCTAAATTGGCTATTGTAGGCAGCTCTGATAGAAGGAACCATGTCTGCTGTTTTTTCCAAAATACACCATCCTTTTGAAAGAACAGGGTATTTGAAAAGAAAGTTTAGGCAGATACCGTTTCGCCAATAGCGTAGTTCAAAAAATTGGGGATGATGTGGCTATAGGTCCACATAATTTTTTCCGGATCTTGTAATTGTTCCACCATGCTACTCCATTTGGCTTCGCCGTGATGTTCAATCACCTGTTGTTTTTTGTCTTCTCTCTGCAAGTACATGCTCATACCAATAGCATCGGCTTCTGGATGAAACTGGGTGCCAATAAAATGGTCGTTAAAACGAATGGCCATTACTGCGCGTTCATAAGGAACATGTGGACGCATTTTTTCAATAGCCAGAATTTTGCCACCCATCTCGCGAAGGCGATCATGATTGGGTTGAATCACCTGATAGTCGCGACTATCCACTGCGTAGAAAGGATCTCTTAAACCATCGAATAGAATCTCTTCCTGTCCATCCTCCAGCATATGAATAGGGAATACGCCGAAGGAGGTTGATTTACGTTTGCAGACCAATCCAACTTCATAATGTCTGCAGGCTAGTTGAAAGCTGTGGCAAATAAAAAGCACATGTTTCTTATCCGCTGTCTCGGCTTGCTCATTCCATTGTTCAATACTTTGCAGCCATTGGAAATAAGCTTTTTCCCAATCACTACCTACGGTATCTAATGGAGAACCAGGACCACCGCTGGAGATATACATGTCAAAGCTGGTATCGGGTGTTTCCAGTTTCTGACGTACGTCAAATTCTTCATAGCGAACATCCAGCTGCTGCATTTCGCCCCAGGTATTGATGAGTTCGCGGATACAACGCATACCCTGATTAGGTTGCCCCTCATACAAATCCAATATCGCCACGCGTATTTTTCTTGAATCCTGCCAACTCATACGGCGCAAAATTACAAATTAAAGCCCGCCTTAAAAAGACGGGCTATCCATATATCGTTAGTGTGCTGATTATCAGAGATAGCTGAGGTTGGTTTTGGGTGTTAGTGTCAGCAATGTTTCATACATCAGCTTAATCGTACCCTCGATATCTGATTTATGCAACATCTCTACAGTGGTGTGCATATAGCGCAGCGGGATAGAGATCAATACAGAGGGACAACCATCATTCGCGTAAGCAAAACTATCGGTATCGGTACCTGTGCTTCTGCTAACAGTGCGGTTCTGTACAGCAATGCCAGATTTCTCTGCAACATCCTGCACCAGACTCAGCAATTTGTTATGAACTGCAGGGCCATAGGCCAAAGATGGTCCTTTGCCGCAAACCACATCGCCTTCTACCACTTTGTTAATCATTGGCGTGTGCGTGTCGTGGGTAACATCTGTGATAATAGCAATATTGGGTTTGATTCGGCGGGCAATCATTTCGGCACCACGCAAACCAATTTCTTCCTGTACTGCATTTACTACATATAAGCCAAAGGGTAGTTTCTTCTTGTTTTCTTTCAGCAGTCTCGCAACTTCTGCAATCATGAAGCCCCCAATGCGGTTATCGAACGCGCGACCAATTAAATAATCGAAAGCCAGTTCATCATAGCCTTCTTCATAGGTAACCACAGCGCCAATATGAATGCCGAGCGATTCAACTTCTTTTCTGCTGCGTGCACCACAGTCCAACCAAAGATTGTCAACACGAGGTTGTGGTTCTTTGGTATCAGGGCTGCCCAAACGTGTATGAATCGCAGGCCAACCAAAGACAGCTTTTACAGCGCCTTTTTTACCATGAATCAATACTCGCTTTGCAGGTGCAATCTGATGATCCACACCGCCATTGCGTTTCAAGTAAATCAAGCCTTTGTCATCGATATAGTTCACAAACCAGCTAATTTCATCCGCATGGGCTTCAATCACTACTTTGAATGGGGCATCTGGATTGATTACGCCAACAGCAGTTCCATAAGGATCTACAAAATGTGTATCTACGTATGGCTTTACATATTCCAGCCATACTTTTTGTCCGCTACTCTCAAATCCTACCGGTGATGGTGTATTGATGTAGTTGCGCAGAAATGCCATTGATTGATCAGAAAGTAAAGCATTTTTACCTGATTTCTTTTTCGTCGTAGTCTTTGCCATGGCCAGATATTTAAATGATTGTAAATGCGATGATGCCGCAGATGGCTTTTACCAAGAGCAGTCCATCAATCACTGCAAGATAATAGAGGATGGGCTTACGTTGTAGCAGGCTAAGTGCAGCAATTATCAACAATACAAAGGGGATGGCGTTGATAAGCACGCGAAATAGGGGAATGCCTAGTCTTGTAGCGATTAGGGCAATCAACACCCAACCAATAATGGTGATGGGTAAAACGATTAGGAAAATGGTTTTGGATAAGCCAAATCTGACAACAAAGGTTTTTAGCTCAAGATTATTGTCGGCTGTATAATCCTTGATGTCAAAAAGAATCGCCAGAACAGAAACAAACAACCAGTTTTTGAATAACAAAAAGCCATGCAGTGCAGTAAAAATATTTGTTTGTGTTGGCTGATTGAGTATTAGTGGAAAGCTTGTGACAATACCCGCCCACACATAACCAATGAGAAAGGGTTTTAGCCAGCCGGTATGTCTGATGTGGATGGGGATTAGCTTGGGAAAGAAAACGCTGTAGTACAAGACTGCAATGAATGGAAATGATGCGGCAACTAGTATTGTTGGTATATCTGGGATGATGAGGTGATGCCAAAAATATATCGCTGCAGCTACAACGCTACTCGCAATCAGTAGCCATTGGTTTTGCTGTATGCTCAGCTTGTTTTGTTGAAACCATGCGGCTCTATCATTTTCCTGCGTAAGATTGCTGCTATTGAGATAGGCAAAGCGATAGAATGCTACAGTGCTGCAATAAATCAATACATACCAACTAATGGACTGTAATGGCCATTTGTACTGAATGCGTGTTTCAATAGATAACATCACTACACAAAGGCCGTAGAAGAAATTGCCGAAGAAAAAAGTATTGAAGCAATTTTTCAGCACATCAGCGTCTTACAATAACTACGGTGGAAGAGCTAATGGTATCGCTCACGTTTCCTGCTAGGTCTCTCGCCCAAAAACGGAATACGCAGGTATCGTTCTGACCAATGCATTGTGGTTCTCTGATAGATGGGCAGCCCAAGTTGATACCATAGCCAAAACAGATTTCAAATTCACCTTCCAGATTTTTGGTGCCGGTGAAAGTGGGGATCTTATATCTACCAGAGAAATTGCTGTTGGTACAGTTGCGGGTTACTTTCTGTACCCAAATACTGTCCTGAATATCGCCTTCGGCGTCTGTAAATCGAATATTGAATTGGATGGTTGAGCCTGCAGTCAGCCTTTCCGTGCTCACAGATTTAAATGTGAGTTTGGGTTTGGTCTGGAATTTATCTTTGCTGCAGGAATTGACGAGCAATCCGGTTAGCAGAAATAGAAGTATTCGACGGTATTTCATGAATCGCATTTTTTTCAAATGTACTCAAATCAGCCTGACAATCCATATTGCCCTTGATTGATGTTAACAATATTTTCTCAGTAAAGCCCGCTGGTTTTGATCAGCTGGCACTGGATATTTTCCGATACCAATATTTGCATTGTACTGTGTATCGGGATTGGTGTAATCACATGCAAATAGATGCCCATGCGGTGGATAGTGTTGCCTCAATACCTTTTTTGCCCATCAGTTTTTTTAAGACGCATCAAGTGATTGCAGAGAACAAAAGCGAAGCAATTGTTTTCGAAAGTAGTGGAACAGGTAAAGGTGCTACCAGCAAGCATTACGTAGCTGATGTATCTGTGTATACAAAGAGCCTTACGCAACAATTTGAACGCATGTTTGGCTCGCCGAAAGATTGGTGTATCCTTTCTTTATTGCCGGCTTATTTAGAGCGAAAGGGTTCTTCATTGGTAATGATGGCTGAAGTGTTGATGCAGCAGAGCGGGCATCCGGATAATGGATTCTATCTCTATGATTTTCCTGCTTTAGCGGAGAAATTGCAGCGATTGAATGCAGCCGGACAAAAAGTTCTGCTACTGGGTGTGAGCTTTGCCTTGATGGATTTCGCAGAAGCATTCCCTATGCATTTACCACATACTATGGTGATGGAAACAGGTGGTATGAAGGGCCGTAAAGAGGAAATAACCCGACAAGCATTGCATCATTATTTGTGTAAGCAGCTAGGGTTGAAGCAGGTAGCAACTGAGTATGGCATGACGGAATTACTCAGTCAGGCCTATGCAGAAGGAGAAGGGCTCTTGTTGCCTGCTCCATGGATGCGTGCCTTGGTGCGTGATGAATCGGACCCGCTATTGGTGCAAAGCGCGGGAAGGGGTATTTTGAACATCATTGATCTAGCCAATATCTATAGTTGTGCCTTTATTGCCACAGAAGATGCAGGTGTCGTTTATCCGGACGGTCGTTTTGAGGTTTTGGGTAGGGTAGACAACAGTGATATCCGTGGTTGCAGCCTATTGGCGGTCTAAAAACATTTTTGAAATACCGGGTCAGGTTATATATTTGCAGCCCTGAATCACAACCTGTAGCAATGCTGGTTTATCTGCCCAGATGGCGAAATTGGTAGACGCACTGTGTTCAGGTCGCAGCGCCCGCAAGGGTGTGCTGGTTCGAATCCAGTTCTGGGCACTAAAGTGGACAAATCGAAAATTGACTCGGTTTGTCCATTTTCATTTTGGCTAAAACCCTTACCTAGGCTATATATTAGCCGAACAGCTTCATTGAGTCGAGCGGTTCGATATTGAAATCCGTCAAAAACGAGTTTTTCGGGGAATATCGAACCGATAATCTCTCTCTTTGCTTTATTATCAGCCTTTTCGTATAATTTATCTAAGGATGTTAATGTTGCTAAAGCCTTATTGAGCAGGGGGTCTATGCTTTTGCCTTCCTGTGACAATTCTATCAGTTTTGATTCAAGCCCGGTTATTTTCTTTTCATAATCGGATTTTATTGACCTGTATTCTGACGGCTCAATCTCGTTTGCCAAAAGTAATTTGCGGGCATTTGTAAGCTCTGTATTGGCTTTTTCCAAAGCATCCTTTACTTGCCTTAGGTCGTCCCGCTGTGACTTTGTTTGGGCTTTAAATTCTTCCTGTAAAACCACTTTGTAAACTTCAGTCATACCGACTTTAGGAACTAATTTTTTAAGCTCACTTGAAAATAATTGATTTGCATTTTCAGCCTTGAACCTGGCCCCACATGACGATACACAATGGTAATAGTAGTAACGTCCATTTCTTCCCTTGGAAGCACTGCCTGTAAGTAACTTGCCGCACTTTGGACAAATGAGATAGCCCCTTAGTTGAAGTTCATCCATGCTCCCGACTTTTGCCCTGTAAGTTCTTTTCTTGCCATTCAAATAATCCTGCACATCGTAAAAAAGTGCTTCTGAAATTATGGACTGATGCAAACCTTGTACATGCCTTGATTCCTCTTCTTTATATCCTGAAAGATAAATGCGGCCGCAATAGACAGGGTTACGTAAAAGATTCCAGAAATTAGAGCGACAGGTTTTTATCCCTTTTTGAAATGCTTGTTTCATTATTTGCTCAATATTCAACTGCCCTTCGGCAAGAGTTTCAAAAACCCATTTCATAATACTTGCTTCTGGTTCTACAGGAGCTATGTATTTTTTTCCATCTTCTGTTATTTTATTTGCATAGCCCACTGGTGCAACTCCCATCCATCTGCCCTCTTTCTTTGCTTTTCTCATTCCAAGTAAAACATTCAATGCCCTGCGGTCATTTTCAACTTCAGGTGCAGCCAGGTAAAATGCAAGCATCAACTTGTTTTCCGGAACTGCTAAATCTAATGGTTGTTCAATTGCCTGTGGTTCTACACCCAGCTTGCGAAGAATATTTATCATTTGGTAAGCATCACCTGCATTGCGGCTAAATCTATCCCACTTAGAAAATAAAACAAAATCAACTGCATTTTTCTTCTTCTTTAAATCAAACAATAAACCATTCCACTTAGGACGGTTAAACGTCTTTGCAGAATGGTCTTCAAAAATTACCTGCCTAACTTTTATCTGGTTGTTTTCGCAATACTTCCTTAAACGTTCCTCCTGGTCCCGTTGTGAGTAGCCTTTGTCAGCCTGCTCATCTGTACTCACCCGTATGTATAAATCTGCTGTCATGTGCCTCTGTTTTGCGTTAATGATAACTTAGCAAATTTAAACATAAAGTCCAGTATCAGGACAGCCTGCTCCAATGAGATATTCACATTATGCCTCTTTAAAATTTCAATTACCTGTTCCGGTTTCACACTTGCCATATCACACCTCCTCTTATTGAAATTGGTTTATTATTATGTTTTCATTTCTATATTTTTCAAGTGAATTACACTTGCCTCAAACTGATTGGAACAAGGTTCATAAATTATATAACCATATTCCTGTAGCTGATTTATACATTTGTTGTAGGTCTGCCGGGCATTTATTTTGGCGGCCTTCATAATTAAAGCTCTCTCGATTTTCACTGGATTATTTCCACCAGTAACATTCCATTGCTGCAGTAGCGCCATGTAAATGCTGATATGCGAAGCGCCGATACGGGTATCGGCAGCTATAGCAGAATAAAAGCCTGTTAGTGGTGGAAAGATGTCCATACAGTTTAATCCTGGTTAACTCTGTTTCGTTTTCCTCTGCCTGCAATTCGCTTTTTCTTCAGTAGTCCACTACCTGATGTACCATTAGATTCTTCTGGAATTGATTCATCACCACTATCAGATTGCTTTCTTTTAAGCTGCAATTGTTTTTCCATGTATTTGTTTTGCAGAAAGCGGTAGGCCTCATCTGTTGTTATACCACTACCATCTTCAGAAATATAGAACCGCTGGTTAACATCTGCTTTATTCTTAACAAGTCGGATTGAGCCAACTATTTCCTGATGCAACGTACCTGCCCAAAACTTTTGTTTCAATGTAGATGCAATAACTTTTCCCGGTTCTGATTTTTCAAGTATGGAAAGGCTTTCAATTATACCTGAAATTCTCGATTCTGTTTCCCAGGTTGATTTGTCTTCGGAGTTCCATGACTTTTTATCATCAAGGCTGAATGCTTTTTTCCAGTCAATAGCCGCCATCTGTTTTTCTAATTCTGCAGGGTTTTCGCCATCAACAGGCAAGGCTAAACCGCCATTTGCTTTTTGCAGCGTTACATCATAGTATTGCAGACGATAGTTATCAGTTTTTTGTAACAGTTCAAAATACAAACTGAAAAGCATTGTATCTTTTTCTTTAATCACTCTCTGAAGCAGATAAAAATTAGCAGGTTTAAAACAGATTCGTTTTAACAGTAAGCTACCTGCATCGTGAAAGCCAAGCACCTCTAACTGCTTACTCAGTTCCGATATATTCTGGATATTCATTGCACAACATTTGAAAATTATTAAAATGGTTTAGGGATGCACTATGACACCCCCAAACCTTTACCTTTACTTTCCCGTTTTTTAGGCAGCAGGCTCTGTCCATTCTTTTTCTCCAGCTTTTCCTTTTCAGTCTTCGGCTCCTGTTTCAACTCTTTTTTTTTATCATTTTCCTGGCCTGCCTTTACTTCTTTGCTGCCTTTATCAATACCGGATTTGTATTGCTCAAGCGACTCTTTGGCAACCATCTTCATGTTTGAATCGTACATCGTAACTTTTTTATACTGTGGGTCAGCTTCCATAAACATCTTATGGCTGCTACCGTCTTTTTCAATAGTTACAGATTGTACATTCCCTTTTTCCAGTGATTGCATCAGCGCCTTTGCTTTTTCAGGGTCGTTCAATTCTGCTACTGCAAATTTTTCAACAGCGGCTTTCAAATCATATCCATAGTTTTCATGGAACTGCTTTACTTCAAAATTGTTGTTCTTGTCTTTGTTTTCAAAGTCAAGCTGTATCCAGGCTTTATATGGCTGGCCTTCTTTGGTGGTAAGGTCTTTGTGAACAGCCCGGCCATCCAGCAGGTTGTAGGCTTCTTTTGCTGTTACACCTTTCCCTTTGTTCAGGTAAAATGTTTGCTCATTTTTCTCGCCATTGCTTTTTTCTAATGAAGCATTGTAGTTGTTGAAAAAGTACATGTCCGTAGAATCGGACTTTCGGAAATTGAGTGTGGCCTCAAATGGTTTCTTGTTAATTTCTGCTTTGAAGTGCAATTGAAATTCTCCCTTGCCTTCACCCATGTTTCTTTCCAACTCTGCTTTAAGTGTTTCACCAAAGCCCATGTATTTGATGTTGTCTTTCAAATACTGAAGATTTTCATTGTTCATAAAATTTGTTTTTAATTGTTTATCGAATAATGATAATTGCTGTGATTCAAAATGGTCTATTAATGCGTCTGTAAAATCATTGCCATCTTTATTATATAATCCATTTGCATCAGGGTCAAGATTTAGCTGGCGATGAAGTTGTTCCCCGTATGGAATTTGATTCAAAATATCTTTTACTGAATTGAAATGAAGTACAGCGAACCTGTCACGGTCACTTATATTGTTTTCTGCAAATTCAACAGCTTCATCCCTTGTTTTGAAAAAATGTACATCTCTCTCATCTATAAAATAAAGGCTGTTGTTATAGGCCATGTACTTTTCACCTTTTGATAATGCAATAGTTACCAGGTCGAGTACTTCATCTGCTATGGGATGTTCTGTTATCATTTCAAATCGGGCAGTACCTTTGACTTCATTATAGCCTTATTATTTACTCTTAACAGAAAATGCCTGCCGCCGTTCTTCTCGGTTATTTGAACGGCCAAATACTTTTTGTCAGGTATGGTGAATTTTTCCAGCGCCACAACAAAAACTGAATAGTTGTTCCCTTTAATCTTACTATGATTACCTGTGATGTAAACAGGCTTCTGTTCCACTTCCTGCACTGCCGTTCTTTTACTTCTTTTTTTGTCTTTAATAAAAAATCGAAGCAGGTCCACATCGTAATCAACTGTGCCATCATTTTTGATGTATAGCTGATAGTAAATGATATTGTCTTTAATGTAAATTCCCCTGATGCCTGCCTACATGTTATATTTCTTATCTTTTATTTTTTTTATAGTCCTTTCATTGTCCAATATCATATTGGCATAAGAACTGATAGTAGCAGTCCTGTTTACTGGTAGATAAAGTACCCATACAGTAGGTTTACTATCATAATTAACTGTAAAAGCATATACGCTGCCGTCATCTGTAACAACACTAAGGTTTGTTTCTGTAAAGTCTTTTTCGGCTGCTTTCACTAATAATATTTCAGGTGCTTCTTTTACCTGCTGCGCCAGTACAGAGCTTGTGCCCCTGTCAACATGCTTAATGGCGAAAGGAAATACAAGGCTTGTTGTTTTGTCAGTTGTAATATTCAACTTTGTTTGTGCAAGACTAATTATTGCTATAAGGCACCCACAAATCATACTCATTATTCTTTTCATTGCTTTACTATTTTATGTTCATTAATCAGTTTCAGTATTTTTATCTTTCAGCAGAACTTTATATCCTTCTTTAATCATCACTTTAACCTGTTTCACTTTACGGGTTAGTAATTGCTTTGCTGTATTAATGCCTGCGGCGGCGGCTTGTGCTTTTAATGATGGGTCAAGTGTGGTAAGCTCCATCAACTGTAAACTGTTATCTGCGGAATTTTTCGCTACATCCCGGCTGATAGAACCAGGAATGTAAATGCCAGGTAAACCATCCAAATCGTAGAGTTCCATTTTTACAGGGAATAGTTGATTTTTATAACGGATGGAGTTTATTTCTGCTTCCAGCCGCTCATTGTTTAATGTTGCAATTCCGTTAACAGGTGTTCCTTTCGGGATGAGTACACCATTTATAAAAACATCTGTAGAAAGCCGTAACTGAATAACAGCACCGTTTACTAATGACTGACTACTGTGTACCACCGCTTCAATTGCAAATCCCTCAATAGTTTCTTCACTCTCTTTTGTTACTCCGTAGAATTGATTGCTGGTGTTTAGTTTTTTCTTTATCGTATCAATCAGCGTTACATTCGCCAGTTTGGGTGAAGTGGTTACAGCAAATACCACCTGCTTATGTTGCAAAGATTTTTCTCTGAGTTTATCCTTTACCCGTTGCGGACGCTGTATGTCTAATATTCTCTCCAAAGTTCCGTTGAGCTGCTGCATTTCAGGGTCGCCGGTATTGGTTTTATCCATGGTCAACATCATGTTTTCCAGCCTGTCCACTTCATTTGAAAATTCATCATCCTGATTGGGCAATAAAACTTCATTGTTGGCTACTGTTTCAGTTTCGGGTTGTTTATTGATTTCTTTTTGCAGCAATGCTAATTTTTGCAGTAGTTTTTGCTCAGGATTATTTGACGATGTTTCATACGGCGAGGAATTGAGCCGCTGGTTGTATTTGGAAGCCGAGTTTTGCGTAAGTAGTTCTAATTCGTTTGCAGGACTATAGCCTGTATCTTCTTTCTGTTGGTAATACGGGTCTGTCCGCATCCATTCTTCCAGCTTGGCTGAGTCTTTATCAGCCTTATCATAAAAACTAAGTTTATCAGTAAGGTTTTCATCTTTCATTTTAGCATCAGGAAGGTTTAGGTTCAAGCCTTTTTGCTCGTTTACAATAACGGGTTCATTACCCTTTCCTCCACCTAATGCCCAAAAAGCCATTGTGAGAAATGGTATTACCAGCAGCGGTAACACCAGCATCATTTTCCTTTTACGCAGGAAGGCCTGCGACCTTTGCACACTGCTCATACACTTCATTTTTGTTTTTGTGATAAATAAATTTGTTCCAGCACCTGCACACTATCCATCAAACCCGGCCGGGCTTGCAGAATGCTGTCGTATTCATTCGTTCTGTTCAATTTTAAACTATCCATGTATTTTCTAAAATCCTGTATTTGTAAATAAGTTTGTTCATCTATAGTTGCCTCCGGCATTATGGTTTCATCTCCCGATTTATTAAAGTGCTTTGGAATATCCATTTGCTGTATCTCTAAAGCTTTCTGCTTTCTTTCAGGACTGAAAACACTGTTTACAATAAGATAAATACTGTAGCCACCTGCAGAAACGCAGAAAAATATCAGTAGTAGTTTTAATCGTTTAAAATCTGTTTTCATAAATATCCTGTTCATTTTTTCTGCAAATAGCTGTTGTGCTTTAATGCCGACACCGGCAATTTTGCCAGCCACTTTATCGGATACGGTAGTTTTATCATCTGACTGAACCTCTTTCTTTTTCTTTTTGAACAACCACATACTACCTGTTTTGAATGTTGATGTCAGTATTCTCCAACGTCCGCCATTTTTCAATTAAAAAACCATGTGAATTATTATCACTACGGGAAACATTTCTCAGGTATCCTTCGGTAATCAGATTCCTGGTTACAATGGTGGTGGGGCGAATAATTTTCTGTTCCCCTTTATACCTGAAATAAAATGGATACACATCTGTATTAATAATGATGCTATCCATTGTGATTTCCTGACTGATGTTGCCCGATATGAGGTTTGAATAATAACCATTCTCTTTCAGGTTATCGTATTGTTGTTTTGCTGAATTGTCTGCCAGGTATAATGCCTTTGTAATGTTTGCCTGAATAACTTTGTCATCAGGGTCAAGAGAAAAGAAGAAATGATGAAACATTTTTACATGGTCTTTTGCTTCCACTGGAATATTATCTTTCCTGTCGGCTGCATAGGCTTCTAATGCCTTTCCATTTGCCAGTATAAAAACCTTGTTCTGAGATTGAGACGACAACTGATAGCTTTTGTAAGCGATAAAAAGGGATATGATAACACAGGCAGCTAAGAACGCCACACTGAATAGCCGGATATACCTGAAAGCGGTGTCTATATTTTTTGTTTTCTGAAACATTGCTCACATTTTTCCAAACCCACAATTGTATATTCTGCAATTACTTTACCAAGAAGGGAATTGTAAGGTAAGTGAGGTAGGGCTAACTGGTGCGTAGAATATAGAAATATACTTTTAGGAAGAGATTTCGTACTATTACTTTGCTTTGGTGGTCATTTGGGTGTTCATGCAAAATTCAATAACTTTCAGTTCGCACATAATCATAAATTATAAGTCAGCCATATATTTTACATACTAGGGATTCACTTCTCAAGTACATATATACCTTTATTTTTATTAAATGGGAGAGAAATTTGACAGGTTAGGAGCCTATGACAGAGTAAGTGAAATTGTTGAAACAAACAACGCCTATGTATTTGATGTACAAGGACCCGATGCCAAAACTCACTTTGCAAAAGTTCCAAAGAATTTAGATTCGGGCAGTTCTGCTACCAGACAGTTTAATAATGTCGCCAGACACCTCAAAAAGATAAACAGCGAATATATCAACAAAGTAATTGATGCCGGGTATGACGAGAATACTGGAACATACTTTATCATTTTGGAGAAGATTGAAAATCAAAAATCACTTGAAGATTTTGTAAATAAGGAAAATCAGGTTTCTCCCCGATATTTAAAATACATTTTGCAGGTTTGGTATAACTGTTCAGATGCACTTGAGCAAGCCGCATTGAAAAACATTTTTCATAAAGACCTTCATCCAAGAAATATTCTAATAAAGGAAGATGAAAATCCAGTAATTATTGACTTCGGTATTTCAATTCTTGAACATACAATTTCAAAGCGACCATCGGAAAATGAATTCAGCAATAAATTTTCACCACCAGAATTAATCAAGAAGGAGGAAAACCGACTGCAGGCTCGAACGGATTTTTATTCATTATCTCTTTGTATGCTTTATTCCCTTTTAGGACACAAGCTGTTTTACGAAGATGAGAATAATGAGAATCGGCTTCAAAAAGTTATAACCCTTTACAAAAACATAATTTCAAATGAAGGCTTAATTGATTTTGCAACAGTTTTCAAAAAATCCTTTGCAACAGAACCTGAAGAAAGATATTTCCGCTACTCCGAATTACGAAACTCAATTAACAAACTTTTTGAAGTAATAAATCATACTCCCGAAAAACCTTTTGCGATTCATTCATCTGATAAAAATTATTTGCTGGATTTTCTACGGGAAGCAAATTCTGAAGGCATTTCAATTTCAATAAATGATAACAGGCATCCACAATTCAAAAATGTCTCTGCAAGAATTTCCTCTACAAATTTCTATGCTCATACCTGTTTTTCTTCAAACAAAGGAAATTGCCTTGAAGTAATAGGCTTGAAGAAAATTGATTCATTAGAAGAAAATGAAAAACAGAATCATTCAAGAACTTTTCAGAGAGGAATAAAGTTGATAGGAATAAACTTCATTTCAGCAGAACCAAACGAAACCAACATAGATAACTTTTATGACGTTTTTAATTACTTGGAGAAAGTATTTCAAGATAAACAAGAATCAACTCCGCAAACTCTTAGCAGAACACCAAAGGAAGTTCTAAGAAATTACATGACTCTTCTAAACGAAGAAATAAACTATTTGCGGAACAATGCCTTTCGGGTAAAGTATTCTGACTTTGAAGTTCATGGAACAAGTGAAGCATCTTTTAAAATTGTGCTTGATGAAAAAGTATCTCTTGAAGATGTTTACAATTTTCTGAAACGTTCACAAGCATCATTTAGAAAGGGTAATGAAGTGGCTTTATCAGCCACAACAGATGCAACAGGAATAAAGGGGAAAGAAAGTGTTGGCTTCAGCACACAGTTTGTCAGAGCAAAAAATTTACTTTTTGTTAAAGACTTTAATGCAAAGAAAAAAGATGGAATCCCATCAAAAGGTTTTTTGGTTGAGGACACATCTTTACTGGAGATTCAATACAAACGTCAAATAAATGCAATCAAAAATTACGAGAATGACAATATCACCAATTCAGACTTACGGAAATATCTGTTTCAACCAGAAAATTTGCAAAGCTTGGCAAATAGTTCAGGGCAAATTATAGCAGAACTTGAAGTAATTTCAACTGACAAGAATGGAGACAAAGTACAATTTGAAGCAGCCCAAAAGGATGCAATACTTAAATCCCTTTACCGACCCCCAATCACAATTATTCAAGGTCCCCCAGGTACAGGCAAGACAACTGTTATTACCGAACTTATCAGACAGATTTTAGCGAAAGACCACCAAGCTAAAATCCTCATTACATCACAAACTAATTTGGCAGTGGACAATGTACTTCAGCGAATGGCAAAAGTTAAAGGAATCAGCTTTATTCGCCTAGGAAGAAATATTGAGGATACAGAAATCAACAAACACTCTTTTGAAAACAAGCTAAATCTCTGGGCAAGAAATGCAAGAGGTGCAAGCGAAAAAAATTTCCTTGAACTTAAAAAGAGAGTTGAAGGTTCCGAGAAAAAGCATTCTCCCATTTTGAACTTGATTGTTCAAGAGGTTAATAAAAAGCAAGATTGGGAGGTAACAAAAAGAAACCTTAAACAAATCCTGACAGGTGCGTTTGCCCGGGGATTTGAAGGACTTAAGGACTTCATTAATGACAAAGTCGCCTTTCAGAATGAATTGGCAAAACATCTCGGTGACAAACATGCTCAATTGAACAAACTTGATTTGCTAAAAAGAAGATGGCATTCGCTTCTCTCAAACATTGAAGATTATGATGCCCTCAAATCAAAGTTCATTTCGAGTATTAACATTGTAGGAGCAACATCAAATCATATAGCAGCCGGAAAGTACAAAGATTTCAATTTTGAGTTTGACTATGTTATAATGGATGAAGCCGCAAAAGCCACACCTGCTGAAACCCTTGTTCCGATAAACATGGCTCATAATTTAATTTTAGTAGGTGACCATAAACAACTTCCCCCTCTTGTAACTGCAACTAAAAAGGTTATTGAAGAAATTGAAGCGAAGTTGAACAATGATGGAGAAATGGTTGATTTTGATAAAGTTTATTATGATAAACCAAGTCTATTTGAGACAATGTTTGAAGGTTCACCGGAAGAATTCAAAGAAATGCTGGACTTGCAATTCAGAATGCCCAAACAAATTGGCGATGTCATTTCGAAACTTGTATACAGCAACAAGCTCAAATCAAATGACAGAAGCGGCAAGAAGCATGAAATAAAACTAAAGGCAACAACCACAATGTTTATGTGCGACATAAACAAATATCCAAATAGGTTTCATGAAATAGACCCAATAAGTAAATCTTCATTCAATCCTGTAAGTGCAAAGACAGTTCTTGAAATTCTTACTAAGCTGGATTCTTACTCTGATTTATTTGTAGAAGGCGGCTATGAAATTGGAGTTATTACGGGTTACGGAAAACAAGCCGAATATTTATCTGCAGAGATTGAAAACTTTAATTTTAAAAACTTATCGCTTACTAAAAATCTAACTGTTGCAACCGTTGATAGCTTTCAAGGTTCGGAAAAAGATATAATCATATACGACATTGTAAGGAGCGGAAAATCAGAAGACGATACGGGATTGGGATTTCTGGAAATGCCGAACAGAATTAATGTTGCACTCACAAGGGTGACTCGGCTGCTGGTTGTGGTTGGAGATGCTGAATATGTTCTAAATGTTAATCCAAGTTTTAGATGGCTTAATGCACATCCAAACGAGCCATTACTCCTTAAAGAGTTTGTATCTCATTTACACGAATCAGGATTTATTTACGATAACCCCAACGATATTTTTTATGGCTAAAAGAGGCAACGATAAATTTAGGCATCAGCCTCATCCCGACAAGAAGAAGTTTCATAAGCACTCTTCCAATCCGCATATTGCAGTAAAGAAAACAAAGAATATTTCGAAACAGGAAGAACTCTTTGAAAGATACAAGGAAGATTTAGGACACGATTATTCTCTTAACGACATTTTGGAAGTTGGGTATCCCATAATTGAAGCAAAAATTGACATTATTGCTTCTGGAAAACCTAATGATGTTTTACAAGAATTACACATTTTTTTGCTTGAATCCGTTAACACCGGATTAGATACCAAACTCTTGCTTGCACAATTTCTCGGAGTAAGTATAAATGATTTCATATTGGATGAACTTTTTACCTTACTTGAAAATGGTTTGATTGCTATATCGGAGGATGATAAGTACAGGGTAACAGCAAAAGGAGACACTTTTGTTGCAGAACAAAAATTTATTCCTGTAACAAGCCAAGAAGAATTTACTTTTTTTGTTGACGGGTTTTCTCAAACAATTTCCGACCAACCAATTGACTATTTATCCAAATCAGAAAACAGGCTTACTTCAACACTTAAAGTAGATTTTCAATTTGTTCAGGAAAACTGGATGGAGATAAACAAATGTTTTACTAAATCAACTTCCGGTGAAAAGGAAATAGTTGACCTTGCAAATTTCAAAAGGAGTTTTGTTTTTCCACCAGCTACGAGGTTTAAAAACGTTTTTATTTTAATCTATTATCCTAAAGACCTATCCGGAAAGAAAATTCAAATCAAAGCATATAGTAACGACAATAAGTTTCTTAAAACAGAAACAGCAACACTTATTGCTCTGTTTTCTAAAGACAAATTTCTGTTTGACTTTTCTAAGGAATTGGAATTGACTGAAGAATTTAAAGCCCAATTCATTGATTCAAGCAAAGAGATTGAACAGGAAAAGAAATTAGCGGGAGAATACAAAGACATTTCAACTTTTGAGCATAAGGAACTCATCAGAGAAGCACTTCTTACTGCAGAGTTAGCCGTTTACATAGAAAGCCCTTGGATTCGTAAAGCAACAATGGAGTATTTTGATGCAATAAAATTCTTTCTTGAAAAGAAAAACACAAAGCTCTTTATCACTTACGGCATTGATTCAAGACCCATAAATTTACCGCACAGAGAAACTTTTGAGGCACTTGAAAACATAAGAGCAATGTATAAAGACCGGTTTTTTCTTTGGCATTTGCCAACACACTTCCAAAAGTCATTCCCAAATAGACATGGTTCTCACAGGAAGATTTTAATTAAAGACCATGAATATTATGTAAAAGGAAGTTTTAACTGGCTTTCTTATAGTGGTAATGAAACAGACAGTTATGCAGTTGAGGAAGGAACCCAATTCTTTGACAATGTAAAATCATTTTGGCAGAAAATTTTTTCAGAGTATAAGCTTGATTTAACAACATTGCCTCTCTGAAATTATCCAGCAGTCAAATAGTAAAATAAATTAGTAGATTTTATCACATTGAATATCAATACATTAATTCATTTTTTGCATGAATTTTAAATTAAAAAACAGTTAGTTGTCAAAAATTATTGTACTTTTGTTCAGTAAATAAAAAGTATATGAGCAGGTTACAGCAATTAAAAAGGCAATTAAAGCCGGGTGAGGTTTATCGCCGTACTGAGTTGGCCAATTGGTCTAAGTCGGTTGACAGGCACCTGGATGAATTGGTGCAGGAAGGGACATTGCAAAAATTGTCTCAGGGCCTATACTATTACCCAAAAGAAAGTGCTTTTGGCAAAACACCACCTGACGAAAATATGCTGGTTGAAAGTTTTTTAAAAGACCATCGCTTTTTGCTTACCACACCTAATGTATATAACAGCCTGGGTGTAGGTACCACCCAATTGTATAATGAAAGAACGGTGTATAATCATAAACGGCACGGAGAGTTTAAACTGGGTAATAAAACATTTCAGTTTAAGATAAAACCTCACTTCCCTAAAAAAATAACACCCGAATTTTTATTGGTTGATTTAGTAAATAATCTTGAATCACTGGCGGAAGATAGCAGCGAGGTATTGAAGAAAGTGGCTGACAAAGTGGAAGTGATGGATAAGAAAAAGCTGAAACATTCAGTGGTGGAATATGGCAGCGTAAAGGCAAAGAAATTATTTGCTCCCTTACTACAACCTCATACACTCTAATATGGCTGACGGTTACCTGCATAATCACAAAGACTTTCCAGACCTGCTGAATATATTGGCAGATAAAAACAACATCCTGCCCGGGCTTATTGAGAAGGATTACTGGATTATGCATGTACTGTATGGATTGAAGAAACAGGGATTGGATTTTGAACTGAAAGGAGGAACATCATTATCAAAAGGATATAAAATTATAGACCGGTTTTCTGAGGATGTAGACATTCATATAAAGCCACCGGCATCATTGGGAGTTGAAGAAAATCCGGCCAAGACAAAACCCAATCATATTGAATCAAGAAAGAAATATTATGACTGGCTTGCAGCGAATATAAAGATTGATGGTATTGTTTCTGTAAAGAGAGATACAGCGTTTGATGATGAAGCATACTATCGCAGCGGTGGTATCCGGCTTTTGTATGAGAGCAAAACAGAAAGTATAGAGGGTGTGAAAGAAGGAATATTACTGGAAGCAGGTTTTGATACCGTAACTCCGAACAGCAACCTCACAATAAGTTCCTGGGCGTATGATGAGGCTGCCGGTAATGGCAGCATAAAAATTAATGATAACCGGGCGGTGGACATTACCTGCTACCACCCCGGTTATACTTTTGTAGAGAAGTTGCAAACTATTGCAACAAAATTTCGTCAGGAGCAGGAAGACAAAACGGAAAGGCCCAATTACATGCGGCAGTACTATGATATAGCCTGCCTGTTAAAGAATGAACTGGTGCAGCAATTTATAGACACTGATGAATACAAAGCCCATAAAAAGAAAAGGTTTCCTGCAAAGGATTTTGCTATACCGGTTACAGAAAACCAGGCTTTTCTTTTATCAGATGCTGCACTACGGGACGCATTTAAGAAAAGATATGAAAAAACAAACAAGCTTTACTACAAAGGCCAGATACCTTTTGATGAAATAATGAATATCATTCAAACAAATATTGGGAAGTTGTAGTTATGTTTTCCCACTCAATTTATCCTTCATATAATTACTTCCGCCACTACTATTACCTTCTTTAAAATATCCTTGTGATGCACCTGCATCAGCCATACTGTTACTCATTTTGTTGTAAGCTCCACCCATTGCATCTCTTGCCATAGAAGTGCCACCGGCTACAACAGTACGGCTGGATGTACTCATCATATTTGTTACTTTATAAAGTAATGTATTGCCGCCACCGGCATGTATAATATAATTGGCAACCGACGGCACAGTGAAATAACCAATGATACCGATAATCATAAAAATTAAGTATGCAGTATCTGTGGTACTAAAAAAAGTATCGCCATTTGTTGCTATCTGTTGCAAATCTTCCTTCAGCATATTTTCCTGAATTTTTCCCATGATGCCGCCAAAGATATTGGCGACTGGTAACCACAAAAAGATATTAAGATAACGGGCAATCCAAACGGTTAACGTATGCTGAAAGCCATCGAATACTGCAATGCCAAAGACTAATGGCCCAAGTATTGCCAAAACAATTAAATAAAACGTCCGGATGGTATTTATGCAAAGAGCTGCCGCTTCAAACAAAACTTTTAGTACTTCACTCATCCATTGCTTGATGGAGTTGCGGAAGTTGTAGGAGAATTTGGAGAAGGCAAACTTAATATCATTACCAATACTTTTCAACCAGCCCTCTTTTTTGTCAGCATAATGATATTTGTACCATTTATCCCTGTCGCCACTTCCACTGGCGCCAACATACATTTGCCAGTATGCCGTTTTCTTAATGGCTTCTTCTTTCATGTCTAACAGCTTTGCCACTGCTTTATCTGAATCGGTTACCATTGCTGCAGTAGCTGTAACCGTTGGTTTCATTACACCGTTTATCATGGCAATAACAGATGGGAATATCAGCACCGCAAAACCCAACACAAATGGCCGGAACAATGGATAAAAATCCACTGGCTCTGCTCTTGCAATGTGTCCCCACACTCTTGAAGCAATATACCAGGTAGCGGCAAAGCCGGCAATGCCACGACCTACACCAATGAGCCTGCTACATAATGGCATCATATCATCATACAACTTCTCCAGCACTTCATGCAGGCTGCGGATGCGGTTAGCCATGCCTTGTGCTTCGGCTAAATGAGGAATCAGCAATACTGCGATTGCTATGCAAACAACTCTTACACACATTTTAGCTCCCATCACATTTATTTTTAATTGCCTCGCTGAATGCTAAGGCATTTCATACTCACTTCTTTTAAAATTAAATCCCTATTTCGTTAACCCATATAATCTGCGGCTCATTTCAATTTCTGCCCTTTCTGCCTTACGTTGCAGTGAAAGCAAATTGGTGTTATTGGTAAATTCTTTGAGGAAAGTATATTGTTCTTCCACCGATAAATAAATTTTATCAATAGCCTGCAACCGTTCGTCGTCACTCATTCGCAGCTTTCCGGAAGTAATGACCATAGACAATTCATCCAGGGCTTTTAAACTCTCATTAAACAGGTTGCCATACACCTTGCCGAGATAATCAATTTCGTCAATAGTAAACTGCTTTTCTTCTTTAAACCGGTTATACGCCAATTTATATTCTTTAGCTATCCGAAGTTGATAACTGATGATGTCAGCAATACGTTTATACTTTTTAACTGCGGGGCTTACCTGCATTAAACCATCTAAGAAAGTTTTATGGATGTTGAAATTTCCTTCGGATATGTTTTTAACAGCAGTATATCCTTTATTCAGTAGTTTATACCCATCATACATATTTTGTAAAATCTTTTTAAACTGTGCCAGCTTTTCTATGTTAAGCAACAGTTGTTGTACTTCTTCGCTTTGTGCTTTTAGTTGAAAACTCATACTGCACATAATCAAAATCACAATTAGCTTTTTCATTTTATTCCATTTATTATTTTAGAACGGTTGATTTCCATCTGCTCTCCCAAACGTTGTACAGCCAGCAAACCCATATCTTCACTAAAGGAGCAGGCAAAGGAATATTTATCCTGTGCATCAGCATATAACCTGTCAATTCGTTTCAGTCTTTCATCATCTTTCATTTCTAATTTACCCGATGTTGTTACCAGAATTAATTCTTCTGCCGTTTTCATGCATTCGTCCAAAAGATTATCAAATACCATTTTGCAATAGTCCAACTCCGCTTCAGTAAATTGTTTTGTTTCCCTGATTTGCTGAATAGTGATTTTTGTCTGTTTGATGATTTTTACCTGGTAAGCAATGATATCCGCCACCTTTGCATACCGGCGTATGGCAGGGTTTACATTTTTGAGCCTGTTAAAGAAGTCCCGGTGCAGGTTAAAGTCTCCATTTTTAATGTTTCGGATGGTATTAACTCCACCGCTTACAATATTGTACCCTTTTTTTGCATAGCCGATATAAACCTGTAAGGCTGCAATTTGTTGCAACAGGTATTTCTTTTGTGTAGCTTTTTGATTGAGCCATTCATCTGTGGTTTGGGCACTTGATGAGTGAAAGGCAAACAGACCTACTGTTGCCAATAGCAATATTCTTTTCATACTTCACATTTTCGTTCTTCACAATATTGTTCCAGTTAACGGCTGATACCATATAGCCTTTTCACATACTCAATCTCACCCCGTTCACTGGCCCGTTGGATACTCAACATCTTATTCTGATTATTGAAATCTTTTAAATCAACATACTGTTGCTCCAGGTTATCTGAAACGGTATTAATAATTTCCAACCGTTTAGCATCGCTCATTTGTGTAGCAAAAGCATTCACCACCAAAAACAACTGGTCAATGCTTTTCAGGCTTTCATCCATCATGCCGGAGTAGATATTGTATATATAATCCAGTTCTTCGGCAGTAAAATTTTTATCCTGTTTGAATAAAGCCCAGGCGCCCTTATATTCATTTACCATTTGCACCTGGCGTTCAATAATATCTTTCACCCGGTTATAATAAGCCAGGGCAGCTTTTACTTTCCATAATTCCTGGAAATAGTCATCATAAAGCTTTCGTTGTTTTTCCACCCAGTCTTTAATCTCATTCAACTTCAACTGGCTCATTTTATTTTCCAGTGTTTTTTGGGCATTCTGTAGCCAGATGGTTTTGTTCTGAAGCCGCTGCATTTGCAGGTCAATCGCCTTAATAACTTTTTTTACTGCCGCTTTAATGATGTCCACAATGGGAATTTGTGCCTTGGTTTCCTGTATTGGCAAAAACATACAGCACATACTCAATCCCACTACTGCCAATATCTTTTTCATAACATGCTATTTTATTTTTTTAAACTTATTAGTTCCATCAAACAAAACTTTTTCTTTCACATCAAAAGAATAATGGTCTAAGGTTTCTGCTTCTTCCAGCAATTTCGTTTCAGTGTTGTAAATCCCTGATGTTTCCTTCACCTTATATTCAGGAACATTGGCTTCACCTTCAACCTGCCGGATATAATGCCAACGGTTTTGAATTTTAAACTCTTTTGCAGCCAGATTTTGGACGGAGATAACGAGGGTATCAAACTCTTTTCCAAACTCATTTTGCCCAGCCCTTATATAAGTACCGGGTATAAATTCCATAATTTCATCTTTGCCACTTGTACCGCAGCCGGAGATAATTAATGCTGCTGAAATGATAAGCATTGCTGTTTTCATACTATCAGTTTTTGGAGTGAATAATCTCGTCGGCTAAAGCCTTAATCCCTTTTTCAATATCCCTGCCAAACTTAGCAGCATAAGCCTGTACTTTCACTTTTTCCTTTTCCTCTGTTGTATAAGCCAGGTACTCTTCCGGCGATACTTCTGTACGATAAACTTTGCTCAACACCCCACCAAGAGAAATAAAGACTTCTTTATATTTTTTGGTCGGGTCATTGGCTTTGTTGATGGACAAAACCAATGCCTTTTCTTTTTCTGTCAGCCCAAGCAATTCCTGTATCTGGTCGAATTTGTTTTGATACTTGCTTTGGTCTAATAATATTTTACAATCGCTGTTATTAATAATGGCTTGCTTTACCACCGGCGATGAAATAATATCTTCCACTTCCTGCGTTACCACAATCGCTTCACCAAAGAACTTTCTCACCGTTTTAAACAGGTACTTAATATACTCAGCCATGCCTTCTTTTGCTATTGCCTTCCATGCTTCTTCAATCAATATCATTTTACGAATGCCTTTCAACTTTCTCATTTTGGAAATAAACACTTCCATAATGATGATAGTTACGACCGGGAACAAAATCGGATGGTCTTTGATATTATCCAGTTCAAATACTATAAACCGCTGCTGCAGTAAATCCAGGTTTTCTTTTGCATTCAGCAGGTAATCAAACTCACCGCCTTTATAATATGGCCGAAGCACATACAGAAAATTGGACACATCAAAATCTTTATCCTTTACATTATCGCCTTTCAGTACCGCTACAAAATCATCTTTCAAAAATTCATAGAAGCTATCAAAGCAGGGAAACAAGCTTTTATCGCTTTCTACCTTTTCAAAATATAATTGCAAAGCATTTGAAAGGGCTACATATTCGCTGCGGTTAAAAGTTTCATTATCTTTTTTCCAAAGAGCTAATAACAATGTCTTGATGCTTTCCTTTTTCTCAGTGTCCAGTATGTCGCCTTCAGCAATATAAAACGGATTGAACTTTATTGGTTTGGTTTCAGAATAGGTGAAATAATAACCATTCACCATATCGCACAAGCCTTTGTAGGAATGGCCCACATCCACCAGCACAATATGTGTGCCTTTTTCGTAGTAGCTCCTCACCATGTGGTTGGTAAAGAAAGATTTTCCGCTGCCGGATGGCCCCAAAATGAATTTATTCCTATTGGTGCAAATGCCTTTATCCATTGGTTCATCCGAAATATCGACATGCAAGGGCTTGCCTGTAAGCCGGTCTCCAAGACGAATTCCTACAGGGCTCAAAGATGACCGATAGTTTGTTTCCAGGTTGAAGAAACAGCAAGCCTGGGGACTAAACGTATCGAATGTATCATTCATAGGAAAGTCCGCAGCATTACCGGGAATACCTGCCCAAAAGATTTGAGCTGAGCCTTCGGTTTCCAATTTGGGTGTAGCATCCATTTGTGTAAGTGCCGATGAACAGAGATTACGGATGTTCTTTAATTCATCCCTGTTGTCTGTCCATGCCAGAATATTAAAATGAGCTTTAACAGGAAGCCGTTGTTCACTAATGGCTTCATTCAGAAAATCATCTGTGGCCTGTTTGCTTATAGCATTTTCCCTGCTGTACGCAGAAAGTGATTGCAGTCGCAGTCTTTTACTCTCCAGCTTCTGCATTGTTTTCTGTACATCCTCGATAAATACATATTGGTTGTAGATATGATTGCAGGAAAGCAACTGCCCGATGGGTGATGCAAAGCCTACACTGAATTTTGTTTTATCAGTAGAGTATTTGTCGTAGTTAATCCGTGAACCACAAAGAGCAGGTACAAACTCAGCATCAGCCATTGTATAAAGCTGGCAATGGTTTTCACCAATTTTCCACTCGGGTTTAAATTCAATATCTCTTAGCAGAACTGAGTCATTGCCTAAGTTGAGATAATGTAGTATAGAATCAGCCAGTGAGTTATTCTCAATTTGCTTCATGCTTACAAAACCACTGTCGGTTAATATCTTTTGAAACTGCCCAACATGGTTCATAAAATCATGAAAGTGTTTCGGCTTCAATGTTTCTTCCGGCACAATTGTTCTGCGGAGCAGGCTGCTGAAAATAGAAGAACCTGACTTTCTATTTGCTGGTTTCTTTGTAAGCATGATGTAGCAGCGATGGTCTAAGTAAGGCCGTTCGTTAAAGAAACGGTCACTGCTTCTTGTAAGAAAACTATTGTCTTCCTGTACAAAAGCAGGTTTATATTTTGCTTGGGTAAACCAATCCTGTTTGTGCAACACACTATTAACAGGCAATACTTTTATCGCTTTAATCCAGGCATGATGGAATGCTTCATAATCATCATTACTCATGGTGAACAGTTCTGGCAACTGCACTTCAAATACAACTGTTACATCACCCATTTTAGAAAGGATGGCATTGTGCTCAATCGCATATACAGGCAATATCTCATTCAGGTTTTTCATTCAGCAACATCTTTTTCAGTTTCACTTTTGAATAGCTCTTTATCACATCCGGCACAGAACGCCGGGCAATCTTTTTCATCATGCCATGCTCCCCATAAGTGCGGCTTAGTTTATAGATACGCATAAATAAGGCAGTAGTAAGTATAGCAATGAATGGCAGACAAAAGAAGATACCCAGGCCGCTGATATAGAGTATTGCAAATAGTATCAGCAACACCACTAAACCGCCGCCCAGGTACCAGATATATTGAGCTTTGAGCCCTTTGAACTCAATGCTGCGGTTGATGCCTTTGTTGATTTGATAGACGGAGGAGGACATAACTATTTAAAGAACAAATGCAGCAAATAGTTTTCCAAATGCACAATTCATGGAGTAAGAGAGGTAGTACAACCTCATAGCTTTTCTTTATGAGTTTTACTTTTGAATCATGGCTGTTGTTTGTTTCTTTAACAAATCCTATATCTTACCTGTTCATTTCAAATAAAACTGCTGTTACACAATGAAGATTATTGGCATATTGCTTTCAATATTTAAGAAAGATAGTATGGTAGAGAAGCTTTATAAAATTGGTGTTTACCATGAAGCCGGACATGCGGTATTAGGATTTTACTCAGGATTTGAGGTTAAAAGCATTTCATTAATAACTTCCGACCCTGGCAGCGGTATCACAAGGTTTGATTATGGTGCAGACAATTTATTAATTGCGGGGATTTTAAATGCAAAGAAAGACCCTGCATTTTTTAATTCACTTTCAAAAACTGTCAGAGCAAGAACTCCGCAGGCTTGTTTAAAAATATGCAATACACTAATTGCAGGGCCTGTTACAGAAGCTATATATAAATTTGGCATTGACTACATCGGCAATATGGAAGTTGGTATTAAAGACCCGGATGCTGAAGGGATTGAAGCGGCTGATTATGTACTTTCAATAATTGACAAAACCATAGTAAAGCATATATACAAGAAACAATTATTTCAATAACAGAGATTTTAAGAAGTGAGCAGTTTTGGACAGTTGTAATCAGCTTATCTGATAAGTTGTTAAGCTCTAAAGCTAAAACGCTGACACAGCAGGAAATTGAAGCTGTTTTCGAAAAGCATAATTTCACTCAATATGACAGATTATAAATTATATAAAGGCAAACTTATTCAGCATAAAGATAATGCAGCATCTAAATTCTAATGCTCTTTGTTTTTCCTTCGCTAACCTTTCTCTTTGCTAATAAGGATTTTTCATCTTTTTGTGTTTTAATTTCCAACTTTACTACCGGAGTTTCAACTGCTGCTTCAACGGCCTCATGCTGCTTAATCTGATTTGCCTGTATCTTCAGCGTAATCTCCCTTTCCAATCTTGAGACGTCTTTCTTTAACTGTGCCAATTCATCTTCCTTATCAAATGGCTTGGCTACAATTTTCTCCAGCATAGGAATATTCTGTTCCAGTTCCTGTAATGTTTTTTGATATTTTTCTTTCAAGCTTTCTACCCGGTCAATAGCATTTAAAAAATACCGGGCAGCCAGCTTTGGATTATCAATATTAATATGCCCCTGGGTCCATGAATATTTTATACCGGTTTGTTTACTCTCGGCATAAAACACATTACTGTATTTATATTCAAACAGGCCTTTATCCTCATAAGTTTCTTTTTGCCTGCGGATAAATAAACCAAAGCCATACAGTTCTCCAATCTTTTTATTATCATCGTCACCAATATCAGGTTTCCAGGCTGTGTAGAGCCGGATTAAATGGTTGCCGATAGTTTCTGCGTCTGCAATATTTAGACCTTCAAGATGAACAGGGTTAATTTTTATTCCGTCTTTATCATACTGTAACTGACTTTTGTATTGCTTTTCATCCATACTTAACTTGTCTAAAGTTTGCAGTGTTTTACCTTTTTCTTCCTGGAGGTTTTCTAATTTAAACCTTGACCGGAATATTTCTTTATGGTGGGCATTGCGTAAACTTTCTAAAACAGCAATCTTCTTTTCCATCTTTGATTTCTCCAGCAGCGTAGTATCACCAGAAAGTATGGCGATGTATTCGGAGAAATTCATACCACTCTTTTCATCAATACTTCCTTCGTCAATGGTTCTTACATTTAGTTCACAATTCTTCATCTGACTGATAAAGGTTTGTTTATTCTTCAATAGATTGAATTTGTAGTTATCGAGTGATTGCTCAACAGCATAGATAAAATTCTTCACTTTGTTATTGTAAAACTCTTTGGCAATTATATTCCCCTGCCTGGCGCCACGGCCGTCCCGTTGTTCTAACTCAGAAGGTTTCCAGGGGATATCGAGGTGGTGCATAGCTACAACTTTGGCCTGAACATTCAATCCTGTGCCTGCTTTCTCCGTACTGCCCAGCAAAATGCGGATTTCACCATTGTTCATTTTACGGAATAGTTCCGGCTTTTGCTTATCCGTCCAATCATGAATGAAAGTGATATGATTAGCATAGACTTTAAAATCAGTAATAAGTTTTTCTTTAAGGGCATCATAGATATTAAACTCATTAAGTTTAGGTGTACCAATATCACAGAAGATGATTTGAGTTCCTTTGCGTTCTTTACTTTGCTCATATATCTCTGCTACTTTTCTTGCACAAATATTTACTTTGTTGTTAGGATGGTTGCTGTACTTACCTGAATCAATCAACCGCATATCGGCCGCCATTTTTTTAGCATAGTTTGTTGCAATCAACATTCGGCCTTTATCTTCTTCATCCGTTAATCTTGGCCTGCCGATTAATTCTCCATCCCCAGTTTTAGCAAACTGCATTAATAATTTTGTAAACTCCTGTTGTTCCGGTGTGGGTGGAATATTAATTAATTGTTCATCAATCTCCGGCTTATCCAGATTGATATGCTTTGCTGTTTTGTAATCGGTAATCTCATTATAGAACAAGGCCAGTTCCGGCACTTTTATAAAATGCCTGAATCGTTCCTTTGCAATGATTTCATTGGTAACCGAAAATTCAAAGTCGGTAGTTTTCTTTGCAAACACTGCCGCCCAGGCATCAAAGTTTTCAATACGCTGCCGTTCCATTTCTTTTGGCCGCAGGTATTTAAACAGCAAGTACATTTCTGTAAGGCTGTTACTGATTGGTGTGCCTGATAAAAAGGTTACACATAAATCACTATTAAATCTTGTTTGCAGTTCCCGAACTGCAAACAGCATATTTAATGCTTTCTGGCTTCCTTCTTTATTTCCCAAGCCAGCAACTCTATCATGTCGTGTAGTGTAAGTAAGATTTTTATACTTGTGGGCTTCATCTACAAATAAATGGTCAATACCCAGTTCCCGAAAGTTAATACCTGCATCTTTCTTTTCTTCAATACTTTTTCTCAATTCCTGAAGTTTAACCCCAAGATTTGTTTTGCGTATTTCCAGACCTTTCAACATTCGCCTGCTAATTTCACCACCCATTTCTTTTATGGTATGCAAATCCCTTTCTACATTGTCAAGCTCCGCTTCAAATATTTGCTTTTGTATTTCAGGGCTTTGGGGAATTTTGCCAAACTGGTCATGAGTGAGAATAATGCAATCCCAATTATTATTTTTTATTTCATGAAATAGCCGCAATCTTTTAGCAGGAGTAAAATCATTTTCGTCCGGTGCCAGTATCCTTGCATTGGGATATGCTTTTCTGTATGTTTCTGCAATTTGCCGCACATTAGCTTTAAGTGCAAGAATCATTGGCTTGTTTACAATCTTCAGCCGCTTCATTTCATGGGAAGCTACCACCATTGTCAATGTCTTTCCTAAACCAACTTCATGGTCAATCAATGCTCCACGGTTTTGCACAATGCGCCAAACGGAGTTTTTTTGTGAACTGTACAAATCATCAATAGCCAATCTTTTTCTATCCAACCCCGGAAACTGCAAATGGTTGCCATTATACTCTCTCAGCACATAGCAATTAAATGTATCGTTGTATAATGTTTCTAACTCCTTCTTATCGCTATCTGGTAATTCTTTCAGCCAGTCAATAAAACCGTTGCGGATGGATTCTATTTTTTGATGTGCTAATTGTATAGCTTCACTATCCGGCACACGGATGCTTTTGCCAGCTATCTCTATTTCATAAGTATAGAACGGCGTAGTATTTTCTAAGGCATATTCCAACAAGGCATCGCCATAAGTTGGCCGACCGGCTTTTGTGGTAACAGCATACTCCTGGTTAATTTTGGCCTTGGTGAGCTTTGCTTTTACTTTGAAAGTATCTAAAGAAGGAAAATAGTTTACTTCAGTATTCAGTTCAAACAAGTGTGAAGCAAAACGATTGTAGTAGTCAAGCGGAATCCATCTTTCTCCCAAATTGAAATCAAGCAATTCAAATGGAATTTTTTCGGGTTGTACTTTTTGAAGTGCTGTAAGGCTTTTTAGCAGTTGCAGATTATCGGGATTCTTCTCAGCAACTTCTGTTGCAATTCGCAACTTACTTACCACATTACCACTTAAGAACTGGTCGGCTGTTTCCCATTCATTATTAGCCGGATTAATGTAAATATGGTTACCCAGAGCGGCAATGGTTTCAGGTTCTGTATTGTCTGTTGCTGCAGCAATAAACTCCATATCCACCTTGCCTTTATCATTCAGGCTTTTTGCCAGAGCTTCTAAAGGATTGTCTGTTGTATAAACTTCCTGTTTCGGTAATAAGGATTGAGTAAGAATATCAGACTTAATAAACTGTTCCCCTTCTTTTCGTTCGATTGAGGAAAGCATGGTTAATCCAAATGCTTCATCTTTAAGAATCCTTTGCCGGTTAGCAGCAGCGTTTAGTAGTCCATATCCTTTAATCAATGCTTCATATCCTTCGTTTAAATCTTTTCTCAAATTTTCATCTGCTGCAATACCTGTGTTTTCCTTTTCTGTAAGGGATAAATACATATCCCTGATGTTGGTATATTGCTGATAAAAACCAAGGTCTTTTTTATCATGCAGGCTGGGCATAAAAACAGGCTCGTTATCTTCAGATGCCAGGTAAGAAACAAAGCCAACCCTGTTGTTATGTACAATCAGCGTACCTTCTTTAAAGAGGGGATTTATATTCTTCAATGTTTCCAGCCTGTCATCTTCTCCCAATGAAACATGAAACACTGCTTCACCATCGTTATAAAATTGCTGGTCATATTTTTTGAATGAATTGGTTAAGCCAGCCAGTTCATGTTGTAGTAAAGCTGCATTCATCCAGTTTGCAGAGAACTGTAATTCCTCTGCGTTGGAATAAAGCTTATAAACATATTGTTTGAAGGCTGTTGATTTGGCCGTCATCAATACAATCAGTTCATGCTCTGGTTTGTCTTTGGTACGGATGATGTTTAAAACCCTCGCTGTTTTTTTATCCACCACGGTTGCATCAGCCGGGTTAATGTAAGCTGCAGCCCGGTTGATGGTATTGGAAAAACCCGTATCAAACAAACCTAATTGTACAGAAGAATTGTCGGGTTTATTTTCCGGCATATCATTGTAGGTAAGTTGCTTGCCTTTTGGCTTTTCAATTTGTTTAATTACTTGTTTGAAATTTTCTCCATTAAATCTCTTATCAAAGCCTTCGCTGGTAGTTTTGCTTAATGCAGGCGCAATCGAATTAATGTCGCCGGTTTGCCAGATAGTTTCATGTGCTTTACCGTACTGGTCTTGACCGGGTTTTATCTGATTGCCGAGAATTATTTCAGGATGAAGAACGATGTATTGGTTGAGGTGATAGTTGCCAAATTCATTTTGTTGTTCAACTGTATTTAGTAACTGTTTTTCTTCTTCCGAAAGTGATTGTTTGGTTTGATTTTTTTGAACAATCAATAAATGGCTTGGAGCTTCAGTGTTACCTGTTTCCTTCATCAGGTTATCCGGCATTACATTAAGACTAATGAACTCAGAATGGGTAAAAAGATATTCTCTGGCAACTTGATTAGACGGACTATTGAGGAAGGCATCAGTAGTTAAATAGGCTAACAGACCACCATCTTTTAGTTTATCAAGCCCCTTTGCAAAAAAGTAATTGTGAATTTTATCCTTTAGCTCTTTTTCCTGTATGCTTTCATCATAGACTTTAAAATTGCCAAAGGGAATATTGCTTGCGATTAAATCGTACTGGCTGTTTTCCGAATCGGTAGTTTCTTCAAAGCCTTTAATTTGAACTATAGTAGTAACAGGTAGCGAACTGCTTAATGCTGTCAACACTTTACCGGTTAAAAAATCTTTTTCTACGGCCTTGATTGTTTGTAATGATGGAAATGCAGCCTTAGCTTCTGTTATAAATACACCGGCACCACTGCTTGGTTCATACATCGCTGAAGGTTCAATACCTTTCTCATTTAAAACACTGAATACTGTTTGCGGAATTATATCAGGAGTATAAAAAGCAGTAAGGATACTGTTGCGGATTGAATCAATTGCCTGTTTATATTCCTTCTCTGTAAGTTGCTGTTGCAATAACTGATGAAGCTCTATTATCTGCGGATGCAGTTTTAAATCTTCTTTGGAAGCATTTAGTTTTTTCCATTCTTCTTTAGAACTATTCGGAAACAGAACGGCTTTTAATCCACCAAAGCCTGCATAGTTCTTTAAAGCAGAAATCTGGTCAGCAGTTAATTGTTTTTCTGCTGACCAGTTTAAGGCAATACGAATAGCCTCGATATTGTCTTTAAGTTTCTGCTGACTGTTGTAACTCATTGCTCACAGGTTCATTCACACGGTTACTTTCCAGGTATTCACTCACTGTGCCAATGGTGGCATAGCGTATAAATTGATTATTCTCGTTTTCTTCTGCAAACACCAGGTCATCAAATGTGGAATTACAGTAGTAAATCATATTGATAACCTCGTGCTGAAGCAATCCCGATTGAAGAAGTTGCTTATAGTCATTTTCAAATTCCGTTTCCAGGATATTCAGTATGTAGTTGTATCTCGATGGACGTAATTCTTTTGTAATTTCCTGCAGGCAAGTTTCCACAATAATATATTCAGGCCGGCTGCTATTCTTTAACTGCTTTATTAATGGCCCGGCGGTACTTACCTTGTCATACAGCCAAACACGGAGTTTATCTTTAGCTTCTAAATCAAAAAGTATATCAGGATTATTATCCCTGATATACTCCAGTAATTTGCCAATTAAGATTTCTTTCATACGCCAGGTTTTTTATACACCAAAGAATGAACGGATAACAGTAGCTACTATCACCAAAAAAACACAACTACCAAACCAGGCCGCCGCCACTTTTCCGGTATCATGGTCACCACTGTTCCACTTTTGATAAACTTTTACGGCACCTATCAATCCCACAATGGCGCCAACGGCATACATCAGATTTACACCGGCAGCAAAATAGCTTCGTACTTTGGTGTTGGCTTCATTTATACCTGCGTTACCATCCTGTGCAATAGCTGAAACAGTAAGCAGCAGTAATAAAAAACAGGCTGTACAGTAAACAACATTTTTTCTTTCAATCACTTTTTTCATACACACATTAATTTTTTAAAATTGAATAATAAAAAAGAATGCTTCATTATACTAACCCACCGCACTTGATTTTCCTGCACGCAGATAATGAAGCATTACTTTTCAGTGCCAGATATTTTGCATGTCTGCTACTGTAAATTTTTCTGGAAAATATTGATTAAGTAATCCGCATATTGTGGCTTCTACTTCAGTTTTATATTCTGTGCTGTTTAACACCGGATATTTTTCCAATATTTTCTTAATCGCAAAACAAACTTCCTCTTTAGGGGCTTGTGGCTTTACTTCAGCCAGGTAAGCATTCATTTCATCCCAAAATGGTTGTAGTTTGTCATTTACTTCAACGAGCGGTTCTTTCGGTAAAAAATCTGCATGATTACTTGTTGTAAACTGGTTTTTTATTTCAGCTACCGGAATTGGTGTTCCTTTTTCATCTATTTTTTTTATACCTATCAGGGTAAGAATTTCCCAGCGAAAATATTTGTATGTTACATAAGTGTAATAGACAATTATTGATAACAACAGAGTGGAGAAGTATTGGCTCCATGATATTGATTGTAACATAATACCGTCAATCTTTAGTTATGAATTTGTATCAGTAATAGGAGTACAAAAACATTTCCAAAAACTGCATATTTGAGATAGGTACGGTAGTCCTACCTTAATGATGAAAAAGTATGAATGGGGAATTAATCGTAATCGGTCCTGAGTAATTCAGATGGAGAAATTTCCAATGCTTTTGCTAATTGTAAAATCGTAGTAAATGTTATATTAATTTGACCTTTTTCAATTTTCGAAATCTTGCTGTTATCAATATCACAGGCATACGACAATTCCCGGAGACTTAGATTCTTCATCTCCCGGAGCCTTTTAATATTTGCACCCAACTTTTTTAGATTGCCTTTGTCGCTTTGCCGAATCATATTAAATAATGAGTTGGCAATATGACTTAATCAGGCATAATAATTGCGGTCTAATAAGGCCGCAGTTGGTGATTACTTATAAGTTTTAGCAATGAAAGTTGAATTATTCATAAAAAGTCCACTACAAAATCATCCCTTTACGCGGGGATTTCAAGACCTGTGCAGCCGTCTTTGTTTTAATAAAATGGAGCAACTGCTCAATTGGCCGGTAAGCCAACTATTGAAATTAGATGGTTTTACATACCATCATTATCAGGAACTGTGGAGATATCTTGATAAAAATAATCTTGTGAGGCTATTGAAATATTAATTTGATTTTACGATACGGTAAGCAACCGGAGTCATCACAACTTACCTAAAATATGAATCCATTTCGCAAGCATTTCCTTCATCATACCTATTGTTGCTTTGTCTGGGGCATGATATTTTGTTTCTAAACTGCCGAATGAAATTTCCTCCCTTTGCAAAGTGGTGAAGGTTTTGGCAACGGTTCTTAACATAGGCGCCACCGTTCTATTAACAATAATTTTATCAACCACCAATAGCCGGATGAGCAAACCTAATTTTGCAACAGACAGTGTTGTATTTATTTTGTTTTCTGGTTCAGTTCCAGATGTATTGGGTGCTTGTATAAAATTCCCTACCTCACAGTATTTTATTTCTTCTGTTATCCATGTACTCACCTGTTCCTTCAGCGAAGGCATATTATCATCGAAGTAATAATTTACTCTTACTGGTAATTGATTTATACTCTTCAATTCGGAACGAAGCATTAATATTTTTTCAGATTTTGATGTAATAGCTGATACCAGATTAACCAACCTGTCAAACTCATATATAACGAACGCCGAAGAATTAAAGTTATAGTAGTATAATAGCTTTCTGATACTGTCGGTTGCAGGATTTACTTCTTTTGAAAGTTCCCGTATTAATTCCTTTTCATAAAAATGCAGGCGATAACTAACCGGCATGTTACCACTTTCAAACGAGCCAGAGAAATGATTAATCAGTGTTTCTGTAAGTAATGGCTCCACCAGGTCTGATTGAGATAATTTTAGCCGGAGGGCTTCAGATAAGCTATTAATTTCTTTTTTGTAAAAAGATATTAATACATCCGGCACTCTTTCATTTTTATCAAAATAAGTTCCAAAATATTCTTGTATAAAATGAAGTGCCTTTAATAACTCCTGTATTAGTGAACCGGGTTGATTATCATTTTTTGAAACTGAGGAACAGGAATAGACTAAAGAAATTTTATCTAATAATTTTGTCAGCATTAATTGAACCATCCGGATGAATTCCTCTTTATCTTTTGCATGGTGCCAGCCAATCATTTCATCTAAAATCAATCGCTGTAGATTTTCTGCGATATTACTCCACTTATTCAATAGCTCAACAAAAACGCTGCTATCTGGCATAACGGAATTGCTATCCGCATCAGCAAAGCCGACAGCAAGTGATAAGTTCCATTGGTGAAGTATTTCCGTGGCAGATGTCAACTCCATTTTTTCCATTGCTTCCGCAACAGAAGCAATGCCATTCTCTCTTTTTGACATAATAAATAATTTGGTATGTACAATACCAAATCAACTATCAAATTATAAACCCTTTGCGATACGCAAAACTTACTATTTCCCTGCGTAAAATTGACTATTTTATGCATTTTCATCCAGCTACGCATTTTATACCATATCCAGTTTTCTGCTGAGTTCTAAGCGATTGGATACCTGCGCCTTTTCAAAGATATTCTGTACATGCTTTGCTACCGTTCGTTCTGCTATAAATAGCATTTCGGCAATTTGCTTATGGGAATAACCTTTATACACCAGTATTGCAATTTCAATTTCACGGGTGGTAAAGCTGTAGAGTTTACAGTTTTGTGCCAACCGTTCTTCCCTGCTTATTCTTTCCAGTTCCTGCGTTCTTTTACTCACTTCCTCCTGCAATAGCTCATTCCATTTCAGCAATTGTTCTTCGGATTCAATTAGCCGTTGATGTTCTGCCTTTACCATTGTGATATGTTGCTTCAATTGCAGGGCAAGCAACAATAAAAATCCAGTATTTGTTGTAGTTGCTTCAACAGCCTGCCCAAGATTGAAAAAATCTATTACTGGTAGTCCCACCCAAGGGGTAAGGCTCAAAAAAAGTACAGCAACTTCTTCTTTTGCGGCCTTTGATTTAAAGTTATTCTGATATTTAAACTTTACGGCGCTTGCTAAAGTAATAATGACCCATATAGCGTATAGTACAGGAATTATAAGCAGATTTTTTGCAACATCCAGGTTGCCTGAAACAACAAAAAGGAAAACAAAAATCAGGTACGGAATTACGAGGAAAAATATAACACCCTTGTATGCATGAAACCTCATTTTTTGCAGCGAAAAAGCATTAAATATATAGTATGGAAAATAACAAGGAGTGATAAATCCGGTTGCATAGGCAATGGATAATTGTACATAATAAGAGCCGGGGATATTGGGGTCTGGCAGGAAGCCGCCGGTAACATTATAGAGAATTAATAATAAAATCAGAATGATGTTAAGGAATGTTGATTTATCATCTGGCCGGGCAAGCCGGTAAATAACAAGATATAAAAGTATAACTGTTTCTATGCAAATGAACAGAAACGTTATAATATGCATTTGGGTACCCGGCAAAAGCATAACCTTGTATTTTAGTTAAGGTCTTTTCATACAATACAGATTATATCCAAAATCTAATTCCCTGTAAGTTTTGAAACCATGCTTTTCGTACCAGGGAATATTTTTAAGGGTAGAAGTTTCTAGGCAAATTGTTTTATTTTCTGAAAGACCTTTTTGAATAATTTCATTGAGTAGTTTACTGCCAATGCCCTTTCCTTGTTGGGATGGCTCAACACCTATAAACCATAAATAATAAAGAGGGACAGCAGGGTGTATTTTTTTGATTGCCGATTCACGGATGATTGCTTTCTTAATATTTGAAAGCCCTGTAACTGAAAGGGCCATTTTTATGTCGAGCAGTATTGATTTTACGGTAACTTTTTTTCTATCTGGTACAACAATCAAAGCACATGCTTTTCTATCATCTGAAATAAAAACATCACCAAATAAATTACAGATATCAAATGAGTATTCCATAAGGTGTTTTAAACGTTGCTCCCTTTTTTCATCTTGTTTAATTATGTAATTGACACTTTTATTGTCAACAAAAGACCGGATTAAAATGCCAGCTATCAACTCCCTGTCATTTAATGTTGCTCTCATCATGGCTAAATTGGATATGTATATAAATGATTGACTCTCAATTTTTATACCGATTATGGCAAAGCCGGGCCTTTGTTATGTAATACTGCTGGAAATCAGGGCTTAAATTCAACAACCTTTCAAAATACGGCCATAGCTTTGCTTAAAATGGCGATATTGCAACTGGTAGAAATACCAATCATTTAATTCATTCTTATACGTATTAACACTTATGAGGTTATTTATAAAGAACATGGTTTGCAATCGCTGTGTAATGGCCGTTAGTCAGGAGCTTGAAAAACTTAACCTGAAAATTACACGGATTAATTTGGGAGAGGTTGAGTTGCAAAAAGAGCCGACGGTAAAACAATTACTACAATTGACTGATAGCTTGAATTTATTGGGCTTTGAAATTCTGGATGACCATAAGCAAAAGCAGATTGAAAAAATTAAAGCCTTATTAATTAAAAAAGTTCAGTTTGGCGATATAGAGGAGCATTTTAGCGTCATTCAGTTTTTAAGCGCTGCTTTGCATAAAGACTATAGTTATATTTTCCGCCTGTTTTCTGAGTTACGCAGCCATTGTGATGCACTTTGTAAGTTTGGAGAAAGTCATCATATAATGGAAAAAATTGCGAAAGCGGTATAAATAAAAAAGCGGCAGTTAATATTTCTGCCGCTTTTCTTTTAGAGTTTTGCCCCGACTGATATAAAGAACGTTCTGCCATCCGCAGGTAAAGCCCCCGGCCCCGGATAACCACCTGCACGACGGGTGAAATATCTTTCATCAAATAAGTTATTTATCCCTGCTTTAAGATTTAACCCTTTTGAAAATTTGTATGTAGCTGTTAAGTCAGTTACAGTATAAGATGGAATTAATCCTGTATTGCCATTAGCAGAAGCGGCAACAGTATTATTTGCATCGCTGAACGTTTCTCCAACACTGCTTATCTGTGCTGTTAATAAAAACCCTTTATAACCGCCGGTTATACCACCCCGGAAGATATTTGTTGGTGCATTCTCCACCTTCTTGCCTTTTGTATTGGCATCTTTATGGTCGCCGCTGTATTTGGCATCTGTATATCCATAGGACCCAAAAATAATTAAGTCACCATGTTTGCTTTTTCCGAATGCCCTGATGGGATTTAATTCAATATATCCTTCAAACCCTTTGCTGGTGCTGCTGCCCACATTAGTAATAAGACGGTATGAAGGTGTTCCGCTAACAGTAACTGTACCTACACGGTTATCATATTGCAGATAAAATCCGCTTACATCAAACTGAAGAAAATTTTTCACTTTGCCACGGTAACCTAAATCAATATTGTATCCCTTTGCATCTTTTAAATCAGGGTCAACCACATCTGTTGTGGGCGGTGCCTGCAGATTTGCAAACTGAATTGGACGATAAGCCTGAGAAATATTAGCATACACTTCAGTAGCCTTTGTGATATGGTACTCCGTTCCAATACCTGCAAGAACGAAACTTCTCCCCCTCGTAATATTTTGCAAGATTATTTCTGCCCCACCGGATGTATAGCCATTGCGGCCGGAAGATGAACCTTCAAGCCATTCATATCTTATTCCGGGTATAATCAGGAACTTCTCATTTATACGAAAAATATTTTCTGCAAATGCAGCTACATTACTGGACTTAAAAGTAATATCCCGGGGATAATTACCGGTTACAGTTACATCATATTCTGTACCTGTTGTTCCTTTACCATCTGCCTGCCTTGTAGTAGTGCCGGTATATAAACGAATGCCACCAGATAAAGTGTTTTTCATTTTGCCCAGGTGATAATCAGTAATAATGCGGCTTTCTAAACCATAGTTCCTGTATTGGTCAAGATTTACCACTCTGTTATTGAAGCTTAGCGTTGCAGGGTTAATACTGTCTTTTGTAGTGATGGATTGCAAAAAGCCAACACTGTTCCTGTCGCCAATGGTACCAAATAATTTCGTATTCCACCGGGTGTTTTCATTTATCTGATAGTTGGCGATTAAGGCAGGAGTTGTCCAGGTTACATCAAACCAGTTACGGCTGCGGAAACTCTGTTGAGCATCCTGCTTTATTTGTACATCTGTTAAACCACCGGGCTGCTGGCTGCGTATGTGCGAACGCATCACTTCAGCCGTTAATGAAAATTTTGTAGTGAAATTATAGGTTACAGTTCCGTAGCCTGCATTGGTAAAATATCGGCTGTTTTCTCTCCATCCGTTGCCGTTACGATGGTCGAAAAATGTATAATAATGAACTTTCCCCTTTTTTCCACCAACAGCATTATAGCTGTTGAATAACCCATTACTTCCAACGGTTTGCTGCGTTTCAAATTCCAAAGGCTTGTTTATTTCACTACCGTTTCGGAGAATATAATTTACTAACCCGCCAAACTGTGGACCATATTGCAAAGAACCTTGCCCTCTTACTATTTCAATTCTTTGCACAGCCTGTAGTTGCGGATTATAATAGGCTTCAGGATAACCAAAAGGGTCGGCAGCAATATCATACCCATTCTGCCGCACATTAAACTCCCAACTCCGGTTGGGGCTGAGACCACGGGCCGCAATACCAATCTGAATTCCGCTTGGGTCACTTTCCCAGATATGTACGCCAGGCACTTTTGCCAGCACCTGCCGCATCGTATTGGTTACAACATTTCCCTGTACATTGTCCAGTACAATCAGTGCATTCTTTTTACCAGCATAAATATTTGTTCCAACAATTTCCGGCATTTGCTGATAATCACTTTTGCTGTTTCTGCCAACCACCGTTATATCGGGTAGGCTTTTCACATGCAGGGTGTCTGTTTTGGGGCTGTTGTTTTGTGCGATTGAAATATTTACTGCAAGTAGCATTAAACTAAAACTAATTCCTATTTTACTCATAAGTGTGATTTTGAGGGGCAAAGGTGCATACACATTATGCAGTGTCACTTATGTAATTAGGAAATAGAGTTATGCAATGCGGAAAAATTAACATCAAAAAAGGAAATCTTTCCGTATAAATATTTTATGTTCATGACAAACATTCAAAACTGAATTGGAAAGAAATAGTCGTGCCTGTGTTTAACAGCTCAAATAAAAATAATGATATGAAAATTTAGTTTTGTTCTGAAAATTTCTCGTTGGACGATTATGCAAACACAAGTAAAAAAGAAAAAAGAGAAGACAAAAAGCACCCTCTCTAAAATTGTGCGATATGCCCTTTGGATTATTCTTGGTCTCTTTGTGCTTGCCATTTTTATTCTCATCATACTTTTGCAAAACATCAATATTGAAAAAAAATGAAAACACTGTTTAATGATAACAGGCACTTGGTTAATAATCAACCTGAATTAAGTATAAAATTGGAGGTAAGCACTTTTTAAACGGCTGATTTGCAACTATATTGCTAAATTACAACTGCAAAACTGTGTAATTTGCAACAAAGCATCCTATTTTTGCAACCAATGAAAATTTTGTTCTCAATATTGTCCGTGGCAATACTTTACATCTCCTGCCTCCCCTGCGGCGACAGGAAGGAATGTAATGTGAGGGCAGAAGCAAAAATTTCATCCGCTAATAACAACCACCAGCAGCATAAACATAATTCAGAAGCCTGTTCTCCATTCTGCTCATGTTCCTGTTGTGCAGCTTCAGCATTTTACTCTCCTTTCTCTAAGGCGCAGGTAACCAAAATAGAATTTCAACAGGAAAACTATCCCCTCTATAACGTATCGTTCAGCACAGAAGCTCATAACAGCATCTGGCAGCCTCCCAAGTTTTCATAATCTCACATCTTCATTGAATTTGCTGTAAGTCATTTATTGGCTTATTCAGCTATTGTATCATTCATTTCCCTTTGCTGGCTATGGCCACAATCAAAAAAGCTACTAAGAGCAAGAAAAGAAAACAGCCTTTAGCAATACGAATAATTAAAGTTATTCTCATTGTAATTGGCTGTGCCATTCTTATTGCGGCAATGGTGGCAAGAGCTATTCATTTCTTCAGGTATCATACATAATTAAACAGAATCAAGACATGCTCAATAAAATCATTCAATTCTCCATAAAAAATAAATTGGTCATTGGCCTTTTTACACTGGCTTTAATAATATGGGGTGTTTACTCGGCAAAAAAATTGCCGATTGATGCTGTACCCGATATTACCAATAACCAGGTACAGGTAATTACGCTAAGCCCGTCATTGGCAGCACAGGAAGTAGAACAGTTAATTTCTTTTCCGGTGGAACAAACAATGGCCACCATTCCGGAGGTGCAGGAAATCCGTTCCATATCAAGGTTTGGATTATCTGTAGTTACCGTAGTATTTCATGATGATGCAAATATTTATTGGGCCCGTCAGCAAGTAGGTGAACGGCTGATAGAAGCCCGTAACCAGATACCGAATAATATCGGTAACCCGGAAATGGCTCCTATATCTACGGGATTAGGTGAAATTTATCAATATGTTTTACATGCAAAAAAAGGATATGAAAATAAATACGATGCCATGTCGCTTAGGACGATACAGGACTGGATCGTCCGTCGTCAGTTGCTTGGCACACCCGGCATTGCTGATGTAAGCAGCTTCGGCGGTCTTTTAAAGCAATATGAAATTGCATTGAATACAGATAAGCTTCGAAGCTATAATCTATCCATAGCAGATGTATTCAATGCCCTTGAAAAAAATAATCAGAATACAGGTGGAGCCTATATTGACAAAAAGCCCAATGCCTACTTTATCCGCAGCGAAGGGTTTATTAAAACCATTACCGACATTGAAAAAATTGTAGTTACAAGAACTTCCGGAGGTTCGCCTGTACTGGTCAGAGATATTGCAACGGTACAGTTGGGCCATGCCACGCAATACGGGGCATTAACCCGTAATGCAGAAGGCGAAGTAGTTGGTGGCATTGTTTTAATGCTCAAAGGAGCAAATTCCAGTATTGTAATTAATAGTGTAAAAGATAAAATAATCCAGATTCAGAAAAGCTTGCCGGAAGGTGTAGTCATTGAACCATTCCTTGACAGAAGTGCTTTAGTTAGCAGGGCAATCGGAACCGTAAAAACGAACCTTATTGAAGGGGCCTTGATTGTGATTTTTGTATTGGTGATTTTCCTTGGTAATATCCGTTCCGGGTTGATAGTAGCTTCGGTAATTCCGCTTGCCATGCTTTTTGCTATTTCGTTGATGAACCTGTTTGGTGTGTCTGGCAACCTGATGAGTTTAGGCGCTATCGACTTTGGTTTGATTGTAGATGGAGCTGTAATTATTGTAGAAGCAACCATGCATCAATTGGGCCATCGAAAGCCTGGAAGACTTACCCAAGACCAATTGGATGACGAAGTATATAAATCAGCGGGTAAAATGATGAACTCCGCTGCGTTTGGTCAAATCATCATATTAATTGTGTACCTGCCCATTCTTGCATTGGTAGGCATTGAAGGAAAAATGTTTGGCCCGATGGCACAAACAGTTTCATTTGCTATCCTGGGTGCATTTCTGCTTTCTCTTACTTATGTGCCTATGATGAGTGCCCTTGTATTAAGTAAAAAAATAAGCCACAAGGAAAACCTTTCTGATAAAATGATGAAGTTTTTCCAGCGGCTTTACACCCCATTAATACGTGGAGCACTTAAGATGAAATTACTGGTGGTGAGTATTGCAGTTGGTGTATTTATAATCAGCCTTATCATTTTTAAAACATTAGGTGGTGAATTTATTCCGACTTTGGAAGAAGGAGATTTTGCCGTTGAAACAAGGCTCTTAACAGGTAGCTCATTAAGCCAAACGATTGATAAGATAACGCAGGCTTCAGACTTACTGATGAAAAAATTCCCCGAAGTAAAAGAAGTGATTGGAAAGATTGGCGCTTCTGAGATACCAACCGACCCTATGCCCATAGAAGCATGTGATATTACCATTCTTTTAAAAGATAAAAAGGAATGGACCAGTGCACATAACCGGGAAGAGTTGGCTGAAATGATGCAGAAAGAGCTGGAGAAAATTCCTGGTGTTTCCTATGGGTTATCGCAGCCGATACAACTTCGGTTTAATGAATTGATTTCAGGTGTCCGTCAGGATGTAGGCATTAAAATATTTGGGGAAGACCTGGATGTACTGGCAGACCTGGCAAAAAAAATCGGTGTGATTGTACCTACTGTAAAAGGTGCAGAAGATTTATATGTAGAACAGGTAACCGGGCTTCCACAGATTGTGGTTAAACTAAACCGGGATAAGATTGCACAGTTTGGTTTAAATGTAGAAGACGTAAACCGTACCATCAGCGCTGCTTTTGCCGGGGAATCCGCCGGTATTGTTTATGAAGGTGAAAAAAGATTTGATATGGTAGTGAGATTAGAAAAAACGGGACGCCAGAGCATTGAAGATGTAAAAGGATTATTTGTTGCAGCCCCTGACGGTAACCAGATTCCATTGGAACAGGTAGCGGAAGTTAATTTGCAGTTAGGCCCCAACCAGATACAAAGGGAAGATGCAAAACGTAGAATCATTGTAGGCTTTAATACAAGAGGCAGGGACATCTCATCAGTTGTAAAAGAAATGCAGGAAAAAATTGAGAAGCAGGTAAAAATGCCCCCCGGTTATTTTATCACTTATGGCGGACAATTTAAAAACCTCGAAGAAGCTAATAAAAGGTTATCTGTTGCTGTTCCCGTTGCATTAGCATTAATCCTGCTGCTTCTTTTCTTTACGTTTGGCTCTATCAAATATTCACTACTCATTTTTACAGCTATCCCCATGAGTGCTATTGGTGGTGTATTTGCTTTATGGTTCCGGGGTATGCCATTCAGCATTTCGGCAGGCGTTGGTTTTATCGCTTTGTTTGGTGTGGCTGTATTAAATGGTATTGTGTTAATCAGTGAATTTAACCGGCTAAAAAAAGAAGGTATGACTGACATAAATGCAATTATTTTAAAAGGAACTTCTGTAAGGTTGCGACCGGTGTTAATGACCGCAATGGTTGCATCTTTGGGATTCTTACCAATGGCATTATCTACAGGTTCCGGGGCGGAAGTTCAAAAACCGTTAGCAACAGTTGTAATAGGCGGATTGATCACTGCCACATTTCTTACGTTGGTAGTTTTGCCGGTGTTATACACCTGGTTTGAAAAAATAAAACCAAAATCAAAAAAAACATCTCCGGCTAAAGGCGTGGCCTCATTGCTCATCCTGTTTTTAGCCTCATCATTTGCTGCAAATGCACAACAGCCAACGACAGTCATTAATTTGAATGATGCTGTTTCATCTGCTATGAAGAATAACCCGTTGGTAAAAGTAGGAACGCTGGATATAACTTACCAGCAGCAGTTGAAAAAAACAGTAAAGGATTATGGCAAAACAAATGTGGGTCTCACCTTTGGGCAGTACAACAGCCGCATTGCTTACGATAATAATTTCAGCATTAATCAGGCAATACCTAATCCTGCTTACTTCAAAAGTCTCATACGGCTTTCTGAATCTAATATCAAAAGCAGCGAACTGCAATTGAAAGTTTATCAAACTGAACTGGCAGCCAATACAAAAACATCTTACTACCAGTTAAGCTTTTGGATAGAGGAAATAAGATTGTTGAAAGAACTGCTGGCTATCTATGAAAATGTATTGAAGGCATCAGCGTTACGGTATAAAACAGGTGAAACCAATGCCCTGGAAAATTATAATGCCGAAAGCAAAGTGAATGAGATAAAGGCGCAATTGAGAAATGCGGAAGAAGATTACCGTATTGAATTAAACCGTCTGAAAGTGTTTACTGCAGATTCTTCTGTTACGGCTATTGCCGACACTTCACTTGTTGAAAAGCAGATACAGGTAAATTTTGATACTGCTGCCGTTGCTGCCAACCCTACCCTTGCATTTATTAAACAGCAGATTGATATTGCAACCAGAGAGAAAGCTGTTGAGCAGTCTAGGTTAAAACCTGATTTCTCCGCAGGCTATTTCAATCAGTCTCTGGTGAGTTATCAAACCGTAAACGGAGTAGATAAATACTATGGCGCGGCACACAGGTTTCAAGGAGTTAATTTGGGTATCAGCATTCCCATATTTGCCAGGGCACAAAAAGAAAAAGTAAAAGCAGCAGAAGTAAACCGGGTGCGGCGTGAGGCAGAACTAACCAATTATCAATACAATCTTCAGGCTGAACTGACGAGGCTGTTTGGTGAATTGCAAAAGCAAAGAGTTCAAATCAGCTACTACCGGAATACAGCTTTACCTCAAGCCGATCTCATCATCAACCAGGCACAAAAAGCTTTTACTGCCGGTGAAATCGGTTACTATGAGTTGACGCAATCACTCAATAATGCCGTCATTGTAAAACAGGAATACACCAAACTTTTAAACCAATACAATCAAACCGTCATTGCTATCGAATTTATCGGCGGCATCAATTAATAAGAACGGGCTAAAATAAAAAAATATGAAACAGAAATTTTTAAGTTCACTTGTTATACTCACTGCGGCCACTATATGGCTTTCATCCTGCTCTTCCAAAGGAGGTGCCGAAGCTGCCCCTGCAGAAGAAACTAAAACTGAAGAAGCAGATATGGTGGACCTGTCGGAAGACCAGTTTAAAACAGTCAACATACAGTATGGCGCTGTAGAAGAAAAAAACCTCAGCAGTGTTATCAGGGCAACTGGTGTGCTGGATGTACCTCCACAGCAATTGATAACTGTCTCCTCTCCTTATGGTGGTACATTAAAGAGTACTGAATTGTTGCAAGGGAAACCTGTTACAAAAGGAGAAGTAATAGCTGTATTGGAAAACCCTGAATTTATTCAGTTGCAACAAGACTACCTGGACTATAAAAGCCAGTTGGTTTACCTGAAAGAAGAATTGGACCGTCAGCAGGAATTGGCTAAAGAAAATGTAAATGCAAAGAAGACCCTGCAAAAAGCCGGCAGCGATTACAATAGTATCATGGCAAGGGTGCAGGGCTTAAAATCAAAGCTGCAACTCATCAATATTAATCCTGATAAAATCAATCCTGCAAACATCTCCGGCAGGGCAAATATTTATGCTCCTATATCAGGCTATGTTACTAAGGTATTGGTGAACATAGGCAAGTTTGTAAACGCTAACCAGGAGCTATTTGAAATTGTAGATACCCGTCACCTCCATGCAGAACTTACCATTTTTGAAAAGGATGTTCCAAAATTGAAAATTGGGCAGAAAATCCGTTTTGTGTTAAATTATGAAACTAAGGAACGTTTTGCAGAAGTGTATTTAATAGGACGTGAAATCAGTGCTGAGCGAACTGTTCGGGTGCATGGACATTTGTTGCAGGAAGATAAAAATCTGTTACCAGGCATGTACCTGAAAGCAATTGTAGAAACAGGTGTTGCTACCACTACCGCCCTGCCTGATAAAGCGATTGTGCAATCAGCAGGTAAATCTTACATTTTTATTGCAGCAGATGAAACGAAAGAAGAAAAGAAACCTGCCGATGGAAAAAAGGATGAAACTGCGGAAAAGCATATTCCGTTTAAAAGAATTGAAGTAACGACAGGTGTTTCGGAAAATGGTTATACCGAAGTGATTTTGCCTGAAGGCTTTGACAGGAAAATCAAAGTGGTGGTTAATGGGGCTTATGATTTGTTATCGAAGATGAACAATTTAGAGAAAGAAGAATAAAAATAACATGGATCGGAACTCTGCTTTTGTTTGTCCCGGTTTAAAAAATGGAAAACCATAAATAGCAGGGTTTCCGTACCCGCCAATTTAGGGTTGAACTTAAAGGAATTTTATTTAATCGTCGTCAATAACCTATTATGAGAAAAAGTTTGTTCATCACTTTATCAGAGGCAGTAAATTTTTCAGCCTGCACCAATCCGTCTCAAAAAAATACGGATACTAAACAAACAGATGCAATGAAAGATGACGGATATAATCATAACGACAGCAGTAAAAAGAACACCGATACGTTGGGTATGAAAATGTGCGGCAATGAACTCGATTCAAAGAAAAAATAATTCATCAAATAAAATTAAAAATCATGAAACAGTTATTTGCATTTATCGTGATGCTGTTATCAGCATCTTTTGTAAACGCACAGGATATTATAAGCTTGCGTTCTGGTGAAACAATCAATGGTAAAGTAGCCGAAGTGGGTACGACCGAAATCAGGTATTATAAGTCTTCCAACATTAACGGGCCGGTATATGTGGTCACCAAGACAGACATCAGCCAGATTGTATATGAAAATGGAAGTAAAGATATTTTTACTGCTGCACAACAGCCAGCTACTGTAATAGTGCAGCAACCGGTACCACAAACCGTATATGTAGAGCAGCCGGTTCGCCGAAGAAATTTTTGGAATAGTGGTTTTTGGTATCCTGTAGTTACTACACACATTGACTTGGGGCATCATGGTGGGTTTTATGGGGGCCATCACAGAAGACATCACTAATTGATAAATTCACAAAACATCTTCTATTATGAAATGGATAGGAAGAAGAGAAAGTTCAAATGTTGATGACCGCAGAGGTTTATCCGGTGGAAAAGTTGCCGCAGGTGGCGGTGTAGCTGGTATTGTTATTTACCTGTTGTATACTTTACTAAGTGGTAATAATATTGACCCAACACAGATACAGCAGCAGCTTTCTGAACAAACGAATCAGTCCTCACAATTATCTCCCGAAGAACAAAAAGCTGATGATGAAAGGGCATCGTTTGTAAAAGTGGTATTGGCGGAAACAGAAGATGTATGGAACAAAATATTTACTGAAAAAGGTAGCCAATACAGAGCACCAACTTTGGTATTATTTCGTGGTGCGGTTGAATCAGCCTGCGGCAATGCCAGTTCCGCATCCGGGCCGTTTTACTGTCCTGGCAACAATAAGCTGTATATAGATCTTTCTTTTTACCAGGACTTGCAATACAAGCTTAACGCACCCGGCGATTTTCCAATGGCTTATGTGGTGGCGCATGAAGTGGGCCATCACATACAAAAACTGATGGGCACGGCAGACAAAGTAAACAGACTGCGCCAGCAGCTTAGCGAAACCGAATTCAACAAATATTCAGTAATGATGGAACTGCAGGCAGATTTTTATGCCGGTGTTTGGGCGCATCATACCCAGAAAATGAAAAACATTTTAGATTCTGATGATATTGACGAAGCGTTGAATGCGGCCAGTGCCATTGGAGATGACAGGTTGCAAAAGCAGTCAACCGGGCAGGTAATGCCCGATGCTTTTACGCATGGTACTTCTGCACAAAGAATGTATTGGTTTAAGAAAGGATATGAAACAGGAGATGTAAAGCAGGGAGATACTTTTAGTTCCACTGACCTGAAATAAATCATGAATGGATGGTAACTGAATTGAAGATAAAACAGAATAATTATGTTACAGCTTTTAGATTTTACCCAAAAAAATATTATAGCAACAAGAGCAAATGATTTATTGGGTATAAAAGACTATGAGAAAATACACCCCTTTATTCATAATATCATCGGAACCGGAAAAAAAGTCAGGTGGTATTTTGAAATGGATGATTGCTCCTCTTCCAATTCAACAGGTTTTTGGGAAGACGGCATTATCGAAGTTAATTATGGTAAAATGAATTTTACCCACTCAGAAGATATTGAAAAGATTGCCATTGTTGGAGCAAAAAAGTGGGAAAAGTGGATGCAATCAGTAATGAAACCCTTTACAAAAGCAACTGTAAAATATTTTGATTTAACGGATAGTAACAAGGCAAAAGAATGGATTATAAATCAGTAAGAAGTTGCTTGAATTTATTGGGGTTGATAATCCTCCTGCAGTTAATGGGATTTATAAACGTTGATTGGATTTATTCAAAAAATAAATTGTGAGAAGTTAGAGTGAGTTATGCAAGCCTGAATTATCAGAACATAATTTTCTTCTCTCAGCCTAATTGCATTAATAAGCATTTCGATGTTTATGCTTTTAAGAAAGAAGATTAAGGTAACGCTGCCAGTGGTTCTGGCAGCGTCTCTTAACCAGTTTTAACTAATCTGGTAAAATACTCAGATTATGCTGTTGATTATAAATTATTAAACGCATTTTACGATGACCATTTCAATGTCAAAATTAAAATATGACTTCCCCGCCGGGTTAGTAGTATTTCTGGTTGCACTCCCTTTATGTTTGGGAATAGCGTTGGCTTCAGGGGCGCCTTTACTATCGGGAATTATTTCCGGCATCATTGGTGGTATAGTGGTAGGTCTTTTAAGTGGGTCGCATACCAGTGTGAGCGGCCCGGCCGCCGGGCTTGCTGCCGTAGTACTGGCTTCTATTACAAAGCTGGGTAGTTTTGAATTGTTTTCGGCTGCACTCATAGTTGCAGGCATATTACAATTGGGAAGTGGTCTTTTAAAAGCCGGGTTTATAGCCAACTATGTTCCCTCGAATGTTATAAAAGGATTGTTAGCAGCCATAGGAATATTACTTATCTTAAAACAAATACCGCAGGCTTTTGGTTATGATAATACTCACCAGGATGATTTTGCCTTTATACAGGCAAATGGGGAAAATACTTTTTCGCATTTGTTCAATACTTTCTTTCATGTTACACCAGGTGTTGTAATTATTAGTTTGGTTTCCATACTTGTATTAATTTTTTGGAATAAGACACCGCTTCATAAAATTAAATTCTTCCCGGCTTCACTTTTTGTAGTGTTGTTGGGTATTGGTTTAAACGAGGCGTTCCGAGTATTTATTCCTGTATTATATCTGCAACCCGTACACCTTGTAAACATTCCTGCGACCAGTTTTTCTGACCTCTCCTCTTTTTTAAAATTTCCTTCGTTGAGTGCTTTTGGAAATTTCACTGTCTGGTTAACGGCACTCACTATTGCCATTGTAGCCTCGCTGGAAACACTGTTAAACCTGGAAGCCGTTGAAAATATAGACCCCCATAAACGGCAATCATCTCCTAACCGGGAACTGGTGGCGCAAGGTGTTGGCAATATGATTGCCGGCGTTGTTGGCGGTATTCCGGTAACTTCTGTTATTGTTCGCAGTTCGGTTAACATTAATGCAGGAGCACAATCGAAATTATCTGCCATTATTCATGGTATATTTTTATTGCTGGCTATTTTGTTCTTAAGCCCTTTTATCAATTTAATACCTTTTTGTTCGCTGGCTGCTATCTTAATTGTTACAGGTTATAAGCTTGCCAAAGTATCCATCTTTAAAGAAATGTATGCGAAAGGCTTGAACCAGTTCATTCCGTTTGTGGTAACAATTGTAGCCATCATATTTACGGACTTGCTCATCGGCATATTAATTGGTTTAGCCTTCAGCTTATTTTACCTTTTGAAAAGCAACTATAAAAATCCATTTACTATTGAAAAAGAACAGTTACACACCGGAGAAACCATACGGATAGAATTACCTAACCAGGTATCGTTTTTAAACAAGGCAAGTATAAAGGATACGCTTTGGGCTGTTCCTGAAAATACAAATGTGATTATTGATGCCAGCTATGCCGACTATATTGATAATGATATTCTGGAAATATTTGTTGATTTCAAAAATGTAATTGCGCCAGAAAAGAACATCAGGCTTAATATCATAGGCGTAAAAGAAAAATACCAGCTATCAGACCATGTTCAATTTGTAAATGTACTTAACCGGCAGGGCCAGGAAAAGTTGACACCACAGCAGGTCGTTGAATTACTAAAAAAGGGAAACGAACGGTTCAGACAAGGTAAGTGGACCGAAAAATATTTTCGCCACCAGGTAAATGCTACTTCATCGGGGCAGTTTCCAATGGCTGTTATTGTAAGTTGTATAGATTCCAGAACATCATCCGAAATTTTATTTGATTCCAATCTTGGCGATATAATCTCCATTCGCATTGCGGGCAATATTATTAATAAAGAAATTATTGGAAGTATAGAACTGGCCGTGAAAAAAATGGGGGTAAAACTGATTGTTGTGAAGGGGCATTCCAACTGCGGTGCTGTGGGAGCAGCCATTCATTCGGTAACTGGCGGCAATATAGATTCAATTACACAAAAAATAAAACCCGCTGTTGATAAAGCCTGTTTACTTAATGTTCAACAGGCATTGGATAATGGAAAGGCTTTTGCAGAAAAAGTGACGCATTTGAATATAGAGAATTCCATAGCCACTATTCTTGACAATAGTGATTATATAAGAGAACAAAAAAGTAAAGGAGAAGTAGGTCTTGTATCAGCATACTATGATACTGCCTCAGGCGAAGTTTTTTTTAATGAGATTACCAATATAAATGAAAAAATAAATAAATAGTTACTGATGGATATAAATGTTGAATTAATTATTGTCGCTAAACTTATCGTGTCATTCCTGCTTGGAGCTTTTATTGGGCTTGACAGGGAAAAGCATGGCCGTGATGCCGGTATAAGAACTTATGCAGCCGTTTGTATCGGCGCTACTTTATTTACTGCTGTTGCAGCTCATTTGGTAAGTGATGTAGGCGCTGCATCAAGAGTGATAGCCAACATTGTTACCGGCGTTGGTTTCCTTGGAGCTGGTATTATCTATCGAAACAGTAGCGCCGGAACATCACATGGTTTAACAACTGCAGCTACAGTTTGGTGTACTGCCGCAGTTGGTGTAGCAGTAGGCCTCAATATGTTTATTATCGCCATTGTTGGGGCAATTGCATTGTATTTTCTGCTTTCATTACATCACCAGCATTGGTATGTAAAATGGAAAAAGAAAATGACAGACAAGCACAACGAAAAAGATAACACAGATTAATTGTTTACAAAAATGTTTCTTAAACTTTATGTCATCATTAAATTCAACATCAGCCGGAGCTAAACATAATAAATCACTGAAGATTGTTTTTGCCATTACAGCCACTTATTTAGTAATAGAAGTGGTGGTGGGATTTATTTCCAACAGCCTTGCTTTATTATCTGATGCAGCCCACATGCTTACAGATGTTGGCGGGCAGGCACTGGCCTTGTTTGCCATTTGGATGTCATCAAAGCCACGGAATAACCGCAAAACCTATGGCTATTACAGAACAGAGATTTTTTCTGCGTTGATTAACGCTTTGGTTCTGATATTTATTTCAGGCTATATTTTATATGAGGCATGGCAACGGTTTAAAGAGCCCCCTGCCGTGGCAGGCATCCCCATGCTGATAGTTGCCATTTGTGGATTAATCATTAATCTCATTGGAATGAAGATATTAAAGGCCGGCTCAAAAGAAAGCATCAACATTAAAGGCGCATTTTTGGAAGTAGTGAGTGACATGTTAAGTTCTGTAGCAGTTATCATAGCCGGGGTTATTATTCTTGCAACAGGATGGTTGTATATAGACCCCATCATGAGTGCATTGATTGGATTATTTATTCTTCCAAGAACATATAACCTTTTAAAAGAGTCGGTGGATATACTGCTGGAAGGGGTTCCAAAGGATGTTGACTATGCAGCAGTAGAAAAATTTATTACCGAAAAGCCCGGTGTGATATCCGTTCATGACTTGCATATCTGGACACTGACATCTGGAATTAATGCATTAAGCGGACATATCATCATGGAAGCAGAGACCAAATTGTTAGAAATAAATGAGGTAACATCTGCTATTAAGGATGAGTTGGTTGCTAAATTCAAAATAACCCATACAACCATTGAAGTTCACATAGACAAGGCAGGCTATATACAAAACATTATATAAGGAGTATAAATTCAGGCAAGATGAAACATATAAAACAGGGCTTTTTCAAAAATATTAGCGGATTGAAGAAATTACTGCTCTGCATTTTGGTATCTGTTGTTGTTTATATAATCCTGAACCTCCTAAAAATTGACCAGAATAGCAGGATAATATTAGCCTGGGACACATTTTGCTTTTGTATGATTTTGCTAAGTTGGATTCTTTTTTTTACTACAAAACCTGAAGAATTATGCCTTATGGTAGATAAACAGGATGATGGACTTAAAGTAATCTTTATGATTGTAATCATTGCAGTTTGTTTCAGTCTTTTCGGCTCTTTGCTCCTTTTAACCAGTAAAGGTGAATCATCATTTAATAAGATATTCCATACAATTGTTTCGCTTTCACCGGTTTTGCTTTCCTGGTTATTGCTGCATACAACCTTCGCCATACGGTATGCTCATTTGTACCACGACCATAACAAATTAAAAACAGGAACTAATGTAGGTGGTATTGATTTCCCAACCAAAGAGCATCCTGATTATATAGATTTCGCTTATTTCTCTTTTGTGATTGGTATGACTTTTCAGGTTTCTGATGTACAGGTAAATTCACGGGTTATCAGGCGTTTTGTTTTAATGCATAGTTTAATTTCTTTTGTTTTTAATACAATTATTGTAGCACTAACAATCAACACTATTGCAGGTCTTAAACAATAAAATTATGGACGGATTAAAATTAGACAGGTGGCAAAAATCTTTTAATGAAGAAGTAAAAAGTTTACAGACAGAGTATGATGCTTTTCTGTTGCCAACAAAGTTTGAGGATACATATCAGGTAAAAATTGATGAAACAACCCAGACACTTTCATTATGGATAGATACAGAAACTTTGCCAAAGGCAATTGAAGACAGGCTATCTGAATTGTTTTTAAGAACAGAGCCGGAAGATTCGGTGTAAATTATTTTGTGAACCTTTTTTAAAAGCAGTTCTTTTTCACTAAAGGTGTTATAGTAGAGTTAGCTAAAAACAAAGAAGAAAAAGCAGAGAAGTACCCACTAAACATTAACAAAATTAAGCGCAGGACCTATGTATTTTTACATCCATAAAACAAATAAAAATGAACAGACTCAATTGCTGGAAATGTGTAGTGATGCTTGCTTCCGTTCTGGGAATGGTAAGTGCATTCAGCGCATAACTAAAAAATACACTTCATAGTAAAGGGTTGCAGATGTTTCCACCTGCAACCCTTTTTTATAATCTATAAAACAAAGAAAATGGTCAACAATAGAAACCATTGGGAAAATATTTACAGCAGCAAAGCAGAAACCGAAGTAAGCTGGTTTCAGCCATATCCAAAAACCTCAATGGGGTTTTTGAAATTATTCAGCTTGCTCTTAACTGCAAATATTATTGATATTGGTGGCGGGGAAAGTCATTTGGTTGATGCGTTATTAGAAAAAGGCTATCAAAATATTTGGGTGCTGGATATATCCGCTACAGCCATTGAAAAAGTAAAAGAACGGTTAGGGGATAAATCAAAGTTGATACACTGGATTGTTTCTGATGTAACTGAATTTAAGCCGCCGGTTCGGTTTGATTTTTGGCACGACAGGGCAGCCTTTCATTTTCTTACAAACAATGACGCCATCAATAAATATGTAGCCATTGCTGAAGCAGGTATTAGTAACAAAGGGTATTTAGTGTTAGGTACGTTTTCAGAAAACGGACCCGAAAAATGCAGTGGCCTGCAAATTCAACAATACAAACAGGCATCTATGAGTGAAAGGTTTGAGATAAAGTTTGACAGGATTAAGTGTATTACAGAAGACCACATAACACCTTTTAACACAGTTCAGAATTTTCTTTTTTGCAGCTTTCAAAGAAAGTAATATATGTACAGCATTATAACAGGTACAATTTTATTAGGCATTACTCATGCACTCATCCCTAACCACTGGCTGCCGCTGGTTGCTATTGCAAAAGCTGAAAAATGGGAAAAGTATGAATTGATGCTGGTGGCTTCAATCACGGCATCTGCCCATGTGATGGGCACCGTTATTCTTGGTTTTGCATTGGGAATGGTTGGTTCAAAACTGGCGCATCAATATGAAGGGTATGTGCATGTAATTGCACCGGTACTGTTGATAATATTCGGATTAATCTATTTTACAGTAAACCTGGCGCACCATCATCATGCTTCCAGCAAAGATGTACAGCAATATAAAAAATCGAAAACAAAATGGGTGTTGATTTTTGCAGCTACCATGTTTTTATCTCCCTGCCTGGAAGTGGAAAGTCTTTTTTTGGCAGCGGGTGCTTATGGATGGGATGATATTCTATTGCTGGCTTTGGTGTATGCAGCCATCAGCATTACCGGAATTATCACTCTTGTAATGCTTGCATTTAAAGGAGTACAGATGACGAACTCACAATTTATAGAACACAACGAAAAACGAATTACCGGTATGGTATTAATTATAGTAGGTATTGTTACATTTTTTTTACATTAAATAAAGTTTTATGGCACATAAACATGATGAAACAAAAATTGCAGAGCAGGAAGCCTGTTGCGACCTGGATGGAAAATTGAATGAAGCAAAAGTGGTATCGCTGCACGGTAAAGATGATGACCACAACCACGGTGACGAAGAAGGCAGCGGATTCAAGCCGTGGTTACCTGCTATCGCAAGTTTTGTTTTTCTGATAGGCGGTATTGCATTGGACAACTGGATTAAGCCAACACCTGCGTGGTTTACGGGCTGGGTTCGTTTTATTTGGTACTCGGTAGCATATATTCCGGTAGGATTACCAGTAGTGATTAAAGGAATAAAGACTGCTGTAAAAGGTGATGTATTTACAGAATTCTTTTTGATGAGTGTCGCGACTATCGGGGCTTTTTACATTGGCGAATACCCCGAAGGCGTTGCCGTAATGCTTTTTTATGCAGTAGGAGAATTATTTCAGGATGCTGCCGTTAACCGGGCCAAAAGAAGCATTAAAGCCTTACTGGATGTAAGACCGGACAGTGCCGATGTGTTAAGAAATGGCATCTACGTTAATCTGCCGCCTGAAAGCGTAAAAGTTGGTGAAACCATCCAGATAAAAGTTGGTGAAAGAGTGCCGCTGGATGGAGAAATGTTAAGCGAGGGAAGTTCATTTAATACATCTGCTTTAACCGGAGAAAGCAAACCTTCTACTTTCTCCAAAGGCGAAACAGTACTGGCCGGAATGATTAACCAGGAAAAAGTAGTGGAGTTAAAAGTGACAAAACTTTTTAATGATTCTTCACTTGCAAGAATACTGACACTTGTACAAGATGCAACGACAAGAAAAGCAAAAACAGAGCAATTCATCAGGAAGTTTGCAAGAATATACACTCCTATTGTTGTGTTTCTTGCTATTGGCATAACGGTAATACCTTATTTTCTTGTTGATAATTATGTTTTCAATACATGGCTCTACAGGGCTTTGATTTTTCTTGTTATCAGTTGCCCCTGTGCATTGGTGATTTCTATTCCATTAGGTTATTTTGGGGGTATTGGCGCCGCATCCCGGGCTGGTATTTTATTCAAGGGATCTAACTACCTTGATTTAATGACTAAAATAAACCAGGTAGTAATGGATAAAACAGGAACACTTACCAAAGCTGTTTTTAAAGTACAGGAGGTGGAGAGTTATGACATTCCACAGGATGAATGGTTACCGCTTGCTGCCGCACTGGAAGCTAAATCAACCCATCCTGTTGCCAAAGCTGTTGTGGAGTACGCAAATAATAACTTTAGTAAAATACAGGTAGATGCGTTGGAAGAAATTAGTGGCCACGGGTTAAAAGGAGAAGTGAATGGAAAGGAAGTGCTGGCTGGTAATGTAAAGTTGATGGATATGATGAAAGTGCCGGTGAATGACGGATTAAGAACGATAGTGGATACAATTGTAATAGTGGCAATTGACAGAAAGCTGGCAGGCTACCTGACTATTGCAGACGAAATAAAAGAAGATAGCAAACAGGCAGTAGATGCCTTGCACAAACTGAATGTAAAAACAACCATGCTTAGCGGGGATAAGCAAGCCGTTGTAGATAATGTAGCTAAGTATTTGGGCATTGACAAAGCCTATGGCGACCTTCTGCCAGAGAATAAAGTGCAAAAAGTAGAAGTCCTTAAGCAGGACAAGATGAATGTAGTGGCTTTTGTAGGTGATGGTATTAATGACGCACCTGTGCTTGCCTTGAGTGATGTAGGGATTGCCATGGGAGGTCTGGGCAGTGATGCTGCTATTGAAACAGCAGATGTGATTATACAAACTGACCATCCCTCCAAAATTGCTACTGCCATACAAATTGGTAAAGCAACCACAAAAATTGTTTGGCAAAATATTGGGCTGGCGTTTGGGGTTAAAGTGATTGTATTGATTTTAGGAGCAGGCGGGCTGGCGACAATGTGGGAAGCAGTGTTTGCAGATGTGGGTGTAGCAATGCTGGCAATTCTAAATGCAGTAAGGATTCAACGAATGAAGTTTTAGCAATTCGAAAATATAATCGAATGGATGTCCTTATCAAACAAGTCTCACAATATGTGGAGAGATTGTTCCAGGATTATTTTAACCCCCGGCTTCTGTATCACAACATTGAGCATACCATAAATGTAGTAAGGCGTGCAGATGAAATATGCAAGTTCTATCACCTTTCTGCTAAGGATTACCAGGTAGTAACGATTGCAGCATGGTTTCATGATGTCCGACATCTTATATCGGGGTCTTATGAACACGAAAGAAAAAGTGTTTCTGCAATGAAGCTTTTCTTGATATGCTCCAATATTGACGAAACAACAATAAACAAAATCGCCGATTGTATTATGAGCACAAAGTTTCCATCGCACCCTCAAAATTTACTCCAGATGATTCTTTGTGATGCAGATACTTATCATTTGGGTACAGAAGAGTTCTGGCAATCACATATTGCAATAAAAAGAGAAGTTGAACTAATGATGGGATGCACCATTGATGGCTGGGACAATAAAACACTTTTCTTCTTACAGTCACATCAATTCTTTACTGACCATTGCAAAAACCTTTTAACACAGGGGAAAACGGATAACCTCATGAGGCTTTCGAAAAAGATTACTTAGCAGGTAAGTTCTGTACTGTTTTCTAAAAACCGTTCGGAGCCCGCATAATTGATGAATTTAAATGACTGGTTATTACTAAGGTCGGAGCATTGTTTGAAAAACATTGTACTGGCAATGCTAATTAAAGTAATGGTGCTGGGCCTTGGGGTGGGTGGTGTAGCCACCTTATGGGAAGCAGTAATTGCAGATGTGGGTGTAGCGCTACTGGCAATTTTGAATGCGGTGAGGATACAGAAAATGTAAGTGTAATGCCCGGAGTGTTGCAAAATATGCGCAATAGAATGACGGGCAAAATTTATAATACAAGAAATAATCCTTATAAAGAATATTTAATACAGTTTGTTTTCATTTAAAGTTGGATAATGAAAAAAAGAAGTATCATTTTTTTTATTCTCTTATTATTGTTGATTGACCAGTCAGTAAAGATTTACATCAAAACAAATTTCTTCTATGGAGAAGAACACAAAGCATTGGGGCTGGATTGGTTCAGGCTACACTTCCTGGAAAATCCAGGAATGGCCTGGGGTTGGAAATTAGGAGAAGGGGATATTGCAAAATTAATACTGACAATAGTACGGCTTATCGTCGTAGTTTGGGGTACTTTTTTTATCAGCAAAATCATCCGGAGGAAATATAAGAAAGGTTTTATTATATGTGCAGCTTTTATTTATGCGGGAGCCCTTGGTAATTTAATTGATGGTCTTTTCTATGGATTAATATTCGAACAAAGTGACCCAGTTGTTCAAAATGTCGCAAACTCATTTCCGGCTGGAGGCGGGTATGCTGGTTTAATGTATGGGCGGGTGGTTGATATGCTCTACTTCCCCATTATTAATACCACATTACCCGATTGGGTACCATTTTTGGGTGGTGAAAAATTTAAATTCTTTTCCCCGGTATTCAATCTCGCAGATGTATGGGTTTCTACAGGGGTTATTGCTTTATTGATTTTTCAAAAGAAATTCTTTAAGCATAGAATAGAAAAACCTGTAATTAGCAGTGATTAAAAAGGGAATAAATTTTTTAAAGAATCAACATTTGGTCAACCCAAATTCCATATAAAACAGCTACTAATGCATAAATTATTTATTCTCTTGTTTACATGTTTTTTTGCGAGTAAGGGATACTCTCAAACAGACAGTATAATACAACGGCTGTTTTTAATTGGAGATGCGGGGCTGCTACAGGGAAATACTCATCCTGTTCTTGACTGGCTCACAAAAAATGTGAACTGGAATGATGAGAAAAATGCAGCACTCTTTTTGGGCGATAATATTTATCCTGATGGCTTACCGGATGAAGGGGATGCAGAATATCCACACACTAAAAAAGTGCTGGATTATCAGCTAAATATTTTCAAAGGCAAAAAAGCCAGGGCTTTTTTTGTGCCGGGCAACCATGACTGGAAAGGAGGCAAAGCAGGTGGATGGGAAAGAGCTATTAATCAGACCAACTATATTAATACATTGCAGGCTCCAAATATACAGGCACTGCCGCTGAACGGGTGCCCCGGGCCTATACCGATTGAATTGAATGAAAAGGTAGTGCTGGTCATGATGAATACACAGTGGTTTCTGCACCTGCACGACAAGCCCGGCCCTGAATCGGCGTGTGAAGCCAGGACAATAGATGAGTTTACTACCGAACTCAGACAGATTGTTGAAACACATCCCAATCAATTGCTGGTGCTGGTAATGCACCACCCTATGTACACTTACGGTGTGCATGGCGGCGCTTATACATTGAAGCAACATATATTTCCCCTAGCAGAAGCAGTTAAAGGTTTGTACATCCCGCTTCCGATACTGGGCTCAGTTTATCCTATTGCACGGGGTGTATTTGGGAATGTACAGGATACCTATCATCCCCTATACCGGACTATGATAAATGAAATAGAGCAGGTCTTAAAAAAACATCCTAGCCCTGTTGCTGTTGCCGGTCATGAACACAGTCTTCAATTAATCGTAAAGGATAGCATTCCCTATATTGTTAGTGGCTCGGCAGCTAAATTAACCAGGCTTCGCAAAGGGAAGAACAGTTTATTTTCCATCCTTGACTATGGCTTCTCGGTATTGGAAGTTCGGAAAAGCGGTAAGGTAGAAGTAAAATTTTATAACCTGCAAAGTGATGATTTGGATACCCCTCTTTTTGCAAAGGAATTAAAAACAATTGCACCGCAGCCCCCAATCAATGCGATAGATACACTATACCCGGCAATTGGCAATGTAGAAATTGCTGCTAATCCAAAAGCAGATAACGGTCATTTAAAACATCTTTTTTCGGGGGAGAATTACAGGAATGAATGGGCGCAAAAATTACCTGTACCCATGCTTGATTTGAACAGTGAAGAAGGCGGATTAAAACCCCTGAGACAATCAGGTGGAAAGCAGGTAAAAACACTAAGGCTTGCTGATAAAACCGGTAAGGAGTGGGTATTACGGTCCATTGAAAAATTCCCGGACGCTGTTATACCAGCCGATTTACGAACTCCTTCAACACAGGATTTTGCCGGAAATGTTGTGTCAGGAGCTTATCCATATGCGTCTCTGTCCATTCCCATTTTAGAAAAGGCTGCTGGCATACCCACAGTTAGAAGAAAACTCGTCTATATACCCGATGACCCAAGGCTGGACCGATTTAGAACCGGGTTTAAAAATTCGTTAGCTATCCTGGAAGAAAGGGAACCTGCCGGTGCAGGTAAAACATATTCTACAGAGGAATTGGTACTAAGGCTGGCGAAAGATATTGATGACCATGTTGACCAAAAAGCAGTGCTGAGGGCAAGGCTCCTGGATAATTTTATCATGGACTTTGACCGGCATGATGGCCAGTGGCAATGGGCAACAAAAGATACCGGGAAGGGAAAAATTTACTACCCTATTCCCCGGGACAGAGACCATGCATTCTTTAAAAGCGAAGGATTGCTGGCTGCATTTATGCGGCAACCCTGGTTTATGCCACAAATACAAGGCCTCCGGCCAAAGGCACATAATATAAAGACATTTAATAAGACGGCCCGCAACTTTGACCGTTTCTTTCTCACCGAACTTTCCGCTGTGGAATGGCAAAAGCAAATTGATACTTTCCTACTAAGCATGACGGATGAAGTTATTACTTCAGCTATACAACAACAGCCTTCAGCAATTCTACAATATTCTTCCAATGAAATAATTGATAAACTTAAAAACAGAAAAAAATTCTTCCGCCAGGAAATGATGGCCTATTATTATTTCCTTTCAAAAGCCGTAAAAATTGTCGGCTCCAACCAGAAAGAATTTTTCATGATTGAAAAGAAAGAAGATGGCAAGGTGCTGGTGACTACGCATAAAATTGAAAGAACCGGTATTGTTTCATCAAAAGTGTATGAACGGCTCTTTGACCCGGCGAATACGAAAGAGTTACTCATCTATGCATTGGAGGATGATGACAGCATCGTAATAAAAGGCCAGAGTGCTGCTATAAAAATCCGCATTATTGGTGGTCCGGGTCAGGACGATTTTATAAATCAAGGGAATGGTAAACGAATAACTATTTATGATGCCACCTTTGAAAAAAATAGTATTTCCGGTAGTGGCGGGTTTAAAAATAAAACTTCTGCAGACCCGGAAATAAACAGGTATAACCGCCTTGAATTTACCTACAACTATTTTAAACCGTGGGCTGATATTGGGTATAATATTGATGATGGTGTTTTGATAGGGTTGCAATTAGAATATTTTAAACAGGGCTTTCGTAAAGAGCCCTATAGTATGCGTTAATACATACGGGCCAATAAAGCTCTTCAAACAAATTCTTACCGGTTTCTTTACCAGGCAGATTTTATAAAGGCGATAAAAAATGCAGACCTGAGTGTCCGTGCCGACTTGAAATCCCCAGCTTATGTCACAAATTTTTTTGGAAACGGCAATAATACTGTTTTTGACAAATCAAGAGGCGGCATCAATTACTACCGTGTCCAATATGATGGCGGTACTATGTCAGTAGTAGCGGGCAAACAATTACAGTCCTGGTTGTATGGGGGTGTTGGACCGGTATTTCAATATTTCAATGCAAGAGAGGAAAATAACAAGGGAAAATATATCGCCGATTTTCCGATAAATGGTTTAGATGCGACAACAGTATTTAAAAACAAAACCTATTTGGGTATGGAAGGGCGATTGAGTATTAATTCAAAGAATAATGCTGCACTTCCTACACGGGGCGCCATGATAAATGTATATGTCCGGCAACTGTTTGGATTGAATGCTTATAGTAAATCCGGACTACATACAGGCCTTGACATCCGGATTTTCATGAGCTTTGTACCGCAAACAAAGTTCGTATTAGCCACCCGTTTTGGAGCAGGAGTGAATATTGGAAAATATGATTTTCAGCAGGCCCAATATTTAAGTGGAAAAGAAAATTTAAGAGGTTACAGGAGGGAACGGTTTGCCGGCAGAACGATGCTGTTCAACAACTCGGAAATCCGTTATAAATTGGCTGATTTTAACACCTATGTCTTCCAGGGCTCAATTGGCTTGCTGGCTTTTCATGATATTGGACGGGTATGGGTTGCTAATGAAAAATCGTCCAGCTGGCACAATGGTTATGGAGGAGGAATGTGGCTGGCCCCAATAAGGCGGTTTGTAATTGTATCTTCATTTGCTTTTTCAAAAGAGGCCAGTTTTTTGCCTTCGTTAACATTTGGCTTCCAATTCTAATAAACTATCAGAAGTTGAGTTATTTTTTTCAAGATTTAGGTTCTCAAAAAGAGAATTAAATTAACGTTTGTTACTGTATCAGGTTTTCTGATTTACCAATAAGATTGACGAAATTACATACAGTATTTAAGCATTTAATAAACCTTAAAATATTTGCTCTATGAAAACGATTTTTTTATTCTCTGCATTGGTTACCATAATTGTTTTGGGCAGTTGCAGTACCACTCATTATGTTACCCGCCCGGCATCTTCCGGTAAATATTATGGCCTTTCAGGCAAGCATCACAATGATAATAATAGGAATTATAGTAGTGGGCATAGTAACCGAAAATCAAGAGCCCATCATGGTTGGTAAGTGTAAATATTAAAGATAAAAAATTCCAGGGTTTGCAATTTAAAGTCAATCAAAATTAAGGTAACAAATCTGGCAGTCTTGTTGTTATTCTTTACTTGTTTCTGCCATTATTAATGTCTATTATGTCGGTAACATTGATGCTTTAAGTTCTTTTTAAACGGTTCTGTTATAATATAGTTATAGGTTGATTTCGTTGATAATTTTGTACGCATTTTGCCGTCTTACAAGTATAACAATAAAAACTTTAAAATATGAAAACATTATTTGTAATCCTGCTCCTTACAGGGGTAGCCTTTAGTGCTTCTGCCCAGCACTCAAGGGGTGGTCACCGAGCCGTTCGTTCACACGTCAGTGTTGGTATAGGTTCACATTCGACCTATGGTTCGGGATACGGATATAACAGGTATTACAGCCCGTTCAATACATTCCCTTCCAGGTCCTACAATTACAACAGGCCCTCTCAACTTGACCTGAATATCCAGGATATTGAAAATGAATACAGGGACAGGATATGGTCAGTAAAGCATGATAAAGCCTTATCCCGCCAGCAAAGAAAAGAGAATGTCCGTGCATTAAGGTATGAAAAAGAAAGAGCCATTATTGAATCCAGGCGTGGCTATTATACCAAAAGATATTAAAACCCTGTAGTTGGAAAACCTTAAGCCTTGTAGAAATACAGGGCTTATTTCTTTTAGTTAAGACATTTTGTTAATAGTGAGCTGAACTAAATAGAAGTAAAGACTTCTTAAAGACACCTGTATTTTTTGTAATATAGTTGCATGAAAAATCAGGGGAAAACTCGACTTTAAAACTACTGATGAAGTTTTAGGCTCCCTTAAATTGCAATGTGGGTGTTTCAGAAACTTACACCGAACAATTCGGCAGAAAACAGCAAGGTGGTTTTATTGACTTTGTACAACCTGTTTTTAGGAAACCCATTTTTGGTTTTGAAAAATCTGTAATTAACGCAGCAATACGTTTTGAATATGTGGATTGGAATAAAGGAAAGTTTAAGTCCACAGGTGATAATATCAGTGACGAAATATTTTCCATTGTTCCTGCCATTAGCTGGAGACCCACTGCACAAACAGTGATTCGGTTGAACTACCGTTACAACTGGCAGAAAGATATTTTAGGCAACGCACCAGCGAAGCTTGCTGAATTTCAGTTTGGGGTAAGTACCTATTTTTAAATCTCGGCCTTAATGGTAATGGCGCATTTTTCAAATTCTGAACTCAAAAAGTTTTAAAGGGATTTTATCCGGGCAATACTTAGTTGTTTCTATTAAGTAAACTACTCTCAGGTTGGTAAGCGGCTTTAACCATGTCAAATATTCCCGAAGATGTTCTGCAATTTGCTTGACTGTTGTATTAGGCTTCTCTTTTATTACCAGTATTAATTTCCCACTCTTTTCACTGGTCAGGAATCTTGCTGCTTTCAGCATTGCCCCTAAATATCCTTTTCGACTGGTGCCTGTATCACATTCCATAATGATATAATCATTGTCCTTCTGTAAAACAGTATCGGGTTTATACCCTTTAGTGAGTTGTCCCCCCGAATTGAAAACTGCATAACCTTCGGCGCAGTGCAGGAGATTCTTAAATAATTTGTCTTTCATCGTTTCGCTATATAAAGTGTGATTCTAAGCATTTATCAGCCAATTCTAAAAGTTATTTTAAATGTGCCAGAACACAATTCAATATCAGGTTTGCTCTTGCAGTAGCAAAGTCTTCAAACTTATCCTCTGTCCACAATGCTTCATCAACCGGAATTAAATGTCGCTTTACAAAAGCTGCTTTGTCCGCTACATGGCTATTAATCCAATCCTTGAACGGACTTGCATTTTTTAATCCCCTGTTGGTGCTGAAATCTATCAATTGAAAATTCCTGATACTGTTAATTTTTGCTGATTCAATCTTTAGAGATTCTAATATTGATTTAGGCATGATGTGGTCTATATCATTTATCCTAATGGTCTGTCCTCTGTCGTACATCAGGTAATAAACAAATGAACTCTCTAAATCATCGAGATAATCAATAGTGTAAGTCCTGGTAAATGTTATCGGATGGTCTGTATAAACCCGGAACAATTCATCGGTTGGAAAATCTTTGTTCTTGAAATGTTGCATCTTATCCAATAACTTACGGATGCCTGTTTTGTAGGGTATCCATCCTGCTCCTTTGCTTTTGAATACTCCATTAATCAGAGAATGGTAAATCCATTTCTCCATTCTTGGGTGTTCCGTATTCTTAGCATCAAAATTGGCAAAGAATTTTTCCAATTCCCCATCGGTTATTTGTTTATGAAAAAGATGATAGGCGATAAAAAACAATGGAATAAAGGAGCGGTTGCCATCTTTATAGTAATAATATAATTTTGAATTAATGAGAAAGTCTTTGAGACATTTCAGGGTAATTTTTATTCTTTCTCTGTTCTTTATGGCAAATTGAGCATCGGCTGCTTCAATTGCAGCCATCTCTTTTTTATGATTGTCCTGCAACAAAAATATTAACTTGATAAGATTGTCCTGTGTTAAACCAATTTCTTCATAGCTCTTCAATGTTTCTTCAAGAAAGCCTTCCATTTCCCATTCAAACCCTTTGAGCACAGAAGCTACCAAATCAAACGAAGAAAGCTTTGTGCCGCCATCGTTCAATCTTCGGAATAACTCAACGATTCTTTGTTTATTGGTTATTTCATCAAATGACTTATTCACTGATACTTTTGAAATACCAAGACAATCCGCTGTCAAGGTATTCTTGTAAAACGCTTTTATGTTTTTTTCAACATGTTTTGTTTGAATAGCATCCTGTATATTTTGTGCCTTTATTATTTCTTCAGCAACCTGGTCTTCATCGTTGGTGTCTTTTAATCTTTTTAGCAAGGAACTGGCAAGATACCAGTTATGTTCAGGTATTGTTCTTTCTTCATTTCCCTTTGACTGTTTCGGAAGTTTACTTTCTTCCTTTTCAAACTTAAATTCAAATTCAGTATTATAATTACTGAACAAGTCAAAATATAAAACTTTGCCATTAAAACTCCCTTTTAGCCCTATATAAAAGGATTGCAATCGCTGTTGCCCGTCAATAACGAAATTTTGTAATTGGGTTAGAGTATCTACTTGTCTTGAATTTATGATGCCACCATCTTTTGTAAATGTCCTGTAATTAAAAAGTGGTTTACTTCTCTTTTCTTCCTCAATCACCATAATGCCGCCAAAAGAGTCACCTTTCAATAATGTATCAAACAGCAGTTCCATTTTTTCCTCATCCCAAACCAGTCTTCGCTGAATAACGGGGAGAACAAATTTTTCCTCTTCTATTTCGTTGATTACGTCTGATATTTTATATGATTTCCAGATTGCCATAAACAGTTAGTTAGTGAATTGCTAATTTAGACTGATTTTCTTAATTATCAGGGAGACCCGGCACAGTCCTTCTGCCTTTTCAAACATTCTCCTTTATTATGACAGATGACAGAACCACTGTGCCGGTTAATGAAATTAGGAATTGAGCCTGGTTATTGGCAGATACATCTAAACTGTCCTGCCAAGCACAATTCCAGATAGTCAAAGAAGCAATATAATTTTTCAATTTAAATCTGAATACTACATGTTGATTTTTGCTTACGGTTCAAATATGAATTTGAACAGGCTTATAAAAAGAGTTCCTTCAGCAATGAAAGTCTCTAACGCATTTCTTCCAGGGTACAAATTAATTTGTAACAAAGTAAGCAAGGATGGTTCTGCAAAAGCGAATATCATAAAGACTGATAATCTTGCTGAATTGGTTTGGGGAGTGTTGTTCTCTATTAATAGTAATGAAAAAACTCTCCTCGATAAAGCAGAAGGTTTAGGCAAAGGTTACAATGAGGACACATTTACATTTTTTGATGAAACCAATACCTCTTACACTGCACAGATTTATATTGCCGATAGTAGCTCCATAGATAATACTTTGCTGCCGTATGATTGGTATAAAGAATTTATTGCAAGCGGTGCTATCCAGAATAAATTACCTGCCGAATACATTTTACAGCTACAATCTATTATTTGCATTCGTGACCATGATGAAGAAAGAAGAACGAAAAACTATTCTATTCTTTAAGGAAAGTAGTATTTTGTTGTTACCAGCTTTTAAATCTTTGTGCGTCTTCCGTTGCGACGCTCCGTTCAACGTTCTGTTCTTCTATCACCAATAGACCCGGCGCAATCCTTTCAACGTTTATATAAATCATTACTCCTTCGTCATAACGAAACGGTGAAACCATCGCACCGGATAAAGATTATTGGGAATTGAGATTGGCTTCTCAGCCAGATTCCGAAAACCGCTCCTGCCAAACACAATTCCAACATTCAAGTATTCCAGATACCTTAAAGAATACCCCTCTCATTTCCCAAATAAGAATCTATAAAGATTACTAACCCGTTTTGTAAGAAAATGGGCAAAAGCGAAAGCGAAGCTATGCGGCTGCAATAATGATTTATCAAAGTGCAAAAAGACTACGGCATAAACAAGAATATACCACACTGCTTATGATTTTATTTATTCCGTTTCCTTTTTGCTTCTATGCAGCCGCCTTACTGTAATGCTTTCTTTTTTTCCATTTTTTCTTTTACAAAACAATTTTTTTTCATCATCAGAACACAATTAAACAATCATTTTTTAAACATTTAAAATTTCAGTTATGGAAATCATCGGAAGAATTACCGCAGACGCAATCGTTAGCGAAACAAAAGCAGGGAAAAAAGTAGTGAACTTTTCCATTGCTATTAACGACACCTACAAAGCAAAAGGAAGCCCAGAGGTACAGAAAATTGTAACCTATGTAAACTGTTCGTACTGGATTAATCCGGGTGTATCAGCGTATTTAACCAAAGGCACTTTGGTGGAATGTTATGGCCGTATTGGTGCAAACGCCTGGACAAACAAAGAAGGTGAAGTAAAAGCCAGTCTTACATTCCATGTAAATACCATCAAACTGCATGGCCGTTCCGCAGGGGGCAATACAGCATCTGCACCGGTAGTGCCAATGAACACCGCACCGGCAGCAGTTTCAGAAGTTGCAGAGGACTTACCATTTTAGTTTTCTTAGCATCCTGCCAAAAGGTGGGATGCTTTTCATTTTTTAATCAAACAAAAATTTACAACTATGGCACACAACATTAATTTCAATGAGCAAACAAGCAAACACAGCTTCTTTTCAGTAAAAGAAAAAGCATGGCATGGATTGGGGCAAATAGTAGAAGATTATCCCAACAGCGCAGCAGCATTGCAATTTGCAGGGCTTGATTTTGAAGTTTGCAAACGCCCCAACATTCACAGACTTGATAATGGTAATGAGATTATTTCTACCAATTCATTCTACACTTACCGCCCTGATACCAATGATATATTAGGCGACCGTTTAGGAAAGGATTATGAAGTAGTACAAAATGCAGATGCGTTTAGCTTCTTTGATGCGATTGTAGATGGTGATGGAATACAATACGAAACCGCAGGAGCATTAGGCAAAGGTGAAAAGATTTTTATTACTGCCAAACTTCCCGGTTATATTAAAGTGGGCAATGATGATATGATTGAAAAGTATTTGTTCCTTACTACTTCGCATGATGGGTTTGGCAGCATTATGGCGGCTTTTACTCCTATTCGTATTGTTTGTAACAATACCCTTAATGCAGCATTGAGAAACTGTAGTAACGCCATTAAAATCCGTCATACCGCCAATGCGAAAGAACGGCTGGAAGAAGCTCATAAAGTAATGGGAATATCTAACCAGCTTTCTGTACAGATGGAAGGTATTTTTAATCAATGGGCAAAAGTCCGTATCACCGATAAAGATGTACAGAAACTCATACAGCTTGCAATGGTTCCAAACAAAGAAGTATTGCAGAACTTTGAGAAGGGCGAACTGGATGAATTGAGCACTTGCTTTAAAAATATGTGTGATGATGTATATGAATACAATATGAGCAGCCCATCGCAGCAATATGAAACTACAAAGGGGACGGTGTTTGGTACATACAACGCCATTACCGGATATTTTCAGAATGTGCGAAATTACAAAGATGATGAAGCCAAAATGAAATCATTATTGTATGGCGGCACAGCACAGTTACGAACACAAAAAGCTTTTCAGCTTTGTGAGGATTTTGTAAAGAGTGAAATGGTGGGTATCTACAATTGACGATTATTAAGGGGCATTGCAAAATGCCCCTTAAACTTATAAAAAAGCTGCCCCGCAACATTGTGAAAGAGTTTATAAAATGGCGGGGCAGCTTGGTTTTTTTGTTGAATTATACTAAAGTATATTTACAGGGCTTAATAGTTTATGCAAAAACTTTTTAAATACTTCAAAGAATTCAATCCCCTTTCAAAAGAAGCGGAAAATGCTATTACAGAAATAAGCGATATTGTAACCATTAAAAAAAATAAAGACCTGCAACCCATTGGTCATACCTGCAAAACAATTTATTTCATCAATAAAGGAGTAGCAAGAATTTATTATTATAAAGATGGCATAGACATAACAGAGAGTTTCTCATTTGAAAATAACATCATTGCAAGAGTAGAAAGCCTGTTTACAGGCAAACCAAGTCGCAAAGCCATTCAGATATTAGAAGATGCAGAGGTAGTGGCTATCAATGCCAATCAACTATTTAAACTCTATGATACTTTTCCGGAGATTGAAAGGCTGTTTCGGAAGATATTTGAAGCCGCTTATGTAGAAACTGTAAACCGTATTGAAGGTATGCAGTTTCATTCCGCCGAAGAAAGATACAATGCCTTATTGAATGAAGCCCCTAACGTATTAATGAAAGTTCCGCTAAAGTATGTTGCCTCTTATTTAGGAATCACACAAGTAAGCCTCAGCCGTATCCGGGGACATCGCTGATTATTTATCTTATGTTAAAGGAATAGCCATTTATTGCTTCCACCTTTGTGCAATAAAAATCACAAATGGCAGAAGCAAAAACAATTGATACCAATACACTCTGTAGTTGGCTCGAAATCGGCCAGCCCGTTTCCATTCTCGATATACGGCCATTAGCAGAACGAATGGAATGGTACATACCCGGCAGCATACATTTTAATGCTTATGATAAGCTGAAGAAAAATGATACCGAAGCATTTAATGGATTACATCTTGACAAAGCCGTTCCGGTGGTTACATTTTGTGCAGGTGGCAGAATGAGTTTAGTTGCTGCTAAAATGCTTCAAGACCAGGGCTACAATGTATTCTCATTAGAAGTAGGCATGAAAGGTTGGAGCCTTGCATGGAACACTGCCAGTATGGCCTTTGGTAATTTTAAAGTAATACAATTCAGAAGAACTGGCAAGGGTTGTTTGTCTTACCTGATAATTTCCCAAAATGAAGCAATGGTAATAGATGCTTCAATAGATTCAGAAGCGTATGAAAAATATTTATTGTCAGAGAAAGCTGTATTAAAATATGTAGCAGAAACACATACTCATGCCGACCATCTTTCAAGGTCAAAACAATTAGCAGCTAAAAAAAATGCCCCACTTTTTCTTCCAATGCCTAATAAAGTGAGTTTCATTTTTGAGCCAATAACAGAGGCTGCTATTTTTCAGATTGGTAATATCTCAATCAAAGCCATACAAACACCCGGCCATACAATAGAAAGCACCAGCTTCCTGATTGATGATAAAGTATTGCTGTCGGGTGATACACTATTTATAAATGGCGTTGGCCGACCAGACCTGAAAGCAAGCAATGATGAAGCAATGCAGAAATCAAAAATGCTTTATCAATCGTTGAAAAAACTGCTGGCATTAGATGAAAATATCATTGTATTGCCAGCTCACACAAGTCAGCCGGTAGATTTTGATAACATACCCATTCAAGCAACAATAGGTAACATTAAAAAAACTGTGGAAATGCTTCAATTGAAAGAGGAAGATTTTATTAATACTATTCTGCAACGTATTCCACCAACACCAGCTAATTACTTGTCTATTGTTGAAAAGAATATTGAAGGTGATTTCAGTGATATAAACCCAATTGATTTAGAAGCTGGTGCAAATAGATGTTCAATCTCTTAAAAGAAAAAATGAAAATACAATTAGGTTTAAAAGAAAATTGGAAGCAGTTTACATTACTTGTCATCATAAATGCTTTTGTAGGTGGTATGGTTGGTTTAGAACGAAGTATTCTGCCACAAATTGCCGAAAAGGAATTTGCCATTGCAGCAAAAACAGCTATTCTTTCATTTATTATAGTATTTGGTATTGTAAAAGCAATTACTAATTATTATACAGGTGCATTAGCTAACAAGTTCGGCCGAAAAAAGCTTTTAGTGGCAGGCTGGATAATTGGCATTCCTATTCCATTCATGCTGATGTTTGCACCCAACTGGAACTGGATAATTGCTGCCAATATACTTTTAGGAATCAACCAGGGTTTAACATGGTCAAGTACTGTAGTAATGAAAATTGACCTTGTGGGCGAAAAGCAGAGAGGTTTTGCAATGGGATTAAATGAATTTGCCGGATACATTGCTGTTGCAATCGTAGCTTTTTTGACAGGCTGGATAGCCAACGAATACGGCATAAGACCTTACCCTTTTTACTTGGGCATTGGATTGGTTTTTTTGGGATTAGCTGGAAGTATCTTTTTTATAAAAGATACAAAGCATCATGTAGCAAAAGAAACAATCAGCAATACCATTCCACGGTTGAAGAATATATTTTGGGATGCAACATGGAAAGACAAAAACTTAGGTTCAGTAACACAGGCAGGTTTAATCAATAACCTGAATGATGGAATGGCATGGGGCATTTTTCCAATCCTGCTTGCAACTAAAGGTTTTACTATTGGTGAAATTGGAATTGTTACAGCAATATATCCAGCCGTTTGGGGCATCGGTCAATTGTTTACCGGAAGAATGGCTGATAAGTTTTGTAAAAAAGATATGCTCTACATAGGCATGTTTTTACAGGCCATTGCTTTGATTGTTTTGGTTTGGGCCAATACTATGTTACATTTTATTATTCTCTCTTCCATTTTAGGATGGGGTACAGCAATGGTATATCCAACATTCCTTGCAACAGTTGCAGAAAATACAAATCCGCAAGACAGGGCAAAAAGTATCGGCATCTTTCGTTTGTGGAGAGATTTAGGTTATGCTATTGGTGCAATACTTACAGGAATAATAGCAGACTTAATAAGCATTAATGCTTCAATCATTTTCATTGGTATGTTAACGCTGGCATCTGCTTTTATAATTCGTTACAGGATGAGATGCAGAACGGATGGTTCGTTGAAAATATGGAATTGGATAACAAATAAACATAAGCAACATACAGCAACAGGAAATACAAAAGTGTTTGGCAATACAAAACCTCCAATAGCAACAAAAGAAATTTCCTGACCAACTTATAATCTGCAGAAATACTTATTCAGATTTCATTGCGGCCTTAATATTGGCTGCAATTGTTTTAACAAATAGCCCTGACTTATTACTCCTTTCAATCTTATTTGAGAATTATTTTTCTTCATTAATTCTCCCACAAAGTTCCCCTTTTGTCTCCGTGGCGGCAATGAAATTCCGGCATAAAGAAAGCTGCTCCCACATTATCAGAGATACTATTTATTCCGTTGCTTCATTGCCTTAGTCGTCAAAAGGCGGGTGAAGTTCCATAATTAATTTTTAAATCTTTAAAATGAAATGTTATGGAACAGTTAGCAATGCAATTTCCGGAATGGACAAGAGTGGCAGAAGTAGAATTGATTTACAAAACAACAGTAAAGCCATCCCAACGGCCAAAGATTAATAGCGTTAAAGATTGCTATGAATTACTAAAGGAACTATGGGATGAAAACACTATTGAGATGCAGGAGCAATTTAAAGTGCTGCTGCTGAACAGGGGTAATAAAGTAATTGGTGTTTATGAAGCATCTTCAGGCGGTTTAACAGGTACTGTAGCCGACCCAAGATTGATACTGGCTGCTGCTATTAAATCTTTAGCCGTATCAATCATCCTTTCACACAATCATCCTTCAGGAAACTTAAAACCAAGCCGGGCAGATGAAGAATTAACACAAAAATTAAAAGTCGCCGCTTCTTACCATGATATTCGGGTGATTGACCACATCATTATCACCAGTGAAGGGTATTATAGCTTTGCTGATGAGGGGTTATTATAGCTTTGCTGATGAGGGGTTATTATAGCCCCTTTTTTTATTTACCACTTACATGCTAAATTTATGAATCTTGATAATAAATTTTAGCTCATGAAAATAACGTCCGGCGTATTAAAACAGTTAATACAATCAAAAGAAAGAGAACGAACTGATATTGAATTAAAATCTTTTGATAAAATCACTCAAATGAATGACAAAAACCGAAAGGATATTGCCTGTGAAATTGTGGCATTTGCTAACCGAAACGGTGGCAAGCTGATTTTTGGAGTAAGTGATGGCGGTCATTTTGAGTTTGACAAGGATATTGATGTGGACAAATTGAAAGGAAAAATACATAGCATTTGCTTCGATAATATCAGTCCCGTTATTGAAATAACCACTGAATACATTGAGGAAACGGAAGCGAAGTTTTTTGTTGTTTATGTACCTAAACGAAAAAGTATTCCTCATGCTTATATAGAAAAAAGAAGTAACCATGAAATAAACAATCGTATTTACTACATACGGACCAGTCATGGCAAACGATTAGTAACAGATGGCCAGCTACAATGGCTTTTTCAAAATACAGGGGAACCTAATTATGCTTTTGACTTTAGAATAGGTTTTGAGTTGAGTAAACAGCTTGATATGATTGGAGGCATTACACCCTGGGAAACTATGAGCTAACCTATTTCAGAACCCTGTTAAATGCCGATGATGCTGAAATGATTTTAAAGGATTCAAAGCATTTTACTGCACTCATAAATGGGCTGCTCCCATACATGATACTGAAGTCGCTGCATGTATACTTTAAAGACTCCTGGTACATCGGAATTAACAAAGGCTTTGACCGCCTTTCATCTGGTAAAATGATTACAGATTTACCTGTATTATCAACGCCAATCTATATACATGAAATACCGGTTGTGGGGGAGTCATTTGTTCATCAGTTATCCTGGGATTTTAATCAAATCCTGAAAGAGCTTTTGCCACACCAAATTCAACTGCCGCTCAATACAACAATTGAAATTCTCTATTCAAAAGAAAATACATCTTCAAAGGTTGTTTTACAAAACCCTGCTTTTAAAATTGAATTAATTACGGGTATGCTTTCAGGCGGTGCAGGGCTTCATCAAAAGGGCTTATTGCATGATGTGTTGTTTGAAAGATATTCGTTACAGGACCAGCAAAGAAGTTTGAGTCAATTTCTTCATTATGATGCGGCTGGTCACCTGATTGCGGATTTCAATTATCCGGAATACGATATGGATGAATTTGACACGTATTTACACTATTATAATTCACTAAAAGAATTGCTGGAATACAACTGGGATTTTGATGCAAAACGCAAAGAATATGCAACAAAAGAAATTCTGATAATTGATGATAAACTCAATGAATTACTCGAAATTCTGAAAAGCAATACTGCTCATCCCCAAAATTAGATTTTAAATACTGATAGTTAGCAGTCGTTGATGCTTTTGCCTGACTAAATATTAGCCATGCAAACAGTAATACTGGTACAGATTTTACACCTGTTTTTCTATGAATTTGCAAGGTCTTAGAATATTCTCAAACGATAAACTTTACAAGGGCTTAATGTGCCCGGTCTTGCACATGGCAAGATGTACAAACGTTATACGTTTGAGGCATCTTGCCCTTCACTCCGAAGTCGTTTCGGGGTATTGAAACAGAAAATTGAAAACCATGAAGAAGTTGGAAAGTGAAGTGAGGAGTAAAATGGTGGTGGTGAGGATGAATGAAGCAGAGATAAAACAGCTTACAAAGTTGCAAGAAAAAACTACCGAAAAAGACACCAGTGCTTACTTGCGGAAAGTGGCTTTGCAAAAACCTGTTATGGTAAAATATAGAAACGAAAGTGCCGATGATTTTTTATTAGATATGCTGAACCTGAAAAAAGAACTGAATGCCATCGGCAACAATTTTAACCAGGCGGTACACAAACTTCACTTGCTGGATAAGATACCAGAGTTCAGGGTTTGGGTACAGCAGTATGACGGCTTGCAAAAAATATTACTCAGCAAAGTGGAAGAAATAAAATCAAGAATGAATCAACTCTACGAGCAATGGTTGCAAAAATAACTACACCAAAAAGTATTGAAGCTGCACTCAACTACAACGAAAAGAAAGTGCAGAAAGGAAATGCTGTTTGCCTACATGCAGCCAATTATTTAAACGATGCAAAGAATATGAATTTCCATCAAAAATTAAATGGTTTTGAAAGACTGAATAGTTTGAATGATAGAGCTACTACTAAAACCCTGCATATATCATTAAACTTTGACCCATCTGAAAAGCTGGCAGAAAACAAGTTACTGCAGATTGCATCAGACTACATGAGTAAAATCGGGTTTGGTGAACAACCTTATCTCGTTTACAAACACGAAGATGCCGGGCATCCACACATTCACATTGTGAGTACTACCATCAAACATGATGGCAGCAGGATTAACACCCACAACATCGGAAGAAATCAAAGTGAAAAAGCAAGAAAAGAAATTGAGAAAATATATGGTTTGATAAAAGCAGAAAGGCAGCAGCAAGCGAGAAGCCCTGGAATTAAAGCTGTTGATGCAGAAAAAGCGGTTTATGGAAAGGTTGAAACTAAAAGAAGTATTTCCAATGTAGTGAGTGCAGTTTTCAGTCAATACAAGTTTACATCCTTACCTGAATTTAATTCAGCACTCAAACAGTTCAATGTAGTTGCAGACAGAGGTAAGGAAGAAGGAAGGATTTACAAGAATCGTGGATTGGTTTATCGTATTCTGGATGCTACAGGAAATAAAGCAGGTGTTCCTATCAAAGCAAGTTCAATTTCATGCAAGCCTATTTTAGATAATTTGGAAACCAAATTTCCAGATAATGAAACAGCAAAAGAATCACTAAAACCATTTGTAAAATCTAAACTGGATGATTGTCTTTCGCAATCGCCTTCCACCATGAAAGAATTGATGGAGCATTTGAAACAGAAAAACATCTATACAGTGCTTCGTCAAAATATTGAAGGCAGATTATACGGAATAACATTTGTTGACAACCAAAACAAAGTTGTTTTTAACGGTAGCGATTTAGGAAAAGGTTACAGTGCTGCAGCCTTGCAAAGCAGGTTGGCAACAGGGAATGAAAAATCTCTAACAAAAGATGAGACGAAAGGCGGCAGTTCCGGTGGTTCTGCTAAAAAAGAAATGGTTCAGCAAAAGCAACAGGATAAAACAATTCCTGTTACTGCGAAAGCTGAAAACTCATTGGATGTGTTGCTATCCACCAAAGAGCAATACGACAACACACCTTACAGCCTGCTTAAAAAGAGACGCAAAAAGAAGAAACCAAATTTGTAGAAAATAAAACAATGTTATGTCACACACAGGAGAAAATGAACAGGGGCTTCGGAAAATAGTTGACCTGACAAGATTTGCCAGCATTTTTATTTTACTGCTGCATTTTTATTATTACTGCTATGTAGCATTTGAGCAATGGGAAATTACAAGCACCATCACCGACAGGCTGATGAAAAATATTTCTAACACAGGACTATTTCAAAATCAACTTACATCAAAATTTATGGCATTGGGGCTGCTGGTAATTTCTTTGTTTGGTGCTCAGGGTAAAAAAGATGAAAAAATAAACTGGAAAAGTATTGCAGCATATTTACTCATTGGCTTGTTGCTCTATTTCTCCAGCCAGCTTTATTTTAAACTACAGTACGATGTACAGACAGTAGCCTTCGCTTATATCACAGCCACCGGTATTGGCTTTTTACTGATACTTGCAGGTGGCAATTTACTCAGCCGCTTAATCAAATTAAATTTGGGTGACGATGTTTTCAATTCACTAAACGAAACTTTTCCGCAGGAAGAACGCCTTATCTCCAATGAATTTTCCATCAACCTGCCTGCCCGCTACAACCTGAAAGCCAGGGTAAGAAAAAGCTGGATAAATATCATCAATCCTTTTCGGGGCTTGTTGGTTATTGGTAGCCCCGGTGCCGGTAAGAGTTGGTTTGTAATTCAGCATGTAATTAAGCAGCACATTGAAAAAGGTTTTGCCATGTTTGTATATGATTTTAAATACGATGATTTGAGCAGGATTGTTTACAACTGGCTCCAACAAAACAAAGACAACTATTCGGTAAAGCCATCTTTCTATGTTATCAACTTTGATAATCTTTCTGTATCGCACCGCTGCAATCCTCTTGACCCAAACAGCATGAATGATATCACCGATGCAACAGAAAGTGCAAGAACCATACTATTAGGGTTGAACAGGGAGTGGATAAACAAGCAGGGAGATTTCTTTGTGGAATCACCCATCAATTTTGTTACGGCTGTTATTTGGTTCTTACGAAAATACAATGATGGAAAATATTGCACCCTGCCGCATGTAATTGAACTGATGCAGGCAGAATATGATGAACTGTTTCCGGTGCTTAACACACAGCCTGAAATTGAAGTGCTGGTTAATCCCTTCATTACCGCATATCAAAACGATGCAATGGAGCAATTGGAAGGACAGGTTGCTTCTGCAAAAATTGGGATGGCAAGGCTTGCTGCACCGCAGTTGTATTGGGTATTATCCGGCAATGATTTTACATTAGACATCAACAACCCAAAGCATCCAAAAATTGTTTGTGTGGGCAACAACCCGGAGAAGCAGCAGATTTATGGAGCCGTGTTATCATTGTATGTTTCCAGGTTGGTGAGGCAGGTAAACAAAAAGGGTATGCAAAAATGCAGTTTGGTGTTTGATGAATTTCCAACTATCTACTTCAACAATATTGACAGCCTGATTGCCACTGCAAGAAGCAATAAAGTTGCAACAACATTAGCCATGCAGGATTTTAGTCAGCTCAAAAAAGATTATGGTAGGGAACAAGCAGATGTAATTGTAAACATCACCGGCAACATTATCAGCGGCCAGGTAATGGGAGAAACTTCTAAACTGCTAAGTGAACGGTTCGGAAAAATAATGCAGGACCGGCAGAGTGTTTCCATCAACCGGATGGACGCATCCATCAGCCACAGTAAACAATTAGATGCTGCTATACCCGCCAGCAAAATTGCCGCCCTTTCTTCTGGTGAGTTTGTGGGTATGGTTGCCGACGACCCGTTGGAGAAAATAAAACTTAAGATGTTTCATTCCGAAATTATCAACGACCATGATAAACTAAATACAGAAGTGAGCAAGTACCGGGATATTCCTGCGGTTACTAATGTTACCCAACAGCAAGTGCTTGATAATTATTACCAGGTGAAGATGGACATTAAAAAATTGATTGGCGAAGAAGTGGGGAGGTTGAAGGCGGAGAAAATAGCCGAGTAGTCAAAAAACATGCTGGAACCACATGATGATATCACAGTATGTAATATGTGATTTATTGGATTAACAATTGTAGTTTAAATTTGCAAATCGCCTGCAACACCCACAAAAAACTCTTCTTGTCCAATGAATACAATAGAAATTAATGATACTTTTAAACTTGCTTCCGAATTTATTAATACTACAGATAAATCTGTTTTTCTTACAGGGAAAGCCGGAACCGGTAAAACAACTTTTCTGAATACACTTTGGCAAAACATTGCTAAGAAATATATAATTGTTGCACCTACTGGCATTGCGGCTGTCAATGCAAATGGAGTCACCATTCATTCTTTCTTTAGCTTACCTCTTGGGCCCTTTCTTCCGGGAAAAAGCCAGCCAGGAACTTCAATAGATAGTAATAAAAAGAGACTAATTAAGGAACTTGAACTGCTAATTATTGATGAAGTATCCATGTTAAGAGCTGATACATTAGATGCTATTGACTATGTGCTTAGGAAAACGAGGACGAAAGAAGATGTGCCATTTGGCGGGGTCCAGGTTCTATTTGTGGGAGACCTATGCCAACTTTCACCAATCATTGCAGATGAAGAGTGGATGCAGATAAAATCTTATTACAATGGAATTAATTTCTTAAACGCACTATCTGTAAAAAAAGCACCACCACTATTTCTCGAACTTACGCAAGTCTATCGGCAATCAGATGATAGCTTCATTGAATTGCTGAATCTCATGCGAACAGGTAATTGTTCTCAAAGAGAAGTTGAGTTAATCAACACTTATTACAAACCTGATGCTGTAAATCATAAAAGTGCTGTTATCCTTACGACTCACAATTCTAAAGTTGATTCAATAAATGAAAAAGAGCTTAAAACGCTTACCACCCAAGAGCACTCATTGTGGGCAGAGGTTGATGGTGACTTTGATGAAGTGTCTTTCCCCACTGAGAATTGTTTAACATTAAAAATTGACGCAAGAATAATGTTATTGCGTAATGACAAGGAAAAAGATAAAAAATACTATAATGGAAAAACAGGGTTGGTAAAAATCATAGAACCTGAGAGATTATCTGTACTTCTTGACGATGGGAAATTTATACAAATTGAAAAGGAAGTTTGGTCCAAAATAAAATATGTGTTTAATGAATCAACAAATACTGTAAGCCCTGAAGTAATAGGTACTTTCAAACAGTTCCCTGTTAAATTAGCTTGGGCAATTACAATTCATAAAAGCCAGGGACTAACTTTTGAAAATGCAGTTTTGGATTTAGAAAATGTTTTTGTTCCGGGACAGGCTTATGTTGCTTTAAGCCGATTAAAATCTTTACAGGGTTTGTCTTTAAGTTCTCAGGTTAACCTTCAAATTATTAATAATTCAGCTTTTGCTGCCGGTACTTTATCACATTCACTACACGGAGATAAACTAAACGAAATTCTTTTGAATGAGCAGGCATTGTTTGCAGAACGAAAAATCAGAGGGCATTTTAGATGGGAAGAGTTATCTGCTTTTTTTTCTCAGAATGATAATTTTCTAAACAACTATGCTGCAATTACGGAAGTAGTTGTAAGAGTTAAAAACTGTATTACTACTTCACTTAAATTTACAGACGAGGTAAGCGGTATCTGCAAACTAAAACAAGGGGATAAATATCAACTGCTCGAATCAAGAATTACTGCGGCGGCGTCTTATTATCTGGCAGAAATTGATAACAGGATTATGCCAACAGTAAAACAGGAGTATTCCAAAACAAAAGGAAGTATAAATTTTAAGTTGCAATTCAGGCTTATAGCTGAGTTAAAAAAGCTGCTTGAGCAAAAGCGAATTAATTTTATTAGCGCAGAAAAATTTGTCAGAAATTTTATTTCAAGCACAACTGACACTCATAAATTATAACGTTCTGCCCCTATCAATCAATTAAATATCAATTAGTTGTATTAAAGATTTCGAAAAGCAACAAAATTTCTAAAAATATTGCTCGCAATATCAAGCAACACTTTGTATATTTGCTTGCAATACTTAGCAAACCGATAAATTTAAACTCATGCAAAATTATGGTGACTACTTCAGGGCTTTGAGAGAAGCAAAAAATATGACCCTTCGGGAAGTAGAGAAACAGGCTGATGTTTCAAATGCTTATTTAAGCCAGCTTGAATCAGGAAAAGTAAAACAACCTTCTCCGTTAACGCTTCACAAACTTTCTGAAATATATGGTGTAAGTTATGATTTGCTTATGGAGAAAGTAGGCTATCCTGTTCCTGAACGGAAGGAAAAAGTGAAAAGTGAGTCGGGTAAAACATCTATTGCCTACAGGGTTGGCGATATTTCAGATGATGAAGAATTGGAATTACTTAATTATTTAAAGTTTATCAGAAATCGGAAAAAATGATTTCAGTTACAGGATATAAGCAGTTTGTTCAGTGTGAACGGTTGTGGTTCTACAAGAATATTGTAGCAGATAGCCGGGTAAAGAATGATTTGTTTCGGCGGGAAGTAACATTACTTTCAAAGTTGCAGACTGTTCAAGCCTGGAGGGGTACAATAGTAGATAACATTTTAAGCAAATACCTGGTACTGGCAATCAATAATAAATACCCGGTAAAGAAAGATTATTTTATTGAACAGGCACTTGCAATGTTTGATGTACAATTAGAGTATGCTGTTTCTAAAAACTATCGTAAGCCGGATGCTGTACTAACAAATAATCCTGAATTTAATGCCTTTTTTGAATGTGAGCTTGGAGAGGGTATTTCTGACGGAGAAATCAATCAGGCTAAAGATGATATCATTACTGCTCTTACAAATATTCTTGACGACAAAAATTTTATTGATTACCTGAAAACTGCCAAATATGTAATTAGTCAAAGGCCATTGATTTACAATTTTGACCGGTTTAGTGTAAAAGCAATACCTGACTTTATTGCTTTTTTCGATGATGGTCCGCCGCATATTTTTGACTGGAAAGTACATACCTACGGTACGGCTTCATACGATGAACAGTTAATTGCCTATGCAGTGGCACTTTATAAAGTAGGTACAATAAAACCTCATGCAGATTTTCCTGCAAATATTTCTAAATGGAAAATTCAGGATTATAAACTGACCGAATATCAATTGCTTCACAAAGACCGGATAAAAAGGGATTATGATGTAACAGATGATAAAATTGAAGCCTTCGGAGAGAATATGTCTTCTGCCATAATCAGGATGCACATAGCCGGGGCTAATAAAAAGTACAGTCAATTGAGTGCGGATAATTTTTCCACCACAGAATACATTGAGCATTGTCAAAGGTGTCCATTTCAGAAAATATGTAAAACAAATAGTTATGAAACAGCCAATAAGTACGCAGTACGAGACGAACATTTTCAAGATTGAAAATTGTAATCTATTGTCTGCTGATTATTTTTTGTATGAAATAATTGGATTAAAAGAGTCAAAGGCTGATGATGATGCCAATGACGATTTTGATATTAATATTCAATACATAATCAAAAGCCTGGCTTATAAACTCAGGCATCCGGTTACTGTTGTTACAAAGGATAAAAAGCCTCATCTCGTTATAAGGGCAGATGATGATATTACTAATAAAGTACCTGATGAATACACCGTAAAACACGGCGATGTTGTATATTTTAAAAAGAGCGGCAATCCTATAAGATTGGATTTTGTCAATTATGATGAAGAAACTAAAAAAGTTATTCTGAGGTTCTTACAATTTGATAGCCAATCAGAACTTACAAAGAATGAAGGCCTTTGGCAGCCAGGCTCCGGAGACGGGTTCTTTAATGTAATTGCTAAAGAACAAAGAAATCCTGTAGGCATTTATACTGGTTTTTATTCAAGGGTAACCGAATTGCCAGGCAACGGATTTGGTTTTGAACTGGACATAACGAAGAAATACATATCGCTATATCCGCTAAATGCCCGTTTAACAAGAAATGAATTTAAATCGCAAAAGGTAAGCAAATCACATTATGTGTATCAATACGGTGGAGTCAGATATGAAATACGGCCAGTTGAATTTAGCGACTTAAATGTATCTAATTATAAGTTCACCCGGGAAGCTGATGGCAAGGTGGTAACATTGCTACAGGATATTCAGGAAAAGTTTGGGCAGTCTATGCCGCCTGAAGTAGCCAATCTTCCGGATGATGCAGCCGTGTTGTTATATAGAACAAATGATGGGCAAGAGAGAGCCGCAGTGGCAGCACTCTGTTATAAAGTATATGATACCGAAGACCCTGTAGTGCAAAAAGTGCATCATAAGTCAATTATAAATCCTTTTCCAAGAAGAAGGTTAATTCGCATCATTCATAATAACTACTTCCGAAGATTGATGTATGGTAAAATCAAATTGCAAGTAAGTACTCAACCAATTTGTGTTGAAAAGAAGAAATTTCTGGCTCCTGACTCGCTGTTTGGTAATAATGTGTCTTTGTCAGTACGAAACACAGAAAACTCTATTCATACATTTCTAGAAGACCTTGGAAAAAAGCGAAAGGCATTGTTATTTGATGATACTGCTGGTTTTTATACGAATGCAATATTTGAAACACAGTATTATTTAGTCCCACAGACCGTATATAATATGTTTGGTAATGAGAAACATTTTCTTGGTCATTTAAGGTCGCAGGTAAATAAAACTCATCCTACAGAAGATGGATGGAATCCCGTTGTGATTACTTATGACAACAGGAATAAGAGGAATGCGGTGGCAATTGGGTTTGAAATATTACAAAAGATGGAGGAGAATATAAAAAAGAATAGCGGCGGTTATGCACTCATTATGCTTCCATCAGGCGTAGAAAAGGAACAACGCCAGCATGATGATTTAGCCGCATTAGTAGTATCTGAGTGCCTCGAAGAATACAATATTACTGCAAGTATCATGCACAGCGATACTTTGGAAGAATGTTTTTTATACACCGAAACTAATGGACAGAAAGGTTATATAATAAGAAGAGAATTAAAAGGTAAATACGATGGCTATGTGAAAGGTGTTGCAATCAATCAAGTACTTCTGAATAATGAAAGATGGCCCTATGTTTTAAATTCACCTTTACACGCAGACTTAACAATTGGTATTGATGTAAAAAAACATATAGCCGGGTTCACCTTCATTGATAAATATTCAAAAAACATACTTACCAAATTCGATAAATCTAAGAATAAAGAACGTTTATCAGAAAGCCAAATTGTTAAAATGCTTGTCAGGTATATTACTGTACAGAAAAATAATACGGCTAACCCTTTAAAAAAGATAGTTATACACCGTGATGGAAAATTATTTGCAGTTGAACGTACTGGAATATTTAAGGCTATTCAATTATTGAAAGAAAAGGGCATTTTGCCTGACGATGTTTCTATTAATATTGTTGAGATACCTAAACACTCAATACTTCAATTAAGGCTTTTTGAAGTACTCAAAGAATATGATGTATTGCATAGCGACAATGACAACGGTTCGGTATTAAATCCTGAAATTGGCTCCTGGGTTAAGATAAATAACCGGGAGGCTTTTCTTTGTACAACAGGACGGGAGTTTAAACATAATGGAAGCTCTAATCCGTTATATATTAAATTCCCTTTTGGAAACATGGATATAGAGCACATTCTGGAAGACATCTATTATTTGTCATGCCTGGCCTACACAAAACCAGATGATTGCTCAAGGTACCCATTGACAATTAAAATAACTGACAGACGAATTAATATACTCGGCAGTGATTTTGATTTGGAAGCACTTGATGTTCTTAAAACTATTCATTCATAACATTAAACATACAACTATGAGCAATATTGGTATAAATACAAATTCTTTTCGCATTACGAGTAAGTATCTGGATATACTCAATGATTTTATTGTGAAGGCCAAAATACACCCTGAAATTACAGAAGCACGGCAGGAACAGCTCATTGATTTTGTATCCAAACTCACTGATGTAAATAATGCTGAACCTCAGTTTCAAATGCTGGCAAGTATAATTGAACGGGAGCTGCGGAACTTTAACAAAAGACCAGATGTTTTCTTTAGTACACTAATTGAAGATATCAAGAATAAAAACACAGAAACAGTTATACCTAAAATTGAAATGATAACAGAAGCTTTGGATGTTGAGAATAGTGAAGTTTTGGCAAAGATAATAGGCGATTAACTTATGAAGAATTATATTAACGGCGCAATCAGAGAGGCTATTGCCAAAGGTCGGGTCTTGATGTCAAAAATACCCGGTGCAAGAGAGCTTGGAGTGTATTTTCCATCATTAGCAACAATCGCAAACAGGGAAATTGAACAAATTATATCTGAACTTGATTATTTGTACAATGATGATGACTACAATGACCCCAAAAGTATAAGGCAGAAATTTTCTAAGTTCAAGCAACTTTCTGGCCGAATGTCTGATATTGAAAATGTAGTCATCGCCGCTATGAGCAGAAAAGCCGCTGACGATGAGTTTGTAAATAAACTTGTATATCAAATTTGCCAGGAAATAAATTATCCGCTGCAGACACCTGTAGCATCGTGTTTATCACAGAAATATTATCACATTTATCCTGACTACAATCTTATTTGCATACCACTTTTAGAATCGGAATTTGTGTTACACATTCCTGACATTTATCATGAGTTAGGCCATCCGCTTTTGTATTTAGAAAATCCAAAGCTGGATGCAATGCAAAATAACCTGGGTTTATTTAATGTTGAAGTGAGAAAGTACTTTGATGATGAAATAAAAAGGCGGGAGCTTAATAAAACGAATCAGGCAGAATTTGATTCAATTCATGTTTGGAAAGAATCATGGGTTGAAAAGTGGTCAGTTGAGCTGTTCTGTGATTTATTTGCAACATACACTTTGGGTCCGGCGTATATCTGGTCAAACATACACATGTGTACAAAAATGTCATGGGAGGTTTACAAAATTCCGACATTTCAAAAATCATCACATCCACCAGGCGAAGCCAGAATGAAAGCAATTTTGTATGGTTTGGAGTTAGTTGGGTTCAAGGATGTTAAAAAAGAGATAGAAGCTAAATGGGAAGAATTCAAGGTTATAGTTGACCATAAAAAACCGACAGGATTTCCTGTAGCTGTACCTGATAAATTACTTAAATTGGCTGCAGAATTTTGTCTTGTTGGTACAAAACAAATTGGCTGCGACATCATTTCGCCTGAATCAAAAGGTAAAGTGTGTGAACTGTTGAATAATTCCTGGAAACAATTTTGGGCAGACCCTGAAAATTTCTATGAGTGGGAAAAGACAGCCGTTGCTCAATTTAAAACAACCTTGTAAAAAGTGATATATTTAGATGTGATGGATTAGTGAAATTAAATTAATAAATATTGGCTCTATGTCTGATAAAATAAATACGGCAAAAGAAGCGATAATAACTTTTTTTGACAAAGCAGAAGGTGATTACTGGAAAACACTTGATGAAATATCGGTGCAAACGAAAATTGACCCTAATATTGTTGTCAATGTAATAACTAATTCCGGGGAATTTGTAAGGTCTTCTTATAGAAAAAAGGCCGGAGAGCCATTATTTACTTCAAGGCGTTTATTTAGAAATAAGGCGCCCTTAATGGACAGGATTATAGGAACATTTAAGAACCGAATAGATTAATTACTATGTCTATACCAGAACCAGTTTTTATTTCCGGACTTGGGGGAGCCGCTGTTCAAATTCTTTATTTGATTGATGGCATGAATGCACCCAAAGACAGACGTCCTGATTTTAAATCAATCTTGTACTATTTGGCTATAATCTTCAATATTGCGTTAAGTGTAATACTTGGATATGTTTACTTTGATGATGCACAAAAGCTTAATAAGATTGTGTACTTCCATATTGGCCTATCCGCTCCTTTAATTCTACGGACATTAGCCACTACTCTTCCTGAAGTTATACGGGCATCTAATTCAGGCAAAGAAGAGTAAAGAGTTATTTGATTAAATTGGCAATACTATTCGGGTTTGGTAGTAAGTTCTTTATATTCTCAGGAGTATGCTTTGAGGTTTTGTATGTGGCCACGCCCATAGCTTTGTCAAAACTTTTAATAGCAAACTCAACAACTGTATTATTTTTCTCCTTGCAAAGCACAATACCAATGCTGCTGTTTTCCTGCTGCTGTTTTACTTTTTCATCCAGCACATTCAGGTAAAAATTAAGCTGCCCGGCATCGGCAGGTTTAAATTTTCCTTTCTTTAGTTCAAAAGCCACCAGGCATTGCAGGTGCCGGTTAAAAAAGAGCAGGTCAATAAAAAATTCATCGCCATCTACTTCAAGCCTGTATTGGTTGCCAATAAAGCAAAAGCCTTTGCCCATTTGCAGTATAAAATTTCGGATGTTTAAAACAACTTGTTGCTCTATGTGCCGTTCATCATCCAGCTCATCACCGGCAATAAAATCCAGCAGGTATTCATCTTTAAAAACTTTTAGTGCCGATGGCTTTAAATTTTCTGCCAATGTGCCATCAAAATTATTGGGCAGTTTACCTTCCTTGCCGTACAGGTCATTCTCAATATGGTGTTCCAGCACCGTCAGCGACCAAAAATTGACCGCCGCAGACTGGACATAGAAAATGCGGGATTCCCAGCCCTTTATTTTGGTTATAATTGTAAAATGGTGGGAGAAGCTGATGCCTGTAAATGCTTCATAAAATGTCTTATTTTCAATTAGGTTCGACAGTGTCGAACTAATTGAAAACGGTTCTTCAACACCAGCCTGCCCAAATTGGTTCGACGCTGTCGAACCAATTGCCAGATGAGGTGCATAAGCCTCGGCGAACAGCCTTATTTTCTTCAAATTGCCCGGCGAAAAACCTTTTAGTCCGGGCAGTTCCTTTTGTAGGTCTGCTGAAATCTGGTCAAGTACTTTGGCCCCCCATTTCTGGGCCTTAATCTTTTCAGAAATCATCAACCCGGTTTTAAAGTACAGCATCAGTTGCTCCCGGTTAGCCAGCCTGGCCGCCACGTACCGGCTCTGCACAATTTGCTGTTTAATAGACAGGATAAAATCCATGTAGCTTTTATCAATTTTCATAGTTCTCAATTTTATGGTTTATAAATCGCTTAAAATCAGGCAATAAAAAAGACTTGTCAAAGTCTTATGCAATCATAAGATTCGCAAGTCTTGTCAAATCCGGTATAAAGTGGTTCGAGAATTGTACAGTTGGGGGCACAAACGCCCTTCCAACGAAGTTGGAAGGGCGTTTTGCATTGTGAGCGAAGAAAGCTTGCTTTCGATAGCGAACGATGCAAAACGCCCCCTGCGCCAAAGGCGCGGGAAGGGCTTTGTGTAAGCCCCTCGTAGAACGTTGGGATCACCGCAGGTAATCCTTTTTATAATATTCGAACGATGCAAAACGCCCCCTGCGCCGAATGCGCAGGAAGGGCTTTGGGTAAGACCCTCGTAGAACATTGGGATCACTGTAGGTAATCCTTTTTATAATATTCGAAAGATGCAAAACGCCCCCTGCGCCAAAGGCGCGGGAAGGGCTTTGTGTAAGCCCCTCGTAGAAAATTGGGATCACCGCAGGTAATCCATTGACCTCACCCCAACCCTCTCCAAAGGAGAGGGGGGGATATTTCAATTGTAGCAGTTTCGCCGAAGGCGCGGGAAGGGCTTTGTGTAAGCCCCTCGTAGAACGTTGGGATCACCGCAGGTAATCCGTTGACCTCACCCTTGTACAAGACCTGCCCTGAAGCTTCGGTTTGTAAGGGGCGACTAGCTTTTGTTGGTCCCGCGACCAACAAGTATTTGTTTATTGTAAGATCCCTTTTTAGACATCATTCAAAGACATGATGTATTGTCTCTTGATTGTATTACGATGGTAGAGAATTTTTGTACTTTGTATAGTACAAACTTTGAAAGTTAAACTGGATGAGCATAAAGATCATAAGGGTACTGTTATTGGTTTGTGGATGGAATATAGTGCATGCGCAATCTTCTGGAGAAATATCGCAGGGCAATTATTTTCGTTCCACACAAGAAACTTATTTCAATAAAACCATCAAGCCATGGCGCTATCAGTTTACCCCAGGCATTGATTCTCTTGGTGCACTAGGTCAAATTATTTTCTGGCGAACTGAGGGTATATTAGATCCTGTTGCTAAAGCTTATTGGAATCCATCAATAGCGCTTACAGTATATCCGCAAAGCAGTATTGAAGCTGTTGAAGCCTTGTCAAGAAGCATATATGCGGGTTCCACATGTGATAGTCTCAATAAAGGTGGGAGTGTTTTCCGCATCGGGCAATTTGTGCTGCTAAGTCATACCAGTTGTGTACAATGCGCATCTGCTGCTAATATTGATTATTGCAGAAAGATAGTTCAACATATTCTGGAAGCAATACCGGACAAAACAAACCAAGACTGGAAAGCCATCTTGAAACAGTTAGTAATAGATAAAGCAAGGTTTAAATGATTGTCTGGTTTGGGCTTTTTTTATGCTTATGTATTCTAGTTTTTAGTGAGTGAGGTTTCAGTACAAGCGAGTTCGATTAGCTATCAAAATGAATGTATCGAATAACAAAAGCCCCGCTATCCATATTGATGCAGGGCTTTTTACAGAATATTAAAGCAGATTATACACTCACATTAAAATCACGCAGTGCATCATTCAAGCTTGTTTTTAAGTCGGTACTAGGTTTGCGCTGACCAATAATCAGTGCACAGCTCACCTGGTATTCGCCCGCAGGGAATTTCTTGGTATAAGTGCCTGGGATAACAACGCTTCTTGCTGGTACACGGCCCTTGTACTCGATCGGTTCAGCACCGCTTACGTCAATGATTTTTGTAGACTGTGTTAATACCACGTTGGCGCCCAGTACAGCTTCCTTTTCTACCACTACGCCTTCTACAACAATGCTACGGCTTCCGAGGAAACAACCATCTTCAATAATTACCGGACTAGCTTGCAAAGGCTCCAACACACCGCCGATGCCAACACCACCGCTTAGGTGAACGCCTTTGCCAATTTGTGCACAGCTGCCCACTGTAGCCCATGTATCCACCATAGTTCCCTCATCAACATACGCACCAATATTCACATAGCTAGGCATCAATACCACATTCTTAGCTAGATAAGCGCCATAACGTGCTACAGCATGTGGTACAGCTCTTACGCCTAATTCTTTATAGTTGCTCTTCAGCAGCATTTTATCGTAAAATTCAAATGGGGGTAGTTCCCATGTTTGCATTTGCTGAATGCCGAAATACATCAGAATGGCTTGTTTTACCCATTCATTCACCACCCAGCCATTGTCTGTCGGACTGGCAACACGCAATCTGCCCTTATCCACTTCCTCAATAACAGCGCGAACGGCATTGCTATAGTTTTCCTCTTTCAGTAAAGCCCTATCAGCCCATGCGGCAGCTATTAATGCTTGTAATTCCATGTAAAAAAATTTGTGCAAACATACGTGTAGCAACAATAGATTATACCCTCAGCGCCAAATTCTATACTAAAAGATTGAAGAACAGTTGTTTAACTATTTTAATTGGAAAATTAAACTTTTTTGAACAAATTAATGGTGCATTTGTCATGCATATTATGACCAAGGTTATACTTGACATACCACCCGAAAAAATGACCAGCTTTATCCAGACGATTCTTCAATTGGGTATCGACAGACATGCCATTGCTTCTCAGCGTATGCATAGTGATAAACCCGGAAAGCGGAAATCTCCACATCGTTTCATGGAATCAGTATTGTTATTCGATTGGGAGTTTTTCAGCAATGAACTGGAATATGAATAAATATGCCTGCCGCATATTTGGTTAGCTTTGCGCGATGCAACGCATCCTGATTATTCAAACAGCTTTTATTGGTGATGCAGTCCTTGCAACAGGACTGGTAGAGAAGTTGCATCAACACCAGCCTGATGCAGCCATAGATATTCTTGTGCGTAAGGGTAATGAAGCTATGTTTCAGCAGCATCCATTCTTGCATGAAGTACTGATCTGGCAAAAACAGCAAAACAAATACCGTCACCTCTGGCAATTATTGAAGCAGATTCGTGCACGTAAATACGATTTAGTCGTAAATGTACAGCGCTTTGCTGCTACAGGCTTTCTGACAGCTTTTTCAGGTGCGAAAATGACTGTGGGTTTTGATAAGAATCCACTTAGTTGGATGTTTACTAAAACAATCAAACACCGCATCAGCACTGCTGAAGCATCCTTACATGAGTATCAACGAAATCACGAACTCATTGCTTTTTGCACAGATGATCAGCCAGCTAAACCTAGATTATATCCCACAGCTGCAGATCAAGCGAAAGTTGCTCCTTATGCAGAAAGACCTTATGTGTGTATTGCACCAGCTTCAGTATGGTTTACCAAGCAATTTCCTGTATCCAAATGGATTGATCTGATGCAGGCACTACCTGATCATCTACAGATCTACCTAATTGGCGCACCTGGCGATAAAGCCATGTGTGATGAGATGATAGCCGCTTGTTCCGGTAAAGCCATCACCAATCTGTGCGGACAATTCAGCTTTTTGGCATCAGCGGCTTTGATGAAAGGCGCTTTGATGAATTATGTAAATGATTCAGCGCCCATGCACTTTGCTTCCTCTGTAGATGCGCCAGTTACAGCTGTCTATTGTTCTACTATTCCGGCATTTGGTTTTGGGCCATTATCCAGTCAGAGCCATATTATAGAAGTGCCTACAGTATTGGATTGCAGGCCTTGCGGCTTGCACGGACAAAAAGCTTGTCCCAAAGGTCATTTCAATTGTGCGATGCAGATACAAACCAGTCAGTTATTGGCTGTTTTGTCTTAACCCGCTTTCACAACTACATTTGCACACATGCAGATACCCCTGACAGAGCGAGAAGCCTTTATTTGTCGGCAAATAGCCGAAGCTGCTGCTGCATTGCAGTTGCCGGTGTATTTGATCGGGGGATTTGTGCGCGATAAGCTCATCGGTAGAAATACCAAGGATGCAGATATTGTTTGTTTAGGTGATGGCATCGCATTGGCACATGCTGTAGCTGATCGTTTTCATCCTAGACCTCACGTGTCTTACTTCAAAAACTTTGGTACAGCCCAAATCAAGTTGCCGGATTTAGAGATTGAGTTTGTGGGTGCCAGAAAAGAGAGCTATGCAGAAAATAGCAGAAAACCTGCAGTAGAAGCGGGCACATTAGAAGATGATCAGTTGCGTCGCGATTTCACGGTGAATGCATTGGCCATTAGTTTGAATAGTGCCGATTATGGTACGTTAGTAGATCCTTTCAATGGTGTGCAACATATGCAAGAGCAAAAATTGCAAACACCGTTAGATCCTGCACAAACATTCAGTGATGATCCTTTGCGCATGATGCGCGCCATTCGTTTTGCTACACAACTTGGTTATCGTATTGAACCCAATACCTATTTGGCGATTCAAGAAAATGCAGCACGCTTACGCATTGTATCGCAGGAGCGCATTACCGATGAGCTCAATAAAATCATGTTAGCGCCTAAGCCTTCCATAGGTTGGGATTTGTTATACAAGACAGGCTTACTCAAACTCATCTTCCCGCAGATGATGGATTTGCATGGCGCAGTATATATCGACGGGAAAGGCCATAAGGATAATTTTTATCATACACTGCAGGTACTGGATAATATTGCTGTCAATACGGATGATCTTTGGCTACGTTGGGCAGCATTGTTGCATGATATTGGTAAACCTGCTACCAAAAAATTTGAAGAAGGGCATGGCTGGACTTTCCATGGTCATGAAGTAGTTGGTGCGCGGATGGTGCCCAAAATATTTGCAAAACTTAAGCTGCCATTGAATGAGAAAATGCGATTCGTTCAGAAGCTAGTAGAATTGCATTTAAGGCCTATTTCGCTGACGAAAGAAAATATTACAGATAGTGCTATTCGCAGATTATTGTTTGATGCCGGCGATGATGTAGACGCATTGATGACTTTGTGCGAAGCTGATATCACCAGTAAGAACAAAGTGAAAGTAGTTCGCTATCTCCGCAACTTTGAAATGGTACGTGCTCGTATGCAGGAAGTAGAGGAGAAGGATCGTATGCGTAATTGGCAGCCGCCTATTACAGGTGAATTAATTATGAAGACCTTTGGCCTTACACCGGGTAAGCAGGTAGGTATTATCAAAGATGCTATCAGAGAAGCGATTCTGGATGGCGATATTCCCAATGAATACACAGCTGCACACAGTTTCATGGTGCAGAAAGCTGCCGAATTGAATCTCTATCCGGTTGAATAGTTGTATTTTGCCGCTTTAATCCACCTGTACACATGGCCATTCTTAAATTCAGGGTTTATCTGGAAGAAGACGACGCTGTTTACCGCGATGTGGTAATCAGACATACTCAGTCGTTTAAAGAATTACACGAGACCATTCTCAAAGGATACGAATTTGATTCCAAGCATCAGGCAACTTTCTATCGTAGTAATGATCATTGGCAACGTGGTCGCGAAATTAGTTTGGAGCGTTATGATAAGGATTATGTAGCAGAGCCTTTGCTAATGGCAGACACGACTATTGGTAGTGAGATCAGAGATACCAACCAGAAGTTTATCTATATATATGATTTTGCGAAGAACTGGACTTTTTTGGTAGAATTGATTAACGTGAGTAAGGAAGAGAGTGCTAAGGCCAGCTATCCATCTGTTAGCAGAAAAGAGGGCATCGGTCCGCAGCAATACGGTACCAAGAGTTTGCTGGGCGATCGTTTTGCCGATATTGAAGAGAAATATGATTTATCTGAAGCTGCTGATGGTTTTGGTGAGGAAGGAGAAGAAGCCGGGTTAGAAGATGTAGGCGGCGATGAAGATTAAAACTATAGCCACCGCAGGGTGGCTTTTTTGTGCATGAGCTATAAGGAACATACATTAATTGTCATTGCGGGCCCAACAGCTGTTGGAAAAACTGCTATGGCTATTCGTGTAGCAGAATATTTTCAGACAGCAATTATCTCAGCTGATTCGCGTCAGTGTTATCGTGAACTCAATATAGGAGTAGCTAGACCAAGTGAAGCAGAACTCGCAACAGTACCGCATTATTTTATTGCTTCACACAGTGTTCAGGATAATTTCTCTGCAGTAGATTTTGCAGCGTATGCGTCAAACCAACTCAAGCAGCTGTTTCAGCAGCACAAAGTAGTGGTAATGGCTGGAGGAACTGGGTTATACATCAAAGCATTGTGTGAAGGATTGGATGAAATACCACCTGTTCCACAAAATATTCGTGATGCTATTACACAGCGTTATGCTCGAGAGGGAATCGTATGGCTGCAGCAGGAAATAGCACAGCGCGATCCGGCATTTTGGGCGATAGCAGAGCAACAAAATCCGCGCAGGTTGCAACGTGCATTAGAAGTCTTGGAAGCAACAGGACAATCAATTATCAGTTTTCAAAAAGGCAGTCAGGCAGCACACGATTTCAATATCGTCTACATTGGTATTGAATTGCCTATAGAAGTGCTATATGAACGAATCAATCAAAGAGTGGATGCGATGATACAAGCAGGCTTATTGCAAGAAGTGCAAGCCGTTCAGTTGTATGCAAACTTGCCGGCATTGCAGACAGTAGGTTACACTGAATTATTTGATTATTTAGAAGGTAAATGGACGCTTGATTTTGCCGTAGAGAAGATCAAGCAGCATACGAGAAATTATGCCAAGCGACAAATGACTTGGTTTAAAAAAGATGAGAAGTACAAGTGGTTTTCACCAGATGGTGTTGAAGCTGTGCTTGCCTATCTATCCGAAAAAGGAATTAGAATTTAAAGCCAAGTGTCATCACCAAATTACCGATGCTCCCTTTCTGTACAGCAAAAGTGTTGGCTTTGTCATTCAAGGCATAAGGCATTTGTACTGCATTGTTAAAGAGATGCGCATAAGACAGATCGATAAACATGCCCTTGTTTCTATAGCCCAAGCCACCGGATACTAAGAATCTGTCTGCTTTTAAATCAGCACTTCTATAGGGGCTGCCATAATACGCTGCACCAGCACGTACCATAAAAGTGTTGAATTTTAATTCGCCACCCATGCGTGCATTGATATTGCCCTTGTAATAGTCCTTGATGGTCTGATTGAGTAGTTCGTAATAATTATTCAGCTGGTTATTGCTTTGGTCAATGGCATTATAGCGAGTGGCATTGTATTGTACATATTCCACATCAGCACTGATAAAACCTTTCTGCATTCTGGTGTCATTCACTTCACGGAACACATAGCTGGCGCTTACAATGGCGCGTAATGGTGTAATCACATTGTATTCACGCTTGCCTGGTGCATTATCGCGTAAGCGATCGCTGCTCTCTGAACGCAGGCCTGCATAGTTTTCTGTGTTTGCAGTGAGCCATGCGCGTATTTCATCGCGGAAGCCCAGTAATTGTGGTGTATGAAAAGCAACACCAATTCTAAATGATTCCTGTGGCTTATAAATCATGCCCAATTTGGCACCAATGCCTGCACCTCTGCTGGTGAGTTTCTCTCTGAACTGAAAGAAGGCAAAATCATTATTGGTGTTGTTTGTTGCGTCGTATTCGCTATAAGTTAGGTCGCGTGAATAGTTGATGATGGGAATGGTCAGTGTACCACCTACATAGAGTTTATCATCCATATTGCCAGCCATGGCTAAAGCCAGTTCGTTGTAGCCACCAGTAGTAGTAGCATCATAGTATTGCTTTACACCAGTGCTCAATGGAACCAAACTTTGATAGCCAATAAAATTGCCACCTGGTCCGCGCAGGGTGTCTATTAAAAACGTACGGAATGCCAATGAAGAACCAAAAACATAATTAAATAAAGCTGCGTTGGTGTCAGCTCTGTCGCGGGTGAGTTCCTCTAGGTATTGTTCGGTGAATGAGCTTACATTATTTATTCCCTGAAACTGTATACGGTTATTGTAATTCGCTAATTGATTTACTGAGAAGGAGATAGCAGTGCTTGTCCATTTACTGCCTTGATACTTGCTACCGCCACCAAGAATGATACCGCTAGCACCCATACCAAATCCTGATTTGCGCACACTGGTATCGTTGCCTCTGTAATTGAATTTATTACCATTGAATCCCATACCCGGTGTTATCACAAACTCGCCAGTTTTGAAAAGACCAATACCTGCAGGGTTTACGTGTGCTGCAGTGATATCGCCACCAAGTGATGCCATCACACCGCCGGTTGCAATAGTACGCGCAGTACCTTGCTGTATAAACCAACTGTATCGGATGGCTTCATCTACAGATTGTGCATTTACCTGAAGTGCACAGATCAAACCTGCTATTGCGATAATTCTTTTCATTTGTTCTGTTGAATGGGTATAGGTGTACAGTCCCAGTTTATGGGTGCTGTTATTCCTGTCTGTTTCTTGGATTAGTTGCCTCTGCCACCTCTGCCGCCTGCACTACTACTTGTTGCTGTGCTATTGGTTGTACCACCGCTGGTACCACCTGCACTACTGCTTAAGCCACCACTATAAGATGAACTACTGCCTGAGGAGAAAGTTCGTGCTGAACGATCCCAACTGCTGTTGTTACTGCCGCTTGTGCTAGAGCTAGAGAAAACGCGACGTACCATATTACCGAAGCCGGCATTCTGATTATTTCCTGTTGAGGAAATGCCCGTTTTGGCATCTTTTACCAGATAATTATCGTTATTGTAATTTCTGTTGCGATAAGCTGTAGCGCTTGAGCCTGCGTTGGTACCTCTGCTTGGATTCTTGAAGTTGTTGACCAGTATCAGTGGACTGCCCCAACCATTGCCACCTAAACCCCAGCCGAAAGTAGGTCTGTTCCAGCTATTCCATCCCCAACTGTTCCAACCCATGGTATTCCAGCCCATTGTGTTCCATGAATTCCAATTGCCGAAACGAACATCAAATCTTGGATCATTCCAGTAACCAAAATCGTCGATACTGCCCCATCTGTAGCGATTACTTACGCGGCGACGCAAGTAGTTGTCGTCTTTTACGTAAGATTCCTCATACTCCTCTTTTTCGGTTCTCGCAATAGCATCTCTGCCAGGAGAGTAGTACACGTCATCAGGTGTTTGACCTGATTGATAAGTAGCACAACTGCTCAGCAGTGAGGCGGCTAAAAGGAGGGGTAATAAATTGGTTTTCATGGCCACTGTTTTAGGTGATGTGATGGTGAAGTTACATACATTTGCGACGCTTCCGTCTTCCGTTTATCAAATCCAAATAGTTTGCCATAGATAGCAAACAGGAAGATTGAAATGTTAAAGAAATCTTAAAAGAATTACATGAGCAAGGAAATTACCTCCAGGGCCCAGGATTATTCCCAATGGTATAACGACCTGATTCTGAAAAGCGGTTTAGCCGATTATAGTGCTGTGCGTGGTTGTATGGTCATTAAACCCTATGGTTTTGCCCTTTGGGAGAATATGCGTGATGTGCTGGACAAGATGTTCAAAGACACTGGTCACGTGAATGCCTATTTCCCGCTCTTCGTGCCGAAAAGTTTATTTGAAGCAGAGGAAAAGAATGCTGAAGGCTTCGCAAAAGAGTGCGCAGTGGTAACGCATTATCGCCTGAAAGCAGATCCAAATAACAAGGGAAAACTCATTGTTGATCCTGAAGCAAAACTGGAAGAAGAACTCGTGGTTCGTCCAACCAGCGAAGCGATTATCTGGAATACCTATAAGACATGGATTCAATCCTACCGAGATTTACCTATTCTGGTAAACCAGTGGGCCAACGTAGTGCGCTGGGAAATGCGCACGCGTCTTTTCTTGCGTACAGCTGAGTTTCTTTGGCAAGAAGGACATACAGCGCATGCTACTGCTGAAGAAGCGATTGTAGAAACCAAGAAGATGTTGGATGTGTATGCCGATTTTGTAGAGAACTGGATGGCATTACCTGTGGTGAAGGGGGTAAAATCGCCGAACGAACGTTTTGCAGGTGCTGAGGATACTTACTGTATTGAGGCATTGATGCAGGATGGTAAAGCTTTGCAAGCAGGTACTTCGCATTTCCTTGGTCAGAATTTCGCTAAAGCATTTGATGTGAAGTTCAGCGATAAAGAAAACAAGCTGGATTATGTTTGGGCTACTAGCTGGGGTGTGAGTACACGTTTGATCGGTGCTTTAGTAATGGCACATAGCGATGATAATGGTTTGGTATTGCCGCCCAAGATTGCCCCTGTGCAAGTGGTAATTGTACCGATTTATCGTGGTGAAGAACAGAAGCAAGTGATTGATGCGAAAGTGCAGGAATTGGTGAAGCAATTAAAAGCATTAGGTATCACAGTGAAGTATGATGATAGTGATAACGCCAGACCAGGTTGGAAATTCGCTGAATATGAATTGAAGGGCGTGCCTGTGCGTGTGGCTTTGGGTCCGAAGGATTTAGAGAACAATGTAGCTGAAGTGGCTCGTCGAGATACGAAGGAAAAATCATCTGTGAGCTTGGATGGTTTTGCGCAACATATTCAACAGTTACTGGAAGATATTCAGCAGAATTTGTTCAACAGAGCAAAATCTTACCGTGATGAGCACATCACACCTGCGAATACATGGGATGAGTTTGTGCAAACCCTCGATACCAAAGGTGGCTTTGTAGCAGCACATTGGGATGGTACGCCAGAAACAGAAGAGAAGATCAAAGAGTTGAGCAAAGCAACTATTCGTTGTATACCCTTGAATAATACTGAAGAAGCTGGCGCTTGTATCCTTACAGGTAAACCTTCCTCGCAAAGAGTATTATTTGCAAGAGCCTACTAATCTTGAACCATGTTGATTCTGTGGACATCCGCAGTGCATTGGCTAGAGCAGCATCAACTGCCTTGTCCCTTCAAAGCATGGTTTTACTTGCCTTGTCCGGGCTGTGGTTTTCAAAGATCATTACTGGCATTCATGAAAGGTGAATGGTTATTGAGTTTTGAAATGTATCCAGGCTTGATCCCATTATTGGGTTTGCTCTTGTTTGTTTTATTGCACATACGCAAACAGTTTACAACCGGTGCTTCATGGATTCAATCGGGCTATCTGTTTGTAACAGCATTAATCTTATTATCTTACGTAACCAGAATTTTTCATCATTTCCAAAATACCTGATATGGATATGCAGGAAACCAATTACGAGTATCAACCAGCACAAGAGCAACCCAGTTATCAATATGCATTACCCAATGCAACAGCTGTATTGGTCATGGGTATCCTTTCCATACTATCCTGTTTTTGTTACGGTTTAGGTATCGTTTTTGGTGCTATTGCGATCTATCTGGCAGGTAAGGATGCTAAATTATATGCGGCTTATCCGCAGCAGTACACAGCGGGTTCATTGGCCAACCTGAAAGCTGGTAAGATATGTGGCATTATTGGCTTGATTATTTCAATACTGTTCCTAGCACTGGTAGTGATATTTTGGTCTGTGATTGGTACGGAAGCATTGAAGGAACAAGGTTTATTCCGCGATATCTAAGCAGCACTGTACATTTGCGCCGTGCAACCAATTCCCTCATTTCTGGAAGGTCGGGTTTTATTACTCGATAAACCACTCGACTGGACTTCCTTCGATATTGTCAAGAAGATCAGAATACTTACTAAAGTATCCAAGGTAGGTCATGCAGGCACTTTGGATCCTTTGGCAACAGGTTTGCTGATTGTGTGTACTGGAAAGTTTACGAAGAAGATTAATGAATACATGGGTATGGAAAAGGAATATACAGGTTCCATCACCCTTGGTGCTACTACACCTACTTATGATCTTGAGAGTGCACCAGTAAATCAGCAAGATATTAGCGCGCTCACAGAAGCGATGTTGCATGAAGCAACAAAGCAGTTTACGGGCGATATCATGCAAGTACCTCCAAGTCATTCTGCAATCAAGCGTAATGGACAACCAGTCTACATTGCTGCACGAAAAGGAGAGGATGTTGTATTGGACCCCAGACCAATTCGAATTAGTGAGTTTACCATTGAGAAAATTGAATTGCCCAAAGTCTATTTCAAAGTGGTTTGCTCAACAGGTACTTATATCAGAAGTCTGGCGCACGATTATGGTAAAGCTTTGGGCGTAGGCGGTTATCTCAGTGGCTTGCGCAGAACACGTATTGGGATATTTTCTGTGAACGATGCGTATACGATTGAACAGTTTGCAGAAGAAATCAAAACCATCCGTGCATCAGAAGGGCAGACCAATACCCAGCTGTAAAGCAGCATTACGTACTTCTACACCATTAGGTCTTGTTTCGGTAAGTGCTAGTCTGTCTAACCTTGCCCAGCCACCATTGTATGGTCTTGCGGGGTCCTTGAGTTTATAACCTGCATCCAATCGAATGAGGAAATAAGAGAAATCAAAGCGAATACCCGTACCTACACCTATAGCCATATCGCTCCACATTCTGCTGAAGTTGAATTCGCCATTAGGCAGGTTGCTGTCTTTTCTGAGGTTCCAGATATTGCCAATATCACTGAAGATGGCGCCACCAATTTTAAATGAGCCGATATTCCAAATAGTGTAACGATACTCCAGATTGAACTCGAATTGCATATCACCAAACCTCTCACGGAAATTGATTTGAGATGAATCATAAAATCTAGAAGAGCCCAATCCCAATTGTCTGATCTGCCAGGCACGCATACTGTTAGGACCACCAGCTGCAAATTGTTTGAAGAAGGGCATTACTCTACCTGTTGATGCATCATCACTATAATTCCAACCTATACCCAAAAATGCCCGATAAGCGAATTCTGTTTTCGGTTTCTTGTGTGAGAAACGATATTCAGCTTCGCCCTTGATGAATCTAAAAATCTGGTTATATAAAGAAGGGAAAAGTCCAGTAAGAAAGCCCGACTCTTCAGCACCAAAACGTAGGTAATGACTATTGTACAAGCTACGCTTACCAGTCATGGTTTTGATCCAGCCGAATGACTGGCTCACCACATTGCCATTGTTGAATGTGTATTTTAAGAATGGATTCTTATTGAGCAGAGAATCTAGTCCCGACAAGCGTTCTAGTCCGTACAATTCCAAATTCAAAGGTTTATACAGCCAAACAGTATTGCCTTTCTTCCACTCGTAGCCCCAGCTACCTACTAGAGAACGCAAACGGAAGATATCTCTTCTGTCTGTGTAGGCACCATTTACCGATAGCAGTGTTCTTGCATCATCAAGTTTGTTTGCTGCTTTGATACGGAAAGGAAGAATCAGTCTTGGGAAACTATAAGATTGACTAATACTGAACTGGGTACTTTGCAATAACTGCGCTGTATCAGAGAGTGTTAATTCAACACCTGCTCTTAAGCTTGTTGCAGATTGAATAGCACGTTTCCATACATTTCTATTTCGGTAAGTGAAGTTGGTAGATACACCAAGGAAATTACCTGTAATAAAACTTCCTAAACCAGTGTTGCGACTGCCTTCAAGATCAATAGAATAGTTCTGTTTTAAGTTAGGCACGAGAAATACATGCATGTCAACTGTATCCTTATCGCGAATGAGTGTACGACCGTCTACATTCTGCCAGGCACCAATCTGGCTGAGGCTATTCAATGTTTTGATAAATGTTTTTTCATTGTAGAGATCACCCTTTTTGAAATAAGTATGCTCTTTCAATGGCGCTAACAGGAACTTATTCTCTTTATCAAAAATGGTGTATTCCTGAAAATATTTACCTCCAGTTTTTGGTCTTACAGTGATACTGTCTATCGGGTCTGTAATAGCGGTTTCAGGATAGTAGTAGATATTGCCAATCTTGTATTGAATCAATTTGGTAGAATCCTTCAGTGGCTTGCTTTTGAAGAGCACATCCCAAGTTGGATTCTCTTTTCGCTTTTTTGCCGCTGTTTCAATGGCATTGGCTTGTTCAAAAGGATCAAGAGAAAGCGTCATCAACTGTTTGTCGATGGTATCTACCTCTGCACGTAAATCATCTTTATACAGTTTCAGGTAGCCATTGTTGCGATAGAGTAGTGTAAGTCTGTCCAGTTCCTGACTGATTGCCTGTTTAGAGTAGGGCAAACCTTTTTTAATGCTGGAAGCTGGTAGGTCCTTTACAGTTAATGCTTGTAAGGTGGAATCGTTGAGTTGATAGCCAATGGAATCGAATCGAATATTCTTACCCGTGCTAATCTTCATGCTGGCGAATACGCGTTGCTGTTCTTTTACGGTATCAATGCGAATGGAATCTTTGAAACTGGCATAATAATACCCTTGTGAGTTTAGGTAGTCATTCATCAGTTTCTTACTACGTGTGATATTGGTGGTATCAAAAGCTGGAGGATTCTTTAAGCTGTAGAAAAACAGCAATACGGTAGCTTTTCTTGCCTTTACGCTATCATACCAATAATTATCTAGTTCTGTGGTTAAGCGTTTTTTCTCATCTTTGGTCAGGTTCCCCTCCAGAATCACCTTGTTATCGAAAATAAAGGGTTGATTGACCGGGAAGTTTTTGACAGGAGAACAGGCAAAGAAAAATATGGCAAACACCAATGCGTAGACCAAACGAAGCATGAAGGATGTTTTGCCAGTTAAATGCATGATCGCATGTTGAGTAAGAATGAGCTCAAATATATCCAAAGTTTATGCCAGAAAAAACAAAGGCAGGCCACAGGCATGTTTCTAGCTGAAGGTCCTAAAATCGTTGATGAATTACTCAATAGCCATTTTGATGTAACAAATGTCTATGCAACTGACGATTGGCAGTCGCCTAAGCTCAGAGATGCTTCAATACTGACAAGGGTTTCGGCTTTTGAACTGGAAAAGATCAGCACCCTGCAAACACCCCAGCAAGTAGTGGCAGTAGCACGCCAGTATTGGCCAAGCGCTGCGCCAGAACTGGATCAAAAAATAACACTTGTTTTAGACGGTATACAAGACCCAGGCAATCTGGGCACCATCATTCGTATTGCAGATTGGTTTGGTATCACGGAGATTGTCTGCAGCTTGGATACGGTAGATTGTTACAATCCCAAAGTGGTGCAGGCGACGATGGGTAGTTTCTTGCGCGTGAATATTTGGTATGAAGACCTTTCTGCATTTCTTGCAAAGCAAACAATGCCTGTATTGGGTGCGCTCCTAAATGGTCAGTCGGTATATGCAACAAAAATCGATCAGCCTTCTTTGCTGATTATCGGAAATGAATCTAAAGGCATCAGAGAACATTTACTGCCATATATCAACCAGCCCATAAGTATTCCGGGAAATGGTGGTGCAGAATCCCTGAATGCCGGTGTGGCAACAGGTATCCTTGTGTCTCATTTACTGCACTAGCGAAACTGCAATGCTTTAACTGGCTGCATTTTTCTGATCAGTAATGTTGGAATGATCAAGGCGAGATAGCAAATAAGTGCTGTGGCTATACACACCAGCAATACTTCTCCATAGTGGATCAAGACTGGCGCCGTGGCCACATAGTAATTCACTTCGTCTAGTTTGATGAAGCCAGTTTGTTGTTGCAGTATGCAAATGCCTAGTCCGCCAATCAAGCCAATACCAATGCCTTTCAGGGTAATCAACGTTGCATGATAGAGAAATACTTTCTGAATCATCCAGTCGCTGGCACCAATTGATTTCAATGTGCCAATCATTTTGGTTCGTTCCAGTACCAGAATCAACAGACATGTAATCAGGTTGATGATGGCAATGATGGCCATGATGATGAAAATCACATTGCGATTAATATCCTGCACACCCAGCCAATCGAAGATATTTGGATAAAATTCCTTGGTGGTTTTACTACTCCATTCAATGGGTAGTTGATCTATCAATTGTTGATTGGTACTATCCATTTGTCTGTAATCACTCAGGAAAATTTCATAGCCCCCAATTTGTTGGCTGGTCCAGTTATTCAGCAATTGAATCAATCTGATATCACCGATGGCGAAAAGCTTGTCAAATTCTTCCACACCTGTTCTATATAAACCAGCAACAACCAGTTTGCGATAAGTGCTGCTGCCAGTTTCCTCAGAAATGAAATACACCTTAATAGTGTCTTTCACTTGCAGGTTCATCAGGGCAGCTGTTTGTGCAGACACCAGAATTTCCTTACTATAACTGCTGTCATTGTATTGCAGCCAGCGTCCGGCTTTCAGAAAGGGTTTGAGTTGCGCACTGTCATAATCTTTGCCTACACCTTTGAACAATACGCCTTCTATTTCTTGTTTGTGCTCCAGTACAGCTGATCTTGTGGCAAAGCTTTGAATGTTTTTTACACCCGCTTGGTTACGGATGATTTGTACAACCGTATCATTACTGGTAATGGGCGCTGCTTCTGCAGTAAAAATTCTATCGGCCTGATAATGTTGCACACGGATATGTCCCCAGAAACTAAAAATCTTCTCACTAACAGCCTGCTGAAATCCATTTACAAAGCCAAGTGTAAGAATCATAGCCGCTACGCTGATGGCAGTGGCAGTGATGGACAAACGAATAATAAATGCAGAGAATCTTTTTTGTCCCTTAACCGCCAAGCGGCGCGCTATGTAAAATGAAATATTCACGATTGTTTCAAAGCTACTGCCTGCGCAGCATAGCAGCAAAATCAATCTGGGTTTCATTTGCAGATTGGTTATTTTTAACACATGATGCGTTGTCTGTTATTTTTTCTGTTATTGATGAATTTGGCTCAGGCTCAGCCTGATCAGGTATTGAAAAGCAGTATTCGTTCTGTGCGACTGTTTCAGCAAAACAATCAAGGTGGCTTGCCGATTATTTCATTAAATAGTGGTGAGCAGCTTGAACTACATTTCGATGATATGGATGCACAGGTGCGCAATTACGCATATACATTTCAACTCTGCAATGCGGATTGGTCGCCTGCCATGCTCAGCACTTTCGATTATATCAGTGGGTTTACCCAACAGCGCATACTGCAGTTTAGGCCTTCATCCATTGCTGTTAGCAAGTATGTGCATTATCAAACAATGTTGCCAGAGCGCAATTGTATGCCGAATAAGAGCGGTAATTATTTATTGAAAGTATTTATGGATGGCGATCCCAATAAGCCTGCATTTACTTGCAGAATGATGGTAGTGGACAGTCGTATCAGTATTGCTGCGCAGGTCTTGCAGCCTTTTCAGCCGGAAGTCTTCAGAACGCATCAGCGTATTCAATTGGCTTTGAATACCGGCAATATGAATATTATGAGCCCGCAACAACAATTGAGTGTGTATGTGTTACAGAACCGCATTTGGTCGAATATGCGGGTTGTAAAACCATTGTTTCAAAGAGGCAATGTATTAGAGTTTAATACAGAGCAGGATTTGGTTTTCCCCGGTATGAAAGAATATCGTTGGGTGGATTTGAGAAGCTACCGTTTTGTAAGTGATCGAATGGAATCGGCTAAAAGGACAGCAGATGGGTTTGATATAGTGCTAAAACCTGATTTACCCAGACCTGCGTTACGCTATGCGTTTTATGCAGACAGGAATGGTTGGTCGGATATTGCTTCTTCTGAATCATTGAATCCATGGTGGCAGACCGATTATGCGCAAGTCGAGTTTCGATATGCTGCTGAACAATTGACCAAGGGTAGAACGCTACATATTTTGTCTGACTTTTCCGGAACAACACCTACACCTGCCAATCGCTTAATGTATGATTCTGCCAGCGGTATGTACGCAACAAAGCTTCCATTGAAGCAAGGCTATTACTGGTATCAATATGGCGTCTATGATGGCAAGCAAGTTGATTTCACACCTTCAGAAGGTAATTTCTGGGAAACAGAAAATGATTATACCATCTTCGTGTATTTCCGTTCTTTCACGGGCAGGCATGATGAGTTAATGGCAGTGCAGAGTATTAATTCCAGATTTGGCAGACGATAATACCTAAGCAAAAGCTTCCATTAATTCCTGTGGCTGACGTGCATCAGCATAGAATCCGGCAATCTTGCTGATAACAGCTTCTACCAATGCATCCGGACAACTTGCCCCGCTGGTAACCAAAATACGCACAGGCTTTTGAGCAGGTAACCAATTGGTTATTTCGCTTGTTTCCTTGGTGCGCCAGTTGCAATGAATCAATTGGTTTTTATCGATAATTTTCTCAGCACTATCTACAAAATAGGTTGGCATTTTCTGCTCGCAAAGTTCCACCAAGTGTGAGGTATTGCTGCTGTTATAACCACCAATCACCATTGCGATGTCGGCAGGAGTATCCAACATGCCTGTTACTGCAGTTTGGTTATCATTGGTGGCATAACACAGTGTGTCGCGTGTATCAGCAAAACGAGTGTCAATATTTTCTTTAGTCAAGCCATAATGTTTAATCATCACTGCTTTCAGGTAATCCGCAATGGCTTGCGTGTCTGTTGCCAGCTGTGTAGTTTGATTCACTACACCAATTTTTTGCAAGTCTTTTTCAGGATCAAATCCTTCAGAGCATCTGCCTGAGAATACGCTTTGAAATGTTGATGCTGGTCTTTGGCCTGTAATGAATTCAGCCAATACAATCGTATCATCCATATCATTCACAATCACCGTTGGCGTGTGTGATGCAGCGTGCGAGAATGTAGCTCTAGTTTCTTCGTGCTTGGGTTTGCCGTGTACTACAATCGTGTAACCTTTACCTGCGATCTGCTCACTACGGTTCCAAACTTTTTCTACGAAGGGACAAGTGGTATTATACTTTTCGGTTGGAATACCTTTTTCGTTCAGGAGTTTTTCTATTTCTAATGTGGTACCAAAAGCCGGAATCAAAACCACATCATCAGCGGTTATGGTGTCAAAAGGAATCAACTGTTTGCCATAAGTGTCTTGTAAGAACTGCACACCTCTTGCCTGCAAATCTGCATTCACTTGAGGATTATGGATCATTTCACTCAGCAGAAAAATGCGCTTGCCGGGATTTTCTTCAATGGTTCTGAAAGCAATTTCAATAGCGTTTTCTACGCCATAGCAAAAACCAAAGTGACGGGCCAGATAAATATGCACGGGGCCAAGATCCAGCAGGGTGGGACTAAAATCCTTTTTCAGCTTGTCTTCCTGCTTACGTTTCTGCTTTATCGCACTGATCAGGTTGCTTCTGTATATATTGGGAACTTGAAACTGTTTCATGGTTGTAATAACGGCTGCGAAGGTACAAAGTTCAGGGCTTTGTTGGGGTGAAGGGCTTTACGCAGCTATCTTTGCCGCATGCATTATGTTTCCGCCGAGGGTTTGGTCAAGAGTTATGGCATTGCCGCCTGTTTCAACAATATTTCCTTTCACATCAATGAGGGCGATAAAATTGCCTTGGTAGCGCGTAATGGCGTGGGTAAGAGCACATTGTTGCGCATTTTGGCCGGTAAAGAAACGCCTGATGCAGGTAAACTCTGGATCCATAAAGATGTAACTGTTGCCTTGTTTGAGCAGGAGCCACAGTTTGATGAGGCTAAAACCGTATTGGAAAACCTTTTTCATAGTAACCATCCCATCATGCAGGTGATTCGTCAATACGAAGCTGCTGTAGATAGTCAGGATGGGCACGCTTTGGCAGAGGCTATTGTGCAGATGGATGAACTGGGCGCCTGGGATTTTGAGGCCAAAGTGAAGCAGATTTTGGGTAAGCTGAATATTCATCACCTGAAGCAACCCGTCGCTGCATTGAGTGGCGGTCAGCGTAAACGCGTGGCATTGGCTAAGACTTTGATTGATATCGGCTTCGATCATAAGCACACTTTGCTGATGATGGATGAGCCTACTAACCACCTGGATGTAGAAATGATTGAGTGGTTAGAACATTACCTTAATCAGGAGAATGTGACGCTCTTATTGGTTACGCACGACCGCTATTTTCTGGATGCTGTTTGTGAAGAGATATGGGAGTTGGAGCGGGAAGATATGTTTGTGTATAAGGGTGATTACGAGAACTATCTCGACAAGAAAGCTGCGCGTATCGAAAGTGAGCAGGCCAGTATTGAAAAAGCGCGTAATACGTATCGAAAGGAATTGGAATGGATGCGCAAGCAGCCTAAAGCCAGAACTACTAAGAGTAAATCTCGTCAAGATAATTTTTATGAGGTAGAAGCCAAGGCCAAGCAGCGCATTGAAGATGCACAGCTGCAGTTGGACATGAAGATGAGTCGTTTAGGCGGTAAAGTAGCTGAGCTGAAGAAATTGTATAAGTCTTATGGCGATAAGCCCATCCTCAAAGGCTTCGATTATACATTCAGCAAGGGCGAGCGTATTGGTGTGATAGGTAAGAATGGGGTGGGTAAGTCTACTTTCTTAAATATTCTGCAAGGTCTGGAGCCTGCAGATAGTGGGAAGATCAATATTGGCGATACAGTAGTCTTCGGCAATTTCTCGCAGCAGGGTCTGGTGATTAAGGAAGACATGCGGGTGATTGAATACGTGAAGACCTTTGCAGAGAGCTTTCCTTTGGCGAAAGGCGGCAGTTTGAGTGCTGCGCAATTCTTGGAATTATTTTTGTTTACACCAGATAAGCAATACACCTACTTGTCTGCGTTGAGTGGAGGCGAGAAAAAGCGATTACAGTTACTCACAGTCCTTTTCCGCAATCCAAATTTTTTGATTTTAGATGAGCCGACGAATGATTTAGATCTACCTACGCTAGCCGTATTGGAAAACTTTTTATCCGATTATCCAGGCTGTGTGTTGATTGTATCGCACGATCGTTACTTCATGGATCGTTTGGTAGATCATATGTTTGTGTTTGAAGGGGATGGCGTCATTCGCGATTTTCCGGGCAACTATACACAATATCGTCTCGAGCAAAAAAGAACGGAGCAGGTTGAGAAAGAGCAACAACAGCTGATTAATACAACTGCTTCAACCTCATCGGTTGAAAAGAAGAAAGCCGGGTTCAAAGAAAAGCGAGAATTTGAATTACTTGAAAAAGAGATACCTGCTTTAGAAGCTGAAAAAGCAGCTGCGGAAGCACAATTAGCCAATCCTGAATTGGATTATGAAAAGTTACACTTGCTTAGTAAACGTATCGGTGAAATCTCTGCCGAGCTGGAACAAAAAGAGCTCCGTTGGTTGGAGCTCAGTGAAATCTTAGGCTAAATATTGTTGATTGATTATTGACTATTGTCAATTGAGTGTTTGCTACTGCTTATTTAAAGCTGATCAACTCTACATCAAAAATCAAAGTACTGTTTGGCCCGATCTGTGCACTAACTTGTCTTTCTCCATAACCCAGATGTGGCGGAATAAAGAAACGGAATTTACTACCCACAGGCATCAGTTGTAAGCCTTCAGTCCAGCCCTTAATCACCATGTTTAAAGGGAATGAGGCCGGCTGTCCGCGTTGTACGGAGCTGTCGAATACAGTGCCGTCAATCAAAGTGCCGTGGTAATGACAGGTTACCGTGTGTGTAGGCCATGGCTTCTCACCTTCACCCATGGTCAAGACCTCATATTGTAAACCACTGGCAGTTTCTACTACCCCTGCATTTTGCTTGTTAGCTGCTAAAAATGCTTGTCCCTCTGCTAAGTTGGCTGCGGCCTTTTCTGCACGCATTTGTGCTAGTTTATCTGCAACGCTCATGATGATTTTTTTGCGAATGTACAATCCATCCGCAATCTCTTGTCTGCAGGCAAGCTGAATTGCCCTATATTTATTTTATCAACCAATATGAAGCGTCCTTATTTTCTTTTTGTTTGGGTTTTAGCCATCTTTTTCATTATGGCTTTGGGCACTATCGGCTTCATGCTCATCGAGTCTTACAGTTTTCTGGATGCTTTATACATGACCGTCATCACCATCGCATCAATCGGTTATTTGGAAGTAAAGCCGCTCTCTGATGCCGGTCGGATTTTTAATATCGTTTTCATCATCACTTCATTTTCTACGTTTACTTATGCGCTTACGCGACTCACGTCTTTTTTGGTAAGCGGAGAAATGCAGTATTACCTTAAAAACAGAAAGATCATGAGTGCATTGGATAAGCTCAATGAGCATGTTATTATCTGTGGGTTTGGCCGTAATGGTCAACAAGCTGGCAAGACATTGCGTAGTCACCGAGAAGACTTTGTGGTGATAGATCATCGCGAGGAAAATATCGATGGCTTTTTGCTGCATGATCCCAATTTGCTCTATATCAAAGGAGATGCAACAGATGAGACAACCTTACTGCGTGCAGGAATTCATCGCGCGAAAAGTTTGATTTGTGCTTTGCCTACAGATGCAGATAATGTATTTATCGTGTTGACCGCAAGAGAACTGAACCCGAATATCCGCATCATCAGTAGAGCTACTTCTGCTAATGCGGTACCCAAATTGCGCAAAGCTGGTGCAGAACATGTTATTCTGCCGGATCGTATTGGTGGTAATCATATGGCTACCTTGGTGAGCAAGCCTGATGTGGTGGAGTTTATTGATTACCTAAGTGGCGAAGAAGGAGAGAGTATCAATATCGAATCAGTCGGCTACGAAAAACTACCACCTGAGATTAGAGGGAAGAGTTTGAAAGTGATTATGGATTGGAAGAAAACAGGCGTTACTTGTATCGGTGTAAAAGATGCTTATGGTAGATTCATCATTAATCCACCTAACGAGATATTGATTGAACAAGGTATGAAGGTGATTGTGCTAGGAAACAAAGCACAGATATCGAGTATGAAGCACAATGTGGATGATATCTAAATGAAAAGAGGCTGTTCAACAGCCTCTTTTTTATGATTAGTTTCCGTTACCGTTATCAACTTTTCGTCCGGTAAGCGTTCTGGTTTTTTTATCCATTTTATCCATCTCGCTTTGCTTCACCACCAGTTTGGCTTCTGCAACGCTGCCGCAGTTAGCACAAGAAGCGCGATACGTTTTATCTGCATATTCCACTTCTGCAGTACCATTATTCCAATTGGTACCAGTGAAGATGAAAAACTTTGGTGAGTAGGTTTCGTCATTCAGGAATTTAATAGAGCCTCCTTGTCTGTCGAAGCTGATGCGTAAACCATCATCTTCGATGACTTCACATACGCCTGGAGTGTAAGCAGGGATAACAATCTCGTTCACGATTTTACCCTTACTCATTTTGATGATACCTGCAGATACCAAAGTCTTGGCACTATCCAGGTAACGGCTCAGCACAATTTTTTGATCAATAAAGAACTGCACTTTCTTGATGTCAATACCTTCATCCACCAATCTGTCATACATCTCCCTGGTGAAGGGAACAAAAACAGCTTTTTCTTCAGGGGGAGTGAAAGTAGGTGCCTGTTGTGCAGGAGGCTGCACAGGCACAGGTTTACTCTTCTTGCTGCCAAGACAGCCCACGAGTAAAATCGTGCTGAAAAAAACGCCAATGGTTATCGAACGCATCATGTTTATTCAGTTTCGGGCACAAAATAACAAAGAAAAGCCATTGCTTGGGCCTCAAGCATACCCTGTAAGTTAGGGGTATGGGCAAGAAAAAGTCCCGCCAACAGCGGGACTTAACAATATTTCAGCGTTTTATGCTTAGTTCATATAGCTCTCTACCGGCTCGCAGGTACAAACCAGGTTTCTATCGCCATGAGTATTGTTTACCCTTGCCACGCTTGGCCAGAATTTGTTCTGGGTAACATAATACAATGGGAAAGCTGCTGTTTGTCTGCTGTAAGGGCGATCCCAGCTATCAGCGCATACCACGGCTTGTGTGTGTGGCGCATGCTTCAGCGGGTTGTTGGCCTTATCGGCTTTGCCTGATTCGATATCCTGGATTTCTTCATAAATGCTGATCAGGGCATCGCAGAAGCGATCCAACTCAGGTTTGTCCTCACTTTCTGTAGGTTCAATCATGATGGTGCCCGCAACAGGGAAACTCATGGTTGGTGCGTGGAAGCCATAATCAATCAAACGCTTGGCAATATCTTCTGCTTCAACACCTGAAGTTTGTTTCAACGGACGCAAGTCAACGATGAATTCGTGCGCAGCTGTTCCGTTGCTACCAGTGTATAGAATCTTGTAATATTTCTCCAAACGTACTTTCATGTAGTTAGCGTTCAGAATCGCATATTCAGTAGCCATTCTAATACCATCAGCACCCAGCATGCGGATATAACCATAGCTGATAAGCAAGATGCTGGCACTACCAAATGGTGCAGCACTTACTGCAGCATTGGCACGCTTAGCAGTGCCGTCTGCCAATACGTAGTGACCGGGCAGGTGTGGAGCCAAATGCGCGGCTACGCAGATAGGGCCCATGCCAGGACCACCACCACCATGTGGAATAGCAAATGTTTTGTGCAGGTTGAGGTGACAAACATCGGCACCAATCATACCCGGGCTGGTTAAACCAACCTGTGCATTCATGTTGGCACCATCCATATATACTTGTCCGCCATATTCATGTATTGTTGCGCAGATATCGCGGATGCTCTCTTCAAATACACCGTGTGTAGATGGATAAGTCACCATTAAGCCAGCCAATACATCTTTATTCGCTGCAGCTTTTTCTTTCAGATCAGCTACGTCAATGTTACCGTGGTCATCACATTTCACTACCACCACTTTCATGCCCGCCATAACAGCTGAGGCTGGGTTGGTACCATGTGCAGAGATTGGAATCAATACCACGTTTCTATGTGTATCGCCATTGGCTTTGTGGTAAGCCATGATGGTTAACAAACCAGCGTATTCACCTTGCGCACCACTATTGGGCTGCAGGCTGCAGGCTGCGAAACCTGTTACTTCACAAAGGTATTGACCGAGTTCTTCGATGATTTGCTGATAACCCTTGGTTTGATCAGCAGGCGTGAAGGGATGCAGTTTGCTGAAAGCAGGCCAGCTCACGGGAATCATTTCTGTAGCTGCATTTAACTTCATGGTACAGCTACCTAAGGTGATCATGCTGGTATTCAGCGAAAGGTCTTTGTTCTCCAGTTGCTTGATATAACGCATCATCTGACTCTCACTATGGTGTGTGTTGAACACAGGGTGCGTGAGGTAATTAGATGTTCTTGTAGCATAAGCAGGAATACCACTCAGGTTTACCGCCTCTTGATCTAAGCTAAATGCTGCGTCGCTAAAGCCTTTTGCTGAAGCAAATACAAAGAGAATATCCAACAGGTCTGCTGCAGTGGTGGTTTCATCCAATGAGATGCTAACATGGTTGGCATCAGCATAATGGAAATTGATACCTGTTGCCAATGCTTGATTACGAATTGTTGCAGCATCTGTAGCAATGGTCAAAGTATCGAAGAAATGATTGTTGACGATCGTGTAACCAAGCGTCTTCAATTCAGCAGCCAATGTTGCTGTTAAAGTAGCTACACGTGAAGCGATTTTCTTTAATCCATCCGGACCATGGAATACTGCATACATCGCAGCCATATTAGCCAGCAATGCTTGTGCAGTACAAATATTCGAAGTAGCTTTTTCGCGCTTGATGTGTTGTTCGCGTGTTTGCAAAGCCATACGCAAAGCGCGATTGCCTTGTGCATCGATGCTTACGCCAATCAAACGGCCTGGCATACCTCTTTTGAAATCATCTTTTGTTGCAAAGAATGCTGCGTGCGGACCGCCAAAGCCCATTGGTACACCAAAGCGTTGAGCAGAGCCAATTGCTACATCAGCGCCCAATTCACCTGGAGTTGTCAATAAAGTCAATGCCAGCAGGTCTGTTGCCATCACGACAAAACCACCTACGCCATGTACTTTTTCAATAAAGCTGCGGTAGTCTTCTACAGAGCCCTTGCTGTTAGGGTATTGAATCAAGGCACCGAAATAGGTGTTGTCGATAATAGCTGTTGCATAATCGCCGTAAACCAACTCAATACCAATTGGCAACGCACGTGTTTCCAATACATCAATCGTCTGAGGGAAAGTGGAATTATCTACAAAAAACTTCGGCTGAGTAGGATTGTCTGTCTTATTCACGTGGTGGAAGAGCATGGCCATTGCTTCAGCAGCAGCAGTAGCTTCATCCAACAGTGAAGCGTTTGACATAGGCAGGCCAGTGAGGTCTGCGATCATGGTCTGATAATTCAACAGGCTCTCTAAACGACCCTGAGAAATTTCCGCCTGATAGGGCGTGTATTGGGTATACCAACCTGGGTTTTCAAAAATATTACGCAGAATCACACTGGGTGTGATGGTATCGTAATAACCCTGTCCGATATAATTTTTAAACAATTGATTTTTAGCAGCAATACCCTGCAAGTGTTGCAAGTATTCAAACTCGCCCATGGCAGCAGGCACATTCAAAGGCTTTTTGATGCGGATGCTGTCGGGTACTGTTTTGCTGATCAGTTCTTCCATGGAGCCCATACCAATGGTCTCCAGCATTTGCTGTGTATCGGCTGCGTTAGGGCCAATATGTCTACGTTGAAACTCGGTACGCTGGTGTTCGAAAAGATTCATAGAATGGCGGCCTTTTTTGGTGGTGCAAAGGTAAGCCACTACAACGGGATAAACAGCCTTTTGTTGAATCTGTGAACAGCCTGTGGATGTAAAAATTTGGCTTATTGATCTCTTTTGTTGGAAGGCTGCCAGCCGGGCGGGCCAAAGATGTACATCAGTTTGGTTCTCAGATCGGGAGCTTGGCGTACATCGTTGAACATATTCCTGAATTCGTGCAGGATTACTTCATCAGGACGGCTGTTTTTGGACGCTTTGGTCACACCATACTCCACAGGTTCCGTTTCCTCGGTAAAAGTGCCAAATAGCCTGTCCCAGATAATTAGGAACATGCCCATATTTCGGTCGATGTATTGAGGGTTCTTGCCATGGTGCACACGGTGGTGCGATGGGGTTGCCATAAACCATTCCAGAAAGCCTAGTTTTTTTACATACTGCGTATGGATGAATATGCCGTACAGCTGAGTAAGGGAGAAGACGAAGAAGATGTCCAAGGGTTGTAACCCTAAAAATGCTAGGGGAATAAAATAAATAAAACGGTAAACCGGCTCAAAGACAGATGACCTAAAGCCAACAGCCAGATTGAACTCTTCTGAAGAATGATGGGTGATATGCACAGCCCAGAATAAGCGCACTTTATGATCCACATAATGCATGGTATAAAATGCGAGATCCTGCAGAATGAATAAAACAACCCAATAAGCAATAGGATTATTTATTTCCAGTACGCGATGGTTGAAGCACCACAGTAAAGCAATTAGTGCTACACCGCGCATGGCTAGATCAATCACGATATTAATGAGCATGATGTAGAAATGCTCAATGGTGCCTTTCTTACTATAACGGCCGTTATTGTGAATATTAGACGCAATGACTTCTGCTGCTATGAAAAATACATAGAGCGGTGTGGAGATCAGAAAGAGTAGGGTTTCTCTGTACGACTGAATCATCTCGGTTACTTGCGGTTGCAAAAATATCTGAATGGAGGAAATAATCCCTATCGAAAGGTTAGTTTTGTTCAGATTATGGTCTATGCATTGTTGTATGGCTTAGGTATTGGCGTGATACTCAGCAGTATGCTGGGAACGGTCTTCTTTTTTCTGGTGCAGAATAGTATCGCCAATGGCTTTAAAAGCAGCATTTTCATTGCTGCAGGGGTAATCAGTTCAGATATATTGCTGATAGTACTGAGCTATTTCAATGCTAATTTGTTTCCTTCTGGCGGTTATGCGGAAAACCTGGTTCGTCTCGGCGGGGCTTTGCTCCTGGTAATCATGGGTATTGGCAATATTCGAAAGCATAGTAAGCCGCAATTTGCAGTTCCTGTCTATAATTCCCCTTGGCTTTTGGCGTCCAAAGGGTTTATGTTGAATGCGCTGAACCCGGGTAATTATATTAGTTGGTTGTCTATTTCGGCTTTGCTGATTAATGTGAATCATTATACGCTTGGTGAGCGCTGGTGGTTTTATGTGGGAGCATTGCTGAGCATTTTCGGCATGGAAATGTTGATTGCCCTGGGTGCAGCAAAAATCAAAACCTATATCAGTGAAAAGTTCATGCGCAGATTAGATCTGGTGCTGGGTATTGTCTTTCTTGTTTTTGCGGTGGTACTCTTATGGCCCTTGTTGCGCAACCTGCTTACATAAGCAGATGCTGTTGATGCGGCGGCAATACAAAACGCTCAAAAAAATCAGTCAGTTCAGCAAATTCTTTTTGCGACTGTGCATCCTTTAAAAAAGTTTTGGGTGATTGCTTCACTTGCTGATAATCTAGCAGTTCAAGCGATTGCACTGATTCATTGCTGATTTGTGCATGCATATATGCCGGCTTAATGCCGATACGAGTGACCCTTGTTTCTGTCTGTCCATTTCGGATACCCTTGCTGATTTCCAGATGTAGTAATAAAGTCAAATGTCCCCATTTGAAAATATCATAGGCGATAAAATCACCCAAGGAGTAAATGATCACATGTTGCTTTCCTGTAACAGTTGAAGTGTACAATTCAATAGGTTGGGGGTGATGCGGGTGCCCGGCGATAATGATGTCAGCATTGCTTGTGTCGCAGATGCGATGAATATTATTGCGAACAATGGATCCCGGGAATGCTTGATAAGCACAGCCCATGTGCAACATGGCGACTACACAATCTGCACCGTTGGCTCTTGCTGTATTTGCCTGATCAATCAGTCTGCTGATGTCCGGATTTTCTTCGTTCAATAAAATATGGTTGCAAAGCCAGGGCTGATGTGGTGGCACTTGCATTTTATTGAGCGAGAAAGTTGCTGCGATAAAACCCGTTTTGATGCCTTTTCTTTCAAGAACAGGCACTGTATTGATGCCTATTGCTGATTCTGCTGCGCCGGTCCAGGCAACCCCTTGTTTATTCAAAAAAGCAATGGTGTTTTGCAAGCCTTCTTCACCTTGATCTAAGCTGTGGTTATTGGCAATCGACACAAGGTCATATCCTTTGTACTGTCCATTGCCTTTGAAGATATTCCAGGTAGCAGCATCAATATTGAAGTACATATCATTCAACATTACTTCTGGTGCTGCCGAATAAGGTTTGGAGAAATCAGCCGGACTCTCCAGATTGGCTACCACCAAATCAGCATCAAAAAAGAAATCGCCTACATGGTTCCATAAATGCTTACAGGTGTCTGGTGTGATGGCCGTGTAAGGAATCAAATCGCCACCGGCATGTAGGGTGTAGGTATTGCTTATGTAAAAATCAGCGGGTGTATGCAGTTTCAGCTCGCTATTCAGTAAAGCAGCTTTGATACCACTTCCTGCTTCATCTTCCACCATTGCTTTGAAATAGTATTTATAGCCTAGATACAACTGCATCTTGGTATTCATGCGTGCTGGATCCTCATGGTGTTCTCGCCAAGGTTTTGGAAAACGAACGATGCGCAATAGATATAGCAGATGGTATAGGAATCGAATGGTTTTTACCAATAACCAGCCCTTCCGACTGATGGTGATAACGGGTTGATATGAGCGATAATTGACCAAGCGGCGGCAAAATACAGGATAATGCGGATAGTTGTAGTTTCGCAAACACACAAAGCAGTATGGCAGATAAAATTCTTGAAGGCAATTGGCAGAAGCGTTCGGCAGAAAGGCAGAAGCTGTATAAGCAAATGTTGCAACGTGCGGACAAGAACAAATTTCTGCGTGCATTGCCTGATCTGAATGATGCCGCTTATGAGCAAGTGGATTGTCTGGGCTGTGCTGCTTGTTGTAAGAACTATTCGCCACGTTTTAAAACACCGGATATCAAACGCATTAGTAAGTATTTGAAAATGCGTGAGGGCGATTTTATTGAAACTTATCTAAAGTTGGATAACGAAGGAGATTATGTTTTGCAATCAACACCATGTCATTTTTTAAATGAAGACAATACCTGCAGTATCTATGATATTCGTCCTTCTGATTGCAGTAGATTTCCTTATACGGATGAAGATGTGTTATTGAAGCGTCCGCAGATCACCTTGAAGAATAGCAGCTTCTGTGCGATTACTTATTATGTGCTGGAAAAGATGATGGAGAAAATGGAACGATAATCAATATTCCATTTTGCGCAGCTTGGGTGCTTTAAACCAAGTGATGATGACTACCAGTAAAGTCATGCTGCCGCCAAAAATTACAGATGGCACTACGCCTAACAATTTCGCAGTAACGCCACTTTCAAACTGTCCCAATTCATTGCTGGAGTTGATGAACATGGAGTTCACACTCATAACACGTCCACGTACTTGATCAGGTGTACGCAATTGCAGAATAGTGCCGCGCACCACTACGCTAATGCCATCGAGGATGCCGCTCAAGACCAATACGGCAAAGGATAACCAGAACTCACGCGATAGTGCAAAGACAATGATGCAGGCACCGAATCCGGCTACGGCAAAGAATAATTTCTTGCCCTGTTGTTTACGCAAGGGGAAGAATGTGAGATAAATAATGATCATGATGGCGCCTAGGTCGGATGCGGCATTCAGCCAACCAAACCCAACAGGCCCCACTTTCAGAATATCTTTAGCAAACACCGAAATCATGGCCACAGCGCCACCAAAAAGCACAGCGAATAAGTCGAGAGAAAGTGCGCCTAGCACTTCTTTGGTATTGAATACAAAACGCAAACCTTCTTTCACGCTTTCCCAAGTCTTTTGCTCGCCCGGTTCATTCAAAGCTGGTTTGGGTTTTAGTCTGGTCATGAAAACAAAGCCAATCGCCACGAGTGTGGCAATCACAGTTAAAGTGCCTGTATTGCCTAAGCCTGCAATCAGAAAGCCAGCTACAGCGTGGCCAGTTACAGATGCAGTTAGCCATGTGCCTTGGTTCCAGGTAGTCGCGTTTTGTAGTAAGTCGCGCGGAACAATATAGGCCACCATGGTGCCAAATGTTGGTCCGGTGAAAGAGCGGAAAACACCTGTAAAGAATATCACACAGTAGATGACTATTGCGGCTGTTTTCGCATATACCCATTCCTCACTAACAGAAAAAGAGAGTGCTAATAAAACCAAAGTACAAGCTAGGTAAGCAGCTACACCGCGTAGCAAGAGTTTTCTCTTTTCACTGATATCGATTACGTGTCCTGCATAAAGCGATAATGACACAGCAGGAATCACTTCGGCCAAGCCGATCAATCCGATAGCAAAGGGTTCGTTTGTGAGTTCATAAATCCACCAGCCAACCAAAGTACCCATCATGCGCAAACCCATGATGAAGAGAAAGCGGCCAATCATCAGGTTGCGGTATTCCGCAATCCGCATGGCGGCAAAAGCATCATACTTGTTTGGGTTTTGACTCATCAGGGTAGGGTAAAATAGTGCTGGCCTTCATCGTAGTCCTTATCCAAAGCATCCAACACTACTTGCAGGTGCTTTTCATTGCCCAAAAAATCAGCATTGCTGGCATCAATGAAAATGGTTTTGATATTGTGTTGCTTAATGTAGCTGGTATAAGTTTCCTGAATATTGTAGAGATACTCATCAGGAATGGATTGTTCATACTCTCTGTTACGCTTTCTGATATTCTGCTGCAATTTGTGCACTGGCGCATGCAGGTAGATTAGAATGTCTGGAAAAACCAACTGTTGGTGAATGATATCAAAGAGTTTCTGATAGAGTCTGAACTCTTCTTCAGGCAAGTTTACTTTCGCGAAAAGCAAACATTTGGTAAACAGATAATCAGAGATGGTAATGCTTTGAAACATGTCCTTGGTATGAATCATGTCTTTCAGCTGTTTGTAGCGCTCTGCCATGAAGAATAATTCTAATGGAAAAGCGTATTGTTGGGGATTTTCGTAAAACTTGGGCAGAAAAGGATTGTCTGCAAATTCTTCCAGAATGATTCTGGCATTAAAATGTTTGGCCAGCAGATGTGTGAGTGTAGTCTTACCGGCGCCAATATTCCCTTCTACAGTAATAAAGTGATGTTTCATCTTGCTGCTTCGGGCTCAAAAATAGCCGTCAAATCTGCGTAGGCGGAGAAAACTTTTTCACATCTAAGCGGTCGGGACAAGCCGCCAGTAAATCACTGATCGTTTGTTGATAAACGGGGTGAATGAAATTGGGTGCTAATTCCTGTAAAGGCACTAATACAAAGCGTCTTTCCGCAATGGCAGGATGAGGCAGCTGCAAAATGGGTGCGTCCAGTATCATATCATCAATAAACAATATGTCAATATCGATGATGCGCGGGCCAAATTTTTCCTCTCGTACACGACCCATGGTCTGTTCTATATCCAACAAGGTTTGCATGAGTGTTTCGGGGGATAAACTGGTTTCAACAATCAGTACCTGATTAAGAAATGCCTGTTGATCCTGCTTACCCCAGGCGGCAGTCTCGTAAATGACCGATTGTGACACAATTTTCCCGCATCTATCGCCGATATGTTTAAACGCGGTTAGCAGGTTATCCCATCTCTTACCTAAATTGCCGCCTGTCAGTAGATATGCCCTGTTCATACGTTTGGGTGTGCTAAAGGGGCCAAATATCTTTACTTTCATCCTGTATAAAGCAACTATGAAGAGTTTTTTCAAATCTTTTTTTGCCGCCTTGCTGGCGATGATCGTGTTCACCACACTGATTTTTGGTTTCTTTTTCTTCCTGTTTGGAAGTCTGGCTTCTTCAACAGAGAAAACAACCACTATCGGTAGTAATGCGGTATTGGTCTTAGATCTGTCAAAAGAATTCCGTGAACAGGATATGGAAGATCCTTTTGAGGAGTTTGCAGATTCAGATGTTGAGCATACGCCTGCATTGTTAGATATGGTACAAATGGTGAATTATGCGGCAAAGGATGATCAGGTAAAAGGTATCTATATCAAATGTGGGTCTAATGGCAATTCAATGGCTGCATCTGAGGAACTGCGTCAGGCATTGCTGAATTTTAAGAAGAGTAAGAAATTCATTTATGCCTATTCAGAGACCATCGCACAAAGCGCATACTATGTGGCTGCAGTAGCAGATAAAATTTATTGTCACCCACAAGGTGGATTAGAGTGGTCTGGTTTCTCTGCCAATTTACTTTTCTTCAAAGGCACATTGGAAAAGCTGGAGATAGAACCACAAATATTCTATGCAGGTAAATTCAAGAGTGCTACTGAGCCTTTCCGCGAATACAAAATGACCGATGCCAATAAGGTACAGACTTTGGCTTTTCTGAATGATATGTATGGCCGTTTTCTGCAAGCAGCTGCTGATGGCAGAAAAATGGATACGGCAATTTTGCGTAAGCTAGCTGTTACAGGTGTGGTACAATCGGCGCATGATGCAGTAAAATATCAGTTGATAGATGGCGTGAAGTATGATGATGAAGTAAAGACTGCATTAAGCAATAAGCTGAAGTTGGACAATGAGCGCATCAATTTTGTGTCTTTTGCAGATTATGCCAAAGCGGTGAGCTATAATCCTTATAGCGGCACTGATAAAATTGCACTAGTGTATGCTGATGGTGATATTGTTGATGGTAAGTCGGAAGACGACCGTGTGATTGCGAGTGATCGTTTCCGCACATTGTTGAGAAAGATTCGCCTAGACGATGGCATCAAAGCGGTAGTGTTCCGTGTGAATTCTCCCGGTGGCAGTGCTTTGGCGAGTGATGTGATTTGGCGTGAGATTACTTTAATCAAAAAGAAGAAGCCTGTTATCGTCAGTATGGGTGATTATGCAGCTTCCGGCGGTTATTATATTGCATGCGCTGCAGATTCTGTATTTGCGAACCCAAGTACCTTAACTGGTTCTATCGGTGTGTTTGGAATCATTCCCAATATGCAGGCATTCTTGAAAAACAAATTAGGTATCACTGGTGATGGTGTTAAGACTGCACCTTATGCGGATATGGGCAGTATTGATCGCCCGCTTACTGAGATGGAGAAGCGATTTGTTCAAAATAGTATTGACTCTATTTACCACACATTCAAAACACGCGTAGCTGGTGGTAGAAAGCTATCTGTTGAGTATGTGGATAGCATTGCGCAGGGTAGGGTTTGGACAGGGGCTGCTGCTACAAAGATTGGCTTGGTGGATAGAAATGGTACGCTGCAGGATGCTATTGCTTCTGCTGCAAAAATGGCTAAGACCAGCTCTTATCAAATCAGAACTTATCCTGATAAGATCAATGTGTTTGATCAAATCTTTAAATCATTCCAGCAAAACACCAAGGCCAAAGCCATTCGTGAGGAAATTGGCGAAGACCAATACAAATTGCTGAAGGAATGGAAAAAAGTACAAGAAATGGTGGGCGTAACACAAGCCCGTTTGCCTTACAACATTCAGCTGCGCTTCTGATCCTTTTGCTGGGCATGGCATAAACAGTAGATTTGCCTCATGCAACCGCAATACAGTCAGTTAAAAGCCATGCTGGCCATTTCCAAAGCCAGCTTACGTGCTGTTTTCAGAAGTCCGTCTTCTGTGGTATTTAGCATCGGTTTTCCACTCATCTTTATTCTTGTTTTCGGTTTTATTGGTGGTGGAGGTAAAGTATCATTAAGTGTGGCATTCGATGCGCAATCGGATACCATCAATCCTGTGTATGCAGCTATGAAGCAGGTGCCCGGATTGAATATCCGTACTAAAACACCCCAGGCTTTGCAGGAAGACTTAGAAAAGGGTAGAATTACGGCAGTCATCAATATTCGCCGTACTGGTCAGCGCAATCCTGCATACATCATCGACTTGAAAAGTTCTGAAGCCGTAAACCCGCAGAACTTGCAGGTGTTACAATCTATTTTGGGTGCAATTATTTCTGGGGTGGACAAATCCATGTTTGATCCTGCACCAACTATTGCAACAATTAATAAGGATATTGTTAAGATACCCGGACGAGTATATCGTACCATTGATTTTATATTGCCGGGACAGTTGGGTTTTTCTTTACTAAGTGCAGGTGTCTTTGGGGTAGCATTTCTATTCTTTAACCTACGTCAGCAATTGGTGTTGAAGCGTTTTTATGCAACACCAATCAGACGTGCATACATTGTTTTAGGGGAAGCTTTAAGTCGCGTTACTTTCCAAATGATCACTTCCATCATCATCATCGGTGTTGGACATTTCGCGTTCAAGTTTACACTGGTGCATGGATGGATCACTTTTCTAGAGATTATGTTCCTGAGCTTTTACGCGCTCATTCTATTCATGGGGTTTGGTTTTATCGTAAGCGGATTGGCTAAGAATGAAAGCACTATCCCGCCTTTTGCTAACCTCATTACCTTGCCTCAGTTTTTGTTGGCAGGTACTTTCTTTTCTATTGAGAGTTTTCCTTCTTGGTTACAACCCATCTGTAAAGTATTACCGTTAACGCATTTCAATAATGCCATGCGCAATATTGCTTTTGAGGGTGCTAGTTTATGGAGTTGCTGGCAGGAGTTGGCCATATTGGGTGCTTGGATAGTAGTGGTATATGCGGTTGCAGTGAAAACCTTTAAATGGGAATAAGATGCGTTTGATCAGATTTGCTTTGATTAGTGCTGTGATACTTTTTGCGTTGGCAACAGCTATTGGTTTGTTATTGCCTTCTCGTGTAATTGTTTCTCGTGCAGTAGATATAGCTGCAGCGCCGGAAAAAGTAAGACAGTTTACCCATGGTATCGATCGTTGGAAAACTTGGGTAGCCGGTATGGGTGATACCAGTGTGCATGTCTTTAATGCAGCAGATGCGCAGATTGGTAACAATCGTGTAACGATGCAGTTGCAGAATGACACTACCTATGTTACGCTTTGGACGGGTAGAAGTGGTTCGCCGCAGACGAGTACGATGCGTATCATTCCTTTAGGGAGTATTACCACAGTACAATGGCAGTTTGAACAGCATATTGGCTGGATGCCTTGGGAGCGATTAGGTTCTATGATGAATGATAAGATTCTAGGTGTCATGATGGAACAGAATCTTAGTACACTAAAATCTGTTACTGAACAATAAAACAAGAGGCGCTCAAACGAGCGCCTCTTTACCATCCCAAATAACTAACGAAAGTTAGAAGGTTGGGTCGGCAGGTGTATTGGGGTTATTATCTCTTTCGCGGAAGGGATAAGGCATATTGCGGCGTTTCATTTCGCTGTTGGGTCTGCCGAATCTGCGCATATCTTCCAGCTTGTTCGTACTCATGTAGAGTTCAATACAACGGTTTCTATACACTTCAGTGAGCATACTCGCAGCGTCAACTGTTCCAGTATAACCCGCAGCAATATTGGCACCAACGCCTAATGGGTCTTGTGCTGGTGTTTGCTGAAGTACTGCGTCAATAATGGCTTTCGCGGTTGTTAAATCTGGAGTCGCTTGGCGAAGAAGACACTCCGCTCTGATTAGGCGAACTTCATCAGGTAAGTAAACTGGAATTGATCTTGTTGTACTGTTCCAAAAACCATTCATACGAAATCTTGGTGCACCGGATGTTGCAACAGTAGTATAGAATGGAACACGAGCATCAGTTAATGCAGGACGTATGCTCAGTGGTAGACCCAGCGTAGAGTCAACTGGCTGATATACGTTATTTGAAGAAGTAACAGTTACAAAGACTGGATTGGGGTTCAGTGCTTCATAGTTCATCACTGAAGTTCTAGTAATATCAACTGCATTGGCAGCTGCAAGGGCAGTGGTTGTGTTGCCTGCATATAAAGCATATCTGGCTTTTAATGCTTGCAAGGCGTTTACAATATCCAAGCCAGCGGGCGCATCGGATAAAAACTGAGCGGAAATTGGCGCAGCGCTGATTGAGGCCAAAGCGCGATCTATTGCAGCTACAGCTCTGTTGTATCCTGTTGCTCTATTGATAAAGCTAGCTGGTGTAGATACAGGTGAGCCAACGGTGTCTGGAATATTTTCCCATAATAAGCTAAGATTACCGATAGCCAATGCTTTGAAAATAGTCGCATAAGCAATTAAGCCACTTCTGTAGCCTCCATCATTCAGTTTTTGAGCAGCATTAATGACGGTGTTAGCGTCATAGATTGCTTTGCAATTACTGATCCAGATACTACCTAATAAACCATTATTGCCATCTACAGCGGCACCACCGTTTCCAAGGTTTGCTTCTGATACGTTACCTACGTTTACAACAAATGTTTCACCTGTTGTAAGGCCTACTGCACTCATCATACTTGGATGAACAGTTAAAGCATACGTACGTTGAACACCAACTGCAACACCCATTAGTCCTTTGGGAGATGAGAGTACATCTGGTTCAGACGCAGCATTGGGATTCTTATATTCCTTGGTACAAGATGCAAATAGTAAAATAGCACCTAAACCAAAGAGGGTCGATATATTTTTCATTCTTTTCATGATATAAGGTTTAAGTGTGTCGGTTAAAATTTAGCTTGGAGTCCGAAACTGAGGGTTCTCGGAATGGGCACAGCGCCAAAGTCGATACCTCTTAATAAAGTACTCTGACCTCCGGCATTCACTTCAGGATCATAGCCAATATATTTGGTCCATACGATCAAGTTTCTACCCGTGAAGTTTACACTTAAGTCTCTAACGATTTTACCAAGTTTACCTACACTATAACTTACAGAGAGTTCACGGATGCGCACATTGCTTCCATCATCAACGCGCCACTCTTCAATACCGTAAATACCAGTAGCGAATGCTGCATTCGGATTATATGCACTGATATAGCCTCTTGGCAGCTGACCGCGATGTTCCATTTCAGCAATTTTACCATTACCCACACCTTGTCTGGTTCTGAAGTCTGCATTGAATACAGCGTTACCCTTGGTGGCGTCTATCTGTACGCGCACATTGAATTTCTTGTAAGTGAATTCGTTGATCAAGGTTGCAGTATACAATGGATTAGGATTGCCGATCACTTTCCTCAAAGGAGTACCAACCGGAATGCCTTGTCCTGCAGGTCCGCCTGGCAGGAAGCTTTGTTGAGTGAAACTGGTTACGCTGTTTTGAATACCGTAAGCTTGTCTGGGGATACCGCCAGGGCTTAACACCAGTCCGTTATGATTAGGCAGGCCGATGCTATTCTTAGAGAAGCTACCGCCAGGAGCGGTTGCAAAGAATGTACCGTAAAATACACCAACTGGTTGTCCTTGGATCAAAGCTACTGGTGCACCACCATTGGTAGCAAACTGAATCAATGATGCGCCAATATTCAATACCTCGTTTCTATTTCTGTTATAGATACCAGTAATTGTCCAGCTGAAATCCTTTTTCTTCACAGGTGTGCCAGAAAGCATGATTTCATAACCAGTATTTTTCAGGTTGCCGATATTGTCCAACAGTGTAGAGAAACCCGCAGATGGTGCGATGAAGCGGTTGAGTAACATGTCGTTCACACGCTTATCATACACGTTTAAATTCAAGTTGATTCTGTTGTTCAGGAAAGCGAAGTCAAGACCAAATTCGATTTCTTTTTGCCTTTCAGGACCAACATTGGTATTCGCCAAAGTACTGCTTGTGTTTAATGCAGTTCTGGTATTGAAAGATGATGCTGAGTATACGTTAAAGCGATCATAAGCACCAATACCTGTAAGGTTGCCACTTTCACCATAAGCTACCCTTACTTTAGCCAGATCCCACCACTTGCTTACGTTAAGTTTCTGCCAGAAATCAGTTTCGGATAAAACATAACCTGCGTTAGCCTTGGTATATACCTGATTTCTCTTTTCAGGACCGAAAACGGATGAGCCATCACGTCTGATTGCTGCAGTAACAAACAGTTGGTTTTTGAATTTGAAATTCTGCTGTAGAAACACACCATTGATTGACAGCTCTGACCTTGAATCACTACCTGGGATGATGGTACTTGCACCATTTACAGTTTCTACAAATGGGGCTAGACCACGACCTTGAAGCATGACGAAACTATTTCGTTCGTATTGCTGAGAGAACCCTACTTGTGTAACAGAACCGATGTTCTTGCTGATCGTTGCTGTATAAGTTGCATTCAAATCGTGGTTGATGCCAAAAAAGTTTGAAGAGCCGGCACTGGCATAACCATTCAATGTTGGGTCTGTAGAAGTAGTACCACCACCGAAGAATGCTGCGTTAACATTGTAGTTGAATGGCGGCATGAAAGTGGTACCATTTTGCGCATAGTTATCAATACCCATGGTATAGTCAACAGACAGGTTTTTCATAGGTTTCAACTTCATGCCAAAATTGGTAATGATGCGGTTGGTTACATTCTTCTGTTTGAAATCTTCAATAACAGAGATTGGGTTTACACGTCCAAGGTTACCAATGGTTTGTAAATTACCCAACGCATCTCTACGTTTTAAATCATGGAAATTGCCGAGGATAGTAACTGCGTTCATCGGGCTGAAGAAAGAGTTGCCATCAGGCTTTTCATTAGCACTGCTGTTTACATAGTTCAGGCCCATGTTTACACTCAACCATTTGGTAATTTTTTGGTCAATATTACTTCTGAAACTAAAACGTTGGAAGTCTGTGTTTCTGATGATACCTTGATTGTAGAAGTACGAGCCAGAAAAGAAGTACTTGGTATTTTCTGTACCGCCACTGACAGATACATTATTATCTGTTCCCATGGCATCTCGGAAAATTAAATCCTGATAATCATAGCGTGTAACGGGTGTTGTATTCACAAGATTCGGGCTAAGGATATCTTGCGTTTGAGCACCAGGTCCATCAGTTGCTCCACCGAATTTATTTGGTGCCTGATTCACATCCAGTCTTTTTCTTAAGCCACTGAACATCACATTAGTGCTAAAGCTTACTTGTGGTGCACCGCTTGCTCCTCGCTTCGTAAAAATTTGTATAACACCACTGTTGGCTCTTGAACCGTAAATGGCGGCGGCAGCAGCACCATTCAAAATTTCAACACGCTCAATGTCAGCAGGGTTAATATCCACCATTCTGTTCTGACCAACCACACCCACAAAATTGGCACCATCATAGTTGCCTTGTGTGTTGGTTACTCTCGGTGTATTGTTGTTGACAATTACTCCATCTACAATATACAAGGGTTCTGATGAGGAGTTTACGGAGCTTACACCTCTGAGGCGTACACTTAAACCACCAGCAGGATCACCACTGTTTTGCGTGATAACAGCACCTGGTGTCTTGCCTTGTAGTGCTTGCAATGCGTTAGAAGGAGCACCTTTGTTCAGATCTGATGCTTTCACAGTTGCTACATAGCTACCTAACTGCTTTTTCGTAGTACCGGCAGAAGTACCTGTTACTACTACTTCGTCAAGGCCAGAAGCATCTTCTTTCAGGCTGGCATTCAGTTCAACTTCACTTGTAGCACCAGCGGCAGTAAAGTTTTTCTCTAGTGTTTTATAGCCCACTGAAGAGAAAACGATTGTGTACTGACCGGGTTTTAAGTTAGCTGTTAGTTGATAAGCACCGTTGGTTCCGGCTGCGGCACCAATTGTTGTGTTTTTAATGGTAACAGAAGCTCCTGGTAAGGCATTGCCTCCGGCGTCGGTTACTTTTCCTTTGATCACAACCTGCGCTGGTAACGCAAAGCTGATCAAGAGCAGGGAGGCGGCTGCAAAAAATTGCATAATGTGCCTCTTCTGCGGTAGAGTCGCATACTTCATAAGCAAGCAGTTTTTGGTTTTAATGCTGAATAGACAACAAAAAACGCAAAAAAGCTGGTTTATGTTGATGGATTTCGCAATTATTTGTTAACAATATTCTCTAAAAACTGTGAAATCCTGCAAAATTCCGCATCTTTTAGGCAGTAAGGAGGCATGATATAGACGGTATTGCCCAAAGGCCTTATATAGAGTCCGGCTTGAAGGGCTTCTTTGGTAACTGCCTGACTTACAGCATTTAAATAGCCGGTTTGCCCCTGATTGATATCAAAAGCCAGGATGGTGCCCAATCGTCTGACACTTGCAATCTTTTGCGTTTCCTGTGCCAGTCTCTCCATTTTTATCGCCATTTCATTGGTTTCTTGTCCTAACCATATTCTTTGTTGTGTGCACTTTTCAGTTAACAAAAGGTCCAGACTGGCATTGGCCGCAGCACAGGCCAGTGGGTTGGCAGTGAAAGAATGACCATGGAAAAATGTCTTCAATTGATCGTCTTGCACGAAAGCCTCATAAATAAAGGCGGCGCAAGCGGTAACGCCCAAGGGCATAAAGCCACCGGTAATGCCCTTACTCAAACAGATGATATCTGGTGTATGGTGCATGTACTCGCTAGCAAATAGTTTACCTGTTCTCCCAAAACCTGTCATCACCTCATCTGCAATGCAGATAATGCCCTGCTCTCTTGCTGCAGGCAATAATGTATCCAAATGTTCTGCTGCATACATACACATACCACCTGCACCTTGCACCAATGGTTCATAGATAAAAGCAGCAATATCTTTCCCCTGTTGGGCTATCATCTCACAGGAATGCGCGAGGTTCTCACTTGTAGGTGTATCAATGAAAACAACTTCAAAAAGGTGTTCATGAAAGGCTAAGGTGAATACACCACGATCGCTTACACTCATCGCACCGAAGGTGTCGCCATGATAAGCGTTTCTAAAAGCCAGGATTTTTTTTCGATTGTGCTGGCCTTGATTCCACCAATATTGAATGGACATTTTTAGTGCTACTTCTGTAGAAGTAGAACCATTGTCGCTAAAAAACACTTTGGCCAAGTTTCCGGGTAGGATAGATAATAATCTTTCTGCTAGTGTTACCGCTGGTTCGTGTGTAAAGCCCGCAAAAATGACCTGCTCTAGTTCCAGAGCTTGTGCATAGATTTTTTCTGCGATGTAGGGATGCGCATGTCCATGCAGATTCACCCACCAGCTACTGATAGCGTCAATATAGTTATTGCCGTCGGCATCCATCAGCAGGCTGTCCTTGCCCTTAACAATAGCAATCGGGTCTGGCATTTGCTTTTGTCGGGTAAAAGGGTGCCAAACATATTTTCTATCTCTGGAAATAATTGATTCGGACATGGCGCAAAAATAGGGTGCAATATTTTCGCGGCATTGTACTTGTCATGCAACGCTTGCATTTAATATGGAGTCAAGCTAACTGAACCTGCTGAATGAGTCTGCATCAACAATTGGTTAAAGAGTGCCTGAAAGGGAAGCCAGCTGCGCAAAAAGCGTTGTACGATCTCTTTGCGCCCAATATGTTGGGACTCTGCTACCGATACACCAAGAGTATGGAGGATGCACAGGATGTATTACAGGAAGGCTTTGTTCGGGTATTTAGATTCTTGCATCAGTATAGGGAAGAGGGCGATTTGGGTGCTTGGATCAGGCGTATTATGGTGAATAGCGCCTTGAGCTTTTTGAAAAAGCATCGAAACTATCAGCAGGAGCTAGTTTTTATTGAGGATAAACAGGAGTTACATGTAGTGGCACCAGATGATGTGCAGTTGAAATTGCAGGCTGCTGATTTGGCGAAACTAATCAGGCAATTGCCCATCGGTTATCAAACCATTTTTAACCTGCATGCAGTAGAAGGCTATACGCATCCGGAGATTGGTAAAATGCTTGGGATAGAAGAGGGTACATCGCGCAGCCAATATGCCAGAGCCAGAAAGCTTTTGATGCAATGGATACAGCAATCAGACAACGAAAACAGGAGGTCTTATGCCCAATGATCTGGAACAATTCGCCGGTGGCGAACTGAAGCAATGGTCGCTGCAGCCTGACAAGGCTGTATGGGATGCCGTGGCTGAACGTATCCGTAAGGAGCGCAAAAGGAGAATTATTTTCTGGTGGACTGCCGCTTCAATATTTGCAGTGATGATGGCAAGCACCTGGATATTTATGCAAAGTGATGACGCTACAGAAGCCGCATTGGTAAAAAAAGAATCAACCCCTGCGAACAAACAAGCAAATCAGTCAAGCATTAAGCTGGATGACAAAATAGGAGCTCCAATCGTTGATCAACAAAAAACTAGTGCACAAGAAAAAGGGTATCATACAGAGCAGACAAATAATCAGGCTCAATCAATATCCACTCTTGTAACAAAGAAAAAAAGTATATCCACTCAATCATATGTTAAACAACAGTTAGTTAGTAAGTATAATCAAAGCCCATTAATGCAGCATGAAGAAGGAAGAAAGACTGTAGCTGAAAATAACTTAGCTATTGAAAATCCAGCAATCACTACGAATGTGCAAGATGGGCTTGTGGATAATACAGAGATAAAAACTGATTCTTTGTCTAGTATAGAAAGTAAATCAGTCATCTCTTCTCTTGATCAGCATAGTGATTCTGTAAAAGTAACTGTAACAGATACAGTGCAAAAGAAAACGAGCGATAGAAAAAAGTTCCAATGGTATTTTTCTACGCAAGTCGGCATTAGCGATATTCAACCCAACAAGATATTGGGTTTGGCTACGGCCCAGGACATGCAGTTTGGTGGTAGTGCTTCACCTGTGCTTGGCTCGGGTAATATCAGTGGTATAGCTATTTCGCCAGGTAATTTGCAGTACAAAGTTGGGTATAGTTTCTCGTTGGGTGCTGGGATATTTCTGATCAACAATAAACAATGGCAATTATCTGCTGGACTACAATATCGCTTTGCCTCTATGGATTTGATTACGGGTGCAAAAGTAGATACAGTGTTTCAGGCTAGAGATAATCGTATCAACACAGTGAATAGTGTTACTGCGTTTTATAGACCCGGCACAGGCTATACGTATCAGCATCAGTTTCATTTGTTGCAAATGCCAGTTACTTTATATGTGCAGCCTTTAACTTCTAAGAAGTGGCGTGCAAATCTCTCCTTACTTCCTGCTGTATTATTAGGAGCTAAGGCATTGCATTATAATGAAGGCAGTAATGTGTTTTATGTAAGTAATCAGCAATACCAGCGCTTTTTGCTCAATAGTTCATTGGGTATGCAATACGCTATCCCAATAAAAAAGGGTAAGAAGATTTGGGTAGGACCGCAGTTTGAATTGGGACTACGAAACATGCATCAATCAGTACTGAGTAGAAAGGCATTTTTCCAATCAGCCAATTTATCCTTCACTATACAATAAAACGATATGAAAGCCCTTCAGAAATTATCAAGGTTGCTTGCCTTGTGTTTATTTGTCTTGTCATTCAGCGCATGTATGAAAGATACTTGTTGGAAAACTTATGCAGTGTTTACGCCAGTATATCAAACAACACAGCAAGTAAGGAATGCAATTGGCTCAGCTACACCTCGGCCTATTGAGGAACCGGGTAAGTTCTTTGTTAAAGGCAATTATATTTTTCTGAATGAAATAGATAAGGGGATTCATATTATTGATAACAGCAATCCTGCTACGCCAGTCAACAAATATTTTATTGCAATACCAGGTAATCAGGATTTGGCGGTGTCAGGCAATTTCTTGTATGCGGATTTATATGCAGATATGGTCACAATTGATATCAGTGATCCAACTAATGTAAAAGTGAAGCAATATCAGCCAGGCGTATTCCCCTTTAGGATGTGGGCTAATGGTTTTGTGGCAAGCGATACCAATAAAATTATTACCGAATGGATTCGTAGAGATACGACTGTTAAAGAGGAGTGTGGTTCAACAGGATTCTTTGGTAAGGATAGAAAAGATGTGGTAATTTTTGATATGATGGCAGCTTCATTCAGTGGTATTCGTGCAAATGCAAGCAGGCCACCTTCATCAGGACAAAGTGGTTCCATGGCCAGATTCGCTTTGGTTGAACCCTACTTGTATACGGTTACCACAAATGCCTTGAATACTTTTGATATTTCAAATCCGTCTTTGCCAGTATTCAAGGGGAACCAAGAAATTGGCTGGGGCATTGAAACCATTTACCCTTTCAAACAAAATCTTTTTATTGGTTCTGCTACCGGTATGTTTATTTATGGATTAAGCAATCCAGCTGCGCCTATTCGCACAGGCATGTTTAGTCATGCAAGAGCTTGTGATCCCGTTGTGGCGGATGACGATTTTGCCTACGTAACATTGAGAAGTGGTACAACCTGTACCAATGCGACTAATCAGTTGGATATTCTGGACGTGCGCAATCTTTCTGCACCAGTATTGGTGAAAACCTATCCTATGACCAATCCGCACGGACTTGCAGTGCAAGGTGATGATCTATTTATCTGTGATGGTAAAGCCGGCTTAAAGTGGTACGATGTGCGTGATAAGCGTAATATTCAATTACTTGATATTGCTACAGGTATGGAAACCTATGATGTAATTGTATCAGGCGATCTGGTAATGTTGGTAGCCAAAGATGGTTTATATCAGTATCGCCTTGGTGTGAATAATCGCTTTTCATTGCTTAGTAAAATCGGTTATCCTTCAAAATAAGTTTATGCGATTCTTGTTATTATTAGTACTTTCTTTAAGTGTTTTGTCCTTGTTTGCTCAAAAGAAAAGATGGCAGTATAGTGCTATTCATCAATTGGGTGTCTTGTCTGGTTCTTCCGGAGAAGCTTTTCAGATTCAATCCATTCATGGTATCAAAAAGAAAAATTATTTCATCGGCGCAGGGCTGGGTATAGACTATTATCACACCAGAACAGTTCCTGTCTTTGCAGCTTTCAGGATGCATCCGATTCAGCAACAAGCCATGCCGTGGTTATACCTTGACCTGGGTGTATCGGCTCCATGGGCTACGGATCAACAAAAGGGTAGCAATATGTGGGGTGTTACGAATAAAAACTATCGAACAACACTATTTTGGGATGCGGGTATTGCATTCAGGCTCACAAATAAAAAAGATAAAGGGTTATTGCTACAGTTTGGTTATTCGGCAAAAGAAATGCGTTATGCCTATGATGCATGGAATTGGATTCGTCCATGGCCAAGTACGCCTGAACAAACAACCACAAATGTGCGCGAACAATTCAAAAGACTGAGTATCAAATTAGGTTGGCAATTGTAATTATTCCAGTGGTTTGCCTTGCGAAGCCCGAATCATTTGTCCGTAGTGCCAGCCTTTACACAAAGCATCAATGGTCATAGCAATGCGTTTGCTTCTAGTGGCCTCGGTTTTTGCACTATCTATCCATTTAATGAAATAGTTTCTGTGTGAGCCGGGAAGCTTATCGTAAAAAAATGCTTTAGCTTTTGGTTCGTCTTCTAAGCAAATTGCTAAGTCTTCTGGAACGGAAATCTTAGCACTATCTAATTCCAGTTGAAGGGAAAGTGTATCGCCCTGTTTTTTGTGGATTGCTTTTCTGATATCTGCTTTCAGGGGTAAGATATAATCACCTTCGCCCATAGGCATTAATGCAATACCTTGTATAACATATTGATCTAGTTTCCCTTTTACACGGAAGGATGTTTTCTTACCTGGATTTAACTTAACCGCAATCGCTGCAGGAATCAGTACATAAGTCCAGCCGGTCTTTTCTCCCTGCTTAGCAAATTTCTCAATGATGGCGTTAAAGCGAATCATGTGGTTTGTATAAACTTGAGGTTGCGTTGAATGCCGGCATACTTGCTTCGCTTCAAAGGACTCTTTCTAAAAATTTCCTTGAATTGAGTTTCGGTCATCTCCTCCCAATCAGCCGTCCGTAAGTTGAGTATTTCTGGAATAGGGGTGAACCCTATTTCCTGATGTGGTTTGCTGAAACGATTCCAAGGGCAGACATCCTGGCAAGTATCGCAACCGAACATCCAGTTATCAAACTGTCCCCTCATGTTATCAGGAATCAGCAGGTCTTTTAATTCAATGGTAAAATAGCTGATACACTTGCTGCCATCAACAACTTTATTCGGAAGTATTGCTTCAGTAGGGCAGGCATCAATGCATCTGGTACAAGAACCGCAAAAGTCCTTTGCGTATGCATCATCAAATTCCAACTCAAGATCAACTATCAGTGTGGCAATGAAAAAAAAGGAGCCAGATTGTTTATTGATTAAGTTGCCATTTTTGCCCACCCAGCCAAGTCCACTACGTTGCGCCCAGCTTCGCTCCAAAACTGGCGCACTATCTACAAAACCTCTTCCGTTAAACTGGCCAATACTCGTTTGTAGCTCGTGAAGTAAGCCCTTCAACTGATGCCTGATGACATCATGGTAATCCTGCCCGTACGCGTATTTGGAAATCTTTGGCCCCTCTGTGGTTTGTTGTTGCTCTGGGTAGTAGTTTTTTAGAAAAGTGATGACTGATTTTGCACCCGGGAATAATTTTCTGGGATCTATCCGTAAATCAAAATAGTTCTCCATGTATTGCATGGAGCCGTGCAGGTCTTGTTGTAGCCACTGTTCTAAACGCTTTGCATCCTCATCTAAAGCAACTGCTTTGCTAATGCCGCAATAGTCAAATCCAAAAGCTTTTGCTTTTTGCTTAATGAGCTGATGATAATTGTTGCCTGACATGCTATTCTTCTACATGCAGTTTGTGAAAAAAGCGATGCGCTGCAGGTGCAAGTAGTATACCGATATTGGTAATAAACATAATGCCACTAAATAGGGCATAAAAGGAAGAGAACCATTTTCCTGCAACCGTTGTAATTTCTACTACTGGCCCCATGCCGCTTAGAATCATGCTTGCATTGTGTAAGGCATCCAGCCAATCTATATTGGCTGTGTAGTGATATCCCAAAACACCAATTAGCAAGCAAATGATAATTAAGAGCATAGACCAGATCATATTGGTCAACACTCTATTATAAAAAGTGTTTCTACTGGCTAATGGCTGTTTCTTATGCTCGTACATGATTTTAGTTGCAGGATTGTACAGCAATCTGATCGTTAATCAGTTGTATCAGTTGCTGATAAGATTCTTTTTTCTGATCAGTTAATAAGCTTTTTGTGACAATTACGAAGGAGTATTTCCGACAGAAATCAATCATCGGCCAAGTGCCTAATAGTCCGGGTGCACTAATGATAAATGTTTTATTAGCTGCATCTTTTTCTTGCACCCATGCGCCCAATGAATAAGTATAACCCTCCGCTATTTTGGGTGTGTATTTAACAGGAATATTATTTGTTTGTGAACGGATCAATTCTTCTACAGATGCTTCACTCAATACGCGCTTACCATTAAACATGCCCTTGTTCAAAATCATGGTTAAGAAATTGGTGTAGTCTAACGAGGAGGAAACTGCACCACCAGAAGGATTGGGTGCGTTACCATTCTCATCGCTGAAATTGGTAGAGCGCATAGCGAGGGGACGTAAAATCTTTTCGCCCATGATTTGTTCAAAGCCTCTTTTCATCACCACCTCACAAACACGAGCAGCAATATTCATGCCCACATTACCATAGAAAAAGGCTTCGCCCGGGTTGTAGTCAATCTCTCTTTTTGATACAAATTCATTCACTTCTTGTTCCAAGGTTTCATATTTCTTTCGAAGTAAGAAAGCAGCTAGTTTGATCGGTTCCTGCTTAATGCCGGTTTGATGGCTGAGGCAGTGTCTGATCGTGATATAGCTTTTATTGTACTTGGTAAAATCAGGAATATATTGAGAGACTTTATCATCTAATGATAGTTTTCCAGCATCTACCAGAGCTAGTACCATAGCAGCTGTTAACCATTTGCTGCTACTGGCAATTTGTACTTGTGTGCGCTCATTAAAGTCTTCGCCTAAGTTCTTTTTGTAAATGACTTTGCCATCTTTAGCAACTACAACTGAAGCAAAACCGCCCAACTCTTTTTTCATGGCATCAATGCGTGCGTCTAATGCACTGAAATTATATTGAGCCAATAATTGAAA
>JAIETM010000012.1 GCA_019745155.1 Chitinophagaceae bacterium | reverse complement strand
ACTGTTTGGGGTTAAATAATAAAGTTTAAGCACCTTAAAATTAATCCCAACTGTCAGATTAAGTCTTAACTTCTACACTTTATTATAAATGCGCTCACTAGCATATGCGTGCAGCGCTGTTTCATTCCCCGCATTATCTTCCGCTATGCCGGAGACGCTGCGGGAATCATGAGCGCAAGTACAAAATGTTTTTCTTTACCTAATTACGGGTCTTTTTGTTTCCCTAAAAACATCCGCAAGCATCACCATATTCGCTTTGGCAGCTTCTTCAATATCGCGCTTATTGGCTCTATAGCCCGGGCCTCTAGCCAATAAACCACTCATGACAGATCGTTCAGAATGTGGTTTACTCGCTTCTATTCTCTTTGGGTAAAACTGGTTATTGTGCCAGATGCTGACATCCGTTGTGCAATACACAGAGTACTGTGCTGTTTTACTGACAGAACCATCATTATTTCTCTCTCGGTTCACCGTTTCCTGATTAAAGCCACCATCAAAACTATTCACGAGTATCACCAATGCAGGTCCATAAGTTTGCTGCACTTCTTGTACAATAGTTTCTGGTGTTTTCACCGCATGTTTGGTGGTATCTACCACAACATTGATGGACAAAGCTTCTGCTAAGTATTTACTGCCTTCTTTAAAATAGAATTGCTTGATTTCCTGCAACACTTCTTCCCGCTGTTTGGTCATCACCAAACCTCTCGCCTGTATTTTGGCGAGATCAACCAACACTATCTTTTCAGTATTCAGCGAGATTTGTATTTCAGGTGGTTTTTTCTCCATCACCACTTGCACAGATTTGCAATTGTAGCTACCTGCCACACAGAGCATCGCTAGTAAAATCAGTTTCATCCCTTTCATACCATAAAACTAAGCCGCCGCTAAGTAGAAAGCGCCTAGCTTTACACCAATAAATTTTGGTTTATGCGTGCGGTTATATGCGTGGATAAAGAGCAAGCACTATCGGTACAAGAAACGCCCATGCCTCAGGCGGGTCCGGGTGAAGTGGTGGTAAAAATCAAAGCAGCAGCATTCAATCACCGCGATTGGTGGATACAAAAGGGTATGTATGCCGGCTTGCGTTATCCCATTATTCTGGGTAGTGATGGTTGCGGTGTGGTACATGCTGTGCATGATCATGCAGATAGTTTTTGGGTGGGTAAAGAAGTCATTATCAATCCCGGTATGCACTGGGGTAATGATCCTGCTTTTCATGCATCCACATTCAAGATCCTGGGTTTACCCGATGATGGCACATTTGCTGAATATGTGAAAGTGCCTTCGAGTGCATTGTATCCCAAACCGGCATATTTATCGCATACTGCTGCGGCAGCCATTCCGTTGGCGGGATTAACCGGCTATCGTGCTTTGTTTACAAAAGGCCAGGTGAAAAAGGGTAGTAAGGTTTTGATCACCGGTATTGGTGGTGGTGTGGCTTTGATGGTTTTACAAATGGCGGTGGCTATTGGTGCAGAAGTATATGTCACCAGTTCCAGCGATGAAAAAATCAACAAAGCCATACAATTGGGTGCCAAGATGGGTATCAACTATACCATCAGCGGTTGGCATAAACTCTTTCAAAGTGCTACAGATGGTTTTGATGTGATCATCGACAGTGCTGCTGGTGATGGATTCAAGCATTTTATCGACCTCGCCAAATTGGGTGGGCGCATTGTTTTCTTCGGTGGCACACAGGGGCCAATTTCTACTTTAAATCCACAAAAGATATTCTGGAAGCATTTACAGATTCTCGGCACCACCATGGGTACGCCAGATGAATTCGCGTCTATGGTGAAACTATTCGAGCAACATCAAATTCAACCGGTAGTGGATGGTGTTTACCCGATGGAGCAAGCTGAGCAAGCCATCCGAAAGATGGATACAGCCGCACAGTTTGGCAAAATTGTGTTACAGATAGCAGATTGATATGACATTCGTCATAGGCAGGGGGCAGGGCTATTGGTAGCTTTACTATGCTAAAAAGCTTGTCATGAAAACCATACTCGTTCCTACCGACTTCTCGCCCGTGGCGAAGAATGCGGCAGAATATGCTTTGGGCTTTGCCCGTCAGATCAGCGCAGATAAAATTGTCCTCTACCACGCATACCAACCATCTGCAGTTGGCGATCCGCTGCTGGCAGTAACCATTACCGATTTTGAAACCATGAAGAAAGCCGGTGAAGACGGCTTGGCTGCAGAAAGAGACAGATTATTGTCGCTTACATCAGCCAATATTGCTGTTGACTTGGTTTGCGAAATGCATTTCTTGGTTCAGGAGATTGATGAAATCTGTCAGCGTGTAGGTGCTAACTACATCGTGATGGGTATTACCGGTGGTGGCGCATTAGAAGAAACACTGATTGGTAGCAATACTTTGGCTGTATCAAAACATACCAAAGTGCCATTGATTATTGTACCTGCTAACGCGAAGTATCAGAACATTCATGAAGTGATGATGATGAGTGATCTGAAAGACATCGCTACGACTACACCTGAAATGCCTTTGCGCACATTGCTGGATGATATTCAGCCAAAAGTGTTTGTGATGAATTTCGATCCGGAGTTCAGACGCAATACTGATGAGGGTAAAGTAGAAAGCATGTTGTTGGATAATATCATGCGCGATTATCCGCATGAATATGTATTCTCACTGCGGGAAGATTTTTCTGATGCCATCAATGAGTTTGCAGTAGAGCATGAAGTGGATATGGTGATCACCTTCCCTAAAAAGCATGGTTGGTTTGAATCCTTATTGCATCCCAGCCATACCAAGGAACTGGCGTTCCATTCTGAATTGCCGGTAATGGTGATGCACGGATAATTCTCTTGTAAATAGTAGCAGAGGATTTGGTCAGAAACTGCCCAGGTCCTCTCTTTTTTTGTCCTGATAGCCATACTCTTCCTGCTCAGCCAATTCGGGTCCGGCATAGACGCCGTATTTCAAAATGGTATACACCATCCAAATGACCAATGCCGGAGAGAATACAAACATCCATGCCAGAATACGGAGATCAGCACCAGCCTGATGCAGGATGGTATACACAACCAAATAGAGCGTTACAAAAGCAGTGGCAAAACGGTGGTTACGCATGGATGAGCATTTTCAGCGCTAAACCACTGGTGTTTGATATTGTTTAAACAAAATGATCTAATTGTTAAACAATTATTTTCACTATATCTAAGTAATTCAATCCCAGTTAACTCAGGTATTTGCCTACAATGGGTACGCGGCGGCCAACGCCAAAGGCTTTGGGACTTACGCGAATGATGGGACAAAACTGATTGCGTTTGTATTCATTCGTATTCACCAACTTGAGGATGCGGTCAACCAAAGCAGCATCAAAACCCATGGCTTTGATCTCTGCAGGTCCCTGTCTTCTTTCGATGTATTGAAATAGAATTTTATCCAGCACATCGTAATCAGGTAAGCTATCGCTATCCTTTTGGTTTGGTCTTAATTCTGCACTAGGTGCTTTGGTGATGATATTGTTGGGGATGATTTCTTTTTCACGGTTGATGTATCGCGCCAGCGCATAGACTTGCAGTTTGTAACAATCACCCAGCACACCAAGTCCGCCGGCCATATCGCCATACAAAGTGCCATAACCGGTAGAGAGTTCACTCTTGTTACTCGTGTTCAGCAATACATAACCAAACTTATTGGCAATAGCCATCAATAAATTGCCTCTGCTTCTGCTTTGAATATTTTCCTCTGCCAATGAAAAAGGCAAACCTTGAAACAGCGGATCCAATGTTTGCAGAAAAGCTTGATAGATATCATTGATGCGGATGATATCATAAGGGTTGTTCAGGTTTTTGCTCAAGGCTACTGCATCATCTACAGAATGTTCTGTTGAATAAGGCGAAGGCATCAATACGGCGCGCACATTGGCTGCACCCAATGCATCGCAAGCAATCGCCAAGGTTACTGCTGAATCTATTCCACCGGAAGAACCAAGTATGGCTTTGGTGAAACCCATCTTGCCAAAATAATCGCGAATGCCCAGCACCAGTGCATCATAGACCTGTGCAATGTTCAATTCAGCTTCCAGTGTTACCGGGTTCAGTTCTTTATCCGGTACGCGACTCGCTGGCTCCAAAATAGCTTGTGCAATGCTGCCGTCCTCATGCAAATCAAAACCTAGTACAGCTTCATTGAACATCGGCAATGCACCACAAAGATTCGCTGCTTTATCAAATGCATAAGAAGCACCATCGAATACAATCTCTGTCTGACTGCCCACAGCGTTGCAATAGAACATGGGCAGTTTGTATTTCACCACATTGGCTTTGATCGTCGCCTTGCGGTCTTCATCATGCGTATAATCAAAAGGGGATGCACTCAGGTTCACCATGAAGTCGGGCGATTGTTGCATCAATTGATCCATCGGGCAAATCTTGTACAATGGATTATCACCCAGGTTCCAAATGTCTTCGCAAATTGTTACTGCAATTTTCTTGCCTTTGAAGGGCACTACTTGCCAAGTATCCGCTGGTTCAAAATAGCGGTACTCATCAAACACATCGTAAGTAGGTAAGAGTGTCTTATGAATTTCTGCAATGATTTGTTGTTCATGCAAAAAGAACGCTGCGTTGAATAAGTCTTTGCCTTCTTTGCGTGGGTTTCTCGCAGGTGAACCAATCACCACACCAATGGTATCTGCGTGAACGCGAATCTTGTCAACAGCAGCATAACACTGATCAATAAAATCCTTGAATTCTACAAAGTCTCTTGCCGGATAACCGCACACACTCATCTCACTGAATACAATCAAATCGCCGCCGGCTGCTTTGGCAGATTCAATGGCTGCAATGATCTTTTCTGTGTTATAGGCAAAATTGCCGATGTGGTAGTTCTGCTGGGCAAGGAAAATCTTCATGCGGCAAATTTCATGATTAATTGCGAATTTGCCTGCTTTAACAAAATGCTTGCGGGCAATGCACTTTTTTCGCAGTATGAAATACAGTTGGATTCCTGGATTGTTCTTATTGCTGATGGCTTGTGGTGAATCGAAACCCAAGCGGCCCGATGTTTCCAAGATCAAGGCAGCTATACAGGTTGTGCGTTTTGATGATGCGGTATTCAGTCTGGATACCAATCAACTTGATCAGGGACTGGAGCAGTTGCATCGCCAGCATCCCGGTTTCACCAAAGATTATCTCTACAATATTGTTGGTGCGCCGCCACATCCTGATAGCACCAAGAAAATCCTGACCAGTTTTATCCGCACCTATGCGTCGCTGTATCGCGATAGCCGCAAACAATGGACAAGTTTGGAACCACAGTTAACAGACTTGTCGCAAGCCATGAAATACCTCAAGCATTATTTTCCGAAGTATAGTATTCCATCGCGATTGTATGTTTTCATGGGGCCGATCAATAGCTTCGGTAATATTATTACGGCGGATGGGTTAGCAGCGGGTTTACAATTGTACATGGGCAAGGATTATCCTGCTTACCTCACAGAAGAAGGGCAGGTCTTGTATCCTTATTTCATTTCCAGAAAATTTGATAAAGCTTATCTGGCGGTGAATTGTGTACGCAATATGGTGGATGATCTTTATCCCAATAACAGTATTGGCAGGCCACTGGTAGAACAAATGGTGGAAGCGGGTAAACGTGCTGTATTGCTGGATTATCTTTTGCCGGAAACAGCAGATACGTTGAAGTTGGGCTATACTGAAAAACAGTGGAAGGGTTGTTTGAAAAATGAGGCCAATATCTGGTCCTTCTTTATGAATAGTGATTTGTTGTATGCAACAGATCCCAATCTGGTAAACCCATACATGAATGATGGGCCCAATACACCGGCTTTAGGTCCGGATTCTCCGGGCTTCATTGGTTTGTTTTGTGGTAAGCGTATTGTAGAAACGTGGATGAAAAAACATCCTGAAACGAGTTTGCAAGACATGATGCAGACAGATGCCACCAAAATTTTCCGGGAGAGTAAGTACAAGCCTTAATTGCCCTTAAAGGGAACAATCATTTGAAACGCGGGAATCTTAACCTGAAAAGTGGTTTTGTTGTTCAGATTTTCCATCAGGTAATTACCAAACATCTTACCCATTTCTGAGCGAAGATTGCAGCCGCTTAAATATTGATAGCGTTCATTTGGTTCCAGCACTGGCTGCACACCAACCACGCCTTCGCCTTCTACTTCGCGTTTATCGCCATTGGAATCGAAAATAAACCAATGTCTGCGCAGTAGTTTTACAGCAAATCCATTGTGGTTTTCGATGGTAATGCGGTAGGCAAACATGAATTCATGGTTGAGCGGATTGCTATAATCGCTCTGGTAGAAAGTCTCTACCGTTATTTCCACACCTGAGGAGATTTTGGATACCATGAAATTGATTGCAGGCTAAAATTAAGGGTTGCCGTCTACAAGTCTATAACAAGCTTTGGCGAGGAAAGTTGTAAAAGCAGGGGGCTTTGGCCGAAATTACAACCGCCTGTTTGGATATTTTCCGGCAAATTAACGGTGCCGTGTGCTGTCCGGGCTTAATTTTGCACCACTTCAAATAAAGCTGTATGACGAAGATTGCTGTTGCTAAAGGAGATGGAATCGGTCCCGAAATCATGGACGCTGTGTTGCACATATTTGATGCGGCCAAAGTGCCCCTCGAATATGAATTTGTTGAAATGGGTAAATGGGTGTTCGACAAAGGCTACAGCAATGGTATGACGCCTGAAGCGCAGCAGACCATCGAGAGCCTTGGCATCTTGTTCAAGGGGCCCATGGAAACGCCTAAGGGCAAGGGCGTGAAGAGCGTGAATGTAACCGCTCGTAAAACCTGGAATACTTATGCCAATAAGCGCAGCTTCCAGACCCTGCATGGTGTTGACACAGTATTTAGCAAAGCAGGTATTCCTATTGATGTAACCATTGTTCGTGAGAACATTGAAGATACTTATGGTGGTATTGAGCACATGCTTACGCATGATGTGGCACTGAGCCGTCGTTTCATTACCCGTCCCGGCAGCATGCAGGTGATTAAGTATGCATTTGAAATGGCCAAGAAAAAAGGTGCCAAGCGCATTACCTGCGGGCACAAGGCCAATATCATGAAGATCACCGATGGGCTTTTTCTGGAAGTGTTTTATGAAGTTGCCAAGGATTATCCTGAGCTGAAAGCGGATGATGTGATTGTGGATGATCTCTGTATGAAATTGGTGAGCCGCCCCAATGAATTTGATGTGGTGGTGTTGACGAATTTACAGGGTGATATCGTGAGTGATTTGTGTGCCGGATTGGTTGGTGGATTGGGTTTTGCGCCTTCAGCCAATATTGGTGATCATATCTCCATCTTTGAAGCAGTACACGGTACCGCACCGGATATCGCCGGAAAAAATATTGCCAACCCAACAGCTTTGTTGCTGAGTGGTTTCGGTATGCTGCGTCACCTGGGTTTACGCCAGAGCGCTGCGATGATTGAGAATGCTTTGTTGTACACATTGGAGCAGGGTTACAGAACAGGTGATTTCGGTGATAAGTCGAAACCCGCTTTGAATACAACAGAATTTGCACAGGCCATCATCGATAATTTTGGCAAAAAGCCTGCGCACAATCCAAGACCTGAATTGCCAGATGCACCGGTTACACCAACCGTGTTCAAACTGGAAGAGAACCCATTGATCATGACCAAGGAAACCGAGGATGAAGTAATTGTGGGTGTGGATTTATTCATCGAAAGCTTTGAGCAGCCTACTGCCGTAGCAGAAAAACTGCTGGCACATTGTGGTGATCTGTTCAAGCTGGTGACCATCAGTAACCGTGGTACCCAGGTATGGCCCAAGGGTTCTGTTTTCACCAATCTGGTGAACCAATACCGTTGCCGTTTTGAGAGTGTGGGTGATGCCCCGCTGACCCAAGTAGATATTCTGGAACTCTATAAGCGTACCATGGCCGATTTCAAGATCTGTTCTACAGAAGTACTGAATATGTGGGGTGGTAAAAAAGCCTATAGTTTGGCACAGGGTCAGTAAGACTGAAAATAATGCTGGAAAAGGGGTGTCTCAGACATCCCTTTTTGTTTGATGTTCAAGGTTTTAGCCGTATCATCCACAAAATCAGCACCTGCATTGCCCGCTATGCCATTTTACCTTAATTTCACGGCTCAATTTTAAAGCAAAGAAGCAATCGTTATGGCTGAAGTGATTCTCATGCCCCGTTTGAGCGACACGATGACCGAAGGTGTCATTGCTGCCTGGCACAAACAAGTGGGCGATACTGTGAAGAAAGGAGATTTGTTAGCAGAAATCGAAACAGATAAAGCCACCATGGAGCTGGAAAGCTACCAGGAAGGTGTGCTCTTGCATATTGGTACCCAAAAGAATGGCAAACTGCAGGTGAATGACCTGCTCGCTATTTTGGGAAAGGCCGGAGAAGATGTATCCGCATTGGTTGCACAGCATAGTGGTGGTGCGGCAGCAGCTGCTCCTGCAGTTACTGTAACCATGCCTGCTGCACCTGCAGCTGAACGTGTTGCAGCACCAGCTGCAAGCAATGGTTTGGATATCTCCGCTTTGGAAGAAGTGGTGTTGATGCCACGCCTGAGCGATACTATGACAGAAGGTGTCATTGCTTCATGGCAAAAGCAAGTGGGTGATGCAGTGAAGAAGGGTGAAGTGTTGGCTGAAATTGAAACTGATAAAGCCACCATGGAGCTGGAAAGCTATAAGGATGGTGTCTTGTTATATCAGGGTGCTAGGCCTGGTGAAAAAATTCAGGTGAATGATTTGTTGTGCATCATTGGTAAAGCAGGTATGGATATTACGGCTATTGTAGCTGCCGCTAAATCTGGTGGTAGCGCTGCACCTGCTGCAACGCCTGCACCAAGTGCGGCTCCTGCAAGTGCGCCTGCAGCAGCACCAGCACCTGCACCTGCTGCTGCCCCAGTAGTGGTGAATGATGGTAGAATCTTTGCTTCTCCATTAGCAAAAAAATTAGCTGCTGAAAAAGGTATTGACTTACGTTATGTAAAAGGCACAGGCGATCATGGTCGTATTGTGCGTTCCGATATTGAACAGTATACTCCAGCTGCTGCGCCTGCAACTGCTTCGGCTCCTGCAGTAAGTGCAGCACCAGTAGTAACTGCAGTTGGTCAGGTATCATTTGAAGATGTTCCTGTAAGTCAGATGCGTAAGACAATTGCTCGTCGCTTGAGTGAGAGTCTGTTTACGGCGCCACATTTCTACCTCACCATGACCATTGATATGGATGCTTGCGTTGCTGCAAGAACACGTATCAATGAAACCAGTAAGACCAAGATCAGCTTTAATGATATGGTGCTGAAAGCAACAGCGGTTGCGTTGAAGCAACATCCTAAAGTTAACAGCAGTTGGTTGGGCGATACCATTCGTATTAACCACCACGTGAATATCGGTGTAGCAGTTGCTGTTGATGAAGGTTTGTTAGTACCGGTAGTACGTTTTGCTGATTCATTGAGTTTGAGTCAGATTGCCACACAGGTGAAAGACTATGCACAGCGTGCAAAGGATAAAAAATTACAACCGGCAGATTGGGAAGGAAGCACATTCACTATTTCTAATCTAGGTATGTTTGGTATTGATCAGTTTACTGCAATCATCAATCCACCAGATGCATGTATTCTGGCGGTAGGTGGTATTGCACAAGTACCTGTAGTGAAGAACGGTGCTGTTGTACCGGGTAATATTATGAAAGTAACACTGAGCTGCGACCATCGTGTAGTGGATGGTGCAACAGGCGCTGCTTTCCTGCAGACTTTAAAGTCTTTGCTGGAAGAGCCACTGCGTATGCTGGTGTAAAGAATACACTGAAAGAAAAATCCCCCTACGGTATCGCAGGGGGATTTTTTTATGATTTAGGTGCAACGGGATATTTACTGAATAGGGCAGTAGCGGCTTTTTGAATGGCTTCCGGCAATTTTGCATTATTACCTGGCAGCACACCTTCGGCAGTAGACTGCCAAACCATTTCATTGGCTTTGGCATCAACCAGGTGTATGGTTACTGTACCATCCCGATACCTGCCTACTTCAATATTCTGGCTTTTCCATTTGTAGTTGCGCTGACCAACATAATAGGGTGCGCCATCTTGCATGAAATTGGTTTGTCTGGTTTGTATTTTTTCTTCAATGGCAATACCAATGTTCACCAATAAATCGGCCTGCGATTGTTTTACTGTCAGACCCCTGTTATTGAGTTCTTTTGTGATCGCTTGTTTAAACAATTCTACCCTTTCTGTAAAACCCTTGCTGATGGTATCACCTTGAGCAGAGAGTTGGTAGAAAGCAAAACTTTTGTATTGACTAAGGTTAGCGCCGGGGCTGGTTTCAGCCACCACTTTAATAACGGGTGTGCAACTATACACGAGTAGTCCGGAAATTAATCCCAGCAAAAGCTTCTTGAACATGGTAAACGATTTAAGATAAAGGTACAACTACTTCAATATGTGTGCCCTTGCCCGGTGCGGTATCCAGTAAAAAGCTTCCACCCATAGCAAGCGATCTTTCGCGCATACCTAAAACACCATGGTGCATTTTGGTATCAATGGTGTCAGGAACAAAACCGATACCATCATCTTGTATAGAAAGTCGGATGGTATTATCTGTTTCATGCAAGGCTATATAAATATTCTTGGCTTGTGCGTGTTTGGAGATATTATTGGTTGATTCCTGAATGATACGGAATAAGCCAATCGTAATGTTTTCAGGAAACTGACGATCGTCTGGTATGGCCAGATCAAGTTCTATGTTGATACCGCTGCGTTTAAGCAAAGTGTTTTTCATCCAGGTAATTGTTGCAACCAGGCCAAGCTCATTCAACATAGTTGGGCGAAGGTTATTGTATAATTCTCTGGATATTTGAATTGTGTCGTCAATTAATGTATTGATACTTTGAAAAGCGTGTTTTTGAATCTGGTGTTCTTTAACCAATTTCTTCTCGGTGAATGCTGATTCCATTTTGAGCACTGCCAGTTTCTGGCCCAGTTCATCATGTATTTCCTTGGCTATTTCCACTCTTTCTTCTTCCCTGATTTCCTGTAAGTGTGTTGCCAGATTGCGCAGATCCTCATTTGCTGTAGCCAGTTTTGCGGCTGCTTCTTTTTCTTCCCGGATATCAATAGCTGTTGTTGACAGATAGGTGGGTTTGCCATGCTTATCCTTGTGTAAAACTATTACCTGTTTGATGGGTATTTCAACGCCTGATTTGTCAACGATAACACTTTCGCCTGTCCAGCTACCATGCTTCATGGCTTCTTGTAAGGCAATAGCTTCTAATCTTTCCTTCATCACATCTGAGTGAAGATCTCTGATATTCATTTTTGTGAGGTCTTCATTTTCGCCAAATCCAAGAATCCTTCTTCCTGATTTGTTTAAAAAGATGATACCACCTTCAAGATCACCAATGCCAACAATGGCTTCAGTGTTGTCGATGATATCTGCCAATCTTTTAACTTCTTCAGTTTTTTTATTGATTTCAGTTAGGTCAAGTGCTTTCATGGAGTAGTGAATCTCACCACTGGTATTATCATAGTGTTTCATGACTACCGCCATAGTAGGAATTTGTTTTCCAGACCTACTTGTATGTACAGTTTCAAATTGAATAGTAGTGTTATTTGTTATAGAGGCGATATATTTTTTTATTTTCTCGTACTCTACCGAATCATGCGCATCTCCAATAGTCATATTGCTGATGTCTTCGTCAAGAGGGATTTCTAATGCATTGCGCATGGCGTTGTTCATGAAAACAAGTTTCCCGGATACATCTGCAATAGCCGCCCATGCCGGACTGGCTTTGATGATATCATCCAACCTTCTTACTTCGGCTTCTTTACGGCGACTTTCCGATATATCAAATGCGGTAAGTAAAACAGTCTGATGGCTGTTTTTTCCATTGGTTGCCAGCGGTAGAAAATTACAGAGATAGATGATTGGTAATTCGCTGTCAGATAAATTAACTGTCAGTTCAAGCTCTATTGTATCCTGCTTTTCCAAACATTGTTTAACTGCTATGTTGATTTTACCATAGTCTGCAAACTCTACACATTCAGCCAGTGGGTGGCCTATCAGGCTTTCAGGTGTTTTGCCTGTTCTGCTCTTGTTAATGGTGATGATGTTACCAAATTCATCCAGCTCTGCAATAAACGCAGGAACACTTTCGAGAATTTTCTCCAGTCTTTGTTTGGTCCTAGAAAGTTCTTTTTCCTGCTCCTTAATAGAAGTAATATCTGATGTATTCGTAATAATCCCGGTAATTCTATCGTCTTTGATAATTGGTTTTAAAATTGTGCTAAACCAGAATTTTTGCCCGGTACTGCTGATAAAGCTGAACTGCCTGTAAACATTCTCCCTTGTTTGCTTTACCTCTTCTATGGTTTGTTTTGTGTCTTCTTGTAGATATTCCGGTAGAATGCTTAATAAATTCTTGCCAATAATAGACTCTCTTTGAAAGATGTCAATGTTCTTGTTAAGATCAAGTATGGTACCATCTACATCTAATGAAACAATATAGGAAGGGGTATTCAAGTACAAGAAATCAAGACGTGCATTGTTTTCCGTGAGATTTTTTTGAAGTTGTTCCCTGTCGGATATATCTGTTAGGATAGCCAGCAATTTTTTATCACTCATTCTGGAGACCCTTATTTCAAAGTGTACAACAGAGCCATCTTTTCGCATGCCCCTTCTTTGTGAAAATAGGAATCCGGAATCTGGTACTTCATGATATTGGAGCGGATAATATTGTACATCTTCAGGCAGCATGAAGTCGTAAAGATGCTTGCCAATTATTTGTGCAGTAGTATAGCCGGTTGCTTTTTCAACAGCTCCATTACAATCCCAGATATAGCCATTCTCATCGGTGATAGCAATGATATCTGGACTATTTTCAATTAGTGATCTGTATTTTTCTTCGCTTTGCTTTAGCGCGAGTTCTGCTTCTTTTTGTTTGGTTGTGTCTTTGAAGAAAAACGATATACCGTTTTCGGAAGGATAAGCATTGAATTGCATCCATTTGTCGAAACCATTCAGGTAGTAATCGAAAGTGATATTCCGCTTTTGATCAAAAACTCGTTTTACTAAGGATTCTAATCTTTCTATAAGTCCTTCGTCTTTCGATTTATACCAAGGCTTCTTGCCGATTACATCATCCCCGCCCAATAAATTCTTCGCATATTGATTGGCATAGGTGATTTCAAAATTTTTATCGAGGGAGATAATACCATCTGTGATGCGCTCATTGTATTCCAGCAGTTCTTTCTTTCTGAGCAATAGTTCTGTCATCAGTTGCTCATTGGCCTGCTCTAACTGGTGTTGCAGCTTAACAATATCTGTTATGTCTTTTGAAGTGCATACATAATTCTCTAATTGCCCATCAGCGTTAAATAGCTTAGTAATTGTGTTCAGGGTATAGAAAATGGTACCATCTTTTTTATAATCAGTTGTTTGGAAGCTGATTTTATTTTTTGTTTTATTCTCCTCTAATAAATACTCTTTTAGTCCTCCTGCATCTACTGTAAATCTGCTGATCAAGTCGAAGATATTGGTACCCAGCATCTCCAGTTCTGTTGGTCCATACCATTCTTCGGCGGTTTTATTCCATAAGTTGATTTTAAATGATGGATCCGCTCCAAAAATGGCTTCATTGCTATTACTGGTAACAGTAGCGAGGTATTTATTTCTCCCAATATTGTCTTGTAAGCTTCTGATATTAAAGAAGAGATAAACGAGCAGAATTAATAGGATGGCTAATGAGAAAATACCAATATTCCTGACTTCACGAACGGTATTGTTGTACAAGCTACTCTCTGAGTCATGGTTTTCGTATAAAAGACCCCTTATGTAATTTTCTATGACAGTAATCTTTTCGTTTAAGACGATCTCTAATTCCAGCCATTTGTCAAACATTGTTGATGCTGAAGCTTTACTTTTTTTTAGCTGAATCAATGTAACAGAAAGTTTACCAATCTGATCAATTAAGCTGTCTAAGGGAGTAGTATTTAATAGTAACGGAATAGAATACAAGAGTGAGTCAATATTATTTATTTTCTTTTTATTGGTCTTTTGAATTTGCTCTGCATTCTGTATTAATGAAGGCGTCTGAAAATTAGAGTGTTCGGCATTCCTAATTAGTATTTCATTTGTATGAACAGATTCTTTGATATCAGATAATTCTCGCATCACCAATAAAAGATTCTGGTGAACGATACTTTTCTCGTAGTTCTTCTTGAGTTTGTTGCTGGCGGTAATGTAAATAAACAGAAACGACACCACTACCACACAGAATATGGCAAATGTTATCCATTTGAAGTAGGGAGTCTTCATAATGAAAGTCTAAGTTGCACAAATTGTCCTACTGAAAATATGACTTATTTCAGGGTTTTCAATGTAGTCAGATAACTATGCCATGTAGTGTACCAGGGCTTAAAACTCGCAGCCAATAGGTGCACCAGGGGGCAATTCTCTATGTTGTGGTAATTGTATCTCCTTTGGTTTTTCGATTCTTTCAATTGCATAGCGATACAAGTGTTTCCTGCTTGGATCGCTGTTTAACTGCTTGTTACAGAGTGCTTTCAATTTTTCCAGACGATCAAAGCAGATTGCTTTAACGGCATAATTGCTGTTTTCTGCCTGACTTAAGCCCAGTGTCCATGTCAGAACCATTTGCGCTGTCTGCATCTGCACTTCTCCCTGAATTCCTTTTTGCCAAGGTCTTTGCCAGGTTTGTGCAATAATTGCATCCAATACATCATCCCAGCCCGGCGTATTGTATTGGGCTTTCAATTGTACCAGTCGGTTAGCTCTTTCAGTATTAAGCAAGAATCTTAAGGTATAATCTGTTAATGCTTCCGCGGCAGCAAGTCCATCGAAGCTCATACCGGTTCTTTTTGGAAAGAGTTCCCCCACATTGTAATACATAGGCGGTCTTGGTGGAATCATCGCTGCAATTTGAGGCGGTATGGTGAGCACATCTGGTGAAAGACAATACAATGCGGCATCTAGGGCTCTTTGTTGTAAAGCTGTTTCGAGTGGTTTGGGTTTTTCCTGATTACCTCCGCGCACACTGTAATCATAGTACATACCACCAATCAATTTGGTAACAGCTTCTACCTGATAGCGATGATAATTATACACAGGTACCAAAACTTCTTCCAGTCTGCTTTCAGGGGTATTGGGTCTGATGGCTTTTTCTGAGAATTGTGCCAATGCTTTTTTTCTTACTTGTAATACATTGTTCAATTCCACCACAGGGTCTTTGCCGTTATCCCATAAGTGGGCGTAAGGGTGTAAGCCGCTTGCTGATCGCGCATCGGCATCAGCGATATAGCGTAAGCCCATTTTTGTATTTTCTTCCAGCAGATTTTTCAAAGCGTTAGACTCATTGGTGCCAAGCGGAAAATCTTGATAACCATAGATGATGGCACGTTTATCCCATTCACCAATTTCATTGGTATACACATCGCTGAAATCGATTTCTCCTTTTGCATTCAGCGTAACATTGGGGTGCGGGTAGTCCATCACTGATGCACGGTTGTTATAGCTGGATGCATAATTATGCATGAGGCCCAAGGTATGGCCTACTTCGTGTGCAGATAATTGGCGTAAACGTTGTAAAGCAGCTTGGCGCATGGTTTCCGGAGCTGGTTTTCCTGTTTCATAAGGGGATAACAGTCCGGTGAAGATGAGGTAATCCTGTCTCACCCTTAAAGAGCCAAGTGTTACTTGTCCTTTGATGATTTCACCCGTTCTGGGATCAGTAACAGAAGCACCATAACTCCAGCCGCGCGTAGATCGATGCACCCAATTGATCATATTGTAACGAATATCCATGGGGTCTGCAGAATCTGGTAATACTTCCACACGAAATGCATTGATATATCCTGCTGCTTCAAATGCCTGGTTCCACCAACGGGCACCATCCAACAAGGCAGAGCGAATGGGCTCAGGTGTGCCATTATCCAGGTAATAAACAATTGGTTTGATGGGTTCGCTTTTGACAGCAGTAGGGTCTTTTTTCTTTAATCGATGTCTGGCAATAAAAAGTTGCTCAATCGGCATGGTAAAATCTGAGCTGTAATCAAAATAGCTGATACCAAAATAGCCGCTACGGATATCATAGACTCTTGGGGTATATGCTTCATCGGGTAATTGCACAAAAGAATGGTGCATGCGCAATGTAATTGCATCCGCCGAAGGTGTAACACTGGTTACAAATCTACCAGCGTCACTACCACCCGTAAATGTGATGGTGGCTTCAAACTCGCTGTTCAAAGGAAAATTGCGGGTATTGGGTAAATACATAGCCGATCTTGCTTCATTGAAAGCATAAGTGCCTTGGCGCATTATCCTGATCTTATCTGCTACACCATGTGCATCGCGTAAAAAGAAGGTGGTCGCATCTACCAATACTTTCTCGCCGTCTTCAGTATCAGCAGTAAAGCTGAATATGGCTGATTGCGCAAAAGATTCTCTTACTGCTTTTTGCTCTCTGGGGTCTTTACTGCTGGCGCGATAAGCATAGTTGGGTTGGATCAGTAATACTTTCTTACCTACTTTGGTAAAGTATACAATACGTGTTTCATCAATTTGTCCTCTGTCAAGTCCGATATCATTAGAGCCCAACCCTGCAGGAAGTGAGTTTACATAGAGAAACTCCTTATTCCACTGATCAATCTGCATCCAGATTTTACCGTTGCTAGCATCCCACCAAAAGGTGAAATAGCCATCGTAACGTTTCCAATCTTTTGTCTTGTTTTGGATGTTTGATTGTGCTTGTGTGAGTAAAGCAAATGTGACAAAGCTCAACAAGCAAAGGATCTTTTTCATGAACAGAGGTTAACTGATGATTGATAGGGTATTGCATAAAAAAGCCAGCGCTAGGCTGGCTTTAATGATATCAGCAGCAAGGCTTAAGATGCAGCTGGTGTTTCAGTAGTTTCTGCAACTGGTGCTGCAGGCGCTTCTACTGGTGCTGGTGCGGGAGCAGGTGCTGGCGCTGGTTTTGGCGCTTTTTTAGCCGCAGGTTTTTTTGCTTTTGCTGCAGGCTTTTTAGCAACTGGTTTTTTTGCCGCTGGCTTCTTGGCCGCTGGCTTTTTCGCAGCAGCTTTTTTAGCTACTTTCTTCTTTGCTGGAGCTTTTTTCTTTGGAGCAGCTTTCTTCGCAGCCTTTTTAGCTACTTTCTTTTTGGGAGCTGCTTTTTTCACAGCTTTTTTGGCAGCTTTTTTAGCAGGCGCCTTTTTCTTTGGAGCAGCTTTCTTCGCAGCTTTTTTAGCTACTTTTTTCTTAGCCGGAGCTTTTTTCTTTGGGGCTGCTTTCTTTACAACTTTCTTGGCAGCCTTCTTCTTTGCTTTTGCCATGATGGTATTAGTTTGAGGTGTGAAATTGTTGCCTGTTAAGTTAGAGATTATCTTTTGTACACTACAAATTTTTTTTGAAAAAATTATTCAGTGAACGTAAAGATGCATCATAATCTGCATCAACTGGATTAACCCTAATTTGCATCTATGGAGCAAAAGAAAACTTTGGTGCTAGGTGCATCTGAAAATCCTGCACGATATAGCCATATGGCTGTGCGTTTATTGCGTTCAAAAGGGCATCCTGTTGTTGCACTTGGTCGTAAAGCTGGTCAAGTAGCGGATACCATCATCGAAACTGGTCAGCCCATGCTGCAGGATATTGATACCATCACACTTTATGTGAACCCTGATCATCAGCAGGCCTACTATGATTACCTGATTGCTTTGAAACCTAAGCGCATCATCTTTAATCCGGGTACTGAAAATGATACTTTGGAAGAATTGGCCATCGCCAATGGCATTCAACCGGTAGAAGCTTGTACGTTGGTGATGCTGAATACAGGCCAGTATTGATATTCATGGCGCAACCGCAACGCTATATTGCCCATTTGGATCTGGACTCCTTTTTTGTGAGTGTGGAACTCATCAATGATCCATCCCTGAAAGGAAAACCTGTGGTGGTAGGCGGTAGCCGCGAAAGAGGGGTGGTGTCTGCAGCCAGTTATGAAGCCAGAAAATTTGGTGTGCGCAGTGCCATGCCCATGAAGCAGGTGTTGAAACTGTGTCCGCAGGTAATCGTATTGAAAGGCACCCGTGGTGAATACGGTCGTTACAGTCGCTGGGTTACCGATATCATTGCAGCCAAAGCACCTTTGTTCGAGAAAGCATCTATCGACGAGTTCTACATTGATCTTACAGGAATGGATAAATACCATGATCCTTATCGCTGGACCATTGCCTTGCGCCAGGAGATCATTGATCAAACCGGTTTACCCATCTCTTTTGGATTGGCATCGAATAAACTTGTGGCAAAGATTGCTACAGATGAAGCCAAACCAAATGGCTATCTCTTTGTGCAACCCGGAATGGAGCAGGCTTTCTTGGCACCCTTGCCCGTTAATAAAATTCCTGGAGTGGGCGAGCATAACCATATCAAATTACAACAAATGGGTATTCGCACCATTGGTGATATTCTCTTGCAGCCTCAAACTTTGTTGGAAAAACAATTAGGTAAATGGGGCACCGAGCTTTGGCAGAAAGCCCAAGGTATTCATCATGGGGAAGTGCATCCTTATCATGAGGCAAAGTCCATTTCAACTGAGCAGACTTTTTCGGAGAACATCAAAGACAGTGCACAATTGCTGAAGTTATTGGTGAAGATGACGGAGAAAGTATCTTTTGAATTGAGGCAGGACGGGCAGATGGCCGGTTGTATAGCCGTGAAAATCCGTTATCCTGATTTTGAAACCACATCTAAGCAGCTCTCTATTCCCCATACTTATAGCGACGATGATTTGATTCCTGTAGCCAAGCAATTATTTCATGATTTGTACCGAAAGGGGCAGCCGGTAAGATTGCTGGGTATTAGGCTCAGTGATTTTTCTACAGAAGCCACTCAGGGTAACCTGTTTCAGGATGCCAGTAAGAAAAAAGGGCTGTACAAAGCCATCGATGAGGTGAAGAATAAATTTGGGAAAACAGCACTGAAGCGAGGTTCAGCCGATTGATCAATGCCTGTCCATTAAATCAGCGAGTGTCTTTTTCTCTAGTACGGCTAATGTAGCATCGCGGGTAAGCGCCATTACTTTATTGACACCACAGGTTTTCTCATCACAGTCAGAACACTTTTCATAAAAATTCAAACTCACACAGGGTAGTAGTGCAATCGGACCTTCCACTGCGCGAATGGCTTTGGCCACACTAATCTTCTTGGGTGCTTGTTTTAAAAAATAACCACCACCCTTGCCTTTCTTGCTCTCCAGAATCTCATGGTGTTTCAGGTTGAGGAGAATGCTCTCTAAAAACTTTAATGGAATCTGCTTGTGTGCAGCAATATCTGCAATCAGTACCGGCCCTTCCGAGTAGTGTTCAGCCAGATAACTCAAAGCTTTCAGGGCATATTGTGTTTTCTTGGAAAGCATAGCAACAGCAAGATAACCAAACATGGATATTCATAAACGAAGGAGGTAAATGTTAATTTTAAGTCTACTTATTTGGTAGACTAATATTTTATCCCTTTTTTTGTTGCAAAAGCAAGTATGAGTTTACGATTAGGCGATATCGCGCCGAATTTTCAGGCGCAGACAACTGCAGGTCCCATTGATTTTTACGAATACCTCGGTAATGGATGGGGTGTGCTGTTTTCGCATCCTGCCGATTATACCCCTGTTTGTACCACAGAGCTGGGTAAAACAGCACTCCTGCAGGAAGAATTTGCCAGTAGAAATGTGAAAGTACTGGCTGTAAGTGTAGATGGATTGGATAAGCACCATGGTTGGATCAATGATATCAACGAAACACAGCATGTGTCTGTTGATTTTCCCATCATCGCTGATGAAAACCGTGTTGTGGCTGGTTTGTATGATATGATTCATCCGAATGCATCTGAAACTTTCACTGTTCGTTCCTTGTTTATTATCGGTCCCGATAAGAAAGTAAAGCTGATCATCACCTATCCGGCATCAACTGGCAGAAACTTTTATGAAGTGCTGCGCGTGATTGATTCCTTACAACTTACGGCGAATTATAGTGTGGCTACACCGGCCGACTGGAAAGAGGGTGAAGATGTAATTGTTGTGCCCGCTATAAGTACCGAAGATGCGATTCAAAAATTTCCGAAAGGGGTGAAGGTGGTGAAACCGTATTTACGGTATACACCACAGCCAAATAAAGGCTAGTGCTATGAGCAAGCAAGTGAGCCGATAGTCCCTGCAATACTGTAGGGACTTTTTCTTTTGAATCTGTATCTTACAGCAAACAACCGCACATGAAAAAACTCTTTCTAGGGCTGATGCTCCTGATGGTTATACATAACTATGCCCAGCGTACCCTTGTTTATTGTGGCCAACTGGTTGATGTAAAACAGCTTTCCGTTTTAAAGGAAATGACCATTGTGGTGCAAGGCAAACAAATTGCTGAAGTACAAAAAGGCTACCTCTCTCCTCAACAAGGCGATCAGGTGATTGATCTGAAACAAAGAACTGTAATGCCCGGTTTGATTGATATGCATGTGCACATGGAAGATGAAACCAGCCCAACCAGGTATATTGATGGATTTACATTGAATCCTGCCGACTATGCATTTAAGTCGGTAGTCTTTGCAGAGCGCACATTAATGGCCGGTTTTACTTCTGTGCGTGATCTGGGTGGTAGTGGCGTGAATATCTCCTTACGTAATGCCATTGCCAAGGGCATGATCAAAGGGCCGCGTGTGTTTACTGCCGGTAAAGCCATTGGTACAACAGGCGGTCATGCAGACCCTACCAATAATTACCGCAAAGATTTGATGGGCGATCCTGGGCCTGCCAATGGGGTAGTGAATGGCGTGGATGATTGCAGAAAAGCAGTACGTCAGCGCTATAAAGATGGCAGCGATTGTATCAAGATTACTGCAAGTGGCGGCGTATTGAGTATGGCCAAGAGTGGAGAGAACCCACAATTCACGCAGGAGGAAATAGAAGCCATTGTGGCTACAGCAAAAGATTATGGTTTTAAAGTAGCAGCACATTGTCACGGTGCTGAAGCCATGAAGCGTGCAGTATTGGGTGGTGTCAACTCTATTGAGCACGGCACTTATATGACAGAAGAAGTAATGGAACTGATGAAACAAAAAGGTACATACCTGGTTCCTACCATTACTGCCGGAAAATCTACAGCCGACTCAGCAAAAAAGCCTGGTTATTATCCGGAGATTGTTGCTGCTAAAGCGCTGGTTGTAGGTAATTTTATTCAGGGCACTTTTGCCAAAGCGTACAAAGCGGGTGTGAAGATTGCTTTCGGTACTGATGCGGGGGTGTTCTCACATGGTAAAAACTGGATGGAGTTTATGTACATGCATGAAGCAGGTATGCCCATGATAGAAGCGATTCGTGCGGCAACCTTATCAGCAGCAGACTTGCTGGGTGCAGATCAGATTGGGGTGATTGAAAAAGGTAAACTCGCAGATATTGTTGCAGTAGAAGGCGATCCCATCAATGATCCCAAAGCGATGGGGAATGTAAAGTTTGTGATGAAAGAGGGGCAGGTGTATAAGCGCTAATTTCTATTGCCCTTTGTGTACTGATAAATCAACGCATAAAAATCATTGGGATTGAATGGTTTCATCAGAAAATCATTCATCCCACTGTCTTTTGTTTCTGTAATCACTTCCGGCTCGGATGAAGCTGTTAGTGCAATGATAGGAATGGTTTGATTGAAGGCGCGTATTTGCTGCGTGGCTTCTAGACCATCCATAACTGGCATTTGGATATCCATTAAGACCAAATCGTATTGCGCGTGCTTGATTTTCTCAATGGCTTCAGCGCCATTTATGGCATGATTACTGGTGGCATTGGCATTGGCCAGCATTTGTTCAGCAACCATGGTATTGAAAGCAATATCATCCACAATCAATACATGTACACCAGAAAGGTCTAACGTGTTTTTTGCGCTAAAACCTCCCGCTTGTTTGGCAGTAGAAGCTTGATCTTTCTCCAGCTCTAATGAAAAGTAGAACTCTGCACCTTTATTTGGTTCGCTTTTTAAGTGTATTTGGCTGTTGAATAATTCCAGCATACTTCTAACTATGGATAAGCCCAAGCCGGAACCACCAAATCTTCTCGTCGTGTCTGCTTCAGCTTGTGTAAAGCGTTCGAAGATGATGGACTGTTTATCTGCCGGAATACCAATACCTGTATCCTTTACAGAAAAAGCAATGCAAATCGTTTGATCAGTCTCACGTTCTACAGTGGCACTGATGGTAATATTGCCTTGCGAGGTAAACTTTACAGCGTTGGAAACCAGGTTATGCATGATTTGATTGAGTCTTACTTCATCGCACAAAACCCATTCCGGTAGATCCTCATCAATCAAGAGCTTTATATTGTTTTGTTTTTCCTGTGCTTTAAACAAATGGGTATTCCTTACATGGTTGAGCAGGTTTCTAATATCTGTAGGCTTGAAGTTGAGGCTGATTTTACCGCTCTCTATTTTTCCGTAGTCAAGAATATCGTTGATTAAATTCAACAAGTTCTCAGCAGCCGTGTGCAGGGTAAGTATATTTTTCGTCTGCTCAGGAGGAAAGCTTTGCTGCATTAGCAGATGCGACAAACCTATAATCGCATTTAGTGGTGTCTTGATTTCGTGGCTCATCACAGATAAAAATTCACTCTTCACTTTGGCTGCACTTTCTGCTACTTCTTTTGCCAAGCGATTTTCTTCTTCCAGTTTTTTCTGTTGCTCAATCAGCGCGCCCAAGTAGTCTATAGTGGCTAGAATAGAATCACTCTCAGAGGAAGAGTTGATGGAAGCTTGGGGATCAATATGAAGAATATGTTCCTTTAGTTGCTGTATCGACTGCGATATCAATTCATTTTTTGATTGCAGGCTTTTTAATACAGCTTGGTATTCTTTTTCTGATATGGCATAAGCATGATCTGATAAAGCTTTGTCACGTTCATACCAGCGATAGGTTTCACTGATTTCGATGAGTAGTTTTTCAAATGAGGCATTCTTGATGCCATCGGGAAAATGTTTCTTGATTTGTCTTTGTAGTAAAGCGTGTAATATGTTGGCTGCTTTGTCCACCTATATTTCTCTGAAAGTGGTAATAGTCATGGTTTGATTGTGTAGCTCGCAAGCAAGCGTTAGGTCTGTTGCGGGTGATATTTCTCCATAGGAATAAAATCCACTGATGATCACGTCTTCGCCCATAATCTGCCTAGCCGCAACGATTTCCTCATAAGCTCTATCACGCAGAATCAGCTTTCTTCCTACGCAACTGATTAAAATAGCCACTTCAGGCGCATCTTGTTTATCCAGGATTTGCTTGGCTACATTGGCAGAGGCGTCGATGATTTTATCGAAGTTCGCTTTCATCAATCTTACCTTACTGCCTACGGGCATATTGCCCGCAAAAGTCATGGTGCCTGAAGCTTCATCAATGCTCAGAATAGTTCTGACCAATTTTTGCTCTTGGTTTTCTCCGGAAATGCTGAGTGGAAATAATAAAGCAGAGCCGGGTAATTCATTTTTGAAGGGGCCTAGATATTCTTTGTAAAGCTCAAGTGCATTTTTGTGATCAATAGCGTGTAAGATATTTTTATCAGAACCGGTAATCACTCGTTCAGGTCCAAATTCATCCCACCCACCTAAAGAACCGCTGCCAATCTGAAGTGCTTCGCCATAAAATCTAATGGCAACAATTTTTCCTGGTTGTGGTATGGTATTTAAACCTGCAAAAGTTTGTTGAAACCTATCTGCGTCACCTGCTAGTCCGCCAGTAATCAATACCTCATTGGCTTCGGAATGATTCAGCCCTTTTACCAACTCGCTGCCATTCACCAGTGTTCCATCGCTTAAAACAAAAATGCTTTTAAGGTCTTTATCGGGAAAAGCATCTCTTAAAAATTTACCTGCTTCAAAACTACTGTTGTGCTCGCGTACATCTGTTTCAATTGTTTTGACTGTTGATTTTTCAAACCAGATAGCGAGGCTTACTATTGAATGATCGTATACATTATTCGATGCTATTTCACCTGATGTAGAGGCAAAGGCGATAGCCGCGTTGGGATAGGATTGACGTAGGTATTCCAGCTGTTCAGGGAGTACAATCTTAGCCGAATCGCCAAAGGCTAATACCAATTGGGCTTTATCTGGATCAAAGCCTTTCTGTTCAGTTAATGTCTCCCAGCAATCGGTTAGTAATTGTTTTTTTACTTTCATACAGCTTGGCACTTTGAAGTTACATAAAAAGCTTCAGTGCTTCGCCTTTTACGCTTACTTCCTTTGCAACTTACGCAATTGCTGTAGGGATGCATGTAAATCTTTCGGCAAAGCTGCTTCAAGTTCGATTGGTTGATCCTTGTAAGTAAAGCTGATGCTGAATGCATGTAGTGCTAGTCGGCCCAATATGGGGCGCTCATCCAATTCTTTCTTTGATAGTTTGAAGTTCTTCTTGAGTTGCGATAGATACAATAGTTTGCCATCGCCGTATAAAACATCGCCCACAATACTATGGCCAATATGTTTCATGTGTACCCTAATCTGGTGGGTTCTACCGGTATGAATGCGAAACTGTACCCAAGCATATTGAGCAAATTGTTCAACTAATGTGTAATCTGTCAATGATGGTTTGCCCTTCTGATGCGTAACCATGGTACCATTCTGTGCAGGATGTTCCATAATAGGCGCATCAATGCTGCCAGATGAGTTCATTAGTCTGCCATTCACCAAGCCTAGGTATTGCTTATTCATTTCTCTGCCTTCGAACAATGCAGAAAGTAGTTTATGGGCTTGTTCGTTCAGCGCAAATAAAATCAAACCACTGGTGTCTTTATCCAATCTGTGTACGGTATAGACCTTTCCGTATTGAGCTTCCAGCAGCACTTTTAAAGAAACTTCCTGACCCAATCTGTCTGGTATAGACAATAAGCCAGAAGGTTTATTAACTGCAATGAAATCGTCGTTGGAAAAAATGATTTCAGGCTTTGGCAAAACCATATCAGGACTGCTGTTTTTTGACGAATGATTGGTTCATGTATTTTAACAGGCGTACTTCTTTCTCATTCAGGTAGCGCCATTTACCTCTCTCTACATTTTTCTTCGTGAGGTTGGCAAACATCACTCGATCCAGATTCTTCACATCATAACCAAGATGTTCAAATATTCTGCGTACAATGCGGTTTCTGCCGCTATGTAGTTCGATACCAATCACAGATTTGTCCTTGCTGTCTACATATCCAACAGCATCAGCTGCTACAAAGCCATCCTCTAGTGTAACCCCTGCAGCAATAGCTTCCATATCTTTTTTTACCACAGGTTTATCCAGCTTCACTTCATAAATCTTTTTGATTTCAAATGAAGGGTGGGTGAGCTTCTGTGCCAGTTCACCATCATTGGTGAGTAGCAACACACCAGTTGTATTTCTATCAAGCCTACCAACAGGATATACTCTTTCAGCTGTTACACCTTTGATCAAATCCAGTACAGTTTTTCTGCCCTGTGGATCATTGGCTGTTGTGATATAATCTTTTGGTTTATTGAGGAGGATGTATACTAGGTTCTGTTGCAAGAAGATTTTCTTACCCTTCATAGTCACAGTATCTTTTTCAGACACTTTAAATCCGGGCTCAAATACTTTATCACCATTTACGGTTACATGCCCCAGTTTTACTAGCTCAGCTGCTTCACGTCTACCACAAACACCTGCGTGTGCAATAAACTTGTTCAGCGGCATCATGGATGCATCTGCTTTCTTCACAATCGTGAACTTAGTAGGCTCTTGCTGTTGTGGTTTTGCTTTACCGTATTGAGGTTTGGCTGGTCCTTTTTTGGGCGCTGCAGATTTTGTGTTCTTACTCCAAGTTGGCTTGGGGGCTGCTTGTCCGGTCTGTTGTTCAAACTTTCGCTTTCGCGCTTCGTCGCCGGCTGCTTTTCTTTCTGCTTTTACTTGACGCTTTTCCTGACGGAATGCTTCTTTCTTTTTTGCGCCGCTCAGTTCTTCTTTCATGAACTTGCGGAATCCTTGTTGTCCCATAAAATTGTATTTGCTGTTTTTCAACAGGTTGTGCAAAGGTAGGTATAAAAAAATGAAGCCCTTTTTGGGGCTCCATTGGTGTTGCTGCTCAATTGTTTAAGTTGTTATTTGGCTTCCCCTTTTCTACCACGATGACCTGCCTGCATTTTTTGTTGTTGTTCAGGTGTTAATATGCTGGCCATATTTGTTTTGTGTGCTTTCATTAGCGATTGCACTTGTTCTTTCTTTTGTTCTTTTGAGAGGTCTTTGTTGTTGCGCAGCGCCTGCATCTTCGATTGCATACTAGCTTGTTCTTCTTTCACTTTTGCTACCTGCGCTTCATTTAAGCCTAATCTCACTTGCATCCTTGCCACATTGGCTGCAGCTTCTTCCTTCATGCGTCCGCGACGCTGCTCTTGAACATCTTTCATCTTAGCTTTCTGTTCTTCGGTAAATACTTTATCAGATGCTGCTTTTTGTGCTTGATGCAAGGCTTCAATTTGCTTGCGTGCATCGCCTTGTGTTAGCTGATCATTGTCTTTGATGGCTTTAATCTTTGCACCATATTCCTGATGCACTTTCTTTAATTGCGCTTTCTGATCTTCTGTCAGGTTAAGGTCTTTCGCCATTCTACCTGCCATCATTTGCTTACCATGCATTTGGCCATGTTGCATACGACCGGCACCAGCTGGTGGTTGGGCAATCAATAGTGAACTACCCAAGGCTATCATGCTTACTAATGAGAGTATCTTTTTCATGTTGCGTGTTTAATACTAAATAGACCTGCTTTGGCCTAAGTAGTTTAATGCAACATGTTAGGAGAAACTTAAAGTCGGTCTTTATTGGCTAACTGTCCGCAGGCTGCGTCAATGTCTTTACCGCGACTTCTACGCAGGCGGGCATTCACGCGATTCTTTTCCAAGTAGCTCATAAAGCGTTCAATACCTTCTTCATCTGGTTTGGTATAGTTGAAGAAGTCAATAGGATTGTATTCGATGATATTCACCAGATCCGCAGGCACTTGGCGATAAATCTTCACCAACTCTTCTGCATCTTTTAGTGAATCATTGAAATCTTTAAAAAGAATGTATTCAAAAGTGATTTCGTTACCGGTCTTTTTATAGAAATAATTCAAGGCATCAATCAATACCCGGATATTATTGGTTTCATTGATGGGCATGATCTCATTACGCTTCACATCGTTGGCAGCATGTAAAGACAGTGCCAGCTTAAATCTTACGCCATCATCGCCCAACTTTTTGATTTGCTTAGCAACACCTGCTGTTGAAACCGTAATTCTTCTTGGGCTCATACCCAATCCATCTTCTGCAGTGATGCGTTCAATGGCTCTTAATACATTGCTATAGTTGAGCAAGGGTTCACCCATACCCATGAATACGATATTGCTTAGTTTCTTTTCATACACACGCTCACTCTGCTGGTTGATGAGCACGACTTCATCGTAGATTTCATCAAAGCTCAGGTTACGCTTGCGCTCCATATAACCTGTTGCGCAGAACTTACAGCTGAGGCTGCAACCAATTTGGGAAGACACACAAGCCGTCTTTCTTTCTTCAGTTGGAATGAGTACACCCTCAACCTTATGACCATCATGCGTGATAAAGCGACTTTTAATAGTGCCATCACTACTGTATTGGGTGGCATCAACTTTCAGGGCCGGTAAATCAAATTCTTCTTGGAGCTTGGCGCGCAGTACTTTGCTCAGGTTCGACATATCCTCAAAGCTGCCGGCTTTTTTCTGCCATAACCACTCATAGACCTGCTTTGCACGGAACTTAGGCTCACCTTGTTCTAGGAAATATGTTTCAATGTCTGCGTAACTTAAATGTCGAATATTCTGCTTTGCCATGGGGCAAAGATAAGCTTAGCGGGCTGGGCAGCCTATTTGCGGTGCAAGAACTATCTTGCGCGCTCAAGATTTGCGTATGAAAACTGCCTACATCATTGATGCCGTAAGAACACCGATTGGTCGCTATGGTGGCCGTTTAAGCACTGTTCGTCCCGACGATATGCTGGCCCTAGTGATCAGTGCTTTGGTGAAGCGTAATCCCAATGTTGATGTGCATCAGATTGAAGATGTGATTGCCGGCGCAGCCAATCAGGCTGGTGAAGACAACCGTGATGTAGCCCGCATGGCAGCATTATTGGCCGGCTTACCGGTAACAGTGGGCGGTAATACGGTGAATCGTTTGTGTGCGAGTGGACTGCAAGCCATCATGGATGCGGCAAGAGCCATCCAATGCGGTGAAGGCATGTTTTATATAGCAGGTGGTGTGGAAAGTATGACACGCGCGCCCTTTGTAACAGCTAAAAGCGATGGCGCTTGGAGCCGTAAGGTAGAAACGTATGATACCACTATCGGTTGGCGCTTTATCAATAAGAAATTAGCAGAGAAATATCATCCTTATAGCATGGGTGAAACAGCAGAGAATGTTGCTCGTCAGTGGAATATCAGCCGGGCTGATCAGGATATGTTTGCCATGCAATCACAGGAAAGATATGCAGCTGCTTTGGCTGCAGGTAAGTGGGCGGATGAACTGATTCCTGTAGAGATTACCGAAAACAAAGAGCCAACTATTGTAGATGTGGATGAACATCCTCGCCAGACCAGTTTGGAAAAATTGGCAGCACTTAAACCCGCTTTTGCAAAAGATGGTTCTGTTACGGCTGGTAATTCTAGTGGCATCAATGACGGTGCTGCTGCGGTATTATTGGCCAGTGAAGAAGCCGTGAAATTATTTAACCTTAAACCACTTGCTAGAGTGGCGGGTATGGGTATTGCCGGAGTTGACCCTTCTATTATGGGTATTGGTCCGGTGCCTGCATCTCAGAAAGCATTACAAAGAGCGGGTATTGGTGTAGCTGATCTAGATCTGGTAGAATTGAATGAAGCTTTTGCTGCGCAGGCTTTGGCTTGCATGCGCGATTTATCACTTGATCCTGCAAAAGTGAATGTGAATGGTGGTGCTATAGCACTCGGTCATCCTTTGGGGTGCAGTGGCAGCAGAATAACCGCTACTTTATTGCATGAGATGAAAAGAAGCAACGCACGCTATGGTTTAGCAACCATGTGTGTAGGGGTTGGTCAGGGAGCAGCCATCATCTATGAGGGTTTGCATTAAGCCTTTATAAGTACTTCAAACATCCTCAAGCAATTTCAGGTATACGGCTTGCCGTATGCCATCGTCATCATATGTCTTCGCAACATGCTTGTATGTATCTATTTCGAATTTCGATAGTATCACAAGTTTGCTGATAATCGTTTATTAATCAAGCTAGGATAGTTGATAATTATACTGTTGCAATGGTTAAGCATTGTGCTGCGCCGTGATGTATGAAGATATTTTTACTGTAATGATTGCCTGATAAAGATCTGAGCTGAAGCTATATCAGCTGTCTGTTGTACTGACAAAAAATATACACCAATCATTTTTTGCAGAAGTGAAGCGGTATCATGGTCAGACCTTATTCAGCGACAGAATAGTAAAAATAACAACATGAAAAAATCAACCCTGAATTTGATCCTTGTAGTGATGGCTGGTCTACTCTTTAGTTCTTGTAAAAAAGAAAACGGTACTACGGCTAATGCAAAAAAACGTTACATACTTTCTAATGAATATAATAGCGTTACCAATGCAGCATTTATCAAATATTTTGTGAATGATGTAGCAACTACGTTGGGCGATCCCACTACGCACAAATTATATGGTGAGGATCTGGAAGTATCAGGAACAGATGTGTATGTGCTGGCCTTAAGACAGTCCAATTCAGGAGGCTCATATAGTGTGGTGATTTATAAGAATGGCACTGAATTCCAGTCTTTTTCAGTCGCCAGTAATATCTATTACAATTGTTTGGCAGTGAGTGGAACTGATATTTATCTGGCCGGAGTGGATTTTCCTTCAAGTGGTGTACCAAAAATAATCCTATGGAAAAATGGTACAGTCACTGAGCTTACATCCAATACCGGAGCCAATGCCACAGAAGCCCGTGTCTATGATATGGTTGTTGTAGGTAGTGATGTGTATTTAGCCGGGTATGAGACAATGTCATCAAATCCATTTAACCGCTTACCCAAATATTGGAAAAATGGACAGGCTGTTATTTTAAATGCAACTGCAGGTATTAACTCAGTAGTACACCGCATTGTGGTTGCTGGTAGTGATGTGCACTGTTCCGGTGAATCTGAGGGTAAACCTACCTATTGGAAAAATGGTGCGCCCACCAATTTGAGTTCAGCCAACGGCTGGTCTTATGGGCTTGCAGTAAATGGTACAGATGTTTTTACAGCAGGTTCGGTATCAACTGGCGCGAATATCTACAACGCATCCATTTGGAAAAATGGCAGCCAGACTGTTTTGAGTAATCGTTCTACACAAGGGACTGTGAGTGTATTTGGTGTTGGTGTAGACGGGAATGATGTGTATGTAATTGGCAGTATGCCTGATGCAACACAAAGCAATGCTAAGTCTGTTTACTGGAAGAATGGCTCACTTGTAGAACTGCCTATGACTAGCGGTTATAGTGGCTATGCTTACAGGCTTGTCATAAAATAGTGGCTCAAAATGCTAGCAAAGGTCTAGTCGCAATGGGATTTCTTACTCAGGTCATAGCTTTAGTGGAAATGGATGGTAGAAATATTTAGTTTGTTTCGTAACTTTTTTGTTCCATATTCGTCTACATCAAAACCTGATTATGAAACAGATTCTTTTTCTCGCATTTTGTATGTTTGTGGCTTTTGCTGCATCGGCTCAACAAGACAGTAGCGCTACTGCTATTTTGGGTAAGTATAAATTTCCGGAAGGTAGTATAGTGCCAGAGGCAACTGTTACCAATGAGAATGGTACAATCATCATGACAACATCTGCAGGCTCATCAGAACTGGCAAAGCAGAATGATGATGTGTACACCATCGTTGCTTTTCAGGGTACAGCAGCGTTTAAGCGCAATGATGCCAAAAAAGTGATTGGTGTAGTGATTGATGCCATGGGCTATCATTTGGAAGGTACCAAGGAGCAGGCTGCTGCAGCTTGGATTCGATTCAGCGATCAGAAACGATTGTATCGAAAATAAATAATGATCCCTCGCAATTCGCGGGGGATTTTTGTTTGTATTGCTTGCTGTGCTATTCAGTTACCTTTGCGCTGCATGAAACAGCAGCCCAGAATTTCTTATCAATTACAAGGTGTGTTCTTTGTTTTGCTGGGTGCTATTGCATTTTCGGGTAAAGCTATTCTGGCCAAGCTTGTTTACCTGGAATATCCGCTTAGTGTATCCGCTTTGCTTGTTATGCGCATGGGCTTCTCTCTGCCTTTCTTTCTGTATTTATTGTTCAGAGAAACCGCGAAGAAACAAGTACCCGAGCCTTGGTCAGTCAAATGGCGCATACTGGGCATCGGTGTATTGGGTTACTATGTAAGTAGCTATTTTGATTTTTGGGGATTGCAATACATCAGCGCCGGCTTAGAGCGAATCATTTTATTTACCTATCCTGCTATCGTAGTGCTGGTCTCAGCATGGATCTATAAAGCACATGTAAATGGAACGCAACTTTTAGCCCTTGTCCTTACTTATTTGGGTGTGGGTGTTGCTTATTTCAGTGATATTCAAACAGGCGATGCCCGCGCCACCACTATTGGCAGTCTATTGATTTTTGGTTGTGCATTCACCTATGCATTTTATGTGATCTGGAGTGCGCGCATCATACCGAAAGTTGGCTCTGCATATTTTTCGGGACTGGCCATGCAAAGCGCTACTGTATTAGTGATACTGCATTTTATTGTTACAGGTAACGATCTCACAGAATTCTTCCGCCTGCCATTGAAAGTATATGGCTATATGCTCATTATGGCCATTTTCACAACGGTGATTCCTGTATTGCTGATTGCTTCTGGTTTGAAGCGCATTGGTAGTAGTAACGTAGCCATTGTTTCTGCAGTTGGACCACTGGCTACCATTTTTATGGCATCTTATTTCTTGGGTGAATCTTTTGGCTGGATGCAAGGCATCGGCACCGCCTTAGTGATTACCGGGGTACTGTTGGTTGGTAGAAAAGTGCGTAAAGATGAAATCGCTAAATCATCACCAGAGCTGGTTCAGTAAATCGCTCTGTGATAAGGTGATTTGTTCGCCTGTTACCAAATTCTTTCTGCTACAAGTGGCTTGCTCCATTTCATGTGTGCCGATGATAACCACATAAGGAATGGCTTTCTTCTCTGCATATTTGAATTGCTTGTCAAACTTAGCTTGCTCATGGAAGAGTTCGCAGCGGATACCTGCTTCGCGTAATTGTTGCATCAATGTAAACGCATTACGGCTCTCTGCTTCACCGAGATTGAAAAACAATACTTGTGTACCTGTTTGTACTTCATCAGGAAATACCTGCAGTTCTTCCATCACATCATAAATGCGGTCTACGCCAAAGGAAATACCTACACCAGGCACATTAGGTACGCCAAACAATCCGGTTAAATCATCATATCGGCCACCGCCTCCAATGCTGCCCATTTGTACCGTAGTAGCTTTTACTTCGAAGATGATGCCGGTGTAGTAATTAAGACCGCGGGCCAGTGTAAAATCAGTAACGAGTGAATCAATATTGGTTGCGTAATTCAATAAGTGCTCTACTTCAGCAATGCCTTGTGCACCAATCGTAGTATGACCAATCAGTTGTGTGAGTGTGGCTAGTTTTTGCGTATTGCTACCGCTGATTTGTAAGTATTGTTGAATCGTGCCAATCTGTTGATCACTTAAACCACGTTGTGTAAGTTCTTCTTTTACTTTTTCTAGTCCAATCTTATCCAGCTTATCAATAGCAACCGTAATGTCTGTAAGCTTATCCGCACCGCCACACACTTCTGCTAAAGCGGCTAATATTTTTCTGCTGTTGATACGAATCTCAACAGGTACTTTCAGTTGATTGAAAACTGTTTGATAGATATGCGTCAGCTCTACTTCATTCAATAAACTATTGCTGCCTACTACATCCGCATCGCACTGATAGAATTCGCGGTAACGGCCCTTCTGTGGTCTGTCGGCACGCCATACAGGTTGAATTTGATAACGTTTGAATGGTAGTGTAAGCTGACCAAAATTCATCGCTACATAACGGGCAAATGGAATGGTGAGATCATAACGCAAAGCACGTTCTGTAATTCCTTTGGTGTTCTTTCCTTCCAGTAGTTTATCAAAGTCGGCTTTGATTTGTTCCAGCTTGGCAGGATTGTCAAGTCCGTTATTGAGGATTTTGAAAATCAGTTTATCGCCTTCCTCGCCATACTTGCCCATGAGTGTATCCAGGTTTTCCATGGCTGGCGTTTCCAATGGCTGAAAGCCATAGGTTTCAAACACGGTGCGGATGGTTTGAAAAATATATTGACGCTTGCGTACAACTGCCGCGCTGAAATCTCTGGTGCCTTGTGGTATAGAAGGTTTGGACATAATTCGTGAATCGTGATTCGTGAAACTTGAAGACCGAGCTAGTTCTGCAGCATTTTGCTAAGCATTTGAAATATTCTTTTAGCAAATTGCCAGTTTCTTTCAGGTCTTCGGCGCGAAAATACCCTAAATCAAACGCTATATCAAAAATGCAATTATTCTGAATCATTCACGACTGACGATTCACGCTTCACGACTCAAGAAAATCTGCTACTATTTTTTCGCATGCCCGCTTAATCAAGGCAAAAACATCATGATAGCCGTCTTCCTCGCCATACCATGGGTCTGGAACTGATTTGTTTTGTCCGGGCCAAAGTGCATCCAGTAATAAGGAAGTTTTTTCGGGTGCCCAGTATTGTCCGCTCATGCGTTGCACGTCTGCATAGTTGTTGGTGTCCATCACATAAATGCGATCATACTCCAACATGTCCTTGGCGCGAAACTGTCTGCATCGCTGCTGACTGATGTCGATACCGTTTATTTTGGAAACCTTTTGTGAAAGCCGATGTGGCGGCTCGCCTACATGATAATTCGCTGTGCCGGAACTGTCTACAGTCCAATCCAGTCCTGCTTCTGCAGCAACAGCTTGCATGATGCCCTCTGCAAGTGGGCTGCGGCAAATATTCCCCAGACAAACCATTAAAATCTTCATGCGGCAAAGATAACAGCGGCTTAACAGTGCACCTATTATGGAAAAATACAGGCTATGCATCTTAATCATACAGCGCGCTGGGTTTTCATTCATCATCACTAAAAACTCTGTTATGAAACCCGAAGAAATCCTGAAGAGTGATGTCTTAGACATCCTGTTCGAAAATCGCCACAAAGCCTATGGGGCTTATGTATTACGCAAAGCGTATCATCAAAGATTGAGTCGTGCTGTGCTCAGTACAGTGTTGTTGGTTTGTCTTTTCGCACTTGTGCAGAGCTGGAAAATTCCCAAGAAAGTCGGCCATGTCTATGCTGGAACTTTATGGGCAGATACCATTCGTTTGGTGACGGTTCCTTTGGAAAAGGAGATCAAGAAACCTGACTTGCCTAAGCCCAAGCAGTTGGCACAGCAGCAACATGTTACACCAGTGATTACGCCTGACAACGAGGTAAAAGAAACCGTACCAGATATTAGTCTCTTAGAAAATGCCCTCATCAGTACAAAAACGATGGCCGGCGATACAGTGAGTGAAAACTTGATTATGCCGCCCGTTGAAGGCGATGGAGCTAATGCAGTTAGTCCGGCTGCACCGATAGAAGCCATTCCCATGATTCTGGAAAAAGCCGAGCAAATGCCTGAGTTTCCTGGTGGAAAAGAGGCCATGATCCGCTTTTTGATGCGGAATCTACCACAGCCGGACGATATCGCTGAAGGCGAAAAGCTGGCTGTATTAGCAAGATTTGTGGTAGATACAGACGGACATATTATAAATATTGAAATAGAAAACTCCGGTAGGAAGGATTTAGATCAAGCGGTTATGAAAGCCATCGGAAAAATGCCCAGATGGAAACCGGGCATGCAAAATGGTCGTTCTGTACCCGTGTATTTCCGTTTGCCAGTAACATTTGTATCGAACGAATAAAATTATTTTCTAAATTGCCCGTCCCGCATAAAACCATGAGCTATGCAACAGGATTTCAGAGAGAAAGAACAGCGGAGTTTTGCCAATTTGAAGATGATTTACAACATCTCAATGGGTGTGTTGATCTTAGCAATGGGCGGAGTAATGTTCTTTGCGGATCAGTTAAATCTTGAGCAGGTTGCCAATGCAGATGTATCATTTCGCTATCTTTTCGGCGGTCTGTGTTTACTGTATGGTGGCTTCAGATTTTATCGCGGTGTGAAGAAGGAGATCTGAGATGAAGCAATTGAACAGTTTGGTAAAAGTTCTTTATTTATCGATCCTGCTTGTTGCCTGTGGTTCACAGCAACAGGTGGAAGACACAAGAGATACGCCTAACAAGGGCACGATCTATATCAGTGTGGAAGAGAGTTTTCGCCCGGTAATAGAGGAGCAGATTAAAGTGTATGAAGCTTCTTTTCCAGGTACGCACATTGTTGCAGCATACAAGCCTGAAGTGGATTGTATGCGCGATCTGCAGAAAGACAGTACCCGAATGGTCATTGTTGCCAGAGGGCTCAATCAGCAGGAAGCAGATTACTACCAGCAACAACTTTCTTACAAACCACTGTATGGAATTCTCGCTTACGATGCAGTAGCGGTAATTATAAACAAAGCTGCAAAGGATAGTGTCTTCACGATGCAGGCGATAAAAGACATATTGAGTGGAAAGCAGGATAAGACTGCGGTAATGGATGGGAAGAATGCAACCGGTACGGTACGCTTTCTGAAAGACAGTGTGCTGCGTGGCGCCAATTTTGGCAAAAACGTAGTGGCTGCTGCCAATAGTCAGGAAGTGGTAGACATTGTTTCCAAAAGAGCAGATGTGATTGGTTTTGTAGGCTTGGGCTGGATTGGCGATAACTACGATCCCAAGCAGGAAGCCTATCGTAAACTGATTCGTCTGGCATTGGTAGAATGCGTGCTATGCCCTGAAAAAGAGGTGTTTGCGAAGCCAAGCCAGTCAACCATTACCTACGGACAATATCCTTTGGCACGCCCCTTGTGTTATATACTTAAGGAGAATGCCACTGGTCTCGGAACAGGTTTCATGAACTTCATGGGACTAGAAAGAGGTCAGCTGATTTTCAGGAGAGCATTTCTGGCACCAGCCAAAATGAATCTTTCCCGCAGATCAGGAAAAATAAAAGAGTCTGAATAAACAACAACTATAAAAACCGAACAATGAAGAAGATCGTTTTCTTAGTGATGCTGATGGCAGGGTCGTTTGCGCAGGGTGTTTCGGCACAATCTGTGGCAGATGGTGTGAAGTTCCTCAGTTATGAATCTACTCGTCAGAAGAGTGCCATGGAAACTTTGCAAAAAGCGTACAATAGCAATCCTTCTGATCCCAAAGCTGTTTACTGGTATGCTCAGGCGTTGATGGAGGACAAGAAAAATGCAGAAGCAAGAGCTATTGCAGAGAAAGCTTTGCAAGCTGCACCAAACGATCCATTGTTGATGGTGCTGAAAGCACATACAGATGTTGCCAATGGTGGCGATTTCAATGCGGCTAAGCAGGCTTTCGAACAAGCTATTACCCTCAGTACTGAAGCCAAGGGTAAGAATAAGGGTCGTATCAATCCAGAAATTCTGAATGCTATTGGTCATGCTGTTTCTGAGTTCCCTGCTAAGCAGTCTGATCCATTGTATGGTATTGAAAAGTTGAAGCAGGCCGCTGGTTTCGATTTAACCAACCCTGATATTTTCATTAATATGGGTATCTGTTACCTGCGTATGGGTGGTGAATATGGTGGTGAGGCTGTAAAGGCTTTTACCGAGGCTTTAACACGCGATCCTAAGAATGCACGTGCGATGTACCGTATTGGTAATATCTACTACAGCCAGCAAAACAAAGAATTGTATGAAAAATGGTTTGGTGATGCTTTACTGGCTGATCCAGGCTATGCTCCTGTTTACTTGAAGTTTTACAACTACTATTCTGATAAGAATGTAAATATTGCGAAAGAGTATATCGAGAAATATTTAGCGAATTCTGATAAGGATTGCAGCAATGATTATTTCTATGCTGAATACCTGTTCCGCGCTGGTAAATACCAAGAGAGCTTGGATAAAGCCAAGGAAATGAAATCAGCTGCTTGCAAGGATTTCTATGCAACAGACCTGCTCTTTGCTTATAACTCAGATCGTTTGGGCGATTCAATTGCAGCCAGAGATTACCTGAAAAGCTTTTTCGCCGCTGCGCCTGTAGATAAGCTTTCTGCACAGCAGTACGAATTTGCTGCTACTGTATTCGGTAAGATTGCCGGTGAGGAAAAAGAAGCTTCTGCTTTTGTAGAAAAAGCCATGGAGCTGGAAACCCTGCCTGCAGCTAAGCTGGCTATTGCTTCAAAAGCTGCTGAAAGCTTCCGCAAAGCCAAAAAATATACTGAGCAGTTGAAGTGGTTGCAAACAGTTGTTAAAATGCGTGGTGGTGCACCTTCTGAAGGTGAATATTTTGCCATGACCAATGCGTCTTTGTCTGCAAAGGATTTTGCACAAACACTTGAATTGGCCAAAGGGTATATGGCTGCTTTCCCTGATAAGCCCCAGCCTTATAGCTTCTATAAGCGTGCTGCAATGCAGATCAGCACAGATTCTTCTGTTATTGTTGACCAGTTGAACTATCTGGACTCTGTATATGCTGCTGTAAACTTGGATAAATACAAGAAGGATATCTTCCTGAACAGCTATTTCAAGCTGAACTACTATGTATCTAAGTTTAACAACCTGAAGAAAAACCCTGATTTCAAGGTAAAATCTGATGGTACACGCACGGCAGTAGTAGATGAGTTCCTCGCAACTTGCCAGAAAGCGGTAGAAGTAGCGGATAAAATGATCCAGCTCTACCCAGACCCCAACGATGATAACAACAAGTTCGCTAATGAGAATAAGGCGGCGATCATGAAAAACATCGAATACTACTCCAAACCTCAGGGTAAAGGAGGAGCACCGGCGGCGAAACAGAACGGTAATCCTAAATAATCAAAATAAAACTCCCCGCTATGGGGAGTTTTTAATTGTATATCCATTCCACGGCTTATTTTTGCCCCCATTAAAATTACCCCATGGACTGGCTACATTTTTTATTAGACAGTACGACTTCCAATAATGCCACCAATTACTTTCCAATTGCGTTGCAGCTGATTTTTGCTGCCGGCTTCGTGGCAACGATGATTTTTCTCTCCAGCTTTATTGGTCCTAAGCGTAACACTTCCGATAAGCTGGCCAACTTCGAGAGTGGTATTGATGCGGTTGGTAACGCCCGACAGCCTATGTCGGTAAAATATTTTCTGGTAGCCATCCTCTTCGTGCTATTCGATGTGGAAGTGATTTTCTTCTATCCTTATGCGGTGAATTTCAGAGACTTAGGCTGGTCTGGCTTCACAGCAGTAGTGATGTTTGTAGGATTTTTCCTCGCTGGATTTATCTACATCATCAAAAAAGGTGCTTTAACCTGGGAAGATTAAGGGAAGAAGCGGGATATACCCGAACCCTTACCCCAATGTGCTGTTATTAAACTGATCAAGAAGAAATTATAACAATATGCGTCCGGTAAGATTCAATATTCATCCAAAAGAGGCTAAGATTACTGATAGTCTGCTGGCAGCACCCCAACAGGTGGCTGAAATGCCAGAAGGACTTCAGGGTGAGGGCTATTTTGCCACTTCTTTCGAAAAAGTGGTGGGCTTGGCTCGTAAAAACTCTATTTGGCCACTGCCTTTTGCCACTTCTTGCTGTGGTATCGAGTTTATGGCAACCATGGCCTCTCACTATGATCTAGCACGTTTTGGTAGTGAGCGTGTGGGTTTCTCGCCTCGTCAGTGCGATTTGCTGATGGTGATGGGTACCATCGCCAAGAAAATGGGTCCGGTATTGCGTCAAGTATATCTCCAGATGGCAGAGCCACGCTGGGTGATTGCCGTTGGTGCCTGCGCATCCTCTGGCGGTATTTTCGATACTTACAGCGTATTACAAGGTATTGATCAGGTAATTCCGGTAGACGTCTACGTGCCCGGTTGCCCTCCAAGACCGGAAGCCATCATTGATGGTGTATTGAAAGTGCAGGATCTGATTCACAACGAAAGCCTGCGCAGAAGAAACAGCGAACAGTATAAGGCATTGATGAATGCCTATGGCATTGAATAAATTTCCCGCGAAAGCGGTAAGCATATGAGTCTGACAAACGAAATAGTACAACAGAAACTGCAGGAAAAATTCGGCGACCAGTTAACTGGTTTCGAAACACCCTATGGTATGCTCAGTTTTGAAGCACCCAAGGAAATGAACCTGAAAGTGTTGCAGTTCCTGTATGATGAGCCTGCATTGGGTTATCAGTTTCTCACCGATATCACGGCTGTGCATTATCCTGAGCAAGTGGGTCGTGAACTGGCTGTGGTATATCATCTCCACAACCTGCGTGAGAACCACCGCATCCGTTTCAAAGTATTTACTTCAGTAGCCAACACAGATGTGTTTACTGCCACCAAAATATTCTCTTCCGCCAACTGGATGGAGCGAGAGACCTATGATTTCTTCGGCATCAACTTCGTAGGTCATCCTAATCTCAAGCGCATCCTGAACGTAGATGAGATGGATTATTTCCCTATGCGTAAGGAGTTTCCTTTGGAAGACCAGACGCGTGTGGACAAGGACGATGAGATGTTTGGCCGCGGGGGCAGCATCATCTAGTGTACTTAATTGTAAAAGCAAAAATCCGCTCCGCAAGGAGAAGATCATATGACAGAGCAACATCATCACATCACCCTGCAGGAAGGCAGTATAGCAAAGCAGACAACCACGCTGAACCTGGGTCCAACACACCCGGCTACGCATGGTGTGTTCCAGAATATTGTTGAGCTGGATGGTGAACGCATCGTGAGTGCAGAATCTACTGTGGGTTATATTCACCGCGCTTTTGAAAAGCTGGCTGAACGCAGACCACTGTACCAGATCACGCCTATCACAGATCGATTGAACTATTGTTCTTCGCCCATCAATAACATGGGCTGGCACATGACCTGTGAGAAATTGTTGGGCGTTCAAACACCAAAGCGTGTTGATTACCTGCGCATCATCATCATGGAATTGGCTCGTATTGCAGACCACCTGATCTGTAACTCCATCGTGGGTGTGGATAGTGGTGCGTATACAGGCTTCTTGTATGTGATGCAGTACCGCGAATTAATCTATGAGATTTATGAAGAAGTATGTGGGTCCCGCCTTACTACTAATATTGGGCGTATTGGCGGTTTTGAAAGGAATTTCTCAAATACAGCATTTGAGAAACTCGAAAAATTCCTGAAAGAATATCCTGAAGTGTTGAAAGAGTTTGAAAACCTCTTTACGCGTAACAGAATTTTCATGGACCGTACCATCGCTACTGGTGCCATCAGTGCAGAACGTGCATTGAACTACGGCTTTACTGGTCCTAACCTGCGTGCTGCGGGTGTGGATTATGATGTACGTGTACATAGTCCTTACTGTAGCTACGAAGAATTTGATTTCACTGTACCAACAGGTACAACCGGAGATAACTACGATCGATTCTTGGTTCGCAACGCAGAAATGTGGGAGAGCTTGAGCATCATTGAACAAGCTTATCGCAAAATTCAATCGCTCAAAGGTGAAGCTGCAGAAGTGTATCATGCTGAAGTACCTGAATACTATCTGCCTAAGAAGGAAGATGTGTATACCAAGATGGAAGCTTTGATCTGGCATTTCAAAATCATCATGGGTGAAACAGCGATCCCTGCGGGTGAAGTATATCATGCTGTTGAAGGTGCCAATGGTGAATTGGGTTTCTATTTGATCAGCGATGGCGGCAGAACCCCGTACAGACTGCATTTCAGAAGACCATGCTTCGTCTACTATCAGGCATACGAAGAGATTGTGAAGGGAGCGATGCTGAGTGATGCCATCATCACCATGAGTAGCTTGAACCTGATTGCAGGAGAAATGGATGCTTAATTAACGTGACTGTCTGTGCAAGCGCAGACGAAATGATATTGATGACTATGATCAGATTTAACGACAAACAGGAAGCCGAGTTTCAGCGACTGGTGAGCCGCTATCCGGAGGGCAAACAGAAAAGTGCACTCCTGCCTGTATTGCATCTGGCACAGGATAGTTTTGGTGGCTGGCTGAGTAGTGAAGTGATGGATTATGTGGCAGACCGCCTCAGCATCAAACCCATTGAAGTGTATGAAGTAGCTACTTTCTACACCATGTACAACCTGAAGCCTATTGGTAAGTACTTGTTTGAAGTATGCCAGACAGGTCCTTGTATGTTGCGCGGCAGTGATGATATCATCGCCTACATTGGTGAGAAGCTGGGCATCAAGCCGGGCCAGACAACAGAAGATGGCATGTTTACGCTGAAGACAGTAGAATGTTTGGGTGCTTGTGGTTATGCACCGATGATGCAGTTGGGTAAGTTCTATCGCGAACACCTGACGAAAGAGAAAGTAGACCAGATCATAGAAGAATGCAGAAGAAACGCTGCAGCAAATAATTGATGAACAAGATTTCCCGAGAGGGATCTGAACTATGGGCAGAAAATTATTATTAGAAAAAGCACATGTGGAAGGCATTCGTACCTACGAAGTGTATCGCCGTGAAGGTGGTTACCGTAGTGTAGAGAAAGCACTCAAGAGCATGAGTCCCGATGCCATCGTAGAAGAAGTGAAGAAGAGTGGTTTGCGTGGTCGCGGTGGTGCGGGCTTTCCCACAGGTATGAAGTGGAGCTTTCTGGCCAAGCCGGAAGGTGTTCCCCGTTACCTCGTTTGTAATGCAGATGAATCAGAGCCCGGTACTTTCAAAGACCGCTATCTGATGGAGTTTATTCCACACCTGTTGATCGAAGGGATGATTGTATCATCTTTCGCATTGGGTTCTAATCGTTCCTATATCTATATCCGTGGCGAGTATGCATGGATTACTGATATTCTGGAGCAGGCCATCGAAGAAGCCAAAGCCAATGGTTGGTTAGGTAAGAATATCCTCGGTAGTGGCTATGATCTGGAACTCTATGTACAACGTGGTGCCGGTGCGTATATCTGTGGTGAAGAAACAGCGTTGATTGAAAGCTTGGAAGGTAAGCGTGGTAACCCACGTATTAAACCACCATTCCCAGCCATCAAAGGTTTGTGGGATTGCCCAACGGTGGTGAACAACGTAGAAACCATTGCAGCAGTAGTGCCTATTGTGAATGATGGTGGTGAAGAGTACGCCAAGATTGGTGCAGGAAAATCAACGGGTACGAAATTGATTTCTGCTTGTGGTAATATCAACAAGCCTGGTGTATACGAAATTGATATGACCATCTCTGTAGAAGAGTTTATTTACAGCGATGAATATTGCGGTGGTATTGCCAATGGCAAACGCTTGAAAGCTTGTATTCCTGGTGGATCTTCTGTACCCATTCTGCCTGCTAACTTATTGTTGAAGACTGCGAAGGGCGAAACCCGTTACATGAACTATGAAAGTTTGAGTGATGGTGGTTTTGCTACAGGTTCTATGATGGGTAGTGGTGGTTTCATTGTATTGGATGAAGACCAGTGTGTAGTGAAGAATACGTATACACTCGCTCGTTTCTATCGCCACGAAAGTTGCGGTCAGTGTTCACCTTGCCGTGAAGGAACTGGTTGGATGGAGAAGATTCTTTTGAACATTGAACAGGGCAGGGGTAAGATGAGTGATATTGATCTGTTGTGGGATATTCAGCGCAAGATTGAGGGCAATACGATTTGTCCGTTGGGCGATGCTGCTGCATGGCCTGTCGCTGCTGCAATCCGTCACTTCAGAGATGAGTTTGAATGGCACGTGAATAATCCGGATGAATGTACCAAGCGCAATTATGGTTTGGCGCATTATGCGGATCCGATTTACGTACCTGCTTAATTGATTGAAAGCCTAGGCTTGAACTTATAATATTTGACATTCTATGTCTGAACAGCTTTTGAAAGTTACCATCGACAACATTACGGTAGAAGTACCTGCTGGAACAACCATTCTGCAGGCTGCCCGTAAGATTGGTGGCGATGTGGCACCTCCTGCCATGTGCTACTACAGCAAACTGCAGGGTAGTGGTGGTAAGTGCCGTACCTGTCTGGTAGAAGTATCCAAGGGTAGTGAAAAAGATCCACGTCCCATGCCTAAGTTGGTGGCTTCTTGCCGCACCACGATTATGGATGGTATGGAAGTGAAGAACATCACTAGTGATCGTGTATTGGATGCAAGAAAAGGTGTGGTTGAATTTTTATTGATTAATCACCCATTGGATTGCCCGGTGTGCGATCAGGCTGGTGAATGTCACCTGCAGGATCTGAGCTATGAGCATGGTGCAGCAGGCACACGTTATGAGTTCCAACGCAGAACATTCAAGAAGCATGATCTGGGCGATTATATTCAACTGCACATGACGCGTTGTATTCTTTGCTACCGTTGTGTGTTTACTGCTGATCAGCTGACGAAGACACGCGAGCATGGTGTATTGGATAGAGGCGATCATGCGGAGATTGCAACATTTATTGAAAAGAACCTGCAAAACGATTTCATCGGTAACGTAATCGATGTGTGTCCTGTAGGTGCTTTAACTGATAAGACTTTCCGTTTCAAGAATCGTGTATGGTTTACCAAACCAGTAGATGCACATCGTGATTGCGATACTTGCTGTGGTGAAGTACAACTGTGGATGCGTGGTCATGAAGTGTTCCGTGTTACTGCTCGTAAAGATGAGTGGGGTGAAGTGAAAGAGAGTACCAAAGGTGGTACCGGCTGGATTTGTAATACTTGTCGCTTTGAGAAAAAGCAAGTGAGCGATTGGGAAATTGAAGGCCCAACCAAAGTGAATCGCCACTCGGTAATTTCTCAGGGACATTATGTGGGTTTGCAAAAGCCTGAAGAAACCATGCCGAAAGTAATGGATGGCCGTTCACCAAAATTGCTGATGGATATCCATTCAGTAAGTGAAGTGAACAAGCCCAATATTGAATTGAGCAAGCTCGACAGGCCTGCGCATTCAACTGATTTCAATCAATAAGACCCGATAATCACTGAAGATGATATTGTTAAGTTTTGACTGGATGCTGGCTGTAGAGAAACTGATACTGATTGCAGTAATCATTCTCGCCAGTCTGGGTATTGCCCTCTATACCACTTTTGCTGAGCGTAAAGTGGCAGCGATTCTGCAGGACAGACGCGGTCCTAACCGTGCTGGTCCTTTTGGTTTGCTGCAGCCGCTGGCAGATGGTTTGAAATTGTTTTTCAAAGAAGACCTGATTCCCAATAACTCGAATAAGTTTCTGTTTATTCTTGGACCAGCATTGGCGATGACAGCTGCATTGATGACATGCGCTGTAGTACCTTTTGGTGATAAAGCGGAAGTATTTGGTAGAACAGTTACACTGCAGATTGCTGATGTAAACATTGGTATTCTCTATGTATTTGCTGTAGTGAGTTTGGGTGTATATGGTATTATGATTGGTGGTTGGGCATCCAACAACAAATTCTCTTTGATTGCAGCACTGCGTGGTGCATCTCAGGCTATTAGTTATGAATTGGCGATGGGCTTATCATTGATTGCAGTATTGATGATCACAGGCACATTGCAGTTAGGTGAAATTGTGAAGCAACAAATGAGCGGTCAGTGGAACATTGTCTATCAGCCACTGGGCTTTTTGATTTTCTTCATTTGTGCATTGGCTGAGTGTAACAGAACACCTTTCGATTTACCTGAAGCAGAAAACGAATTGAACTTTGGTTACCACCAGGAATACTCTTCAATGAAGATGGGTTTCTATCTCTTCGCAGAGTATGTAAACATGATCATCAGCAGTGCGGTAATGGCAACCTTGTTCTTTGGTGGTTATGATCTGCCTTTCTTAGATGAATCGACTTTACCTGTAAATATTGCAGCAATTATTGGTGTGGCAACCTTGCTTACCAAGATTGTGATCTTCCTCTTTGTATTCATGTGGATTCGCTGGACCATCCCGCGCTTCCGTTATGATCAGCTGATGAATCTCGGCTGGAAGAAGATGATTCCGTTGGCATTGGCCAATATGTTGTTGACAGGCGCAGTGATTCTGTGGTTGGGAAAATAAGCTGAGTGATTTGCAGGCGTTGCAGTGAGTGACACAAGGAACGCTGAGCAGAGCACAACATTTGGCGAAAAAAATATATTTGCAAACCCTTAGCAGCAGCCAGCAAGGCTTACGCTAAAACGAAATAGATATGCAGGCTTTAACGAACAGAGCGAAACCGGTAGAACGCCGCCCGATGACATGGCTGGAGAGCATTTATCTCTGGAATATCATCAAGGGTATGGCCATTACGTTCAGTCATATTTTCAAGAAGAAACCAACGATCAATTATCCTGAGCAGAAGCGTCCATTCAGTCCGGTTTTTCGCGGACTGCATGTGCTGAACCGCGATGAAGAAGGTCGTGAGCGTTGTACAGCTTGCGGTTTGTGCGCAGTTGCCTGCCCTGCAGAAGCCATTACCATGGAAGCTGCGGAAAGACTGCCGGGAGAAGAGAACCTGTATCGCGAAGAGAAATATGCAGCTAAGTATGAGATCAATATGCTGCGATGCATTTTCTGCGGACTGTGTGAAGAAGCTTGTCCGAAAGATGCCATCTACCTCAGTGAAACTTTTGCACCATCTAACTATACGAGAAAAGGATTTATCTATGGTAAAGATGATCTGTTGATTCCTGATCCAAAGCAGGCACCAGCAGATTTCGCAAAAGCAAAAGGATTGGCAGAAGCATAAAAGAAAAGAAGCGTTAACCAACATGGGTATTACACAAATATTATTCTGGGTGCTGAGTGCAGTTGCACTGATCAGCGCCATCATGGTCTTACTGAGCAAGAACCCTGTGCATAGTGTGTTGTGGCTGATCATGGTATTTTTTGCCATCTCTGGTCATTACATTTTATTGAATGCACAGTTCCTCGCCATTGTGAATCTGATTGTTTATGCAGGTGCCATCATGGTATTGTTCCTTTTCGTGATCATGTTAATGAACTTGAATACCACCACTGAGCCGCAGAAGAATCTTTGGTTGAAATTAACCGGTGCGGTAGCGGGTGGTTGTTTCATGATGATGTTTGTATCACTGGTGCGTCAGGCAGGCGATATGCAGGCCAAGACTGCACAAGTAACAGACGGCAATATTGGTTTGATCAAGAACCTGGGTAAAGCCCTGTTCAGTGATTATGTTGTGCCGTTTGAAATTAGTAGTGTGTTGTTTCTGAGTGCGATGGTTGGTGCAGTGGTAATTGGTAAAAAAGCGTAAACGAGGCAAAGCCTTAAGAATATAGATTATGCCGATTAATTATTACATATTTCTGGCGATGGCGCTGTTCAGCATTGGGGTGATAGGTGTACTCACCCGCAGAAACGCGATCATCATTTTCATGTGCATAGAGTTGATGTTGAATGCTGTGAACCTCTTGCTGGTAGCTTTCTCTAAAATGCATCATGGTGCTGCTGTGGCAGCAGATGCGGCCAGTCAGGTAGGTGTGGACGGACAGCTCTTTGTGTTTTTCATCATGGTAGTTGCAGCAGCGGAAGTGAGTGTGGGCTTGGCCATTATTGTGATGATGTACAGAAATGTACACTCAGTAGATATCAATTTCCTGAACCGATTGAAGAATTAAAGCATACCGGCTTGTCCGGACAGATCATATGAACAACGTATTACATTTTGCATGGCTGGTTCCTTTCTTCCCTTTGCTGGGTTTTCTGGTGAATGGGTTGGGTAGGAACAAACTGTCTAAATCTGCGGTAGGTGTTGTGGGTTGCGGTGCTGTACTGCTCTCTTTTCTGGTGAGTGTATGGATATTCCTGCAGGTGAAAGGTGGCAATACTTATGTGGCTGAGTATTTTCCTTTTATCAACTCAGCTGATTTTAAGATTCCATTTGCATTTCAGATTGATCAGCTGTCTTCCTTGTTCCTGCTGATCATTACCGGTATTGGTTTTCTGATTCATTTGTATTCTACCGCTTACATGCATGAAGAAAACAGTGCCCATTTCGCACGCTTCTTTGCATACCTCAACCTCTTCGTATTCTCTATGTTGCTGCTCGTGATGGGCGCCAACTATGTGGTGATGTTTATTGGTTGGGAAGGTGTTGGTCTTTGTTCATATTTATTAATCGGGTATTGGTTTGGTAATGATGCATACAACTATGCAGCCAAGAAAGCTTTTGTGATGAACCGTATTGGTGATCTGGGTTTTCTGCTGGCGATTTTCTGGATGCTTGCCAAGCTGGGTACAGTTTCTTATGGTGCGGTATTTAGTCAGGCAGCTGAATTAACAACCGCTGATGCGACGATCATAGCGATTCTTCTTTTCGTAGGTGCGATGGGTAAGAGTGCACAGATTCCTTTGTACACCTGGTTACCAGATGCGATGGCGGGTCCTACACCTGTATCTGCGTTGATCCACGCGGCAACGATGGTAACAGCAGGTATCTACATGATTGCACGGAGCAATGTGTTGTACAGCTTAAGTGAAGTAGCACAGCATTTAGTAGCGATTGTTGGTTTGGCTACGGCTTTGTTTGCGGCAACCATTGCCATCAAGCAAAACGATATCAAGAAAGTGTTGGCTTATTCAACGGTGAGTCAGCTGGGTTATATGTTCTTAGGCTTGGGTGTAGGTGCGTATACAGGCGCTGTATTCCACGTAATGACACACGCTTTCTTCAAAGCTTTGTTATTCCTTGGCGCAGGTTCGGTGATTCATGCCATGCACCATGAGCAGGATATTCGTAAGATGGGCGGACTCAAAAAGAAACTCCCCATTACGCATCTTACTTTCTTGTTGGGTTGTATTGCCATTGCTGGTATGCCACCTTTCAGTGGTTTCTTCTCTAAAGATGAAATTTTAGCTGCTGCCTATGCGCACAATCCAATCTATTGGGGGTTGGGTGTAGCAGGTGCTGCTATGACAGCTTTCTATATGTTCCGTTTGTATGCCACCACATTCTTCGGTGAGTTCCGTGGTACACATGAGCAGGAACACCATGTACATGAAAGCCCTAGTGCGATGACCATTCCTTTGATGGTGTTGGCATTGTTGAGTGTGGTGGGTGGCTTTATTGGTATTCCTGAAGTATTTGCAAAAGATGCACATGCATTGCACCATTTCTTGTCGCCAGTATTGGTAACAGAACAGGCGCATACGATGGAGCACAGCACTGAATACATGTTAATGGGTATTTCAGTTGCGATTGCTGCAATCGCGATTCTCTATGCCATCAACAAATTCAGCAAGAAGCCTGAATTGGGCGAACCTGCCGGATTGGGCAATGTGCTGGCGAATAAGTGGTATGTAGATGAACTCTATGATGCAGTAGTGGTGAAGCCCCTGCATGGTTTGAGTGTGGTGTTGAAGAATGTAGTTGAGCGCAGTGGTATTGATGGTCTGGTGAATGGTACCGGTAAGCTGGTGCATTACGGATCCAGACAATTGCGTTTGTTGCAAAGTGGTCAGGTAGGTGCATACCTCCTGGCGATGATATTATCGATTGTGGTATTTATGTTGGTATGGTTCAATGATGGTACCATCATGAACCTGCTGAATAAAATTGTTAAATAACAGACTCGGAGAAAGCGATTATGATTCCTGTTTTACTCATAGCCATTCCACTGGCCGCCGGCTTGCTCAGTTTTTTCCTGCGTGCAGGAAACAGCAGCCGCACATTGGTAACGCTGAGCGCATTGGCATCTTTGGCACTGGCATTGTGGGCACTGAGTGCACCACAGGCGCAGTTGCAACATCATGCTGCCTGGTTGCCTTCATTGGGCAGCAGCTTTGATGTGCAGATGGATGGTATGGCCAAGATGTTGGTACTCTTAACTGCTATTGCTTTTCCGGTAGTCTATGTTTCTACTGCGAAAAACAATTATGCATCACCCAATCAGTTTTTTGCGTTGATGTCTTTGACACAAGCTGGTTTAGTGGGTGTGTTTGTAGCTGCCGATGGTTTGTTGTTTTACTTCTTCTGGGAACTGGCGCTGATTCCTGTTTACTTCCTCTGTTCGCAGTGGGGTGGTGAACGCAGAATTGCAGTTACGTTTAAATTCTTCATCTACACATTTGTTGGTTCACTGTTGATGCTGGTGGCATTGTTGTATCTCTATTTCCAAACACCGGATCACAGCTTCGCCATACAATCATTCTACAAATTGAAATTATCTGCTGCTCAGCAGGGCTGGACTTTCTGGCTCATCTTCATCGCATTTGCGATTAAGATGCCGGTATTTCCATTCCATACCTGGCAGCCTGATACATACGAACAATCACCTACGGCTGTTACCATGATCTTAAGTGGTGTGATGGTGAAAATGGGTATTTATGCAGTAATCAGATGGTTAGTACCCATCTTTCCTGCAGCAGTTGCACAGTATGATCAAATCATCATCATCGCAGCCGTGATAGGTATGTTATATGCTTCATTGATTGCGATTCGTCAGGATGATATCAAGCGCTTGATTGCTTACTCTTCCATTGCCCATATTGGTTTGATGTGTGCAGCCATCTTCACCAAGAATCAAGCTGGAATGGAAGGGGTAATGATCCAGATGTTCAATCACGGTGTAAACGTGTTGGGCTTGTGGATTGTCGCAGATGTAATTGAGCAACAACTGGGCACGCGTAAGTTCAGCGAATTGGGTGGACTGGCGAAGAAAGCGCCGGTAATGGCGATTCTGCTGGTTGTAATGGCTTTAGCCAATGTATCCCTGCCATTAACCAATGCCTTTATTGGTGAATTCCTCATGTTTAACGGACTGTTCAGATACAATGTAACCATTGCAGCAGTTGCTGGTATCAGCATCATTCTTGCTGCAGTGTATACACTGAATATGGTGCAGAAAGTATTGTATGGTGCCAGCAACGAAAGAACAGATGCGGCCACAGATATTTCAGCCAATGCACAATGGATGTTGGTAGTGTTGGTGATCATGATCATTGCTTTTGGTGTATATCCTCAGCCAATGATTGAGTTAACAAAAGATTCTGTTCAGGCTGTATTGGCCATTAAATAATTAATAGCGCAGATTGATATGAATGCAATAATTGTTTCAGCTTTAATGGGTGTAGTCATGATGTTTGGCGGCATCCTGTTTCAGAATAAATCAACCCTGCGCCTGCTTTCTATAGCAGGGCTGCTGCTACTGATTACAGCCAACCTTATGCAGACCTATGGCTTCTACACCATCCCTGTAGAGGTAAAGGGCTTATTGAGCTTTGAGCGTTTTGGTTTGTTCTTTAATACCATCTGTTTTGTTGCAACCTTGTTGTATGTGTTGTTGAGCGCGAGAGATATGGAGCAAGTAGGTAATAACACTGCGGATTACCACGCGTTGATTTTCTTTGTGCTGACTGGTGTATCTATCCTTACTTCTTTCAACTCATTGCTCATGCTCTTCCTTGGTGTAGAGATCATGACAATTCCATTGTTTATCCTTACTGGTTCAGATAAGCGTAACCTGAAAAGTAATGAAGCCGCGCTGAAATATTTCCTGATGGGTTCATTCTCAACAGGTATCTTATTGATGGGTATTGCATTGGTGTATGGTGCCAATGGTAATTTCAACCTTGTACCTGTAAGGGCTTCTTATCTTGGCGGTAAAGCATCCTTCCTTGAAATCGGTGGTATGCTCTTGATCTTTGTGGCCATGGCTTTCAAAGTATCTGCTGCACCTTTCCATTTCTGGACGCCAGATGTGTATGATGGTGCACCAAGTGTGTTCACCTCCTTTATGGCTACTGTTGTAAAAGCTGCGGGCTTCTTTGCATTCTTGCGCATCTTCCTGGAACGCGCTGATGTTTTTGGCCCAACCTGGAAGATTGTTTTATCCATCGTCATCATTGCTACTTTACTTATTGGAAATATCACCGCTGTATTCCAGCAAAGTGTGAAGCGAATGCTGGCTTACTCTTCAATCGCGCAAGCAGGTTTTATGCTCTTTGCTTTGTGGAGTATGAACGATATGGCCAAAGAAGGCTTGATCCTATATGCAGTTGCATATAGCCTTGCTACAGTTGGCATTTTTGCAGTGCTCATCAAGATGAAAGACTACACGTTTGATGGCTTTAACGGACTTGCAAAAGCCGAACCTCTGGTAGCATTGGCAGCAACCATATTCCTGCTTTCTCTAGCCGGTATTCCCCTCACAGCAGGTTTCTTTGCGAAATACTTTATGCTGGCTTCAGTGGTAAAAGCCGGCGGCGCTATCTGGCTTGTGGTGGTAGCAGTATTGTTTGCGGCTGTAAGTGTTTACTACTATTTCCGTGTTATCCAATCCATGTACTTCAAAGAAGGACAGCCTGAAACAGCCCCGCTCAGCGGCGGTTTCAAATTCATGTTGGGCCTTATGGCGGCATTGGTAATACTGGTAGGTGTAGCGCCATCGACCGTTTTGGGCTGGTTCTATTTCTAAGCTGTTTACCGTAATTGCCGCGGTTCAGACCGCTCCTCACAATCTTTCGCCTTTTGGCGGTTAATCTCTGCTATCTTTATGCCAATGGCAAAGAATCAGATGAGTGTTGGTGACTCTTTTCTGCTCGCATGGCGTACCGTGCGCAGCAATAAGCTACGTACAGGTATTACAGTAGCGATTATTGCTTTTGGTATCATGGCACTAATTGGCATTATTACAGCCATTGAGGCAATGAACCAAAGTCTGAAAGAGAGTTTCTCCTCCATGGGTGCTAATGCCTTTAATATTCGTTTTAAGGAGTCACGTGTACGTTTTGGTGGTAATGGGTCTGATGTGCAGAAGCAGAAGAAAGGCAAAAAGGAAAAGAAGTCTAATTTGGGCAAACCCATTCGCCAGGAAGAAGCAGAAATGTTTCAGGAGAATTACAATTTTCCATCAACAGTCAGCATTTACAGAAGAGGTCCGGGTGCGCAGGAATTGCGTTATGAAGACAAGAAAACCAATCCTCAGATTACAGTTTGGGGTGGCGATGAAAATTATCTAGCCGTAAGTGGTTACAGTATTCAGGAAGGTCGTCCTTTGAATAAGCTGGATGTGAATAGTGGTAGAAACGTCTGCTTATTGGGAGATAATGTAGCAGGTAAATTATTTGGGGCAGATAAGTCACGTTGTTTAGATAGAGTCATTCGAATAGGTAGCATTCCTTATCGCGTAGTAGGCTTATTGAAGGCTAAAGGATCTAGCGCGATGTTGCGTCAGGATGATGTGGTGATTACTTCGTACAGAAATGTAAACAGACTAGCCAGATCATCGCCAAGCTATATGATGGGTGTGATGGTGGCGAATGTGAATGAATTAGAGCCTGCTATTGGTGAAGCTACTGCGGCGTTCAGAGCAGTGCGCAAATTGCAACCAATTGATGATGATAATTTCGTAATTGAGAAGAGTGATAAGTTCGCTGAGCTCTTTATTGGCTTTTTAAGCAGTATTACGGGTTCTGCAGGTGCGATTGGTTTGATTACTTTGATTGGTGCAGCTATCGGTTTGATGAATATCATGCTTGTAGCGGTAAATGAAAGAACCAAAGAAGTAGGGTTGATTAAAGCTATTGGTGGCAAGCGCAGTAATGTGCGTCAGCAATTCTTATTCGAGAGTATGATCATTAGTTTGCTGGGTGCAATTTTTGGTATCGTTCTCGGTGTATTGGTCGGCAATCTCTTTGGTATTGTATTAGGCACGGGCTTCCTTATCCCTTGGGGATGGGTAGTAACTGGTATTATCATCTGTACGGTTGTAGGATTGCTGGCTGGTCTATATCCTGCAATGAAAGCGGCTAAGCTCAATCCGATTGTAGCCCTGCGTTACGAATAATTATTTTCTGCCGAAGAATATTTTCAGCTGATCATTCAGGTAATACTTGAGATCTTCCTCTGTATGAAATTTTCTCAACCACTTATACGAGGGTCTGTGTGTTTGCATAAATGCATGTAATTTCTCGTCTGTTAGTCCCGTGTATTCTTGTACAATTTCCTTTGTGAAATAGTAGTTGATATACGCTTCCTGTTCTTGGTCTTCAAAGAATTCAAATGCTTTTCGCTTACGCTTTTCATGTTTCGAAAACCGATCGAGATTAAAACCCAGACCTGCGCCGGAATTCGATAAAGCAAAAGTGGGAATCTTGTAATCGCCACCCACAGCTTGCAAAAACTCTGCCCTGCGTTGTATGCTGTCTAATTGATAGCGGCTCCATTTTTTATTTGCTACAACAGTTACATCAGCCAATTGTCTGCCTAAAGTTTGCATCCGCACATAAATCGTGTCTTTAAAATCTAAGCCCAGTAAGGTTGTGTCAAATCCATAGCCAACCGCTGCGAATGAAAGTATATGTCCTGCACTTGCATTGATGCGGAATTTACCATCCTGATTACTTACCACAGTTTGTTTGGTGACTGTATTGGTGATACTGGCTAGTGCAACAGGCTTTCCACTAAGGCTGTCTTTCAGATAACCGTAAATAATTCTGGCTTGTGTATTGCCTGTAATACTGACAAATATCAAAAGGGATAGAAGTAGGTATTTTCTCATAGTACAATTGCTATTGCAAGATGCATCAATAAAAAAGCTCCGGCAAGAAACCGGAGCTTTTTAACAATTCAACCGATGAATTTATTTAGGATCCAAAGCCTGCTTGATTTTCTCAGACAGGTCTTGCAGATGCACTTTGCTCATTTTATCTGTTGTGCCGGCAGCAGCTGCGTTGATTTGGTTGCGCAGGCCTACCAGTTGAGCACGTACGATGGCAGGTACATCACTCTTACGGGTATCTGTGCCAACTGTAAGTGTACCAAAACCAGGTACTGAAACAGTTTGAGCAGCAGCAGGAGTAAGGATGTTAACCAGCTTGTCTACATAGCTCTTCTGTACTAAACGGCGGTAGAAGTCGATTGGCTTCTTGCTGCTCAGTTCACTGAAGATACCTTTCTCAACATCGTTCAGCATTTCCATTGGTGTATAACCTTTGTCAAGACCGAAACGCTCAGCACTGATTTGCATACGATTCAGTCTGTCTGCACTTACTAAGCCAGACATTGCGCCTTCCTGCATACCAACAACAGGATCGTTGGCAATTGGGTTGTTGATTTTATTCCAGATATTCTTATCAATCAACCAAGTTGGTGTTTCAAACACCTGCTTATTCAGGAATGCAACAGCTTCTTTTTGTCTGCTCTTAGGTGTGATTTCATAAACTGCTTCGTTTTCATCAGCAGTCTTGAATGTTTCATACACACCACCTACGTTAGCAGTTACGTGGCCAACATAGCGACGGAACTGACCGAGCAACTGAACATACATAGTACCCAAGTTCTCATACTGATCAGCTTCTTCTTTAGTCCACTCAGGTAAACCTTTGATAATACGCTGCAAGTTCTTGATACCATACTCGCTAGCTTTTACTGCATTGTCAGACAGGTCTTCGCTCTGGCTACGTGGATCAGCTCTGTTACCACGCTCGTAAGTACCAAACCAATGACGTGGATTTTCTTTCAGCGCTGCAGTCACCATTTTGCTGCTGTTCTTTTCAGTCTCTTCTTCGTTGCTACCCGGGATATAACCATAGCCCCACTTAATGGCCCACTTATCGTAGTCGCCAATGCGTGGATACAAACCTTTACGGCTGATATTATCTTCAGGTTGTGCTACATAGTTGAAACGTGCATAGTCCATGATAGAACCAGTATGACCATTGGCTTCAACCCAAGCTTTGTCACGCAGTTTTTCAACAGGTGTCTTAGAGCTGTTACCCATGTTGTGTGCCAAACCTAAAGTATGGCCAACTTCATGTGAGGATACAAAGCGAATCAAATCGCCCATCAGTTCATCATCATATTTCATTTTACGTGCACCTGGGTCAACTGCTGCAGTCTGTACCATATACCAGTCGTGTACCAGTTTCATAACGTTGTGGTACCAACCAATATGGCTTTCCAGAATTTCACCACTGCGTGGATCGTGTACGTTAGGACCGTAAGCGTTCTCAATATCAGAAGCGAAATAGCGAACCACAGAATAACGTGCATCTTCCATGCTCATGGTGCTGTCGTTCTCTGGCCACTCTTTACCCATGATGGCATTTTTGAAACCAGCTTTTTCGAAAGCTGCTTGCCAGTCATTGATACCTGCAATCAGGTGTTTGCGCCATTGCTTAGGTGTAGCAGGATCGATATAATAAATGATTGGCTTCTTAGGTTCTACCAATTCACCTCTTGTCCATTTGTCCCACTCACCATCTTTAGGCTCCAGTCTCCAACGAACAGCAAATTGAACGCGTTCAACTTTTTGCTGCTCATCACTGAAGCGTGTGAAATCATCAGCAAAGAAACCAACACGACGATCGTAGATACGGCGCTCCATTGGCTTCTTAGGCAATAATAACAGTGAAGTATTGATTTCCATCGTTACAGCACCTGCATCATTTGCTGCAGGCAAGCTGGCACCACCAGGACCACCAGGTAAGCCAGGAATACTGATGCCGCCGATAGAAGGTGAAGAAGTATAGGTCTTCACTGTACGGATTTCTGTATTGATGGGGTAGGTAGAAATTTTGGCGATATAAGATCTGTCTTGTGCAATAGCGTTCAAGCTATAGTTACGCTTGGCACGAGGGTTAATGCTGACAGCCTGGTTATCGCTTTTGAAAAATTCAGTAACATCAATAACTGTACTTGTTGAATCCTTACCGAAAGCAGCAATAGGGAAAGCAGCAGCAATTGCATTAACATTAGAGTTAGAAACTGCTTTGAAAATTTGCTGATCTTCTTCTGCAACATTCACCAGTGTTACAACACGCATGAAGATGTTGTTGCTTGGACCTTTCTCGAAAGTGATGGTTTGCTGATTAGCCAGTTCACCGCCATAACCTGCACCAGTTGGTACTTTGGCAAAACGTGTTACTGCAAGTACTTCTCTGCCGAGCAATGAGTCAGCAATTTCAAAATAAAATTTATCGTCAACCTTATGGACTGTAAAAAGTCCCTTTTGTGTCTTTGCCTTATCTGTAATTACCTCTTTGAAAGGTCTTGGGCTTGCTGATCTTTGACCGCCCAGCATATTGGCAAAATTGCTCAGGTTTGGAGCGCCGTTAGCACCTCCGGCTGGAGCTGGTGCTGGCGTTTGTGGCTGAGGGTTTCTAGGAGGCTGTTGAGCAAAAGCGTAGGCAGAAACGGCCATCGCAGCTGCTACAAGCATCTTTTTCATACGCAGTTTTATTTTTTTGAATGTGATGAATTGGATAAAGATAAACAGGTCAGTCCCTTAAAGGTTGTGCTTATCCCATCTTTTGATAAACGGTAAATAGCTAAAGGCTATCCCACCTTGCAAACGTTTGAAATTAAGCTGTTTGCCTGAAATTTCCGCTAAAGCGATTTGATATCAATCAAATCATCAAATCAAATTTGCTGCTTTCAGGAAAATACCTAATTTGGGAGCCCCTTTCGATGGAAAAATTCGTTTGGCAGACTGTGTTTCCAGATTGTTTTTTTCAGTAGAATTGCGGACTTTATTTTTTAAACACTCAGAATTTTAAAAACTAAAATCAACTGAAATGGCTGAAACAAAACCAACTGCTCCTGCAGCTGCAACCAAGAGTGCTTCTTCTGCACACGCTCAACCTAAGAAGAGCAGTAACCTGATTGCTACGATTGCCCCGATTGCCTGTATCGTATTAGGCTATGTAATTTGGAGATTTGTGCTGGGTAATCCTGCTGAATTTACGAATCCTGATCCTAAAGGCGGTTTCTGGCCTAACCACCAGGGTCCTAAAGGTGCATTCAACAAGATGTATGAAGGTGGTATCGTTGTACCTGTATTGATTGCCAACTTCCTGGTAGTAGTAACTTTCGTAATTGAGCGTATCCTCACCATTTCAAAAGCTGCCGGTAAAGGCAACAATGCTGAGTTCATCCGCAAAGTACAATTCCACCTTGCTAACAAGGATGTAGAGAAAGCAATTGCTGAGTGCGATAAGCAGCGTGGCTCTGTAGGTAATGTAATGAAGAGCGGTCTGCGTAAGTACAAAGAGATGATCTCTAACACAGAACTGACTACAGAACAAAAAGTATTAAATATTCAAAAAGAAGTAGAAGAAGCAACAGCGCTTGAACTGCCTATGCTGCAGAAGAACCTGGTGTTCCTGTCTACTATCGCTTCAGTAGCAACCCTCTTGGGTCTGTTCGGTACCGTATTGGGTATGATTCGTTCATTCTCTAAACTCGGTGACGAAGGTGGTGGTGAAGCAGCACGTGAATTGTCAAAAGGTATCTCTGAAGCCCTGTATAACACAGCTTTGGGTATCGGTACTTCTGCTGTTGCGATCATCATGTACAACGTGTTCACTACTCGTATCGACGAAATCACTTACGGTATTGATGAATCAGGTTTCACTTTGACTCAGAGCTTCGCTGCTAACTACAAATAAGCCAAGGCTTTTTGTGGAATTAAGCAGAATCTGAATCTAATTAATGAAATCTAAAACGAACAATAATGGGTAGAGCGCAACTACCTCGCAAGAGTACCAATATCGACATGACGGCGATGTGCGACGTGGCTTTCCTGCTGTTGTCATTCTTTATCTTGACAACCAAGTTCAAGCCAGCTGAAGCAATCGCGGTTACTACGCCCAACTCTGTTGCGGCCAAAGTAGCCCCTGAAAAGGACCTCGTGTTGATCACCATCGATAAAGATGGTAAGGTATTCCTGACGATGGACGACGAAGAGAAAAAGGAATTTATCGCCAACACCCTGAACCAAACAAAAGGACTTAACCTGAATGTACAGGCTTTCAAGAAAGCTGGTTTCTTCGGTGCTCCTTTCAGCGGTTTGGCACAGTTTCTCTCTCTTCCAGAAGAGCAGCGTAAAGGTGGAAACCTCCCAGGTATCCCCTGTAAAGACAGCACCCAGAATGAGTTAGTAGAATGGATGCAACTGGTGAATTCATCTTATCAGGGTCAGAAAATGAACCTGTTATTGAAAGGTGATAACATGGCCAAGTATCCTGCTTTCAAAAATGTCATTGATGCATTCAAGAAGAACGACTTCCTGAAGTTTCAGATGATTACCAATCCTGAAAGTGTACCAACCGGTTCTGAACTGTGGAAACGCAGCATGTCTGGTGAAAAGAGAGAAGAATAAGTAAACTGATTATTCACGAAAAAAACTTACCGCTATGGCAGAAATGGATACCTCGTCGAGTGGGGGTGGACATAAGAAAGGACCAGGGGTCAAAAAAGCGAAAAAACTCTCTACCAGGGTAGACCTTACCCCAATGGTGGATCTGGGTTTCCTGCTGATTACTTTCTTCATCTTCACCACTACGATGAGCCAGCCTACGGCTATGAAGCTTTTCCTGCCAAAGGATGCTGATAAGCCCGAGGATCAGAACAAAGCGAAAGAATCTGGAGTACTCACCCTCTTATTGGGCGCAGATAATAACGTATTCTATTATGAAGGTCAGTTGGCAGTAGATGCTAATAACTTCAAGACTTCCAATTTCAAGGAAATACGTTCTGTGATCATGGATAAGAAATCCCGTACCAACGAAAAGGATTTCGTCGTGATCATCAAGCCTAATAAGGATTGCACCTACAGAAATGTGGTGGATATACTGGATGAGATGACGATCAACGTATGTAAAAAATACGCATTGGTAGATATCTCAGATATTGAAAGCGTTTTGATCGAAAAAACACAAGCGGCGGGGATAGCAGCAAATTAATTTGTGGAATTATTGCGCGCCCGCATCTTAGTAAAAATCAACAAAGTACATGGAAACAAATAAGATCCTCACCGCCGACATCCTCGATATCATTTTCGAGGGCAAGCATAAGGATTATGGCGCTTACCAGCTCCGTAAAACCTACAACAAGCGGATTACTTATGCGCTGATCGGTACCGTGATCATCTGTCTGTTGCTCCTGCTGAGTTCCTTTATCTCTGGTGCTGCCAAGAAAGGCAAAACTGAGATCATGGTTCAGGATATGGAGTTGCAGGATATCAAGCAGGATGAGAAAAAACCTGAACCACCGCCACCACCTCCTCCGCCTAAGCAGGAACCGCCTAAGGTGGAAATCACCAAATTCACCCCTCCTAAAATCGTAAAAGATGAGGAAGTGAAAGAGGATGAAGAAATCAAGGAAGTGGAGAAACTGGAAGACACCAAGATTGGTACCATCAACCAAGAAGGTACTAAGGATGAAGGTATTGTTGCTCCTCCTGTTGAAACAGGTACCGGTGTAGTTGAAGCGCCAAAAGTGGAAGAAGATTACGATAAGGTATTTACAGTAGTACAGATTCCTGCTGAATTCCCCGGAGGTCTGCAGGGTTGGACTAGATACCTTGAGCGTAACCTGAACCGCGATTTGCCTGTTGAAAACGGTGCACCTCCCGGCAAATACACTGTAATTGTATCATTCATCGTTGACAAGAACGGTGGTATCAGCGATGTAAAAGCTGACAATGATCCTGGTTATGGTACTTCAGAAGAAGCTGTTCGTGTAGTGAAAAAAGGTCCGGCCTGGAAGCCAGCTGTGCAGAATGGTCGTAACGTAATCTATCGCCACAAACAAAGCATCACTTTCGTGGTTTCTGAAGATTAAGAAATATAAGGAAAAAGAATTGAATTGTCAATGATGAAATCCCTTCCATAACAGGAAGGGATTTTGTCATTTTACAGTGCGAAACATCGTTAACGGAAGCTTGCCGTAACACGACAAACATTGTTTCGCTGGCTTCCGGGAACACTAAACTTACATCATCATGGAAGCCAACAAAATTATGAACGCCAATCTCCTGGACATCATCTTTGATGGCAGGAATAAAGAGTATGGCGCCTACGAGCTAAGAGCCACTTACGAAAGAAGACTCACCCGTGCACTGATTTCAACTGTTATGGTCTGCCTGCTGGTAGTAGGCATTAACAGCATTCCGAAGAACATGCTCATTAAGAATGAAGCACAGTTATATGTTCAGGATGTTGAGTTGCAAGACTTAAAACAGGAAGAGAAAAAGCCGGAATTACCGCCCCCTCCGCCACCCAAGCAAGAGCCTCCCAAGGTAGAAATTACCAAGTTTACACCTCCTGTTATTGTAAAAGATGAAGAAGTGCAAGAGCAGGATGAAATTCGCGAAGTAACTAAGCTGGAAGACACTAAGATTGGTACCATCAACCAGGAAGGTGCAAAAGACGATGGTATCGTTGCGCCGCCGATTGAAAAAGGAACTGGTATTGTAGAAGCACCACAAGCGAAGGAAGAGGACTATGATCAGGTATTTACTTCTGTACAAATTCCTGCTGAATTTCCTGGCGGATTTGATGCATGGAATCGTTATCTGGAACGTAACCTCAACCGAGATCTTCCAATTGAGAATGGTGCGCCTCCCGGCAAATATGTAGTAGTGGTGTCCTTTATTGTAGATAAGCATGGCAATATCAGTCAGGTAAAAGCCGAAAATGATCCCGGTTATGGTACAGCTGAAGAAGCAGTACGTATCATAGCTAAAGGACCCAATTGGAAACCTGCTATCCAGAACGGCCGTAATGTGATCTTCCGCAACAAACAGAATATCATCTTCATGGTGGTTCAGGAAGAAAAATAGTTTTTAGTGATGATGTAAGATGTAAGCAGAACATGCCTGCCCCGTCGTTGGGCGGGCATTTTCGTTTACTTTTGATGCCATGAACAGCTTGGCACACAAACTTGGTGGATGGGATGATACAATTGTAGCACTGGCTACACCTCCGGGCATTGGTGCCATTGGTGTATTGCGTGTAAGTGGTTCAAAAGCCATTGATATTGTGAATACACTTTTCCCTTCCAAGAATCTTGCTGCACAAGCATCGCATACTTTGCATGTGGGTTTGCTAAAAAAGGACAATCTTTTGTTGGATGAAGTGGTGGTGTCTTTATATAAATCACCTAAATCTTATACAGGTGAAGATGTCGTAGAAATCAGTTGTCATGGTTCACCCTTTGTACAGGAGCAAGTAATGCAGGCCATTATTGATGGTGGTGCTAGGATGGCCAAGCCGGGTGAATTTACCCAACGTGCTTTTTTGAAAGGAAAAATGGATTTGGCGCAGGCCGAGGCGGTGGCTGATTTGATTGCCAGTAATACAGAAGCAAGTAGACAACATGCCATCAAACACATGCGTGGTGGTTTCTCCAATACATTGGCTGCTTTGCGTGACCAACTTATTCAGTTCTCTGCCTTAATTGAATTGGAGTTGGATTTCTCTCAGGAAGATGTGGCATTTGCAGATCGTACACAACTGTACCAATTAATTCAACAGCTAAGTACAACAACTGCGCAGTTAATCGATTCATTCAAGTTGGGTAATGTGATTAAGCAAGGGGTAAGTGTTGCCATCATTGGTAAACCCAATGCAGGTAAATCAACTTTGCTGAATGCGTTATTAAATGAGCAAAGAGCAATTGTGAGTGATATTGCAGGCACCACACGGGATACCATTGAAGAGGTATTGAATATTGATGGGGTACTATTCAGATTGATTGATACAGCAGGTATCAGACAACATACCAGCGATATTATTGAATCCATTGGTGTAGAGAAGAGCTTAGAAAAAATGCAGCAAGCAGATCTGGTGATCTATCTGTTTGATGCTGCAGAAACTACACAAGTTGAGTTAGATGCGGTTGTTGAAGATCTGGAATCAAAGTCAATTCAGTACCTGCTCGTGGCAAACAAGTCTGATATACAAGCCAATTCCTATTCTCAATCAGTATTGCCTATAGCAGCAAAAAGCAATACAGGCATTGATACTTTGAAGCAAGCTTTGGTGAATACAGTATTGGGCGGTTCTGTAAGTATGGATGATACGGTTGTTACAAATGCGCGCCATCTGGATGCATTGAAGAAATTGTATGCTGCATTGAAAGAAGTTTTACAGGGTTTGGATGATCAATTACCCGGCGATCTGCTGGCATTAGATATCAGACGTGCGCTACACTTTCTTGGTGAGATCACAGGTGAGATTACACATGAAGATCAGTTGGATTATATCTTCAGTAAGTTTTGTATCGGAAAGTAGTTATTCCTAAAAGAATCAAGGTATTGTATAAAATAATATTTTGCAATACGTTTAAACAAAAAACTGCCTCAAGATTTAACATGAGGCAGTTCTTTTTAAAATAAAACTATCTTATAGATATCTTAAAGCTTAAACTTCGATAACTCCTTGCCAGTTTTGGCGTCGTGAGCATGTACGGTACATACCAGGCAACTGTCAAAGCTTCGAGCCACCATACCTACTTCTACAGGATCATTTGCATCTTCTATCTCAATACCTTCTAATGCCGCTTCAATTGGCCCGCTCTTACCGCCATCGTCGTTTGGTCCAACATTCCATGTAGTAGGTGCCATCACTTGGTAGTTTTTAATTACACCGTCTTTAATTTCTACCCAATGTGCTAATGCACCACGGGCAGCCTCTGTAGCTCCAAAACCTTTACCATCTTTTTCCTCTGGCTTGATGTAAAATTCACCATCCAAATCAATTTCTTTTAACCATTGGTCAATTAATTGATATAGAATTGGTGCTTCGTGAACTCTTGCTAAAGTTCTTAAGAAAACACTTGGACCCATTTTGTCCATAGCATCTTTAATAAGGAAATCCTTAGTTTGGTGAGGTAAATTAGCAGGATTTGCATACATTAAACAACGGCTTAATGGACCAGCTTCTGCTGCAAGACCTGTATAACGAGGTGCTTTAGCCCAGCTATATTTTTCATTGAAATTTGTGTGCTCTAAATTTTGAGAAGTAACAGGTGTAGGTAGTGGTTCTTCCCAAGGGTGTAAAGCGCCGCCCTGGTCAGCATACCAGCTATGTGTTACATGTTCTTTAATATCCAAATGATTGAAAGGACTATACTTCTTAGTGTGATGATTGTAAAATCCACTTGGGCTTATCAATGCATCGTTTCTGCCTTCTACAGTAGGGTTATTATATTTATCCTTATGCAAATAAGTACCATAAGCCACATAATTTCCGCAACCTTGGCCAAATTTATCTAAGCCAAACTCTAATGAAGCTCTAATAAATAAGCCTAAATCACTATTGCGTTGACTATCGTTTTCATCTACCCAAGCCATAAGGTCATCCCAGCTTTGTACTTTGCGGTATCGCTCAATACTACAGCCCAGCCAAGTGGTTTCTAACCAATCGTTTCTAAATTGATTCATTATGGCGTGGGCTCTGGTAATGTCCTTTAAGGTAGGGGCACACATTACGCCACCAGGTACCATATAACTACTGTGCGGCCATTGTCCACCAAATAAAGCATACACTTCAACAGGCCTTCCGCTTGCAGTAACACCACTTTGAAATGATGTGCCCACATATGCAGCAAATCTTTTTACTACTTCGTCATATAATTTTTTGTTGGCAAATTTTTTATTGGCCATATCTGTAGCGAAGATGGCATAAAACCAGCGAGGTATACTTTGTATGGTTTCAGCAGCTTGGCCCAGAGCTCTCAATAAAAGTGCATTAGGTGGCAATTTGGTTTTATAAATGGTATCTAATGCACTACTTGCACAATACAAATGAGAACCACCGCAAATACCGCAAATACGAGGTGTTACAATCAACCCACTCTGAGGGTCTTTACCTTCCATTATTTTCTCAAAGCCACGGAACATAGCAGCCTGTGTATGCGCTCTGGTAACTACACCATTTTCTATATAAACTTTCACATCTAAGTCGCCTTCCACACGACCAACTGGTGATATATTTAATTCTTTTATTGTTGACATATTTGTAATCTTTTTTTTAAAATAAATTTATTTACTTGTTTCAAAATGCTCTTGATCTACACCAAATACTTTTTCCACTTTTCCCATCACTTTTTCTACACCAGCTCTGGTGTAATAACCCAGCTTGGAAACACCTGTTGGCACATCTTTAGGTAAGAATCCAAGATATTTCATTGTTTTAAATACACTTCCTTTTGCCAAATCATGATGAGGGAATCCTGGTTCTGTACAGCCTAAGCAGGGATGATTGGCTCTGGTTTTACTGCTGGTTCTATTCCACAATATACGATTGCAGCTTGCTCTGGTCATTGGTCCACGGCAACCTACCTCGTAAAACAAACAACCGCCTCTTTTGCCAAATCCACCATCTACTTTTTGCGCAAAACTTATTGCATTGGGGCAACCTGTTTGTACAAAGTCGGTAAAAAATGTTTTTGGCCTGTGGTATTCGTCTATTAATACATCTTTAATACGGCCTGTAGCTATGGCTACTAATATTTGTGTAATCCAATCAGGGTGTGCAGGGCAACCCGGAATATTAATTACAGGCAAGCCCCCTTTACTAACATAATTAGCTCCTAAAAATCCACCTTTTTGTTTTTTATGGAATTGCATACCGGTGCTTTCACTTGGGTTAGGCGGTACTGCTGGAATACCGCCGTAGGTAGCACAATCACCTATTGCTACCACATAGCCAGCAACTGCACTTAGTTCCTTCACCCAATCCTTCATTGGCCGGTCGCAAAAATAGTTCATAGTACCTGTGCCATTTGGCCCCTCAATAATTGAACCTTCATAAACTAAAATGTCCATTTGCACTTTACCCGCAATGATATCTTTTAGTAGATGCTCCACCTGTGCGCCAATTTCTAACCCAACTGAAGGATGCCACAAAATGTTTACACCAAAATCAACAATAAGCTCCACTACAGTGGGCTCTTCTGCGTTAAGAAAGGACATTGTGTTGCCACTGCAGGCACCACCCTGTAACCATAGTACATTAGCCATAAGCAATCGTTTTTAAAGATTTTATTACGAAATTGGGGTATTTCCTGACGTAATTTAGTAATTATTTTCTAAAATAGAAATTTTCTTCTATTTTTAATTATCCAATTTTACTTTCGAGAGCTGTTTTCCCTTTTTGGGTTAATAGTGGCAATATAATGCCCCATAATGCTCTCTTATACAGTAGCTCTGTATGTACTTTCCCCCGAAGACACTGCTGTGGCATCCAATTATGCATAACTAATGAAATGGATTGAGACAATGTATCAAAATTGGTTTTTCCACTTTCATCATTAATTAAATCATTGGCAGCACAATATTCCAGTCTTTTTTTTATTTGTAGCGTTATTTTGTTTGAAGTCGTAAGCCACTCTTGCTGTATTTGTGTATAGTTTCGGTGTATCTCCCATTGGTTATTAAAAGCAAGCTTATTAGCGTCATAAAAACGGTACATAGCACTAAATAGTCTGTCAAAACCATGTAGTTCGTAATTAAATGCGTATTGACTTAAAATTGCAGTCAGCTCTGTAAATAAGTTATTATATACTGCTTCTACTATAGCATCTTTATTTTTATAGTGGTAGACCAAGTTGCCTACGCTAATTTCAGCAGCATCTGCTATTTGCTGTAAACGGGTATTTGCAATGCCAAATTCGTGAAACAATTGTTTGCTTACAGATATAATATTCTCTTTAGTAGACCGCATTAGCTAAAATTTATAGTGAGATTATCAGTTTTTACAATAATCGTTCCTCTTTGATCTTTAGCCGCCAACTTTCGCATATAATAAGCGGTTAGTTGTGCTTTTTTGGGGCAACTGTAATTCTTTATTTTCCTTTTTATTAGTTTTAATAATTTAGCTTGGTGAGCAAAAACTAAAAATACGTTCCATTCGCCATTACGGTATTCTATATTTTCTATAACTGCAGAATCTTGCAACCAGAAGTCTTCATTATAAAAACTAATATCACTTTGCAAGCCTGCAGTATCAGTTTGTGCACTGCGTTCAATATGCCCAAGCATCGCCAAATAGGCAGCGTCGTCAATATGCACAAATACTCTCATATTTAAAAGTTCTACAATTTTACGACAATTTATGACTACTAAAAAAATAGACTTATTGTGGCTCCGTAACCAACATTTTATATTCAGCTATGCCCATTGGCGTAAAGTAGGGAGAGATTGATGCCCATATTGCATTTAAAAAAGATTCTACCGTATCATTTTGTACACCTTCCACTTTGTTGGCATATCGCCAATTATCCAGTTGCATACGTAGGTTGGTACTGAGTTGAGTAACGCCGGTTTCTTTTATAGGGATTAGCGAACCTCTAGAAATATTAAATTGCAGCATTACATTAAGAAGGGTACGCTGCCATTGAATGTGTTGAGTATGTTTTTTTGCGATATCGGCATATGCCCTTGTAATTTCTAAGCTATCTAAATAGAAAAAAATATACTTATTCTGTAGCGCATAATAGGCTCTTAAAAAAGCATCTATATCAGTAAAAAGCGGTACTGTTCTGTGTTCGTTTAGTAATTGTTGCTGTTGCTGTTGCAGGTCATCGTACAAAGCACCTACAATTGCATCCTTATTTTTGAAGTGATACGCCAAATGTCCAATACTAACAAATGCTTCATCGGCAATATGTTGTAGTCTAACATTTACTACACCTTTGTTATTAAAGAGTTTTAAGGCATTGTTTAATATATGTTGCTTTGTTGACTTCAATACTTATTTTTTATTTTCAAAGGTAAAAAATGAAGTAATTATTATACAAAAACGTTGTCAATTAGATTTGATTATAAATTATACACATTATCATTGTTGTCTGGCTAAAACTGTAACTTTTTCTACCAAACCCTTGCCAGTATTGAGTTGTAGCCGGTTTAAGAACATGGGCAACTACCCTGGTTTTTGAAACATCTTCAAATTAGCTTGTAATGCTTACCAGATAAGGGTTTCAAGTCATTTTGGCTAATTTTTAGTCGGACAATAGTGACACATTATATGAAGTGGTGATTCATAAATTTTCCTTTCGCTTTTTAATCATATCTCTTATTCTGCCAGCACTTTCGTAATCTTCTTTAGCTAAAATATTTTGTAGGAGCAACTTTAGTTCTTCTAAGCTATAGTCGGCCAAAGAACCACGAATACTGTTTATATTAGAGTTAACTTCGGTAATTACAGATTTTTCAAATACCTCAGTATCTACATATATTGGACAATCATACCTAACAGCCATTGCTAATGCATCACTTGCTCTTGCATCTATTTTAATTTCATTGGCTTCTTTGGTCTTTATAATCAAATAAGCATGATACATTTGGTTCACGATGGCATAAATATGTACTTATATTAATGTACCACCAAGTTCGGCAATAGTATTTTTAAAGATATCGTGAAGCATTGGTCGGGGCAGTTGCATTCGTTCTAAAGAAATGGCAATAGCTTGTGCTTCATAACCACCAATAGTAATAGCCATACGTTTTTTGCTGATAATCTCTTCTAATACCACTACAAAATTGCCAGGCGAACTTTCGCTACTATTCAATGCTATTAAATATACTTCTACCATCAATGATTTTTTATTTTACAATAAAACAAATCTGCATAGTTCATCTACATCGTCGAAAGGGGCTATTACTTGTCCATCGCTCATTAGTTTATAAAGTCCATTTGCTTCTACTTCAATCTTATAATTTCTTCCGATAGTAATGATATTATCATCGACATTTACTATTTCAATACTATAATAGCGTAAACAGTCAATCACTAGTTCTTTTGCTGTCATATATGTTCAAAAATTATTTTAATTCCAAAATAAATAGAAAGCAATGAAGAAGCTACAATTAAAATTGCCTGAAAAATTTTATTGCTAATCAACTTCTGTGTAAAAGGTAGGCCAAAAGTAGTTGCTGCTAATATCATGCCACCAATACTGCCTATACCAAATACTAATAAATACATATAGCCTGAAAAAATACTTTCCATAGTTGCTAATACACCAATAATAACGGAACCACTGCCGGCTAAGCCATGCACAGTTCCTATAAAATAAGATGATAAGTGAGCAAAGCCTTTCATTTCTAATTCAGGCCTGGCAACAATATGGGTATGACTATGTGTATCAGCATGATGTGCATGTGTATGGGGAAGTATTTCAGCAATTGGCATTCTGTACGATTTTGCTAACTGAATTAATCTATATGTACCAAGGAGAACAAGCATAACACCCACAATAGCTTCAAAGTATGAAAAAATTTTTTCGTTGACCTGGTACTTTAATGTTAAAAAAAATATTGAAACTATTAATATGGTGCTTGTATGCCCAAGCCCCCAAAATAAACCGTCTTTTATGGCTTTAATTAACTTGTTGCGACTGCTTACAATATTACTCACTGCTAATAAATGGTCAGTTTCAAAACTGTGAGCAAAACCAATACCTAAGGCTGATAAAATTAATGCTGCTGTCATTCTAAATTTTTGTAAATTAATATCCTGTGATTACCGGTATCTGCTAATACCAAAACATTATTGTCGGTATTTACGGCAAATGGCCAATACATTTCATTTTCAATTTTTGAGGTAAAGCTTAGTGAAGTTTCGCCATGGGTTTCAAAATTGGGCTGTCCCAATTGAAAATTAGCAAGTGCATTATTTTCTGTTGGAATTTGGTTGTGTATTACCACACGACTATTGCCCGTATCTGCTATAGCTATACCATTATTCCAAAAGCAAACATCGTAACACCAATTTAGTGTTTTTGCATTTGGTTTTAGTTGGTACTGATTTTGTCCGTTGCTTTGCATATCTGCTTGTCCAAAAATTATTTTGGCAGGTACTGTTAATGAATCTTTCCAGTTATTCCAATATAGTACTCTATAATATTGCGTATCTGCAATAAGCATTTCTCCTTTATTACTTATCTTAACACTGTATGGCCATACGGCATTTGCAGGGTCGTAATCTTTTTCGTTGAACGTCGCTTGTCCAATTACTGCATTGGCTACTGCAAAATTTGTTGCAGGTATTTCTGAAAAATACAATACTCTCCTATTGCCCGTATCGGCTATCCATAATTCAGTACCGTTACTGTATACTCCATAAGGCCAGTAAAGCGATTGTGCAGTAGGCAGATTACCCAAACCAGTTATGTTAGGTTGGTTGTTATCGAAATTGGGTTGCCCAATGACTACATCGGCGGCTTGGTTATTTTTTGTTGGAAATGTTTTCCAAATAAGCACACGGTGGTTCCATGCATCTGCAATAATTAATATTTCTCCATTTGTCCATATGCCACTTGGATACTGCAAACTGTTGGCGTTGCAAGTTCCTTTTTGCAGTTGTTGTTCAGTGCTGGCTTCTAGTTTTACTGTTGCTTTTTTATGCTTATAGTCAAAAATATTATTCCAAATCAAAACCCTATTTTGTCCGGTATCACTTACAGCTAAAATATCATTGCTCAAACATACACCACGAGGTGCAAGCATTGCATTACTTTCTTCGCCATAAAAAGTATGAACTAACTTCATTATTTGCTTTTGTAATTTCTAATCTAGCATATCCTGGGTAATTGCTCTCCCGGCAACATATTCACCACTCTTTTTCCACCAATACGGCTTTGCAATATTACTTGCCCAATATGCTCTTTTGTAATATGGCCAATAATGGTGGCATCAGTGCCATTGGTATCTTTTCTTAATGCGTTCAATACATCTTGAGTCTTTGCAGCATCTACAACCATCATAAATTTCCCCTCGTTGGCTACATACAATGGGTCGAGACCTAGCATTTCGCAAGCACCACTCACTTGAGGTTTTACAGGTATTTCTTTTTCCAAAATATCTACGCCTAAGTTGCCATCTTTGGCTATTTCGTTTAACACACTGGCTACACCACCTCTTGTGGCATCTCTTAAGAAATGTATTTCGTTACCAAATTCATTTAATAAATGCTCTATGGTAAAATTCAGATTAACCGTATCGCTTTTTACATCAGTTTCAAATTCTAATCCTTCTCTCTTACTCATGATGCATACACCATGGTCTGCAATATAGCCACTCAGTATAACAGCATCGCCTTCTTTAATATTGGATAGTGCAATATTGGCATGTGGATGCATGATTCCTATGCCAGAAGTATTGATAAAAATTTTATCACCTTTGCCTTTTTCCACCACTTTTGTATCGCCTGTTACTACTTGCACATTGGCTTTGTCGCAAGCTTTTTTGATACTTACTAATATTTCCCAAAATTCTTTCATGGCAAGCCCTTCTTCAATAATAAATGAAAGCGATAAGTATTTTGCCATAGCTCCACACATTGCCAAATCATTTACAGTGCCATTTACAGCTAATTCCCCAATATTTCCACCAGGGAAAAATAATGGATGGATTACATAACTATCTGTACTAAAAGCCAACTTTCCATTGGCTGTAAAAATTGCTCCATCGTGTTTTTGATTGAGCATGTCATTTTGTAAGATAGAAAAAACACCACTATTCAATAGTTGATGCGTTAATATACCACCACTACCATGCCCCATATTAATGGTATCAAAATCAAATTTGGGCATTGGGCAACTGAGTGATGAAAAGCTAATTGAATTGCTCATTACTTTATATAAATTATTTTTATACAGTTTCGTGTTCTGCATTGATATTTGCAAAATGATAATATGCCGCACAAGCCCCTTCACTGCTTACCATCGGTGCACCAATAGGGTGTAAAGGCGTACATTTTTTACCAAACTGTGGACACTCCATTGGTTTTTTAATGCCCCTTAATATTTCGCCAGCTATACATTCATTATTATTGGGTTGTGCTTCAATTTGAATATTGAACTTTACATTGGCATCAAAATTTTTCATCTCCGGTTTTACTTCGTAACCACTAATAGGTATAGTGCCAATACCTCTCCATTCTCTTTCTCTTACTTCAAATACTTGCTCAATTACACTTCTGGCATCTTTATTTCCTTCGGGCTGCACCACACGACTGTACTGATTCTGCAATTTATATTCACCGTTTTCTAATTGCTTAATAAGCATGGTAATACCTTGCATTAAATCTACAGGTTCAAAGCCCGTAACCACAATAGGCATTTTGTATTTTTCTACTAATGGATAGTATTCACTAATACCCATAATGGTGCATACATGACCTGCTGCTAAAAAACCCTGTACCACATTGGCTTCATCACTTGCAAGGGCATCAATGGCCGGTGGCACAAGCACATGGCTAGTAAGAATAGAATAATTTGTAATGCCTTGCCTTTGTGCATGCAATACACTCAGGGCGTTGGCTGGTGCTGTAGTTTCAAACCCAACTGCAAAAAATACAACTTCTTTATCAGGATTTTCGCTTGCTAATTTTACCGCTTCCAAAGGTGAATACAGTATTCTTACATCAGCCCCATTGGCTTTAGCTTCCAGTAAACTTTTTTTACTGCCAGGCACTCGTAACATATCGCCATAGCTGCACAAAATTACTTTTTGTACTTCTGCCAAATACACTGCTTTATCAATTAGCTGCAATGGTGTAACGCATACCGGACAACCAGGACCGTGCACCATTGTAATGTTTTTTGGCAACAAGCCAATGATGCCATTTTTCACTAAGCTATGGGTTTGCCCACCACACACTTCCATTATTGTCCAGGGCTTAGTTGTTATTTCATGAAGTTCATCCAGATATTTATTTACAACATCTGCATCTCTGTATTCACTTAAATATTTCATATTACTTAATTTATATTTTGGTTTCTATTGTTATCCACTTGGGTATGTTCAATAAGCTCGTCTATTTCGCCAATCTCTTTGAGAAACTCAAAACTTTTGGCTGCTTCTTCTTCGTCTATTTTACTTATGGCTACACCTACATGTACCAGTACATAGTCACCAACATCGGCCGATGGTAACATTTCTAAACTTGCCTCTTTGATGATACCTCCAAAGGACACTTTTGCCATTCGTACCAATCCATCATGAATGGTGCTGATACTTTCTATTTTTCCCGGAATTGCTAAACACATATTATTTTTTCTTTTTTATGATGATTAATTTTTATTTGCTGTTGTTGATGTATCAATTGCCCAAAAGATATATTTTCATCGTTGGGTGATAATTGTTGATGAAAATAAACTGAATAATTTTTTCCCAAATAATGTATCATTAAATCTACTAAAACGGCATTTTGAAAAACACCCCCACTACAAGCAATGCTAGTACTGTTGTTTTCTTCTGCAATTTCTTTAACAAGATCAATTAAACTGTAGTGAAACTTAGCTGCAATAAAAGATATTTCTTCTTTATTGAGCACGTCTTGTACAATACCCAATATCAATTCTTGGGTTGATATGAAACTGCTGATTGCTTTATTTTTAAAATAAGAAGTTGGAAAGTCATAACCGTTTTTATCGAAATAAGTTTGAGCCAACTGCTCTAATAACATTGCTGTTTGTCCTTCATAGCTTTGTATATCAATCAGGCCAAGCAAAGAACCCACTGCATCAAACAAACGCCCTACTGAAGAACATTGCAGCTTTTGTGGTTGCTTCAAAACATTATTAAAATATTGCCACTCGGTGGTGGTAAATTTTTCTTGTAAAATAACTTTAGCTTCATCAATATTGGCACAAATAGCTAATGCAGCAATTCGGGGCTCTGTAGCCATCTTATCTGCAAGTGTATAATTGAAGAAATCAAAATAAAAGTGGTCCGATATAGTTCCTGCATTATAGGTGTAAAATTCGCCCCCTAGTATTGTATGATTATCTCCCCAACCTATGCCATCCCAAATTACACCCAAGACATTGTTGTGATTGAGCAAATTGTTCTCTGCCAAAACTGCCATTAAATGTGCTTCGTGGTGCTGTATTTCTTGTGCATTGCTGTCCCATTCTTTTGCAAGCTGATGGCTAAAAAATTGTGGGTGCATATCCGCTATGGTCTTCGTAGGCTTTGTATCAGTTACTTGTAAGAGATGCTGCAAACTGTGTTGATACATTTGTTGAGCATCGTAACTTTCAGTATTACCTAAAAATTGGCTGATATAAACATTGTTATTTGCCGTAAATGCAAAACTGCTTTTTAACATAGCTCCGGTGCTTAAAACATCTTCATTAAAATTACTTTTGGAAAAATAATTTGGTGCCAAGCCTCTTGATCGGCGAATAATTATTTTTTGCTGATACTTTGGCGAAAAACGCATCACACTATCATCTTGTGGTAGTAAAATATCTCTATCGTTAATTACAATATAATCTGCAAAAGCATTGAGTGATTGTAATGCTTGCTCGTTTGTAAATACAATTGGCGAACCGCTAAGGTTGGCACTTGTGGCTACTATTGGCTTACCAAAATCTTCCAATATTATTTGAAATAAAGGCGTATAAGCCAACATAATACCAATGGTATTTAAGTTGGGCGAAATGTGTTGCAAGGCTAAATCACTTTGTTTTGCTTTTGCTAAAACTATGGGTGCTACAACAGAATTTAAATTTTCTATTTCAGGTGCTGATAAAAAAGCAAATTCATTTGCTTGTGTTGTGTTTTTACACATAATTGCAAAAGGCTTTGCAGGTCTGTGTTTTCGTTGGCGAAGTGATTTTATGGCTTGTTGATTAGTAGCATCGCATATTAACAAAAACCCGCCAATCCCTTTAATGGCAATAGTTTTGCCACTTTGCAGAGCTTTGTTGATAGCCAACAATACATCTTCATTGCCATTGGCCTCTATTTCATTATTCGCATTAAATAACTGCATTTGTATGCCACACTCATTGCAAGAAATGGTTTGTGCATAAAACCTACGATTGTGTACATCATTATATTCTGCTTCACAATTCTTGCACATTGTATATGGCTGCATGGTGGTATGATGCCTTTCGTAGGGTAGTTCATTGATAATAGAAAAACGTGGACCACATATAGCACAAGTAGTAAATGGATATCTATATCTTCTGTTTTTTTTGTCGTTTACATCGTTTATACACTCATGGCAAACCGCATAATCTGGTGTAAGCAATACAGAATTGCTGTTGACGCTGTTTGTGTTTGATGTAACAATTTTTAGACTATTAAATTTTTCATCAGCAATATTAGTTAATGTTGCATTGGTTATGGTAGCTAATGGGGGCCTATTAGACAAAATAAATTCTAAAACTGTAGTAGCCTTTTCAGTAGTAGCATTAAAATAAAAATGCAAACCATCGCTACTATTGCAAATATTACCCTTCATTTCATTTTGCATAGCATAATGATACAGCATAGGCCTAAAGCCTACACCTTGCACTATGCCTTGAATTAATATATGAAATGTTTGTTCCAAATTATTTTATACTGTTACTGCTTTTTTCTCAGAAACTTTCTTACGCAACCAATTGCACCAATCCTCTATACCCTCAGCCTTTAAACTGCTAATAGTAATTACATCAATAGTTGGATTTATTTCTCTGGCATCTTTGGTAACTGCCTCTACACTAAAGGGCACATAAGGCAACAAATCAGCCTTGCTCACTACCATTAATTCGCTTGTTAAAAACATACGTGGATATTTTTTGGGCTTATCATCACCTTCGGTGCAAGCAATCAGCGTTACTCTATAATCTTCACCTAAATCAAAAGCTGCTGGACACACTAAGTTGCCTACGTTTTCAATGATTAAAACATCTAAGCCTTCAAAGTTGAAATGATCCAATGCCTGAAGAATCATTTGAGCTTCTATATGGCACATACCGCCTGTAACTATTTGCAGGCAGTCAATTCCTGCTTCTCTAATACGGATGGCGTCTCTTTCTGTTTCTGGGTCGCCCACTAATACACCCACTTTCAATTCTCCTGCAAGGCGTTTGCCTGTTTCCTGTAACAAAGTAGTTTTGCCACTGCCTGGCGACGAGCAAATGTTAAGCACTAATATATTATGTGGTGCCAATTTGTCTCTGATTGCTTTGGCTACAAAATCATTTGCCTTCAAAAGGTTTAAAGAAGTGTTTTCGCATTGCACACTGCCTACTGGCATTCTGTTGCTTTTTGGTTGTACTGTATTCATTTACTTTTATTTTTTAATTCTTAATTATTATTATTGAGCATCTGAAAATTCTACTTTACTAATTAATAGCTCATCGCCTTGTATTATTTTTTTACAGGCACTGCCACAATTACTACAAATAAATTTATATTGTTTTACGGTGCTTTGTGTATTACATACATCGCACTGCACAATAATAGGCAGCACATTTACTTGCAATTTAGTATGCCTGTATTTTGGCTCATCTTCTAACACTGCTGCAAAGGCACTTTCCATTAGCAAGGGTTGCACATTGCTTAGCTCACCTGCGTTAAGATAAATAGTTTGAATGCTGTCAAACTTATCAGGAAACTCGTCCTGCAAAGTGTTAAAAATATTTCGTACTAAAGATATTTCGTGCATATTATGCGATGGCTTCTTTTTTAATTTGATGTAATTTTTCTATATCTGCCTTCGTATGTTCTATAATGCTTTCATCAGTAGTGAGCGATAGAATTTCATTGGCAACTTTGAGCATATCATTATATCTATCTTCGTCAAAGGCTTCTTTATTGCCTACAAACCAACTTGCTTCTAAATAATTACAAAGTGTAAGCACTCTCTCTAATGGATAATTTTGTGCCGTACGAATTTCAAGTGCTTCGTTATACCAAGCCAATGCTTTTTCGTAGTTATCAGAATGAATGGCGATAGGGTATTTTGTAAAAGCGTTTCCTTGACTGTGACAAATACTGGCATACTCGTAAGGATAATCAGCCTTGGTAAAATATTGCATGGCTTCTGTAAATGAAGACACCGATACAGCGGCCCAAACACTTTTCTTTTTTATTTCCTCCGGTATTTCGGCATAAATAATTCCTAATTGGTGATGGATATTTGCAAATACATCAGGTGCATCTGTTCTGGTATAAACTGCCAATGCATTTTTATATTGGTCAATAGCCTGCTTATAAAACTGTGGTGAACCATTTTGAGCCCACATCAATAATAAATTGGCTTGTGTGAGTTGAGCTTGAGCTTTAAAATGTTGCAATTGCTCCTCTTCGTATATGGCAATGGCCTTGGTACTGTATCCTAATGCTTCTGCAAAACTATTAGATATTGCTGCAATATGTGCCGCATCGTTCCATACCATTGCGGCTTCTACTTTAAAATTGTGTTCTTCAAAATATTGCAAACACTTCCATAAATTTGCCTTAGCTGTTTCCAACAAATTTTCATCATAAGGTGCAGTCAATTGCTTTATTTGTGCTTGACACAAAGAGTATGTTATTTGTGATGCCGATAAAGGACTTAATGATTCTTGATTTATACCTTTTAATACTTCATCGGCTTTGTTTATTTGACCAAAATCTAACAGCCACTGTGCATAATGATAAGTAGTAAATGCTTTATAATTATAATTGGGTGCTGTATTAATGGCTTCTTGATAAGTGGCTTCTAAATTCTCATATTCCGCATTTTCTACATAGCCATAGTGCTGAATGATGGCGTTATTATGCAGGTTAAAATAATTAATCTCAGATTCAAGTTGATCTATTGCGATACCATTTTGCAGACGATTGAGCTTATCTACTGCCTGTAATATGGCTTGATTTTCTGCTAATAAAGGATAGGCATTTTCGTAATTGCTCAGCTTAGCAAATAAAATACCTAAAAGGTTTTCTTTACTAGTAATGGCTTCTGGAATTAATATTGGTGGTTGTATATTTTTCCAATCAGGCAAGCACACAATACTTTCATTTATTTCTATATCGGCTTCATTTTCTTGGTTTATGGTAAAAAGTTCTTCCAATCTATCTACCGATTGTATACATTCTTTTACAAATTGTTCTTGTATTGTTTTTAAATGAAACATATTTTAATTATAATTAATATTAATTGATGATGTATTTGTTGTGTTATAATTGCCTTTAAGGGCAGCTCTTAAAAAATTGGCCGCATATACTTCGGCTTTTTGTTTGGTATAATAGCTATCGTTGATATAGCGACAAATAATGCGATAGGCATTGTTGGCATCTATAAAACATAATCGTATATGCCAAAGGTTTTTTCTTTCATACAAAGCATAACTAACCTTGGCTGTTTGCAACCAATTGGCTTGTTGTAACAAGGTCAAATCCATTGAGCTGCCGGTATAATCTGTAAATACGATATTATAGATGTTCATGCTAAAGGATAGTTACATTTAAAATTTTCATTCCATCGTCAGCAATATATGCTAATGCTCTGTCTGTATTGTCTAAATCATTATCAATGATTAATTCTTGTAACGATAGGCTTCTATCGCCATTTGCATTTTTAAGCTTGAGCATGCTAAGTGTTGTTTTGTGCAATTTTTTAAAAAGTTCATCTTCTACAGAACAAAACATTATACTATTTTTATTTTTATAAAAAACCCAATTCAAATGAGTGATGTCGCCCCACAATTGTTGGATGATAGCATTGTCTATTATTAAATGTCCGTTTTTTAAATGCATAGTTTAAGCAAGTTGTAAAATGTCGTTAGCAATATGGTCAATGGTTTTGTCGCCACCTGCTTTTACCACATCGCTCATATTCATTTCCAATCTGGTGTCGGTAATTGCAATTAGGTACACACTAATATCTTCAGGATATTCGTCTTGTAATATTTTTTTTGCATAGCTCAATGCTTGATCCCATTTAATACTGTGTAAAAACACCATTGGGTCATCTTGTGGTGCAGTATTAATCTCTGATGCAGGTACTTTAAATACGGTGCCATCGGGTTCACCGCTATTTAATACAGCATCTACTAAAATTATTTTTTGGTGTCCTTTCAATTTAAATAATACTTCAAATGCACCAGTGCCCATATCTAATAGCGAAATATCAGTCCTGTTGCTGAATTTTTTCTTTAATTCATCAATGACATAAACACCAACGGCATCATCCGACCGGCAAGGGTTTCCAAAACCCATAATGGCTGTTTTTAGTTGCATTACAGAAATATTTGTGCTTAACCCTGCAAGGATACATATATAACTCAAAGACTAATTACAAAAACTTAGAAAATATTTACTAATATTTTTGATTTAGCTATTGATGAAAGGAAACTCAATTCGATTTCAATAAATAAATGACATTAAAATTTTGAGTTAAGAACAACGAGGTAAGTACTATATTTTGTTCCTTTAATGTGGCATTGTTAATTTAAATACGATATTACACAACAACATATTTTCCTTTCTTTGCACTACACTTTCTTTTGATATTATAGGTTTTGTTGCCCTATTGTTGCCATAAAATACCTTAATGTTTTGAAATCATTTGTTATGAAGGCTTTATCTTTGTAGCTGGCAATTTGTATTGGAAAATAATTTTGCCCATCAGGTTGCTTAGAAATATCAGTTGTTTAGAGAAATAATTTGCAATAAGTAGTGTTTTTCACTACCTTTTGCAAAAAATTACTCTCTTGGAAGATTCAAGGCAATATAAAAGTGCAGAAGATTGGGTAAACCAGCTTTTGGCTAAGGGTAAATATGCTTTTGCGCTGCACCAGTTCCGTGCCGATTTTCCCGGGCAATCGGATACGGCCAATAAGTTCGCCTTGAAAAGGCTGGTAGATAAAGAGCAGATTATTTCCATCCATAAAGGTTATTACCTCATCATACCGCCCCAATACAGGTCAAAGGGAATTCTTCCCCCCACCTTGTTTTTAGATGCGTTTATGCAGGAATTAGACCGGCCTTATTATTTGGCTTTACTAAATGCAGCCGCTTATCATGGAGCATCGCATCAGCAGCCACAGGAGTTTTTTGTGGTTACCGGCTTTCCCGTGCTGCGGCCTATGCAGAAAAAAGGGCTTAAGCTGAATTACATCAGCAAAAAAGAAATACCTGAAACATTGTTAGATACCCGGAAAACCGAGGCCGGATACTTAAAAATTTCAAACCCTGCCCTAACCGCCACCGATCTGATACAATACGCCAAAAGGGTAGGTGGTATCAACAGAGTGGCTACGGTGTTAGCTGAATTAGCCGAAAGCATTCAACCCAATGCATTCGATACCAATCTGCTGCAACATGTTCCGGTAACTGCCTTGCAGCGTTTGGGTTATCTGCTGGATAAAGTGTTTGACAACAAGCCGCTGGCCAAAGCATTATACAAAGCCTTACAAAACAACAACGCCCCTTTGTTTAGGATACCATTGAAAGCCTCAGCACCAGCCAAAGGTTTTGCATCTGATGAAACATGGAAAGTAATCGTAAACACAACAATAGAACTTGACGAATGATACCACAGGCATACATAACAGAATGGGCCAATCAGGTGCCCTGGCAAACCAACGAACAGGTAGAACAAGACCTGGTGATTTGCTGTGCCTTGGTAGAAATATTCTCCGATGACTTTCTGGCAAAAAGCCTTGCATTCAGGGGTGGTACGGCTTTGCACAAGCTATATTTAAATCCGCAACCACGCTACTCCGAGGATATTGATTTGGTGCAAATCACAGCAGAGCCATTCGGCCCTGTGGTGGACCGTTTACGAGAAAGGTTGGCCTTTTTAGGGGACCCTGCCAGGAAGCGGAAAGAAAACAATTTTACCCTTCACTACCATTTTGAATCTGAGTTTCCTCCGGTGCAAAACCTCCGCCTTAAAGTTGAAACCAATTGCCGGGAACACTTCACTGTATTGGGGTATCAGCAATTTCCCTTTCAGGTAAATTCCTCATGGTTTACCGGTGCTTGCAATATTACGACCTACCAATTAGAAGAACTGCTGGGTACAAAACTCAGGGCCTTATACCAACGCAGAAAAGGCCGTGATTTATATGATATGTACAAGGCTCTGGTGCAAGTGCCAGGCATGGATAAAGAGGCCCTGCTCCATTGCTATCATGCCTACATGGATTTTGTAGTAGATGAACCACCTACACAAAAAGTATATCTGCAAAACATGGAGGCCAAAATGCAGGACGATGAGTTTATAGGAGACATAGCAGCCCTGATACGGCCAACAGAAAAATACGACCAGACAACCGCTTTTGAATTAGTGCGGACCGAGTTGCTGGAGAAAATTGAGGAAACTTTCATTGACTTTAAGAAAACCAAAAAAAAATAAAAATATTGGGTATGAGTATAATAGGTAAAGGCATTGAACTCGGTCACGTCTCTTTTGAGGATGATGATAAATACATTATCTATCAGGCACAAGGGAAAAGATATCGTTTCTCTGATCCTGAAGAGCAAGTGAGAGCAGAGACTTATTTGTCTTTGATAATCGAATACGGTTATAAGCCGCAGCGAATAAGTTTGGAATTAATTGTGCCCAAGAGAACTCCAAGCGATTTGGCGGATATTGTCGTTTTTGAGGATGATGCAAAGAAGAAGCCTTACATAGTTATAGAATGTAAAAAGCAAAAAATATCAGAAGCAGAGTTCAATCAGGCAATTGAACAAGGCTTTGGCAATGCCGTTGCTTTGGGTGCTCGTTTCGTTCAGATAACATCTGGCATTAAAACAAAATCTTACGATGTTAAAAACTACCCGACATTAGAACGGGTAGAAAACATCATTGCGGATATTCCCAGATTTGGGCAAACAGGTATTACACTTGCCAAGTTTTACAAGGGTGGTAGGGATGAAGTTGGAAATCCTGCAAGGGATATTAAGATCGTAGAGCAAAGCGATTTGACTAAAGTTTTTGAACAGGCCCATCAGGCACTTTGGGCTGGTGGAAAGCGTAATCCATCTGAAGCATTTGACGAACTTGATAAACTCATCTTTTGTAAAATTTGGGATGAACGTAAACCCCGAAAATCAGGACAACCATACGACTTTCAGGAATACACTGGAGAACATCCCGATGAACTGTTAAAACGTATTCAGGGAATTTATGAGGAGGGCAAAAAGAAAGATCCCGAAGTGTTTAAAGAACCAATCAGGTTATCAGCAAATGAACTAAAAACAATAGTTGGGTATTTAGCAGAACTTAACCTGCACGATACAGACCTCGATAGCAAAGGCCGGGCTTTTGAAACATTTCTTGGTTCATTTTTCAGGGGTGATTTTGGTCAATATTTTACTCCTCGGGAAGTGGTTGATTTTATTGTGAAGGTATTGCCGATAGAAAATGACAGCCTTGTATTAGATACGTCATGTGGCTCTGGTGGTTTCTTACTCTATGCATTGGATAAGGTAAGAAAGCAAGCAGATAAAAAAGCAGAAGAAGGTTACTTCAGGAAGGGCTCTGTACAACACCACAAATACTGGCACGACTTTGCTGAAAATAATCTCTATGGAATAGAGATTTCTGAAGGTATAGCACGTACCGCCAAAATGAACATGATTATTCATGATGATGGTCATACGAATGTTGTGGCGATTGATGGTTTGTACGATCCCGAAGTGATTGCTGAACGTACCGGAAACAAAGGTTTTCAACGAAATAATTTTGATTTCATCATTACCAATCCGCCTTTTGGTAGCAGTATCAAACAAACTGAGCAGGCATACCTCAAAAATTATAAACTGGGCATTACCGATGTAAACTGGATTGATAAACGCCTAAAAAGCAACTATACATTGGGTACTCGTACCAGCCAAAGTACAGAGGTGTTATTTATTGAGCAATGCTACAGATTTTTAAAGCCGGGTGGTTTTTTGGCAGTAGTTATCCCGGATGGCATACTTACCAATAGCAGTTCTCAATACGTAAGGGATTGGATAGAAGAACACTACCGGATTGTAGCGGTTGTATCTCTGCCGCAAACCGCTTTCACTGCAAATGGTGCTGGTGTAAAAAGTTCTGTTCTCTTCTTGAGAAAGTTGTCGGATAAGGAATCTAAAAAAATCATTGATGCAAAGGAAAGGTTGCAAGACCGGTTATTTATTCAGCCGCAATTTGCCGATGAAATAAAAAGACTTGATGAAGAAAAGAAACAGGTCCTCAAAGAGCATAAGGGTTTTGATTACAATGTCATTAATTGGGAATTGGCCGAAAATGTTGCTGTATTGGATGGAGCTGCTCCACCCACCCAATGGGATGCTAAGGGTAAAAGAGTAGTAGAGAAAACGGATGAGTTTAAAGCATGGAAGGCCGACATCACACAATTGTACAATGAGCAGATAAATGAGATTAAAGAGAATCTGCAAGATGAATACCTGAAGTTAATTGCTGATGAGGTAACCAATTATCCCATATTGATGGTGATTGCTGAGAATATTGGCTATGATGCTGCAGGTAAAAAAACACAGGCTGGTAATGAACTTGAATACGTTGAACCTCAATTAAAACAGTTTATTGAAGATTTAATTGCTGGTAGAGACCGTTTTTTCGTCTAAGCCCCGGTTTAGATGAAGACAGGTTCTTCATCTTGAATCGGGGCAACCTTGAAAAGCGATTTGATCCATTTTATTATAAGCCAAGCTTAATGGCTCTTGAGGCCTCTGTTATGGCACAAGGTGCTAAGCCTTTAAGAAGTTTTGTTCTTAAAATGGCTAGTGGTGCAACACCTTCTGTAGTTGAATTTGATAAATATTATGCCCAGGATGCTGAAAGCGGAGGGGTGCCATTCATAAGAGTTCAGAATTTGTCTGAAACAGGTGAATTGAAGCTTGATGATGTAAAGTATATTAATGAGGCAACTCATTTGGGTATGCTCAAAAGAAGCCAAATCGAAGAGAATGATTTAGTAATTAAGATAACCGGTGTTGGCCGAATGGCTATTTCAAGCGTTCCACCAATTGGTTTCAGAGGAAATATAAATCAGCATAGTGTTGTAGCAAAAACAAGTAGTAGGCAGATTAGTGAATTAGTTGCGGCTTATCTTAATTCAGATATTGGTGAAAAATTAGCTTCACGAAGAGCTACGGGTGGTACTCGTCCCGCTTTGGATTATCCTGCATTACGTTCAATTCCTATTGTTTTTGATGAACGGATCTTTGAAATGGCAAAGACTGCAAGAGAGGAAAGGCTATCCAAAGAAGAAAAGGCTGCTAAGTTATTGGCAGGAATTGACGATTATCTTTTGAACGAATTGGGTATTTCCTTGCATCCTGAACCTACAAATACAATTGAAAACAGAACATTCAAAACTTCCTTCACCAAAGTCTCGGGTAATAGGTTTGACCCTTTTTTCAATAAAATCTATTTTAACGATATAAAGGAATGTGTTGCGAAAGGGAAGTATGGTGCGGTGTTTCTCAAGCAGACAATTACTGGTCTTTTGGTTAAAGGGTACTTGCCAAAGCAGGAGGAAAAGGAAGGAGATAATAAAGTTGTGCAGATCAACTCCATTAATATGGATGGCACAATTGACCTTGATAATCTATTAACTGCAAAAGATGTGTTTTATGATGATCAGGAACTAAAGCAAGATGATATTTTGGTAGTAATTACCGGAGCTACTATCGGTAAAGTCGGTTACTGGTCGTATCCTGGCAAATATTATTTAGGAGGCGATATCGTAAAGTTTCAAACAGAAAAACGCAGGTTCGATCCCTATTTTGTCTATGCTTTTTTAAGGTGCAAACCATCGCAAATTGAAATCAAACGTAATGTAACCGGTGCTACAAATGGGCATTTGTCTCCGGATGATGTAAAGTATTTACTTATTCCTGCCCCACCACTTTCGGTTCAGCAAATGATTGCCAAGGAAGTAAGAGTGAGAACAGAAGAAGCTCATCAACTTTTGGTACAAGCGAAAATGGATTTTGAAGCTGCCAAAAAGGAAATTGGAAAACTGATTTTAAATACAGCATCATGAAAGATACCCCATCCATAACATACCAGCGAAAGTTGATAGAGGTAGAAACCCGTCTTGGGTTTATTTACGTACCGGCTCAGGTACGAGACCTCTTACCTAATGAAACTGCACAGGTGCAGGTGAAACTTAGTGATGAGAAGCAAGTAGCTTCAAAAAATTACAATGCTGATCACTACCGCATATTTGGCCTTACTACATTTTACAAGCGTAACAAATTAAAGCCGGGTAATGTAGTATCAGTAAATGTAACACAGCAGTTGATTACTATTTCAAAAACTGCTGCCCCATCAATTGAAGATTCAGAGGAAGAAGAAGACGAAACACTCGTAGATATTTCAGGTTTGTCAAGTCAGGCCAAAGGCAATATAGCCGAAGACAGAGTGAAAGAAATTATTTTGCTCAATAGCCAGGGGTTACTAAATGTGTACCGACCTGTCATAGATACCAGGGGAATAGATTTAATTGTCTTGAAAGAAGGAGTTTTTCTCCCAATATACTTACAGGTAAAATCAAGGTTTCAGGTAAAAAAAGCAGACCAGCTTATTTTAAGTATAGGCAAGAGCACTTTCCGGGCACATCATGGTTTTTATTTGGTAGGCGTCGCCTATGATCCTGATAAGGCTGAAATTGGCGAACACATTTTGTTTATGCCTTCGGCAAAAGTTATTGAAATGTCCGCAACAGTTAAGGCAAATGGTAAAGAGTACTATCGCATTAATGTTACTTACAGCAAAGCATTAGAAAGTAAATACAAAAAGTATTTCATTACCAAGCAGCAGTTAGTAGAAACATTGCTTGAGAAATTTGAAATAATGAGTGAAATCATAAAATAGCAAGTATGAGATTAGAGGGCATATTATCACAATCCTTAGGCGGTTTCACCTGCGTTCGGGGCTTTGCCCCAATGGGTGATTTAGCAAGAAGTTCTGAAGCAGATCTTCACTATCAGCGTAACTTAATTGACGAACAACGGGAGGCGATCATAAACTTTTTAAAAGATAAAGAGTATCTATTCTTTCCTGAGGTAATACTATCATACAACCTCAAATATGATTTTACAAAAGGGGTTTCCGGCATTGACCCGTTAAAGGATATTCTTGACCGAAAAACATTTAAGTCGAATGTGGATTCTTTTAGCATTAAATCCACTCAATCTGGTGTACACAAAGTAATTATTGACATACCAGAAGGTTGGTTGAAAACAAATAAGCCTTTTTTCAGAATCGATGGAAACCACCGCTTGAGTGCAGCTCCTGAAGCAGCAGAGTTTAATAATTATATGACACCCTTTTGTTTAATTCTCTTTCCGGATACAGCCCAAAGTGAAGAGTATAAAAGAGTGATTTTCCATAACATTAATAGTAAGTCTATACCACTTACATCGGAAGAAAATTTAAGATTGATATTGGATGAAGTGGCCATATTCACTGATGAAAAATTAAAGAATAACGCATCTTTTGGTCCCCATTTTTATTTTGCAAGAAAAGTAAAGGACAGATTTGATTTAGAAGTATTACAGGCAATTTCTGAATCGTTCAAAACATGGAAGGATAATGGTGAAGAAGTAATTATAAAGCGTACAGTACTTTTGGAACTGTTCAAGTTATTGCTGCAAAAGAAGATTATCCAGAACGATGATACAGAAATAAATAAAGTAATGCAGGTCGTTAATAATGTCAATGCAATCTATCAACAACATGCTGTTTTGAAAGAATGTCATAGCCCTGCTTTATTTAGTGCATTTGTTTATTACGAATTAAACTTGCAGCATGGTGATTTTAGGAAGTCTTTCAAGAATTGGGTGCTTTACAATCATATTTATACAATAACTGATATTACAGCCAATGACTTAATTGTTGTGTATGATACAATTCTTAAAGCACGTTCACGCAATGTATTTATCTCCATGCAGTTTGATGAAGCCTCTAAAGAAGTAAAGCAAGCCATTGAGGAAGCAATAGCTGAGGCAAACCGCAAACACAACCTTGATTTGAAAATAAAGCATATTCGTATTGATGAGGTGAATAAAGGCCATGCCTATACCATATCAGATGAAATACTCGAATTGATTAATAATACCGGTTTGCTTATTGCTGACCTCAGTACAAAAAATATTAATGTTTATCATGAGGTAGGCTTTTTGATGGGCCTAAATAAGGCTAAGGGTTATGAACAGGAGAATTTTATTTTACTAATGCGTAATCAACCGGATGCTAAAACAGATGCAAGTGTAGGGTTTAATCTTCGCCATTGGCAGCAACTTAGATTCAACAATGGATTGCAGCTAAAAGATGCACTAATTGCGAGTCTGGAAATTTATTATAAACTAAGACAACCTCAGAATGAAAGCGAACAAGCTTAAATAGTTGTTGCTAATACAAAATATAAACAGATTATTTTTTTATGGAAAGATTGTAATGTAATACATGCAGACTAATAAAAGTCTTTAATCTTTATTCATGTGAGCATTCAGAAATAGTAAAGACAATGCATTAACAGAGCTATTTCATATATGTTCGTCAAAATTTGAGTTAAATTAATTTCTCAAGAGGCTAGTCCTTTTTGAATTTTTATGGGCTTTCATTGGCTTTGAAATTAGCTGTTACAGCGGTATAAGAAAAATGCTATTTAGCCAAAAAAAGAATTATTGTTTGTAAAAAAATATGAGATTTTAAAATTTACTTATTTTAATACTTGGAGTTTGTCGAAATACACTCCCTTTTACTACAATAAAACTATTTTATGCGATTTATATTGCTACTTCTGCTCACAATTATAATCCAGCTTAATGTACTTTCTCAAAGTGAACTGCCAAAAGTTGGTACTACAAAGGAGGAGGCCTTTGCGGATTGGGCAAACAATCATACCAATGAACAGTGGTTTATTGAAACAGAAAGAGGGTTAAAAATTTTTGGCAAATTTTTTAAAAGTACGCCAGTTGGTTTAAAGCATGCATTTGATGAATTTGAGAGACTAAAAAATGAGTACAAAGCAGTTGAGTGTATAGATAAGTCACTGATTTCAAATTCTGCAAAAGATTCAAAAGGAAATATAGATTATGAACGTTTGACAACGTATTTAAAAATTGAGTCAAGCGAGATAGTTAAATTTTGTGATTTTTCTGGAAAAGAAGTAAAGAGACTTGCGCTCTTTTCTGTTGTTGATAATGGTAGATGCTTCCTTTCTTTAAAATTATATACTGATGTTGCAGAATAATCTGCGCAGCTTTTTACTTTATTTTCATAAAGTACAGTAAACGAATAAAAAAAGTTTTTGTATCGGAAAATAATCGGACTATGCAATACACAAAAAGACTTGCTTCATTGCTGGTTCTATGTGCAGCGTTATTGTCAATAAATGTGTTCGCGCAGCGCGATACTAACTATCGTCCAAAATTTCATTTTACGCCTCCTGCCAAATGGATGAATGACCCCAACGGGATGTTTTATGCCAATGGTGTCTATCACTTGTTCTATCAACACAATCCAGAAGCTGCTGTCTGGGGCCCCATGCATTGGGGGCATGCAACCAGCAAAGACCTGATTCGCTGGCAACATCAGCCCATTGCTTTGTATCCGGATTCATTGGGTATGATCTTCTCCGGCAGTGCTGTGGTGGATAGCATGAATACAAGCGGCTTTGGTAAGCATGGACAATTACCAATTGTTGCCATCTATACTTATCATGATGACCAAGCAGAAAAAGCCGGCAGCGCCAGTTTTCAGCATCAGGCTTTGGCCTATAGTTTGGATAATGGCATAACGTGGACTAAGTATTCCGGAAATCCAGTTTTAAGGAGTCCGGGCATCCGTGATTTCCGCGATCCTAAAGTTATTTGGCACCGGCATACAAAGCAATGGATCATGGCCTTGGCTGTACAAGATCATATTGAATTCTATGCATCAAAGAATTTGAAGGAGTGGCATAAGCTGTCTGAGTTTGGAAAAACAATGGGTGCACATGGTGGGGTATGGGAATGTCCTGATCTTTTTCCGATGGAGCACGCTGGAAGAACACACTGGGTCTTATTGGTGAACCTGAACCCCGGTGGGCCAAACAAAGGGTCAGCGACACAGTATTTTGTGGGCAGTTTCAACGGGCAAGATTTTCAGCCATATGATAACATCACCAGATGGCTGGATTATGGCCCCGATGAATATGCAGGTGTTACCTGGTCTAACACAGGAAAAGAAAGAATCTTCATCGGCTGGATGAGTAACTGGTCTTATGCTAATATAGTCCCTACAACTACCTGGCGAAGTGCCATGACCATTCCGAGGAACTTAGCACTTAAGCAGGTGCAGGGCCGTTGGTATGTAGCGCATACACCTGTTCAAAATTTGCTGCAATACGCAGATAAGCCTGTTGATCTGCTGCCTTCTTTTAAAAAGGGAAAGCCAATAATGCTTAACAGAAATACATTTCAGTTGGATATTGCTGCATCAGCCAAACAGGATTGGCAGATCAGTCTGAGCTCTGCGGCAAATGATACCCTGTTAATAGGGTATGATGCAGGTAAGCAACTATTTTATCTCGACAGAGGAAAGACCGGTGAAACAGCATTTCATCAGGACTTTCCCATAAAAGCAATAGCGCCCCGGTTTGTGCAAACAGGCCAAACAGAGATTCAACTCATCTTTGATCAGGCTTCAGTGGAGTTATTTGCTGATGATGGATTAACCAGTATGACACAAATATTTTTTCCGCATGCACCATTACAAAAACTGCATATTCATCAGCAAGGGATAACTGCAGTTAAAAAAATGCAGATACGTTATTTCAAGTAATTAAAAAGGAGTCCAGAAGGACTCCTTTGCGCACATCTGCTTGGGGGATTGCGACTATAGCTTTTCACATAGGACCGGTTTTTCATCCTTCTGTTCAAAGTCGATATGCGCGTACTTTCCCTGCTGAAAGTATTGATAGAGATCAATGGTGATAAGTTTGCATTTACCATCCGGTGTCTTAGCAGCGATAATGGTACCTGTTTGTCTGTATTCAGGTTGGTTGGAGATTTCATTTTTCTTGATAAACCAATCAGCACTGGTTAATGCCTGTTTTAAGTAGGTGTATCCAAGATATTTTTTCTGAAAATGCTCCTTAAAGAGTTTTTCCCATTCCGGATTGTTTCCAACCGCTGCAGGCATAGTTACGTCAACAAGATTTGCGTTTCTGTTTTTGCGTACATGTGCCAATACTGCTTTATCATCTTTGAACTGTTGTAAAACAAGTTCAGCTGAAGCCATTACTTCATCAATACCTTTTGAATCCGGGTAGACTTTTTGTACTGCTGCCAAATATGCCTGTACAGACTTGATCTGTTGAATAAGGCCTTTAGCTCTGCAGACATCCTGCTCCAAAGGCGCTTCCATACCTGTTGTTGGTGCACCCATGCTCTCCAGTCTTTTGATGGAGTATTGCATTTCATCGGTAAAATTTCTGACCAGTTTATACACTAAGGGCTGATCTGTTTTGATCTTCTTTTCATCTTTTGCACCTTTAAGAAATTCATCTACAAAGGCATTGAACTGACTAATGCGTGCATTAGAGAGTGCTACATAATCACCACAAGGTGGTGTTTCAAATTGCTGAAGATTGAGCTCTGGTTTGCCGAATAAGCGCATGAAATTCCAAGTACGCTTTGTTACATTTTCCTCACTCAATGCTTTGGCATAGGGGTTAAACTCAGGACTATTTTTATTGTTTCCGCTGCGCGTTTCAAATTGTGCATTTGCTATGAGGCTGTTGAATAAGAGACTGAGTATTATGGTATACTTTATAGGCATCATCAGTTATTTAAGGTTTTCACAAGGAATTACTGTTGGACTGTTAGGCATGATCACAGTGGGGGCACTGTATTGTCCGCCACCTAAATAGGTTTCTCGCACATAAGTGCTTGCAATACCACAACTGCCATCAGGATTTTTAATAGCCAGCTGGGCAGTGATTTCTCTGTGTAAAGGAATATCCAAGACATTTTTCTCAAGTGTCCACACTGTAGAAGTGATGACTACTTTGGTTACTGTGAGTTTGGCGTTTTCAAACCACTTCTCATACTGCTCCTTAATGGTTTTCTCCAGCTTGGCATCCGTCATGCCGGCCTTAGGCAGTTTCAGACTTTTGAGGTAGTCTAGTTTGTTCTGTTGCATTTTCGCCATGAACGCCTGCTTATTGCCATATTGCTGTACGGCGCTATTGATGTTTTCCAGTTGATCTTGCAATTCAATCGATTCTGGAAACACTTTCACCATATTGCTGATATAAGCTTGATACAGGTATAAATCCTGTACATAAAGTAAGTAAGCATAGTTTTGTCCGGTCTGTACGCCAGATGCAGCATCTTTAATGGCAAAAGTTGCTCTTTTTACATTGCTGATCACTTTATTGTACGCATTCTTCAAAAGCATACTAGGTGCTTTCTCTTTCAGAAATGCATCCATTTTCCCTTGATACTCTTTGATTACTGCATCACTTTGTGCTAGCGCAGCCAATGCGGCTTTATCATTGTTGGCATCATTCCCGGCCAATTGAAATTTACCTTTGGTGAATAGGATGGGGTTCTGAAGTAACTCGCCAATTGTTTTTGATCCGTCCATGAGTGTCTCTCGACTCATTCCGTTTCTTCCTCCGGACTGCGCATATACTGAAATAGTCAGGACTAGGACAGTTAGTAAACAGACAATTCTTCGCATGTGGTTGTTTTTACTGAAAGTATGGCTTAGTGTTTTTTTAAAATGAATGTTTTAACAGCTGTTAAATTTGGCTGAACAAAAAGCATTTTTGCATCTATAACTGCTTTTCGGGAATTGCAGTTATTGGCTTTAGGCCTGCACTTGTTTAGGTGTATGGCTTAATTGGAAAGATTTCTTTTGGTAGTGGATACAAGCTGTATTTTCAGGACATATTTGATACCATGCTTACAGTACTAATTGTTGAAAACGAGGCATCGCTGAGAAAAGCACTTCGTGTCATGCTAGAAATTGTCTGTACTACCGGAACCAAAATTCTGGAAGCCGATGGTGTGCAAGCTGGATTACAGGTAATACATCAAGAACAACCGGATATCGTATTGTTGGATATTGAAATGGAAGATGGTACCGGCTTTGATTTATTGAAACAAATTAATGCACCTACTTTTCAGTTGATCTTTACCACAGCACATGACCAATATGCTTTACAGGCCATCAAGTTTAGTGCATTGGACTACTTGTTAAAACCGATAGATCCGGATGAACTTCGTGCAGCCATACAAAAAGCGAGTGAAAAACTGCAACATGCAGATTTACAGGCGCAGATTGGTGTAATGATGCAAATGATTTCCGGTAACCGTGATGCAGATAGAAGATTGGTGTTGAATGATAAGCAGTCGACTTATTTCTTGCGTATTGCGGATATCTTGTTTTGTGAAGCAGAAGGTCCCTACACGCGTTTTTTTTCTAAGCAGAATGATCCAATCCTGATTTCTAAGAATCTGAAAGAATATGAAGAGATGCTCACCCCCATGGGCTTCATCAGAACTCATCATTCTTATCTGGTAAACCCCACGCATATTCAGTTATATGATAAGACTGATGGTGGTGCTTTAGTATTGGATGGCGGATTTAATATCCCCATCAGCCAACGGCGCAAAGACTTTGTGATGCATACTTTGGAAAGCAGGTCCTGATTGCCGTAATTTCACCCTATGGGTAAAACCGCGCAATGGTTATTCTTGTTACTGGCTTGTACACAAGCATGGCTCTGTACATACGCGTTGTGGTGGCCATGGTCTGCCTGGATGCCCATATTGTTTTTACTGAATGGCTGTTTGTTCTCGGTCATATTGACGAAAACTCCTGCGCTCACACTGCGCTTTGAGATTGGTGTATTGCTTAGTCCCTGGAAATGGATATTACTGATGGTTGGTATGGTATATTCTTACCAACTGTCTAGAATCATTTTAGATAGCACGCCTGTAGCTATTGAGCATGCAGATATGTTGCCCATTATTCAGGTGATGGGGAAAAGGTTCCTAAGTGGACAATGGCATCAGGTATATGCACCCATTGCAGAAATATGGAATGGTATTCAACCCATTTATCTACCTGCTATGTGGTTGCCCTTTACACTGGCAGACATTTTTCAGTTTGATTTGCGTTGGGTAACTGTTGGTGGCGTTTGGATTGGGGTTATTGTGATTGTCTTGCAGTCGGGTCGTTTTCGCAGCATCAGTATCTGGTTGGTATTAGCAGTACTCTCTGTTTTACTCTGGTGGTTACACACAGAGGAGCGTAATAATCTTTTTCGACTTACAGAAGAAGGCGTGGTAATTGCATACCATGTTTTACTTGTTCTTGCTATCGTTTATCGAAGACCAGTCTGGTTAGGTATAGCCATAAGTGCATGCTTATTGAGTAGGTATGTCCTCATTACAGCTGTGCCTGCAGTATTACTTTGGTGGGTACTGCAAAGAGATTGGCAAGTTTTAATTCGATCTGTATTAACTGTATTGGTTTGTTGTTTACTCACCATTGCTTGTTTTGGTCTTGCACCTTTTGAGCAAATGATGCGCATACCGGGCACCTATATACAGCATGCCGTACGTGTTTGGCAGGAACATCCGGAGTACTTCAGCTATACACCTGGAATGGCTGCTGTATTTGGTCCGGATAAAATTGTATTGCAGCACCAACTTTTGCTCTTACTCAGTTTCGGCATGCCCTTGCTTTTTTCAGTGCTGATGTATTGGTTTTACCGGAAACAAACAATCGCGAATATGGAGTTGGCTATAGCCACGCTGGCCATAACGGTTTTTTATACGCTGGTTGATGTGCCTTATCTCTACCTTTATTACACGCCTGTTTTTTGGTATCTCGCTATCGCGGTAATTGCTTTACATAAATCAACAAGCAAATTGCTATGATGAAAAAGTATTGGATCTTTTTGATCATCCTGAGTATCAGTATTGTTGTTGACGCGCAGCTTCCTAGTGTTGTATCGGGTCAACTGGTTCGGATAGACAGTTTTCCGTCTCAATATCTGGGCAACAGAAAAATTGATATTTGGTTACCGGATAGTTATGATGGAGTAAAGCCGCATGCGGTTTTGTATATGCATGATGGACAAATGCTTTTTGATTCTACTACTACCTGGAATAAAAAAGACTGGCGTGTAGATGAGACCTTGCATCAATTAATGCGTGAAGGTAAAATGCGCAACACCATAGTAGTGGGTGTATGGAATAGTGGTGTAAGCAGACATGTAGACTATTTTCCACAAAAGCCATTTGAGTCTTTGCCCAAACCAATTCAAGATACATTGTATGGAAAAAACAGACCCGGTGGGGCATCGGTATTCAATGGTTTGCGCATTCGCTCAGATGATTACCTCAAATTTCTGGTGAAGGAACTAAAGCCTTATATCGATGCGAAGTATCGTGTTCGGAAAGATCCAGCAAATACTTTTGTGGCGGGTTCTAGTATGGGTGGCTTGATTTCTATGTATGCCATCTGCGAATATCCTGAAGTGTTTGGTGGCGCAGCTTGTTTATCTACGCATTGGCCGGGTATTTTCACCAACCATATGAATCCCATTCCTGATGCATTTGTTGCCTATCTCAAGAAGCACCTGCCCAATCCTGCAACGCATAAGCTCTATTTTGATCATGGTACCACTACATTGGATAGTTTATACGCAGTACACCAGCAAAAGGTCGATGCAGTTATGCGCAGCAAAAAATGGACGAAACGCAACTGGATGAGTCGTGTATTTCCTGGAACAGACCATTCTGAAAATGCATGGGCAGATCGATTAGATATTCCTATGATGTTTTTATTAAGCAAGTAATGCTGGATGATTAGTTGCTAACTTTATCCTTCAATTTATTTTTATGCGCTTCAAATTATTATTAGTGCTGTTGCTGTTGAATACCTTGATGTTTGCACAGCGAGATCGTTACATTGTTTCTGGTCCAATGATCGGACATACAGAATTGCGTTCGGCAAAAATTTGGGTTGAGTTTAAGCCTGAAGTGCGTAACGTAATGGTTTTGTACAGAGAGAAGGGCACGCGTACAGAAAAGGAAGTGGCTTTTGTGTATCCTGGTCAGAATCCTTATTTCAATATTGCTTTTTACGAGTTGAATGATCTGAAGCCCGGCACTACCTATACCTATGATCTGGTGTCTGAGGATAGACAAATTATCGCTACGGGAGATGTTACCACGCAAAGTTTATGGCAGTGGCGAAATCCAGCTCCCGACTTTTCATTTATCACGGGTAGTTGTGCATATTTTAACGAACCACCTTTCGATAGACCAGGCAGACCTTATGGTGGAGACTCCTCCATCTTTCAAACCATGGCGAAAGAAAAATCGGCCTTTATGCTTTGGTTGGGTGATAACTGGTACACACGTGAAGTAGATTATTATAGTGAATGGGGTTTGCACAAACGTGCATCCAGAGATAGAAGCATGCCGATTTTGCAAGATTTGTGGAAGGCAATGCCGCATTATGCTATTTGGGATGATCATGACTATGGGTGGAATGATGGAGATATGAGTTATCCCTTCAAAAAACAAAGTAGAGATGTATTCAAAAGCTTTTGGTTGAATCCTTCTTATGGTAATAATGGTGAAGGCATTTATTCGAAGTTTACTTGGAATGATGTGGATGTTTTCTTGTTGGATGATCGTAGTTACCGTAGCAATGATGATATGGCGGATAGTGTGAACGGCAAACCAAATGCTGAAAAGCAAATGTTTGGTAAGGAGCAAATCAGCTGGTTGAAAAATGCCTTATTGCAGAGTAAGACCAATGGAAACATTCGTTTTCGCATTATTGCCACCGGTTCGCAGGTGTTAAACCCTGCCAGTCCTTATGACTGCTTCCGTAGGTTTCCGGCAGAATACAATGATTTTATTCAATTCCTCACTGATAATAAAATCAATGGGGTGGTATTTCTAACTGGTGATCGTCACCACAGCGAGATCATTAAAGTGAACAGGCCAGGTAGTTATCCGCTGTATGATATCACGGCTTCGCCGTTAACATCTGGCACGCATAGCTTTAGCGGACCCGAGAAAGACAATCCGTATCGTGTAGTAGGTGTAGACAAGTTGCAGAACTATGGTCGCATCTCTTTTTCAGGCACGGGTATTAATAGAACAATGAAGGTGGAGTTTGTTGGCTTGAAGGGTGAATTGATCAATCAATGGTCTGTTAGCTGGAAAGAGCTGTCAAACAACTAATTTTGTTGCATCATGCAACACAGCTTTCAATACGATAAACGCAAGGTCTTACAGGCTTTGCGTTATCATTTTATACAAAGACCGGAGATACGGGTGCTGATTATTTTGGTAAATGTATTTGCCATCGTCTCAGCAGTATTATTCTACATGCAGAAAATAAGGCCAGAGCCCTTTTTGTTGGGGTCATTGATCTGGTTACTGATGGTAGCGGCTTTCTGGTTTATCCTACCAAATACTATTTACAGGCGTTCGTCTACTTTCAAGGACAGGTTTATTGCTTTCTTTGGCGATCAGGAAATGGTGCTGGAAAATGAAAGAGGGTATATCAACTGGGGTTGGGGAAAATTCAGCAAATGGTTTGAGAGTCCGCACTTCTTCCACCTGTATTTCGACGATAAGTCGTTTTTTCTCGTACCCAAGGAGGGAATGAATGAAACATTCCGTCATGAATTGCGTGCCCTGCTTAGGCAGAAGATTGATCAGAAGGATTAAAGCGCTTTTTCCATTTCGTAATGAGGAATGGTTACTTCCAAAAACTCTTCGCTGCAAGTGCGATAGCCCAGTTTCTCGTAGAACCCGATAGCTGATTTTCGGGCATGCATCACCATTCGGCGCATGCCTCTGTCTCTGGCTACATTCTCCGCAAATGTCATGAGTACCCGGCCGATGCCCTTACCTTGTAGGCCAGAATTAACGGCCATTTGCCTCAATTTCACTGTTTGAGGGGCTATTTTGGTGAGAATACAACATCCTTCCAGGAGATCGTCGTCAAAAATGCCGATCAGGATGTCGTCTTTTTCCTTTTCCAGGTCTTCAGCCGTAAAATCCAATCCCAGCGGCTTTCTGAGTAATTGAAAACGCAGGTCTACCATCTGGCGGTATTCTTTACTGCCATGTTCGATGATTTTGAGCGCCATAGCTTGGGTTTAGGGATTTGTAAGATAAGGATGATTTATAAAAAATGAGCTAAAACACCCCTCAAAAGCTAATATTCGTTAGTGTTTAAGGTGTGCAAACAAAAATTAGGTAAACCCTTGCGAATTGAACAAAAACTATATTTTTGCGCCTGTAACAAAACCTTTTACAATGTCAGACATCGCAACAAGAGTTAAGAAAATCATTGTCGACAAGTTAGGTGTTGATGAGGCTGAAGTAACCAATGAGGCTTCTTTCACCAACGACCTCGGTGCCGATTCTTTGGATACCGTTGAACTGATCATGGAATTCGAAAAAGAATTCAATATCTCTATCCCTGATGAGCAAGCTGAAACCATCACTACTGTAGGTCAGGCTGTTGCTTACCTGGAAGAGCATGCCAAGTAAGATCTAACTCCCCTGCAAAGGAATAATTTAATCCGCCTTTCTTGCGGCTTTGGCCAACAGTAGGGCGGATTCTCTCATTAAAAACGTCCATAATTTTTCCATATGAAACGTGTTGTTGTAACCGGAATAGGTACTATTACTCCCTTGGGCAATAACCTGCATGATTACTGGAATGGCCTGATCAATGGCGTATCTGGTGCGGGTCCCATCACTTTGTTTGATGCAACCAAGTTCAAAACACGTTTTGCATGTGAGATTAAAGGCTTTGATCCTACCAATTTCATGGATAGGAAGGAAGCGCGTAAGCTGGATCGTTTTGCGCAGCTGGCCATCGCTGTTAGTGACGCTGCTGTAACTGATGCGGGTATTAGCAAAGAGAATGTGGATGTTGACCGCGTTGGCGTAATCTTCGCCAGCGGTATCGGTGGCTTAACCACTTTCCAGGAGGAAATGAAAGATTATGCCAGAGGCGATGGTACCCCACGCTTCAACCCCTTCTTTATTCCGAAGATGATTCTGGATATTGCTGCGGGGCATATTTCTATGCGCCACGGTTTCCGTGGTCCCAACTATGCAGTGGTAAGTGCTTGTGCCTCTTCTACCAACGCCATTATTGATGCTTTTGATACCATTCGTTTGGGTAAAGCAGATATCGTTTTAACAGGTGGTTCTGAAGCGGTGATCAGCGAAGCTGGTGTAGGTGGTTTTAATGCCATGAAAGCACTGAGCGAAAGAAATGATGATCCAACAACTGCAAGCCGCCCATACGACAAAGACCGCGATGGTTTTGTGATGGGTGAGGGTGCAGGTGCGTTGATCCTCGAAGATTATGAACATGCCATCAAGCGTGGTGCGAAAATCTACTGCGAAATTGCAGGTGGTGGCGCTACTGCTGATGCTTATCATATGACTGCGCCGCATCCCGATGGTTTGGGTGCACGCAACGTAATGATTGCCGCATTGAAGGATGCAGGCATGCAACCAAGCGATATCGATTATATCAATACACACGGTACATCAACACCATTAGGTGATGGTGCTGAAGCCAAAGCCATCACTGAAGTATTTGGTGAATATGCATACAACCTCAATATCTCTTCTACTAAGAGTATGACAGGCCATTGCCTTGGTGCTGCAGGTGTGTTAGAAGCCATTGCCAGCATTCAGGCTGTGATCAATGATATCTGTCCGCCTACCATCAACCACTTCACGGATGATCCTGAATTAGATCCCAAACTCAATTTCACTTTCAACAAAGCGCAACAAAGAACCGTACGTGCTGCCCTTAGCAATACTTTCGGTTTTGGTGGTCACAATGCCTGTGTGATTGTGAAAAAATATGTAGCTTGAGTTTGTGCAAATCATCAGGCAACTATTTAAACCAGCGCAGACTGCATTTGAAAAGCAGATCACCAATGTGCTCGGTCTTCGTCCCGGTAATTTAACGCTGTACACCACTGCGCTTAGTCACCGTTCGGTAAAGGATACACCGAATGAAAACAATGAGCGATTGGAGTATTTGGGCGATGCTGTTCTAAGCGCCATAGTTGCCGATTATCTCTTCAAACGTTATCCATACAAAGGCGAAGGCTTTCTCACCGAGATGCGCAGCAAGATGGTGAACCGTCAGCAGTTGAATGATATCGCACTGAAGATGGGTCTCAAGAAAATTACTCTTTACAACAAGTTTGATAATTCACTCAAGGGCAGCCAAATTTTTGGGAATACATTAGAAGCCATTGTAGGTGCAGTGTATCTCGATAAAGGCTATGCCAAAACACAGCGATGGGTGTTGAAGCAGATTGTGATACCACACATGTTTGTGGATGATTTGGAGCAGATTGATATCAACCTCAAGAATAAACTCATTGGCTGGGCCAGTAGGAATGGCAAAGTCCTCATTTTTGAATTGGCCGAAGAAAAATTGGAAGGCAATCGTCGTGTCTTCACCATTCATGCAGTATTAGATGGCGAAGTCATTGCACTCGGTAAGGGCTACAATAAGAAAGATGCTTCTCAAGTAGCAGCACAGCAAGCTGTTGAAAAATTGCAGTTGTAATGATTACTTGTAAGTGATGCGGTAAATTTTACCCGCATAATCATCACTCACCAATAATGCACCATCAGGCGCGATTTCAATATCTACGGGTCTTCCCTTTACATTGCCTTTTCTATCCAACCAGCCTTGAGCAAAATATTCGTAGCGGACTACTTTTTGAGCAGTACTATCGAATGTGGCTATACCTACGCGATAACCAATTGGCTTGCTTCTGTTCCAGCTGCCATGTTCAGCAATAAAGAGTTTATTTCGGAAACTATCCGGGAACTGTTTGCCTGTGTAAAAGCGAAGTCCCAGTGGTGCTACGTGCGGACCAATTTTCCATGCTGGCGCGGTGAAGTCAGCGGCTTTTTTTCCTTTGCCAAATTCAGGATCAGGAATATCACCTTGGTGGATATAAGGAAATCCAAAGTGCATTCCTTTTGCAGGCGCATGGTTTAATTCGCAGTAAGGGATATCATCACCCAACATATCTCGGCCATTATCGGTAAACCACATTTCCTTGGTTAGAGGATGCCAAGTAAAACCAACAGAGTTGCGCACGCCGCGTGCGTACAATTCGCCTTCACTACCATCGGGATTTAAGCGAGTAATGGAGGCAAAAATGGAATCCTTTTCATCACAGACATTGCAGGGTGCACCAACAGGTACATAGAGTTTATCATCGGGGCCAAAGGCAATGAATTTCCAGCCATGCCAGGTTTTATCCGGAAACAAATCAAACAACACCACGTGTTTTGGCGGATTGTTCAGTTTGTTTTCAATATCATCGAAACGTAGAATGCGGTTGATCTCTGCAACATATAAACTCCCTTTTCGAAATGCCACACCATTTGGTGTGTTCAGCTTTTCAGCAATCACATAACGCTTTTCCGCAAAGCCGTCGCCATCCTCATCGCGCAGCGCATAGACCTTGTCTTCTTTTCTGTTGCCTACGAATAAAGTGCCTTTTTCGCCCCAACACATACTTCTCGCATCAGGTACTTCTGCAAACACACTGATGTGGAAACCTTCAGGTAATTGCACATAATCCAAACTATCTGTTGGAGGTTTCAACGCTGTATTGTCTGTTGACTTGTTTTGCTGGCAACTAAGCATTGCAGTTGCTGCAATCAGAAAGAGGAACTTTTGCATAAGTTGAAATTAGCGAATCTCCTGACAGAGTTCAATCAATACCCCATTGGTTCCTTTGGGATGCAAGAAGCAAACCAGTTTATTATCGGCACCCTTCTTAGGTGTTTCATTCAGCAGCTGAAAGCCTGCTGCTTTGAGTCGCTCCATTTCCGCATGAATATCGTCCACATCGAAGGCAATGTGGTGAATACCTTCGCCTTTCTTCTCAATATACTTGGCAATCACCCCATCGGGCGTGGTACTCTCCAATAATTCAATCTTATTGGGGCCTTGTTGGAAAAAAGCGGTATTAACATGTTCAGAATCAACGGATTCTTGTTTATAGCAAGTGGTATTCAGTAGTTGTTCAAAAAGTGGAATGGCAGTCGCGAAACTTTTTACGGCGATACCAATGTGTTCAATCTTGTTCATATAATAATTTTTTTGCTTACGAAAAGAGGAAAATCAGGTTTGGCGGGACTTTCTCCTCAAAATTAGAGAACCTATTCAACTATTTTTGTGTTCTTCAAGAGATTAAAAATTAAACAAGTATGCTTAAGCTGCCTATTTATCTGGACAATAACGCCACAACACCCATGGATCCCCGCGTGCTGGAGGCCATGTTGCCCTATTTCGTAGAGAATTTTGGTAATGCTGCCAGCCGTAACCACCCGTTTGGCTGGGCTGCTGAAGAAGCAGTGGATTATGCCCGCGAGCAGGTTGCCAAGTTGATAGGCGCTGATCCTAAGGAAATCATTTTTACTTCAGGTGCAACTGAGAGCGATAACCTCGCTATTAAAGGTGTGTTTGATATGTATGCCAGCAAGGGTAATCATATCATCACAGCGAATACCGAGCACAAAGCCGTGTTAGATACCTGTAAGCATATCGAGAAAGCAGGTGGCGAAGTTACCTACCTGGATGTGAAGGAAGATGGTCGCATTGACTTGGCTGAACTGGAAGCAGCTATCAAGCCAACAACCATCCTGATTGCTATCATGTATGCCAACAATGAGATTGGTGTGATTCAGCCGGTAAAAGAAATCAGCGCTATTGCTAAAAAGCATGGCGTACTGTTCTTCAGCGATGCGGTACAGGCTGTAGGTAAAATACCTGTGGATGTAAACAAAGATGGTATCGACCTGATGGCTTTTACTGCACACAAGATGTACGGTCCAAAAGGTATTGGTGCCTTATATGTGCGTCGTAAGAACCCACGTGTAAAAGTTACTGCTCAATTAGATGGCGGCGGTCATGAGCGTGGTATGCGTAGCGGTACTTTGAATGTACCCGGTATCGTAGGTTTTGGTAAAGCTGCTGAATTGGCTATGAATGAAATGGCACAGGATGCAGAGCGTTTGAGCAAATTACGCGATAAGCTGGAGAATGCTTTAATGCAACTCGAAGAAGCATATGTAAACGGAACACCTGAGCACCGTTTGCCACACGTAAGCAATATCTCTTTCAAATATGTAGAAGGTGAAGGTTTGATGATGGGCTTTAATAAGAACATCGCAGTAAGTTCAGGTTCTGCTTGTACTTCTGCATCTCTGGAACCTTCTTACGTACTGAAGGCTTTGGGTTTGGGGGATGATCTTGCGCACAGCTCACTTCGTTTCGGTTTGGGTAGATTCACTACAGAAGAGCAGATTGATTATACGATCGAGCATGTATCTAAGACTGTATTGAAGCTGCGTGAAATGAGCCCACTTTGGGAGATGTACAAAGAGGGTATCGATTTGAACACCATTGAATGGGCGCACCATTAATTCAATTCCATTAATTTAGACTTATAACCACAAAACTGATACACAATGGCATATTCAGAAAAAGTAATCGATCATTATCAGAACCCCAAGAACGTGGGTACGCTGGATAAGGGTAAGAAAAATGTTGGTACCGGCCTGGTAGGTGCACCTGAGTGCGGCGACGTAATGCGTCTGCAGATTGAGGTTGACGAATCCAACGGTGTCATCACTGATGCAAAGTTCAAAACCTTCGGTTGCGGCTCTGCTATTGCTTCTTCTTCACTTGCAACTGAGTGGCTGAAAGGTAAAACTGTTGATCAGGCTTTGGCAATCGACAACATGGATATCGTTGAAGAGCTGAACCTGCCTCCTGTAAAAATTCACTGCTCTGTACTGGCTGAAGATGCGATCAAAGCAGCGATTAACGATTACAGAAAGAAGAATGGTTTGGAAGAACTGGTATTTGAAGAAAAAGGTGTACACTAATGAGTACTGTTGCAACAGATAACGCCATTTATGTAAGCGATAAGGCCAAGAAAAAAGTGGCCCAGCTGATGGAAGACGCAGGTATCGCTAATGATACTAGTTACTTCCTGCGCGTAAGTGTGGTGGGTGGCGGCTGTTCAGGGTTGAGTTATAAACTCGATTTTGATAATGAGCAAAAGCCCATGGATCAGGTGTTTGAAGACAATGGCGTAAAAGTGGTAACTGACCTCAAGAGTTTTTTATACCTCGTGAATACAGAACTTGATTTTTCTGATGGTCTGAACGGAAAAGGTTTTTATTTCAATAACCCCAATGCGAGCCGTAGCTGCGGATGTGGTGAAAGTTTCGCTGTTTAGACATAGTAAAATTGCAAAAGAAGACTGAAGGGATCGGGTAACCGATCCCTTTTTGTTGAAAAGCATAAAGCGTTTCTAAAATTGCGCTAATCCTTAGGGTATTGCATAATATCCACTAGTTTTGACCGCATGTGGATGATCTGCAAAAAAGAATTGAGCCAATTTTTCAGCGGCCTTACTGGCTACCTCGCTGTAGTGGTTTTCTTATTGCTGAATGGGCTATTCTTATTTGTTTTTCCAGACACCAATATGCTGGATTTTGGCTATGCTTCACTAACACCATTCTTTGATCGTTGTCCACTTATTTTATTATTTCTAGTTCCGGTAGTCACCATGCGCAGCATGGCAGATGAATACAAATCAGGCACATTTGAATTGCTTAAAACCCTGCCCCTTACTAACCGACAAATTGTTTGGGGTAAATTCTTAGGCGCTTGGTTGATTGTTTGCATTGCACTCTTGCCAACCATTGTGTATGCGTTTGCTATTCAAAGTTTAAGTGTGACTGGCGGAATTGATATTGGTGCAACCATTGGCAGCTATATTGGGCTTTTTTTACTAGGTGCAGTTTTTACAGCGATTGGTGTTTTGGCCAGTAGTGCTACTAACAATACTGTTGTGGCATTCATCATTGGCGCATTCGCCGCTTTTCTTTTATACAATGGCTTTGAAGCTTTGAGCAAGCTGCCTGTATTTGCCGGTGGATTGGATTACTATATCGAAATGATTGGTATCAATTTCCATTACAGAAGCATCAGTCGTGGCGTAATTGATGTCCGCGACTTATTGTATTTCATTGTATTGGTTAGTCTGTTCATGTATTTCACTCAACAAAACATGCATCAACGGTAATGGTACGGAAAAGACAACAATACATGCGTTGGCTGATTGGCCTGATTGTTTTGGTGATTGCAAGCTATCTGCTTTCTAAACTTTATCTGCGTTATGATTTAACAGCTGAAAAGCGCTACACGCTCAGTAATTCAACAGTACAATTGCTTAATGATCTTGATACTTTGTCGGATGGTAGTATTGATATCACCGTATTTCTGGATGGTGATTTACCTGCTGATTATCGTAAGCTCAGTGCCTCAACAGAAGAGTTACTGAACAATTTCAAGCAGCTTTCCGGTGGGATGATCAATGTAAAATTTGAAAAACCCGGTGAATCCTTGGATGATACTGCGCGACTTGCTTTGTATGATAGTTTGGCACGAATCGGTGTGGTATTTGAAAATGCTGAAGAGGTATCAACGAACAAGGATGCAGCCACTTCCAGATTGATTATTCCAAGTGCATTGGTACAATATGGTAATAAAATGCCTATTGCCATTGATTTGAGAAGCAGTAGAAAAATCTTTCGCCAGTTTAATGTGATCAATGATGTGCCGCAAGAAGATGTGGAAGCAACCAGAAATGCAGCTGAAGCTTTACTAGAATACAAGTTTGCGAATGCTATAGATAAGCTTACCAGAACGAAAGTACCTGTTGTGGCTTATGTTATTGGTAATGGACAACCGGATTATCCGCGTGTGACTGATTTGGTGAATACCTTAAAGAATGAATATCGCTTAGGTATTTTTGATTTGAAGCAATCATATCCGGATCCAGCGCAGATTGATGCATTGCTGATGGTGAAACCATCCAAGCCTTTTACTGATGAAGATAAATTGAAGCTGGATCAATACATCCTGAATGGTGGTAAGGTGATTTGGATGATTGATAAGTTGTATGCAGAGATGGATAGTTTGCTAAGAAGTCAGCGCGACTTTGTGGCTTTCGACAGAGGATTGAATATTGACGATCTCTTGTTTAAATATGGTGTTCGCATCAACAGTGATTTGGTGCAAGACTTGAACTGCTCTAAGATACCGATGGTGATTGGGCAGAATGCAGATGGCAGCCCGCGTATGCAAAGAATTCCATGGCCTTATTATCCGTTTCTATCCGGTCATCAACCAAATCCCATTTCCAGAAATTTGGATAGGGTATTGCCGCTTTTTCCTTCCTCTATTGATACAGTAAAAGCACCGGGTATTACTAAGACGGTGCTATTGGCCACAGATACCAATAGCAGAAGATTACAAACACCGGCAATGGTGAGCTTGAATAGTGTTAGAACAGATGAAGATTTCGCTAGCTTTCAAAAAAGCTATATCCCTGTTGCAGTTTTGTTGGAGGGTCAATTTCAATCACCTTTCGCATATAGACTAAGTCAGGAAGCCTTAGATTCTTTACAACGAAATACAGGTAAGCCATTTATCACGCAAGCAGCCAAGTCTGGTAAGCAGATTGTGATTGCAGATGGAGATATTGTTACCAATATGGTTTCGCAAACCCAAGGTACCATGCCGATGGGTATGATTCCTTTAGAAAATTATCGTTTTGCCAACCGAGAGTTCATGCTCAACTGCGTAGATTATTTGGTAAGTGAGCGCGCTTTGTATGAGAGCAGAAATAAGGATTTTGTCTTGCGTTTGCTGGATAAGGAGAAAGTTGCGCGTGATCGTGGGTTTTGGCAATTGATCGGTATTGGTATCCCCATTTTATTGATTATTTTGTTGGGATTCTTTATACAATGGCGCAGGAAGTCGACTTTTGCTGGGCCCTCAATGTAAATTATGATGACACATCAACTGGAGTATATTGTTTTTGGTATAGTATTGATCATTGCACTGGTGTTTGATCTTGGTCTTTTAAGTAAGAAGAATACAGTGATCACGATTAAGTCGGCCTTATGGCAGGCTTTGTTCTGGGTAGCGCTTGGTCTAGCTTATTGTGTATTCATTTGGGTGCAGGATGGTCAAACTTTAGCATTAGAATATCTGAGTGCTTATCTCATGGAGAAGAGCTTGAGTATCGATAATATTTTTGTCTTTACCATCATCTTCACCGCTTTTGGTGTGAAAGAGAAAAACTTCTCGCGTGTATTATTGATTGGGGTATTGTTGGCCATTGTATTCAGGGTAATCTTTATTACAGTAGGGGTAGCTTTAGTGAAGCAGTTTGAATGGATATTGTATGTATTTGGCGCTTTCCTTCTTTATACAGGTATCAAAATGTTTACGACCAATACGGAAGAAGCATTTGATCCCAAGGAGAGTAAAGTGTATCGTTTTCTGCAGCGTTTCTTGCCTTTGGTGCCGCATGATGGTGGTGGTCGTTATATCATACGTGAAAATGGGAAGCCAGTGTATACTACTTTGTTTGTTGTTGTGGTGATGCTTGGCGCTATTGATCTGGTATTTGCATTGGATTCTATTCCAACAGTAATGGGTATATCCAGAGACAATATGGTGATTTATACCTCGAATATTTTTGCTGTGTTGGGCTTGCGTTCCTTATTCTTTTTACTGCGTGGTGCCGTATCAAGATTTGACTATCTACAGCAAGGAATTGCCATCGTATTAATCTTCATTGGTGTAAAAATGTTGGGCGAGCATTTTATTGCTGAATGGGTGAGTAAGACTGTAGTAGTAAGTATTTCGCTTGCTATGATTGTGATCTGTATCAGCGGCTCTATTTTCTATTCTATCTTCATGCAGAAAAAAGGTTTGCCCAAAGATCAGGGTGATGCTTCTCAAATCAGCTAAATGGCTTCATATCAGTTGCAAGATATTGCCCGTATGATTGGTGCAGGTGTTCCTGCTGTTAATCATACTATTGAGTATTTGCTGACCGATAGCCGAAAATTATTGTTTCCACAGGCAAGCTTATTTTTCGCTTTATCTGGCCCCAGAAGACATGGGTATAGTTTTATTCCAGAGCTTTATGCGAAAGGTGTGCGTTGTTTTGTGGTAGAGGAAGCGATAGATCAGGTGGCTTTTCCTAATGCTGTAGGATTGATCGTGCCCAATGCAAAACAAGCATTACAACAATTGTCCACACATCACCGTCGGCAATTTCATTATCCTGTTATTGGTATTACTGGTAGTAATGGTAAAACCATTGTAAAGGAGTGGCTGTATCAATTGCTACAAGAGAAAGAAAATATTGTTAGAAGTCCGCGTAGTTATAATTCGCAAATTGGCGTGCCGCTTAGTCTATGGCAAATGAATGCGCAGCATAGTCTGGGTATTTTTGAAGCGGGTATTTCTCAGCAAGGTGAGATGCAGGCTTTATCAGAAATGATTCAACCGGATATCGCCGTGCTGACCAATATCGGTGAAGCGCATAATGAGGGCTTTGCGAATCATGCAGCTAAAGCAAAGGAGAAAGCTTTGCTGTTTCAGCATGCTGGAAAGATAGTGGTTGGTGTAGATCAATTGCCTGCTTCTTTTGCTGTGCAAGCTGCAAGTGCTATGCAACAAGTATTCCGCTGGAGTAGAAAACAATCTGTAGAATTATTGATTACTGCTGAACAAATAGAGAAAGGAAAGACCACACTTGCTGCAACTTATCTAGGTGAAGCGGTTCAAATTACGATTCCTTTCTCCGACCATGCGTCTATCGATAATGCGATTACCTGTTGGGCTGTTTGTTTGGTAATGGGCTATCCGCAAGCCTATATTGAGGAACGCATGTTGCACTTGCAAGCAGTTGATATGCGCATGCAATTACGAAAAGCCATCAATAATTGCTTTCTACTAAACGATAGCTATAGTTATGATCTGAATGGGTTGTCGGTTGCGCTGGATTATTTAGATCAACAGGCGGGCAGTGCTGCTAAGATGGCCATTGTGTCTGATGTATTGCAAACGGGAATGGATCAGGCAATGCGTTACCAGCGTATTGCAAGCGAACTGCAGCATCGGGGTTTTACAACATTAATTGCAGTTGGTCCGGAAATGCTACATCACCAACAGGTGATACAACAACACTTTTTAGGAACGGTTTTGCATTGTGCTTCTACTGAAGAACTGCTAAAGCAGTTACAGCAGATGCCATTGCGCGATCAATATATTTTGTTGAAAGGTGCCCGTGTGTTTGAGTTTGAAAGGGTAAGTCACTGGTTAGAGCAGCAATTACATCAGACCAGTATGGAGATTAACTTGTCAGCTTTAGCACATAACCTGAAATTGTATCAATCCAAGCTTGGCAAGGATGTAAAGCTGATGGCCATGGTCAAAGCATTTGGCTATGGCAGCGGTGGTGCTGAAATTGCTCGTGTCTTAGAATTTCATAAAGTACATTATCTCGCAGTAGCATATGCTGATGAGGGTGTGGAACTGCGTAAAGCCGGTATCGGTTTACCCATCATGGTCATGAATCCAGAGCCAGGCAATTTTGATAGTTTATTGAATTATAATCTGGAGCCTGAACTCTATAGTTTTTCTATACTGAATGCATTTATACAATACCTGCAATCGCAGGCAGTGCAACAGTTTCCGGTGCATATCAAATTTAATACAGGTATGAACCGTTTGGGTTTTGAGGTGGAGGAGGCTAATGTGCTGGCGCAGTTGCTAACAAAGCAACAGGAGATAGTGGTTCGTACTGTGTTTAGTCATTTGGTTGCCAGTGAAAATCCTGCCTTTGCAGATTTCACACTGCAGCAGGCTGCTGCATTTGAACAAGCTGCAGCCACAATAGCTTCGGTGTTGCCTTATCCATTCTTAAGACATTTGGCCAATACGGCTGCTATAGCACAGTATCCGCAAGTGCAGTATGAAATGGTGCGTTTGGGTATTGGTTTGTATGGCGTAGATCAAGAATCAGATCCGCTCGGACTTCAAACAGTTGCAACGCTTAAAACAACCATTGCGCAGATAAGGAAAGTGGCCGCAACCGAAACAGTAGGTTATGGCAGGGCTGGTAAACTGGAGCGCGACAGCCTAATTGCTACCGTACGCATTGGCTATGCAGATGGCTATTCCAGACGATTGGGTAATGGCAAAGCCTATATGCTGGTGAATGGGTATAAAGCGCCTGTTGTGGGCAATGTCTGCATGGATATGACCATGCTGGATGTAACGGATATTCCCAATCTTACCGAAGGGCAGGAGGTGGAAGTCTTTGGCCCGAATCTGCCGGTACAGCAAATTGCCCGATGGTCGGATACCATTGCTTATGAGGTGTTGACCGGTGTTGGGCAACGGGTGAAGCGTATCTATGTAGCTGAGTAGTTTTAACGGAAATCTCCTATTCATCCCCCTATCTTTGCGGCAAAACAGGCGTTGTGAAAGCTAGACAAGTCATTTTACTCATTGCACTCATTATACTGGGCGATCAAGCCCTGAAACTATACATCAAGCTTAATTATTATGCAGGTGAAGAACATTTGGTTTTGGGTCAATGGTTCCGTCTGCATTTTGTAGAAAATGAGGGCATGGCCTGGGGCTGGAAATTTGGTGGTGATTTTGGTAAGATTGCTTTAACCCTGTTCAGACTAGTCGCTGTTATCTGGGGTACATTCCTCATCAAAGGATTTATTCAGAAAAATTACCACAAAGGGTTTATCATCTGCGCATCACTGATCTATGCAGGTGCATTGGGTAATTTGATCGATAGCATGTTTTACGGTATTCTTTTCGACGCCAGCGATCCATTTGTACAGAATGTGGCAGGCTTTGCGAAGTTAGGTAAGGGCTATGCAGGCTTCTTGCACGGTAAGGTGGTTGATATGTTGTATTTCCCACTTATCAGAGATGCGCATTATCCTTCCTGGTTTCCATTCTGGGCAGGTGAACCATTTGAATTTTTCCGTCCCGTATTCAATATTGCTGATGCGTCTATCTCAATCGGCGTTATTACGATCCTGATCTTCCAGAATAAATTCTTTGATAAGGAAGAACCTGTTCGTCATCCATTGGTGGAGACAAAGGCTGAAGTGAGCGATAATAATCAGATAAATTAATTGACCTTAAATCGTTTGAGTGTCGTCTTCAGATTGTCTGATGCACTGAAGATGATATCTTGATCTAATAAGCCATAATCTTTGGCGTAATAGCTATTCCCTTCTAGTATCTTGAAATAGTCAATGGTAGATGGCGTATTGGGTTTAAAGAGAATAGTACGTTTTACTGTGATGACTTTATAAAATAGTTGGTTGGCTGCTACATAAGACCCATCTCTTTGCATGATGGTGAAAACAGCTTTTGCTTTTCCCCAGTCTGCATCAATTTTCACATCCATTTCAGGTGATTCCCAAGTATAGCCTGCTTTGGCAGTATCTGTCAGGAAACGATATTCTACAAAGTCTTTTACTGAATCGAAAATGGTGATATAGTCAAAGTCAACAGTGCTATAAGCGTAATAATTCCCCTTTTTGTCTTTACGGAAATAGTATTCAAAACCATCGCTGGTTTCAAAGATGTTGTATGTTGTTCCGTTGATAATGGCACTATCGCCGTAGGCATTCACAGTCAATGAATCGATTGTACGGGTTGAATTAGTATTGAAGAAGAAATCATACGCCCAGAAAGAGCCTGCGGTCATAGGGAAGAAAGTACTGTCTAACACATTGCCACCGCCGCCGCCTGAACCGCCCGGAACTGAAGCTCTGCAGCTAAAAGAGCAAAAGGAATTGGCCATTGTGAGAAAGCCTGTTACTTCTATCGGTAAGATAGGTTTACCATAGCCTTTTACTTTTAGCACTTGTATACCGGTTGTTGCTGCAAATCCGGAATCAGCGAACCACATACCATTGATGGTATCTGATTTGATCTTATATCTGCCAGCGGAGGTAAAATTGACTTTTACAAGCAGGTAGTTGCTATCAGTGAGTGCGGAGTCTGTAACATAGCGGCCTTTCACTTCAATTTCCTGACAAGCGCCAAGGGTGTCTTTTAGTGTACCTGCAGCAACAGCGCCAGCAGCACCCGTCTCAAAACTGAGTTCCTTGCTACAGGCAATGAATAAAATAATGGCCAGTAGGGTTGATAGTAATGATTTGTTGCTAACCTGCTTCATAGAACGCTTTACGAATATCAGATATTTATCAGAGATTCAGTGCTGCCTGTGGGTGAATATTTCCTCCTTCCAGCAGGGTCTTTACGTTGTTTAACGTTGTATTGGCGATCTGGCTCATGGCTTCCGCAGTGAAAAATGCCTGATGTGCCGTTACCAGTACATTGGGAAAGCCCATCAATCTTTGTATTAAATCATTTTGAATAATGGTATCTGATAGGTCTTTGAAAAAGAGTTTGTCCTCCTGCTCGTAAACATCTATACCGAGATAACCCAGTTTGCCTGTTTTCAATGCTTGAATCACTGATTTGGTGTCAATCAATCCACCTCGGCTGGTATTGATGAGCATCACACCTTGCTTCATGATTGATAAGGTTTCTGCATTGATGAGGTGATGTGTTTGTTCATTCAAAGGACAATGCAATGAAACAATATCGGCTTGGTGCAATATTTCTAGTAAGGGTAAGTATTCCACGCCTAAGGCTTCTAATTCTTTATTGGCAATTAGGTCAAACGCCAGAACCCGACAGCCAAAACCGATCATGATCTTGGCAAAAGCTTTACCAATATTACCTGTACCAATTAAGCCTACTGTTTTACCATGCAGATCAAAACCCATCAAACCGTTGAGTGAAAAATTTTGCTCACGTACGCGGTTATAGGCTTTGTGTGTTTTTCTGTTCAGTGTCATGATCATGGCTACCGCATGTTCTGCAACGGCTTCAGGAGAATAAGCCGGTACCCGACAAACCTTGATGCCTTGTTGCTTTGCAGCTTCAAGATCCACGTTGTTGAAACCTGCGCAACGAAGCGCAATCACTTTCACTTGCTTGGCTGCTAATGCTGCAATCACTTCTGCATTCACCTTATCATTCACAAAAACACAAACTGCATCGGTATGATCGATCGCATTCACAATATGTGGCCCCAGATGTGTTTCAAAAAATTCCAGCTCCAATCCATAAGCTGCATTGGTTTGTTGGAAGGCCGTTTTATCGTATGGTTTGCTGGAGAAAAAAGTCAGCTTATTCGGCATCTTGCTCATTTTGAGTAAAAATAAAACAGCCCCGAGTTATTCGGGGCTGTTGTGGAATCATTTGTAGAGATTATTTCGGCAATTCACCAACCATGTTGGCTGGAATCACCCATTGATCAAACTCTTCAGGTGTGAGATAGCCAAGTTTTACAGCCATTTCTTTCAGGGTAGTGCCTTCCTTGTGTGCTTTCTGCGCAATCTCAGCTGCTTTGTAATAACCAATCTTGGTATTCAAAGCGGTTACAAGCATCAGTGAATTGTTGACATGCTTATTGATATTGTCATGCAAAGGCTCAATACCTACGGCACACTTATCATTGAAGCTGACACAACCATCACCAATCAAGCGAGCACTGTGTAAGAAGTTATAAATCATCACCGGCTTGAACACGTTCAGTTCAAAATGACCGGTAGCACCTCCAATATTGATGGCAACATCATTACCCATCACCTGTGCAGCAATCATTGTTAATGCTTCACACTGTGTAGGGTTCACTTTACCTGGCATGATAGAAGAACCGGGCTCATTATCTGGGATGAATATTTCACCAATACCACTTCTTGGTCCGGATGATAACATGCGGATATCATTCGCAATCTTCATCAGGCTCACAGCAACTGTCTTAAGAGCACCATGAGCTTCCACAATCGCATCATGTGCGGCCAATGCTTCAAATTTGTTTTCTGCAGTAACAAATGGTAAACCGGTTAATGCAGCAATGTGCTTGGCAACAACAACGTCGTATCCTTTTGGTGTGTTGATACCTGTACCAACGGCAGTACCACCCAGCGCTAATTCGCTCAGGTGTGCCAATGTATTTTTAATCGCACGCAGACCATGGTCTAATTGAGAAACATAACCACTGAATTCCTGACCCAGTGTGAGTGGTGTAGCATCCATGAAGTGGGTACGACCAATCTTCACCACGTTCATAAATTCTTTGCTCTTAGCAGCAAGTGTATCACGCAGCTTCTCGATACCTGGGATGGTTGTTTCCACCAGAATCTTGTATGCAGCAATGTGCATAGCTGTAGGGAAGGTATCGTTAGATGATTGTGATTTGTTCACGTCATCATTCGGATGCAAAAACTTATCCTTATCTGTTAACACACCACCATGCAATACGTGTGCGCGGTAAGCAACTACTTCATTCACGTTCATATTGCTTTGTGTACCACTACCGGTTTGCCAAACCACAAGTGGAAATTGATCATTCAATTTGCCTTCCAGAATTTCATCACACACTGTGGCAATAGCCGCTTTCTTTTCATCAGGCAAAACACCCAGTTCATTGTTGGCCATTGCTGCTGCTTTTTTCAGGTAAGCAAATGCTGCAATGATTTCTTTAGGCATTTTATTGATGTCCTGCGCAATGCGAAAATTGTCGATACTGCGTTGCGTCTGTGCACCCCAGTAAACATGAGCAGGTACCTGTACCTCACCCATCGTGTCTTTTTCTATACGATACTCCATACGGCTAATTTTGTGCCGCAAAGTTACCCGCTTTCTTTCAGGGAAAGTGTAAAAATCATACTTTCATCAACTGAAAATTTTATATATGAAAAAATTCCTGCTGCTGGTAATAACCGCATTCTGCTTGGTATTTGCAATTGCACAAACCAAGTATAACTGGCAAACAGCCAGTTCTGGCGGATACAGCTACAAAACTGTCGCCAACGACCCCACCAAAACCCGGTTTTACAAGCTGAAAAATGGGCTTAGCCTGATTCTTACCGTGAACAAAAAAGAGCCGCGTATTGCTGTTCAAATTGCAGTAAGGGCGGGTAGTAATACGGATCCTGCTACACATACCGGTTTGGCTCACTATCTGGAGCATATGTTGTTTAAGGGTACGGATAAATTCGGCACCCTCAACTGGGCAGAGGAAAAAAAGCGCCTTGATAGTATTGATGCCTTGTATGAGCGATACAATACCACTACTGATGCTGCAGCGCGAAAAGAAATCTACAAGGAAATTGACCGCGTCTCCGGCGCTGCTGCTAAGTTCTCTATTGCTAATGAGTATGATAAAATGATGGCGGCAATCGGTTCTCAGGGAACCAATGCGCATACTTATGTGGAAGAAACTGTTTACGAAGAAGATATTCCTGCAAATGCACTGGAAAAATTTATGGATGTGCAGGCAGAGCGTTTTCGCAATCCTATTCTACGCATCTTCCATACAGAATTAGAAGCGGTGTATGAGGAGAAAAACAGAAGCCTCGACAACGACGGTTGGAAAGTACAGGAAGCGGCTATGGCTGCCATCTTCCCAACCCATAATTATGGACAGCAAACAACGATCGGTACCATCGAGCACTTGAAAAATCCCTCTTTGGTTGCCATCAGGAATTACTACAACAAATACTATGTACCTAATAATATCGCCATTGTAATGAGTGGTGATTTTGATTTCGATAAAGTGGTAAAACTTATCGAAACAAAATTCGCCTACATGAAGCCTAAACCGGTACAGGAATATGCTGGTCCAAAGGAATCGCCAATCAGTGGCCCGGTTGTCAAAGAAGTCTTTGGGCCAAGTGCGGAACTCTTAAGAATGGGCTGGCGCATTTCTGCGAATCATAGTCGTGAAGCCATGCTGGCTTTACTGGCATCTAAGATTCTGTACAACGGTAAAGCAGGTTTACTTGATCTGAATTTGAATAAACAGCAAAAATTACAAGCTGCTGTTGCTTTTGTGAATCAGTTTAAGGATTATGGCATGTTTGTGATGAATGCCACACCTAAACAGGGACAAACATTGGATGATGCCAAACAATTATTATTAGAGCAAATTGCCTTATTGAAAGAGGGAAAGTTTGATGATGGATTGATTGCAGCCATTGCAGCAAATGAAAAACTGGCAGAACAACAAGGTCTGGAAAATAATTACAATCGTGTAGCTGCATTGGTAGATGGCTTCATTAAGCACAAAGGTGAAAAATGGAATCTGGATGTAGCGCAAACGGATATGTTGGCTTCGGTTACCAAGCAGGAATTGATTGCTTTTGCAAAGACATTTTTCACAGACAACAATTATGTTATCGTCTATAAGCGCAAAGGCGAAGACAAGAATATTGTGAAAGTAGAGAAGCCTGCTATTACACCGGTAGAAACCAATGCAGGTAAGCAATCGCCATTTGTACAAGCTTTTATGGCCAAGCCACAAGGCAAGATTGCACCTGTATGGCTTGATTTTAGTAAGGACATGCAGCAGTCAAAATTGGGTAACCAGGAGTTGTTGTATACGCCTAATTCCACCAACAGTATTTTCCGCTTGTATTTCCGTTTCCCAATGGGTTCATGGAACAACAAGTTGTTGCCGATTGCTTTGCAATACCTGCAGTTTATTGGTACAGATAAAATGAGTGCAGAGCAAATCAGTCAGCAATTTTATCAACTTGCTTGTTCTTTCAGCGCACAAGCAGGTGGAGATGAAACAACCGTATCGCTTACTGGTTTGCAACAGAACTTTGGTGCTGCTTTGGGCTTATTGGAAAACCTGATCAGAAACGGTCAGGCAGATGAGCAGGCACTGGCTGCTTTTAAAAACCGACTTGCACGTCAGCGTTCAAACAATAAATTGAACAGACAGGTTATTACGAGTGCACTGAGAAGCTATGCGCAGTATGGAGCCAAGAATCCTTTCAATTATACATTGAGCGATGCTGAGCTGGCTGCTTTGAAAGCAAGTGATCTGGTGCAGGTATTACATGACCTGTTCAATTACACACATTCAATCATGTATTATGGTCCGGAAACATTGGATCAGTGTAAAGCAAGTCTGGCCAAACTGCATGATGTATCCGCTGTCAATAAATCTATTCCTGCAGCACAGCAGTTTGCTAGAACAAAACAGGATAAGAATGAGGTATATTTTGCACAATATGATATGGTTCAGGCTGAATTGTATTGGCTGAGAAACTTGGATACATACGACCCAAATAATGAGGCCGTAATGAATGCTTTCAACACCTATTTCGGCACAGGGATGGGCGCCATTGTATTCCAAACCATACGTGAATCTAAGGCATTGGCTTATTCAACTTATGCAAGTATACAAGCACCACAGAAGAAAGATGATCAGTTTATGGCCATAGCTTATGTGGGTACACAAGCCGACAAGATGAAGGAAAGTCTGACAAGTATGAATGAGTTATTGAATGTACTGCCAATGAATCAGCAGAACTTCAATAATACCATGAGTAGCCTGATGAAGGATATGGAGACCGAGCGAATTGATAAGGACAATATTCTGTTCAGTTTCTGGGCTGCACGCAAAAAAGGTTGGCAGGAAGATCCACGCAAAGCTTTCTACGCACGCTATCAACAATTACAACCACAGGATCTGGTACAATATCATGGTACTAATCTGAGTAATAAGCCATGGTCTTATTATGTATTGGCTTCTGATAAGAAGATTGATATGAATGAGTTGGCCAAATTTGGCGAAGTGAAGCGGGTAAGTCTTGAAGAATTGTTTGGATACTAATACTAAAAAAAGGGAACCACGTGGTTCCCTTTTTAATGCGTTTATTTTCCTGTAAAGACAGCTTTTCTTTTTTCCAGAAAAGCAGTAGTGCCTTCTTTCATGTCTTCTGTACCAAAGCAAGTGCCGAAAGCGCTTACTTCAGTTGCATAACCATCTTTGGACTCGTCCCAAACAGCATTGGCAGCAGCAATACAACCTGCAACGGCTAAAGGTGCTTTGCTGTTGATGACCTGCAGAATGCCGATGGCTTTGTTAAGCAGTTCTTCTTGCGGAACTACATAATTCACTAAGCCGTATTGTAAAGCAGTGCTAGCATCAATCATACCTGCACTCATCAGTAGTTCTAATGCGCGGCCCTTGCCAATCAACTGCACCAGACGCTGCGTACCACCGTAGCCGGGTATCAAGCCAAGGTTTACTTCTGGCTGACCGAATTTGGCATTCTCACTGGCGATACGGAAATGACAGCTCATGGCTAATTCACATCCGCCACCCAGCGCAAAACCATTCACACAGGCTACCACTGGTTTGGGACTACGTTCTATTTTGAAGAAAATATCCTGTCCTTTTTTAGCAAGCGCTTGTCCCTGCTCAGTAGATAAGCCCACAAACTCACTGATATCGGCTCCGGCTACAAAACTTTTGGGGCCAGCACCAGTTAAAATCACTGATTGAATAGCTGCATTGCTGTAAACTTCATCCATCATCTGATCCAGTTCCTGCATCACTGTTTTATTGAGCGCATTCAGTTTATCGGGGCGGTTGATGGTAATGGTGAAAATTCCGTTATCGAGGCTGGTTAATAAAGTTTCGTATGACATTGCAATGTTTTTTCGTAGCGAAGATAGGTGAAGGTTTTATCTTCATACCATGCAATGGGTTCAAGCTGTCATCTATTTAGGAACGTTTGTCTTTGCCGTTACCGGGGCATTGAAAGCCCGTACACACCAGATGGATATTTTTGGTGGCGCAGTACTGGCATTTGCCACGGCTTATGGTGGCGGTACTATTCGTGATCTGCTGATTGGCATCAGGCCCGTAAACTGGGTCAACGATTATTTGGCTTTAATACTTGTGCTGAGTGCGGTGATTATTACATTTTTGTTCAAAAGCAATCTGCGTGAATTCAGGCGCTTTATCTTCTTGACAGATGCCGTTGGAATTGGCTTATTTACTGCAGGGGGAATACAAATCAGTTTGCAAGCAGGCGTGAACGAAGTCTATGCCATCATTATGGGTGTAATCAGTGCCACATTCGGCGGATTGTTGGCTGATATTCTCAGCAATGAAGTACCCGCATTATTAAAGCGTGGCGAGTTGTATGCAACCGCCTGTTTGATTGGGGCTTTCTGTTATATCGGACTCAGACATACCCCGATTGATGCAGGTATTAGTCTGCTAATATGCGTGTTGGTAGTTGTTACCATTCGCGTAGTATCAAAATGGAAGCGCTTGCGCTTACCGGATATTTAGAAACTTCTGTTTTCTTTTACCCAGTTATTGATATAATCGGCAATCTCGTGTGTATTGGTGCCGGGGTGGAATAGTTTGCCTACGCCCAATTCGTTCAATGCATGAATATCTTCATCAGGAATAATACCACCACCGGTGAGTAATACGTCGGTGAGGCCTTTTTCATTCATCAGTTGCTTAACCTTTGGAAAGACTGTCATGTGTGCGCCTGAAAGAATGCTTATGCCAATAGCATCCACATCTTCCTGCAATGCAGCATTCACCACCATTTCTGGTGTTTGTCTGAGACCGGTGTATATCACTTCCATGCCAGCATCACGCAATGCAGTGGCAATAACTTTAGCGCCTCTGTCGTGCCCATCCAGCCCAACTTTTGCAACCAACACACGTATTGGTCTTGCAGCATTTCCCATACCAGATCTTTTAGATGGTAAAAATAATAACTTGTGCACTGTGAAGGTAGGTTTTGTGCGATTCTTTCCCCATGACAATCATCAGCTATGCAATACAGGCAGTTTGGACGTACAGATTTGCGGGTTTCTGAAATTGGTTTTGGTACTTGGGCTATTGGCGGCGCTGCCAATGTAGGCGGTATGCCTATTGGTTGGGGACCAACAGATGATGCAGAATCCATTCAAGCGATTCATACAGCATTGGATGCTGGTATCAATTTCTTTGATACGGCTGACTTTTATGGTTTAGGCCATGCAGAAACATTATTGGGCCAAACACTGGGTAATCGGAAGGATGTAATTATTGCCAGTAAAGTGGGACAAAAAGTTGGTGCAGATGGCAAGATTGCGATTGATTATTCCAAAGAACATGTATTGCAAGCTTGCGAGCTGAGTTTGAAAAGATTGAAGCGCGACTGTATTGATTTTCATCACCTGCATGTAGCACGCCTAGAGCATTTACAACATGGTGCATGTATTGAAGCAATGCAACAATTGCAAAAAGAAGGGAAGATTCGTTATTGGGGTATTTCACTGCTCACATTCAACCCTTTTCCTGAAGCGGATTTCTTTCTTGCCAATCAATTGGGCGACGGCTTTCAGTTAGTCTTTAACCTCATCAATCAAAAAGCTTTACCCATTATGCAGCAAGCTGCAGCTGCGGGTTATGGCATAATCGCCAGAATGCCTTTACAGTTCGGCTTATTGAGTGGAAAAATTTTGAAAGGCGCCAGCTTTGACAAAGATGATCACCGCAGTTTTCGTTTAACGGATGACATCATTGAGGCTACACTACAAGTATTGGATACCAAGGTTTGGCATTTGTGCAAGAAATATGATACCAATCCGGCAGCGCTGGCTTTGAGTTATATCCTAAGCTATCCGGAAATCTCTACGGTAATTCCGGGTATTCGTGTACCACATCATGTGGCATGGAATACAGAACATCTGGTGCAATTAGATGAAGCAGATAAAATTTATCTGCATGCACTCTATGCTTCAGATTGGATGCCTATCCTGGATATGATGCAACAAAGAGGTTAATCTATTGTAGCAAACTCAAAGTGTGTTTGATGCGCGCGATGGTAGCGTCTTTGCCAATGAGTGCAGCAATATCAAATACACCCGGACCAAATTTGCCACCAACCAACATGATGCGGAAGGGGAGCATGAGTTCGCCTGGTTTCAATTCATTCACAGCAGCAATTTCTTTAAATGCTTTTTCCAAATCTGCTGCTTGCCAGAATTGTTCTGTTTCGTATGTACGGATCAATTCAGTGAAGAATAAAGTCTTCTTTTCATCCCATTTTGGTTTGATAGCATCAGTATCAACTTTAGTAGGATCGCTAAAAAAATATCCAGCTTGCTGTGCAAAATCATTCAATAAAACGCAGCGATCTTTCACCAAGTTAATTACTTGTGCAATGAATGTTTCATCTGCATTTGCAGCACTATCCCCCAAGACTTTTTTCACTTCAGGTAACAGTGTTGTGGCATCTGTTTGTTTAATCCATTCTTGATTGAACCACTTTGCTTTTTCAAAATCAAACTTGGCGCCGCCCTTGTGCACACGCTCCATACTGAAAGAAGCAATCAATTCTTCGATGGTGAAGATTTCTTTATCGGTACCATCGTTCCAACCTAACATGGCCAGCACATTTACAAAAGCTTGTGGCAGAAAACCTCTTTCACGAAACCCAATAGTTGTGGTATTGGTTTTTGGATCGGTCCAATCCATGGCAAATACGGGAAAGCCTAAGCGATCGCCATCGCGTTTGCTCAGTTTACCGTTGCCATCTGGTTTCAGGATCAATGGCAAGTGCGCCCATTGTGGCATTTGATCGAGACCAAATAAATACTTCCACAGTAAAATATGTACGGGTGCGCTTGGTAACCATTCTTCCCCACGAAAAGCATGAGAAATCTGCATCAAATGGTCATCTACAACCACAGCAAGGTGGTAAGTAGGCATGCCGTCTGCTTTCAACAATACTTTATCATCCACTTGTGTGGTATCGAAACTCACTTCACCGCGGATCATATCCGTAAAGGTGATGGTTTCTTGCTCAGGCATTTTGATGCGCACCACATGCGGATGTCCTTCGCTAATCAATTGTGCAACTGTTGCAGCATCCAGCGTTAAGGAGTTACGCATGGATTGTCTGCTCTGCTGATTGTATTGAAAATTGGGCATCGCAGCTCGCTTGGCTTCCAATTCCTGCGGCGTATCGAATGCATAATAGGCTTGTCCGGCAGCCACTAACTGTTCTGCGTATTGATTATACAACGGTTTGCGTTCACTTTGTCTGTATGGGCCAAAGGGGCCTCCATGCTTAGCACTTTCGTCGGGCACCAATCCGCACCATTCCAGGCATTGAAAAATATATTCCTCCGCTCCGGGTACAAAACGCGTTTGATCTGTATCCTCAGTACGCAGGATAAAATCACCACCATGTTTTTTGGCAAATAAATAATTGAACAACACTGTTCTTACACCGCCCAAATGCAGCCCACCAGTAGGTGAGGGGGCATATCTTACTCGTACACGCTTATCAGTCATGCCGCAAAGATACAGGCTGTACAGGCTTTGGTAAAATCGTTAGGACTTTACCCTGCCGGGGTTCTTTTTGATGAAATCATCCCATGATTTCACAGCTTTACCAGAAGTGGTTATGGCGCGACTGGTTTGATAGTGATGGCAAAGGGCTACTGCCAAAGCATCGGTAGCATCGTAATATTTGGGTTGCTCATCAATTTGTAGGATGCGTTGCAACATTTTCCATACTTGATCCTTATCAGCATTGCCATTACCGGTGATGGATTGTTTCACTTTTTTGGGCGAGTATTCTGTAACCGATAATCCGGCCTGCATGGCAGCAGCAATGGCCACGCCCTGGGCCCGCCCCAGTTTCAGCATACTCTGTACGTTTTTACCAAAAAAGGGCGCTTCAATGGCAAAAGAGTTAGGGCGATACAGTTTAATGAGCTCACAGACCTTGGTATGAATTTTCTCTAATCGCTGGTAAATGTCTTTCTCGCTGGTGAGTTTGAGTGTATCCATCAATAAGACGGTACAATCATTGCCCTGCCTCTTCAGCAATGCATAACCCATCAGTTGTGTACCGGGGTCAATGCCCAATATGATATCTGCTTGTTTCAATGCCGTGAAATTAGGTTTTTCAAGCCTCACTTTTCTAAATGCAGCTGATGCCCGTTCTTTGTACACAAATCAAGTTAACCTGAACAAACAACTGAAAATATTTCTGAACTGGTTTATTGGCCCTGTTTTATTTGTTTGGCTTGCATTTTCCATCTATAAACAGGTTAGCGAACAGCGCGATTTGCAATCTTCCTGGCAACATATTGTTGATACAGTAGTTGGTGGACAATGGAAATGGCTGTTGCTTGTGTTTGGGCTCATGTTTGTGAACTGGGGCTTGGAAGCCAGGAAATGGCAATTATTGATGCAAGCCATTGAGCCAATTCGTTTCTGGCGAGCCTATCGCGCCATTTTTACCGGTCAGTCATTTGCACTCAATACGGTTAACCGTGTAGGCGAATACTTGGGTAGAATGGTGTATCTACAGGAAGGTAATCGCCTACGATCTATTGCTTTATCGGTAGCAGGTAGTTTTAGTCAGCTCATTGTTACCATGCTGCTTGGCTTACTCTCGCTTGTCTATCTGCGTTTGTCCATTTTAGACGAAACACACCATTTGCAGGGCTTGAGTGTATTTTGGTTGGATGGATTGATGTATGGCTTGAGCGTGGGTATTACTGTCTGTTTGATATTGTATTATAAACTATCACTCATCACGAAGCTGGTAGAGAAAATCCCCATAGTTACCCGATTTAGTTTCTTTATTGATAAGCTGGAAGACCTGCACTGGAAGGAATTAACAAGAATTTTAAGTCTTTCTCTTAGCCGTTATCTAGTCTTTATCGTTCAATATTTAATCATGCTGCATGTGTTTGAAGTGGATGTGCGTATGTTAGATGGTGCAGCGGTGATTGGCGTTATGTTTTTGGTCTTGGCGATTGTACCAACGATTGCCTTGGCGGAATTGGGTTTGCGTGGCAAAGTGAGTCTGCAATTGATCGGACTCCTTAGTACGAATCAGGTTGGGATTATTGCCACTGCTGCGGGTATCTGGTTAATTAATCTGGTGATTCCTGCGCTGGCAGGTAGTATCTTTATACTGGGCATTCGATTATTTAAAAAGGTTTGATGTGAAGAAACTTCTCGTTGTGTTGATCATTTGTACTACGGCCTGGACTTATCCTGCCGGTCCGGAACAATGTACGATCAAGAACAGGGCATTTCAGGATGGTGAGAATATCAGCTATACTGTTTATTATTCAGTTATAGGTTTATTTGTGAACGCTGGTTCTGCAAGCTTTACAGTTGATCAAACCAGTTTCAATAATAAGCCGGCTTATCATGTTGTTGGATTGGGTTCATCTAACCCCAGCTACGACTGGATTTTCAAAGTGCGTGATCGTTATGAAAGTTATATAGACACTGGTAGTTTACAACCGTATAAGTTTTATCGCAACGTAGATGAGGGTGGATATAAAATTGTCGAGACAATTAATTTTAATCAGCAGAGCAATACAGCAACCACACCAAAGAGTACATTGAAAATACCTGATTGCACACAGGACGTATTGAGTTCTATCTATTACGCCAGAAATATCGATTTCTCTAAAACCAAACCGGGAGATAAAATTCCTTTTACCATGGTCCTAGATAATGAGGTACATAATCTCTATATCAAGTACGAAGGAAGAGAAGTGATTAAAACCAAGTATGGTAATTTCAATGCCATTAAGTTTAAGCCGCTATTGATTAAAGGAACCATTTTTGAAGGCGGCGAGAAAATGACTGTTTGGGTTACGGATGATGCCAATAAAATTCCCATTCGTATTGAAAGTCCGATCGTAGTAGGTAGTGTGAAAGTAGATATGATGGGGTACAAAGGACTGCGTTACCCAATGACTGCGTTGATCAGCAAACGCTGATTATAAAGCACTCAAAGGGAAACAATCTTTCTGTCTTACACCTTTCTCTGTTAATTGCAAACTGCAGCATTCATTCACTGCATCATGTTCAAAGAAGAAGATGAGGTCTTTTTCAGCAGCTTCTTGTAAGAAAGCTTTTTTCTCTACCATAGTTTGCAATGGTCTGGTATCATAGGCCATTACATAAGGAATAGGCAAGTGTGCAACAGAAGGCAATAAGTCGGCCATGTACACAATGGTTCTGCCTTTGTAATCCATTTGTGGCAACATCATCGCATCCGTGTGGCCATGCATGAAACGCACTTTCAGATTTGGTGTAATGCCAGACGCTTGTGCATGTGTGCCATCTTCTACAGGAATGAATTGTAATTGTCCGCTTTCCTGAATGGGGAGAATATTTTCTTTTAAGAAAGATGCTTTCTCTCTGTCGTTGGGTTTGGTTGCCCAATGCCAATGGCGTTCATTGCTCCAGTATCTTGCATTTTTGAATGCAGGTACCAGTTTATCGCCTTCACGTTTGATGCTACCACCGCAATGATCGAAATGTAAGTGTGTTAACCAAACATCCGTAATATCATCTTTATGAAAGCCATGTTTGGCTAAGGATGATTCTAGCGTAGCATCACCATGCAAATGATAATGGCCAAAGAATTTGGCATCTTGCTTATCGCCAATACCGTTGTCGATTAATACCAGTCTGTTGCCATCTTGTACCAATAGGCAGCGCATAGCCCAAGTACAGAGATTATTCTCGTCTGAAGGCACTAGTTTATTCCACATGGTCTTGGGTACCACACCAAACATAGCACCACCATCCAGTTTAAAATAGCCAGTATCGATTGAGTAGAGTTGCATTGCAAGCAGTTTAAGCAATTCGGGCTTTTTGCTGTCTGTTAAGTGTTACGAGCAGACCAGCAAAGCCGAGTGCAAAGAAAACGATTAATGATAAGATAGAATGCTTCATGTCGAGCAATTCATCTATGTAAGCAAAAGTGAACATGCCAATTACGATGGCAATCTTCTCTGTTACATCGTAAAAGCTGAAGAATGAAGCAGTGTCTTTGGTTTCTGGCATCAATTTGCTGTAAGTGCTTCTACTGAGCGATTGAATACCACCCATCACCAAACCTACTGCGCAGGCTAGTCCGTAAAAATGGTATTCTACATTGGCGCCACCTTCTTTTACACCGGCTACATACCAAGCGCTCATACAAACGAAGATCCAAAAGATAACCACGCCCAATAGTACTTGGATATTACCCAGCTTCTCAGAGAGTTTAGACATGAGGAAGGCGCCGGCAATAGCTACTAATTGAATCAATACAACTGTGATGATGAGTTTATCAGCAGGTAGTCCGAGTACACGATCACCAAAAATAGTGGCAGCCAGCATTACGGTTTGTACGCCCATGCTGTAGAAAAAGAAACTACCCAGATAGCTACGCATCACCGGCATATGTTTCAACTGATTCCAAACCTTGTTCAGTTCTTTAAAACCATCTGTGAAAATATTGTGCTGCTCTCTTACGCTTGGCTGTGAAGGTGGTAAGGTTCTGAAAGTGATTTGTGCAAAACCAATCCACCACAAACCCACCAGTAAAAATGTGTAGAGCGGTCCGCTGGTATTATCGCCTTTGCCCGAGAAATACATCACCAGTGCAAAACCTACGATTTGCATAATCACACTACCAATATAGCCCATGGCATAACCACGGGCACTGATGCGGTCGCGGTCTTCAGGTGCGGCAATTTCAGGTAAGTAAGAATTATAAAATACCAAACTGCCGATATAACCAATCGCGGCTAGCATAAAGCAGCCCAGCCCAATCCACATATTGGGTTGATCGCCTTTAAAGAAGAATAATCCACTGCAGCCCAATCCACCCAAATAGCAGAAGAATTGCATGAATCTTTTCTTATTACCTCTACTATCGGCAATGGAAGATAAGATGGGTAGTAGGATAGCGATGAGCAAATACGCTACGGCTACCGTGTAATTATAAAGTGCTGAGTTTTTGAAGATGCGGCCGATAAATGGTACGGTGTCTTCTCCATATGCAGCTTTGGTTACGCCAGCATAATAGACTGGAAAAAAAGTAGTGGTGATCACCAGATTGTACACGCTGTTGGCCCAATCGTACATGGCCCAGCCGCGCAAGACTTTCTTAGGGGCAGTTTGCATAAGCTTGGTTTCGGTAGTGGTAAGATAGGCAATTTGCCCATTATGCCAGTATGCCGAACTGTATCAAAATCAGCAAAATGATACCCATAATGATGCGGTACCAGCCAAACAAACGGAATCCGTGTTTTTGTAAATAACCGATGAAGAATTTGATGGCCAGCATGGCAACGATAAATGCGACGATATTACCTACTACTAAAGCGGTGATATTATCACTGCTCTGTAATACTGCCGGAGTTTCTTTGAAAGCTTTCAGTAGTTTATAGCCTGTAGCTGCAGCCATCGTTGGTATGGCAAGGAAAAAAGAAAATTCTGCAGCCAGGTTTCTGGTTAGTTTTTGCTGCATACCACCAATAATGCTGGCAGCACTTCTGCTAACGCCGGGAATCATGGCCACACATTGCCAACAACCAATCAGGAATGCGCGCTTGAAGCTGATTTCTTTCTCCTCTTGAATGCTATGCGTTTTAAAGAGTTGATCGATAAATAGCAATACAAAACCACCTGCTAACATGGTAATCGCAACGGTGAGCGGACTTTCCAGCAGTTCATCAATTTTATCAGAGAACAATGCACCCAATGCCAGTGCGGGTATTACTGCGATGAGCAGTTTGAAATAGAAATTCCATCTGTTGAGTGGGAAGAATCTTTTCCAGTACAATACCAATACAGAAATAATGGCACCCAGCTGAATGGCTACAGTAAAGAGTTTGGTGAAATCGTCCTTGGGTACTTTCAGCAGGCTTTCTGCAATAATCATATGGCCGGTAGAGGAGATAGGCAGAAACTCAGTAATACCTTCTACAATAGCTATGATGATGGCTTCGGTGATGGTCATGGTTACTTGCTTCAATAAAAAAGCGGTGAACAAGCACCGCTATCATTTAGTTAATCTAATCAGGCTGCATTGGGTTTCTTGAAGATGGCATAAATCTCCACCAGCAGTCCCAGAACAATCAAAATAGGGGCAATGGTCACACGAGTAGTGCTATACACTTCTTTGAAGTCGAATACTTTCGGATCAGCACTTTTACCACCGGCCATCAGAAACATACCCAGTGCAATAATAGCTGCACCAATCAGCATCCAAGTATAGTTCTCTTTTCCAAAAAGTGTCTGCTTATTCTCGCTCATAAACTGCGTTTTAACGCCTGCAATATAGGGGATTCGGTGAATTCCTTTTGTTAATTGGTGTGGACTCAATTAATACAGATCGTCCAGTTTCATCTTCAGGTACTTGATCACGCTGCGGTGGGTACTGAAGAGAGAAATGCCCACGCCTACCAGGATTAATCCGCCAAAGAGGCTGATGGTAAGTGAGGTATCGCGAATGGCTTTGAGCTGCGGAAACTGGCTTTCTGCCCATTGAATCATGGTAAACAAGAGTGCAATAGCTATTAACGCACTAACGAGGCCGTTGATTACGGCTTTTAAGTCCATGGGTTTGGCAATAAACCAACGTGTAGCGCCCACCATCTGCATGGTTTTGATGAGGAAGCGGTTGCTATACATCGCCAGGCGAATGGTATTGTCGATGCTCACAATCACCAATAAACAAAGAATGATGGCCACAACCAAGAAGATCAAGCCAATTTTAGATGCTCTTTCATTCAGGCTACTCACCAGCATTTTGGGGTATTGTACATCGGTGATTTGGTTGCCGTAAGCACCCATGATGGTGCTGGATATCTTATTCAGGCTGTCAGGATTTACATAATCAGCCTTGGCATAAAAATCAATACTCTCTGGCAGTGGGTTTACGCTCAGGATCTTGGCCCAGTCTTCGCTGTTTTCTTTGTTCCAGATGGCTTTGGCCGTTTCCTTATCGATATACTGCACATTCTTGGCATAAGGCTGGGTGGCAATGAATTGCTGGATTTGACCGATGGTATCCTTATTCATGGTGCGCAGATAGGCGCTGATGCGGATATCTTCTTTGAATGCATTACCCACCTGACGGATATTCAGGAAGAACCATCCCATAATACCCATGATCAGCAACACGAGTGCCACGCCTACGATGCTGTAGATATAATTGGGTTTGCCACGTTTCAGGGATGCTTTTCCTACTGTTGCCATTGGATCCTTTTTTGCAGTTCTTGAAGGCCGCAAATGTAGGGTTTTCAGGCCCTGAATCTGTACATTTGCAACCACTCTAACGATGAAACCTGCCCTGAAAGTATAGCAGCCGGATAATTTATCGGGTTAAAGATTTGTTAGTCTTGAAAGGGCATCAGCCAGTTGAAAAATAATGCACTGCAGAGCCTTGCATTGGCGCTGCAGTGAGTGACACAACCGGTGCCGGGCTTTGCACAAAGCAGGTATCCAAATAAAAAGATTGGGAACATGGAATATCAGTTCAGAAGTATTGAAAAAAAATGGCAGAAGCATTGGCAGGACAACCATGCGTATCGTGTATCGAATATTAGCGATAAACCGAAGTGTTATGTGTTGGATATGTTTCCTTACCCAAGTGGTGCGGGTTTGCATGTAGGCCATCCTTTGGGGTATATCGCTAGTGATATTTATAGTCGCTTTAAAAGGTTGAAGGGATTTAATGTATTGCACCCCATGGGGTACGATGCATTTGGTTTGCCGGCTGAGCAGTATGCGATTGAGCATGGCGTGCATCCTGCAGTATCCACCAAACAGAACATTGATAATTTCCGGAAGCAGTTAGACAATATTGGTTTTTGTTACGATTGGGAAAGAGAAGTGCGTACCTGCGAGCCCAATTATTACAAATGGACGCAGTGGATTTTTCTGCAACTCTTCAATAGTTTTTACAATAGAACACTGCAAAAAGCACAACCCATCAGTGAGTTGATTGCTGCTTTTGAAACAGCGGGTAATGCAGCATATCCGATGCCCGACAGCAGTTTTCATACTGCATCATTCAGTGCTGCAGAATGGGCTGGCTTTGATGAAACTACCAAGCAGGCTATTCTGATGGAATATCGTTTGGCGTATTGTGGTGAGGGTGAAGTGAACTGGTGTGAAGCATTGGGTACCGTGTTGGCCAACGATGAAGTGGTGAACGGCGTGAGTGAGCGTGGCGGTCATCCTGTGGTGAAAAAGAAATTGCGTCAGTGGTATTTGCGTATTACAGAATATGCAGATCGTTTGCAGAATGATTTGCAGAAGTTGGAGTGGAGTGATGCGATGAAGGAAATGCAAACCAACTGGATTGGTAAGAGTTCCGGTGCGGAGATTGATTTTGTGGTGTCGACCTCACCCCAACCCCTCTCCAAAGGAGAGGGGCAAAAAGAGCCTGGCTATTTTACCAGTACGCCGGATAAATGGAAGGCATTGATCGATTATGCAAAGGCCAATCGGAAAAATCCTACAGCAGCAGAATCCGCTTTGTGGGCAGTGTTGCGTAATCGTCAACTAAATGGATGGAAGTTCAGAAGGCAACACCCTGTTGCTGGATATATATCTGATTTTGTTTGTTTAGATGCTAAGTTGATTGTTGAAGTAGATGGTGGGTATCATAGTGAAGCTGAGCAACAATCCTTTGATGCTTTAAGAACTGAGTGGCTTAATGAACATGGATACACTATGCTGCGCTTCAGCAATGAAGAAGTGCTTGAGCAGATAGATACTGTTAAATCACGTATCGAGGAAGTGTTGGGCACTCCCTCTCCTTTGGAGAGGGAGAAGGAGGGTGAGGTCGTACTCCGTGTCTACACCACGCGCCCTGATACCATTTTTGGTGTCGACTTTATGGTAGTTGCACCAGAGCATGAAGTGGTAGCGAAGATTACAACTGCTGAACAAAAAACTGCTGTTGAACAATACCTCGATTATGTGAACAGCAGAAGCGAGCGTGAGCGTATGGCAGAGAAAAAAATCACCGGTTGTTTTACCGGAGCTTATGCTATTAATCCGTTTAGCGGACGTGCCATTCCTATTTGGATTTCTGAGTATGTATTGGCTGGTTATGGAACCGGTGCCATCATGGCTGTGCCTTGCGGCGATGAGCGCGATCACAAGTTTGCACAGCATTTCAATATTCCCATTACCAATATCATTGGTGATGCTTACAATGGACAAGAAGCCAACCCAACCAAGGATGCTGTTTTGGAAAACAGTGATTTTCTGAACGGCATGGTAATGCGCAAAGCCATTGATGTGGTGATTGATAAACTGGAAGCGCTGGGTATTGGTACGCGCAAGACCAATTACAGAATGCGCGATGCTGCTTTCAGCAGACAGCGTTATTGGGGAGAGCCTTTCCCGATTGTATGGGTTGGCAATACCGCTTATGCTTTACCTGAGTCTGAACTGCCTTTGTTACTGCCTGAAGTAGATAGTTATTCTCCTGGTCCGGAAGGTCAGGGGCCTTTGGCGAATATTCCTGAGTGGACAGACCGACAATTAGAAACCAATACCATGCCCGGTTATGCAGGTAGTAGCTGGTATTTCCTGCGTTACATGGATCCGGGAAATGATGCTGCGTTTGCAAGCCGACAAGCAACTGATTATTGGAATCAGGTAGATGTATACATCGGTGGTACCGAACATGCGGTGGGCCATTTGCTCTACTCACGTATGTGGACCAAAGCCTTGTACGATTTAGGTCACCTGAGTTTTGATGAACCTTTCAAGAAGCTGGTGAATCAGGGGATGATTCAAGGTAGTAGTCGGTTTGTGTATAGAAAGCGTGGAACCAATGTGTTTGTTTCTGCTGGCTTGAAAGATCAATATGAAACAGATGCTTTGCATGCCGATGTGAATTTTGTGGATGGCTATGAGTTAGACATTGAAGCTTTCAAAAAATGGCGCAATGGTGAGTATGCCAATGCAGAATTTATTTTGGAAGACGGTAAATACCTCTGCGGTGCAGAAGTAGAGAAAATGTCTAAGTCCAAATTCAATACGGTGAATCCGGATATGTTGGTGGACAAATACGGTGCCGATACTTTCCGTATGTATGAAATGTTCCTTGGCCCTATTGAACAAAGCAAACCTTGGGATACCAAGGGTATTGAAGGTGTACACCGTTTCTTGAAAAAGTTCTGGCGTTTGTTCTTTGATGAACAGAAGGGTTCAGTATGGAACAATGATGCGCCAACCGATGTAGAGTATAAATCACTACACAAAGCCATTAAGAAGATTGAAGAAGATACTGAGCGTTTTAGTTTCAATACAGCGGTGAGTGCTTTCATGATTTGCGTGAATGAGCTGAGCGATTTAAAATGCAACAAGCGCGCCATACTAGAGCCATTGTGTATTTTGATGACGCCTTACGCACCGCATATTGCAGAAGAGCTTTGGCATGCACTGGGTAATGCGGGTTCAGTGTTAGATGCAGCATTCCCCGTATTTGAGCCGAAGTATTTGGTGGAATCTTCCAAAGAGTATCCGGTAAGTATCAATGGTAAAGTAAGAACTAGTTTGTCATTTGCCTTAGATGCTGATCAGGCAACTGTTGAAGCAGGTGTGCTGGCCAATGAGGTGGTGCAGAAATGGTTAGAGGGCAAGCCGCCGAAGAAAATCATTTACGTAAAAGGTAAGATGATCAACGTAGTTATCTAAATCAATCATAGAATCCTCCGGCGAACGGAGGATTTTTTTGTATTTTACTGTTCATGCCTTTTGAATTCAATTTCTATTCTTCGCTGCTGCTCATTTTTTTTGTGCATGGTTTTGTATATGCTTTTTTATTCTTTAGAAAAGCATGGCAAAATCAATCTGCCAGTGATGGCTGGATGTGTTTTTACTTACTCATGTGCATATTGTACATCTGTCCATGGATGTTGGGTTTTGCCGGTTGGTATGATGGGCTGAGTTGTTTGGAATGTCGCAACTTCCTCTTCTATATGCCTACCCAGCATACTTTGTTGATGGGGCCTGTGGTGTATTTCTATGTACGTACTAGGCTGGAGCCAAAATTCATCTTCACGCGGAAATCATTCCTGCATCTTTTACCTGGAATACTCTATGTGTTGTGGAGCATCATTGTGGCAGTAACAGACAGGGTAGTGCTGAAAACCTATTTTCTCATGGATGGCCAGAATGATCCAGACTTTCAAACCTGGTATCAGGCAGCAGGGTTGCTCAGTTTCATGATGTATTTATTCATCAGTCTTCGCTTTTACAATCAATACAGGCAATTCATCGTCCAAGAATTGTCTTTTGCTGATGCCATTAGTTTTAAATGGGTGAGAAATTTTCTACTAGCCTGTATTGTGTATTTTCTGATGACCATCATCATGGAATGTATTAGCCTCATTTTTGGCGGGCTAAATTATACTGGTACCTGGTGGTATTTTCTCTTGTTTGCACTCACTTTCTACTACATCGCTATTAATGCATATAGCAGTTCTCTGGAAACAAGAAAAGTGTTTGAATTGGACTTTCTGCGTTTTCAACCGCAGTTGATGCCCCCGCAAGTGCCCGCAGTTGAAGATGCTTCACATGAAGTAGTCACAACTTCCATAAAAGCATCGGATGAACTGGAGGAATGGCGTTCTAAAGTTGCCGCGCTTGTGGCAGATCAATGCCTCTATCAGGATCCTGAATTGAGCCTGTCTCAATTAGCGCGAGAACTCAACACCAATCCCTCTTTTTTGTCGCGCATCATTAACCAGGGCTTTGGGATGAATTTCAATGACTATATCAACCAACAGCGGGTAGCAGAAGTGGTTGCCCGTCTCGAGAAGGGTGATCAAGCACAATTTACCATCATGAGTATGGCTTATGATGCCGGCTTTAACTCAAAAGCAACCTTTAACCGGGCTTTCAGAAAGTTTACAGGGAAGAATCCCAGCGATTATGTGTAAGGCTGATTATCAGCAGCTTAGATGATTTGCAACCTCCCTTGCAAGATTTGAAACCAGGTCCAGTGGTTTCAAAACATCCTTTGAGGCGGCAGGCCGTTGTACCCGCAGCAATTTGCCGGTACAAAATCAATCGCCATGTACAAAAGTCTTCTCGCCATCTTCACTTGTGTATGCAGTCTTGCCTTTGCACAAACAGATACGCTCTATTCCAAAAAGACAGATAGTGTTACCGTTACCAGTAAAAAACCCTTCATTCAAACCCTGGCTGATAAGGTGGTGATGAATCTGGAGAACCGCCCTTCTGTTGCGGGTAACAATGCTTTGGAAGCACTGAAGCAAGCGCCTGGTGTAGTGGTGGATGCCAATGAGAATATTCAAATGGGCGGCAAGAATGGCGTGCAGGTATTACTGGATGGCAGACCAGCCGGTGTTGGTGGAAGTGATTTGGCGCAATTGCTGAAGAGTATTGAAGCAGATAATGTGAAAGAGATTGAGCTGATCACCAATCCATCTTCCCGCTTCGATGCAGCAGGTAATGCGGGCATCATCAATATCAAATTAAAAAAGAGTATGGTGCGCGGCTGGAATGGCAATGCATCTGCCAGCTGGCAGCAAAGTATCCATGCAAGACAGAATGCCAGTGCTGCATTGAATTATCGCAACAGAAAATTCAATTGGTTTTTAAATGCGGGTGGTAACAATGGGTATCAGGTAACGATTGCGGATAATGATAGAACTGCAGGTGCCAAACAATTTACACAGCGCATGCTGGAAGGCGATGCATTTCATAGTTACAATATCAGAACGGGAATTGATTATCAACTCAGCAAGCAAAAAACAATCGGTATGCTCTGGATGCCTAGCAGTAGGTATACAGGTATGGACAATCGCGGCTTTACATTGGTTTCTGGAAAGGGTTTAACAGATACACTGATTGATACAAGAAGTGTTTCTCCTTTTACCACAAAGCGCAATCAACTGAATCTGAACTATGCTTATAACAGCGATCAACAAACCCTGAATATTGATCTTGATCAAAGTTGGTTCAATGCAGGCGTTGATAATGTAGTAGAGAACAAATTTCCACAGCTACCAGGCAATGCAGTTGCACAGGGTATTCGCAACAATACAGAAGTGGCTATTCGGATTACCAGTGTTCGTGCTGATTATAGTTTGAAACTGGGTGGTGGCAAATTAGAAGCAGGTGCAAAATGGGTGCAAACAGCTACCAATAATCAATTATCGGTGTACAATGGAACAACCGCTTGGGTGGCAGATACGGGCAAGACCAACCGCTTTGTATTTGATGAACAGATCACTGCTGCCTATGCCAGCTATGCCATGCAGCACAAAAAGTGGAGCTGGCAATTGGGACTGCGTGCAGAGCACACAAGTGTGTATGGCGTTTCTACAGATTTGAAAGGGCTGCAGCAACGCAAGCCGGATACGGCTTATCTCAATCTGTTTCCTACGGTGTTTGTCAAATATCAATTGGCAAAAGATCATGCTATTACATTCAATTACGGCAGACGCATCGATCGCCCCGGTTATCAGGACCAGAATCCGTTTATTTATGTGTTGGATGCATTCAATAGTGAAGTAGGTAATCCTTATCTCTTTCCGCAAATGAGTAATGGTGCTGAACTGGGCTATGTATACAAAGAAGCAGCGTCTATCAAACTTCGTTACGCGTTTACCAGCAACTACATTGAACAATTGACGTATCAGTCTGGCAACAACACCATCCTGATACCACAGAATGCAGGTACGCGAAAAACGGTTAATATCAATATCAGCAGTCCGCTACCATTCAATAAATGGTGGGAAGGATATTTTTATGCAGAACCATTTTGGCAGCAGTATGCAACTACGCTGAATGGATTCGGCTTTAGCGGTCAAACCAAACAACAGAGCTGGGGTTTTAATGGGTATTTGGGTAACTGGTTTACTTTGAAAAATAACTGGCGTGCAGAAATCAGTGCCTGGTTCAATTACCAGAATGCGACAACCATTTATCGTTCTCAGCCACTGGGTAGTATGAATATTGGTGTACAGAAGAGTTTCATGAAAAAGCAAGCTAGTGTGAAGTTGGTAGTCAATGATGTGTTCAATACGCAACGCTGGTTGCAGCGTGTGGAAACTGATTATCTGCAAATGCGCACCTATCGCAAATGGGAGAGTCGCAATCTCACACTGAGTTTCAGCTATCGTTTTGGTAATAATAAGATTCGTGCTGCCAGAAGTCGCGAAACAGGTGCCGAAGATGAACTGAGCAGGATCAAGAGCAAGTAAAGCCGCTGTTCCTGTAAAAAATCGGGAAAAATGTTTGTCAGCCTGTATCTTTCCGTCAGTAAAAAACTGACCATGAAACAATACCGTGTGCTGATTGCTGTTGCCTGTTTATATAGCACGGCTGTCATTGCCCAGAAAAAGGATTTTGACGACAAAGACCTAATGGCGGGTCGTGCCCCTAAGAACTTCTACAATCAACTACCTAATGTGGTAAAATGGGTAGATGATGAGCGGGTGATTCTGTTTACCAAAGCGCATCCGGATTCAGCTGCTAAGAATTGGTTGATGGATGTAAAGAGTGGTAAAATGAGTGAGCCTACTGCAGGTATGCTGAAAGGCACTACACCGCCTACCAAACAAGTAGCCCTGCGCAATGGCGATTTGTATTACAAGAATGGCAGTGAAGAAAAGCGCATCACGAATGATAAGGCAGAAGAGAAGAACCCCATGTTCTCTCCGGATAGTAATTATATCGCCTATACCAAGGACAATAATTTGTATTGCTACAATATCGCTGCAGGTAAAGAAGTGCAGTTAACCAAGGATGGCAGCAATGTAATCCTGAATGGTTATGCCAGCTGGGTGTATTGGGAAGAGATATTTGGCAGACCAACACGTTTTCGTGCATTCTGGTGGAGTCCTGATAGTAAGCAGATTGCTTACATGCGTTTTGATGAAAGCATGGTACCCATGTTCCCGATCTATAGCAGTGAAGGACAACATGGCTTTATTGAAGAAACCCGTTACCCAAAAGCAGGTGATAAGAATCCGGAAGTGAAGCTGGGCTTTGTACAGCCGGATGGCGGTGCAACTGTTTGGGCAGATTTCAACGATAAAGAAGATCAGTATTTCGGTTGGCCTATCTGGCGTCCTGATGGCAGTACTTTGTTGGTGCAGTGGATTAACCGCGGACAAGATCACCTGAAGATATTTGATGTAGCACCTGCAAGTGGTAGCAAAAAATTGATGTATGAAGAAAAGCAGAACAGCTGGGTTGATCTGGAAGATGGTGCCGGTGGAAGAATTACTTTCTTATCAAATGGAAAAGATTTTATCCTGAGCAGTGATAAAACAGGTTGGAATCATCTCTATCTGCATAATGCAGATGGTAGTTTGAAGAACGCCATCACCAATGGTGCTTTCACTGTGTTGGATGTAAAATATATCGATGAGAAGAGTGGACAAGTGTATTTCACTGCACGTTGTAAAGAGAACTCTGCGCGTATTGATTATTACAGTGCCAAGTTGAATGGAACTGAGATCAAGCGTTTAAGTTTTGGTGAATTCGATCATAACGTGAACGTATCTCCAACCGCGAAATATTTTATCACTACTTACAGCAATGTAGCTACACCTGCAGCCATGAGTCTGTTAGACAATAAGGGCAAGCAGATTCGTCAGTTGGGTAGTGCTAAAGGTGCAGATATGGATAGCTACAATATGGCGAAAACAGAAGTGATTCGCATCAAGAGTGAAGATGGTTTGTTTGAACTGCCTGCAGTAGTTACCTGGCCAATGAATATGGATCCCAACAAAAAATATCCAATGTTGATCAGCATTTATGGTGGTCCCAATGCAGGTACGGTATGGGATCGTTGGAACTGGAATATGAACCGTCAGTGGTATGCAAAGGAAGGATTGATTCAGGTGGCATTCGATCACCGCGCGAGCGGACAATTCGGTAAGCAAGGTGTAGCTTATATGCACCGCAACTTGGGCAAGTGGGAGATGAAAGACTACATGACCATGGCCAAGTGGTTTATTGAGAAGGGCTATGCCGATGCATCTAAGATTTGTATTACCGGCTTCAGCTATGGTGGTTATATGAGCAGTCTTGCGTTAACCATGGGTGCAGATGTATTCACACACGGCATGGCTGGTGGTTCTGTCATCAGATGGGAATTGTACGATAGCCATTACACAGAGAAATTCATGGATACACCGCAGGAGAATCCCGAAGGCTATAAGCAAGGGAATGTGCTGAATTACGTTGATAAGTACAAGGGCATGTTACAGATTGTGCATGGTACAATGGATGACAACGTACATATGCAGAACAGTATTCAGTTGATCAGTGCTTTGCAGGACAAAGGCAAAGACTTTGAATTTATGCTATATCCCAATGGTCGTCACGGATGGGGTGGAGCAAAAGGTGTTCACTTCAATAACCTGAAGACCAAGTTTATCTATAAACACTTATTGACCAAGCCAGTGCCACAAGGCATTCTGCGATAAAAAAGAAAAACCCCGCATCATGCGGGGTTTTTTATGATGCATTGAGTTTATTATTTTCTCAAACGAATACCTGCATATAACATGAAAGTGCCGTTCTTGGCATCGTAGTTATTGGCAATAGTATTCGCATCTCTGATATCTGTAATACCAAAGCTGTAACGAATACCTGCTAACAAGCGTAGTGGTAAATTCAGTTCAGCGCCCATTACACCACTCCACTCAGATTTCTTAAATGAGTTTTGAACATCTGTAACAGTATTGCCTGTTTTTTCTTTTGCAGAAATCATCCAGCTTAGCTGAGGACCAGCATACGCTTTCAGCATAGCCAGTTTAACCTGCAACATCAATGCTGGTGCAGCGATGTATTGCAGATCCTGTTCAACAGGCTGGTTCATTGAATTATAGCGTGTACCACCCTTGGGATAATAACCTAACTCTGTTCTTAAGGAGATGAAATTTCCTATCAGGCGAGAGTTGAAATAAAAAGCACCACCTATAGCATTGCTTTTATCAAAATTGGGTGCCAGCGTACCAGATGTGTTTACATTATTGGTTACAAGCCCGGCAAGCAGACCGATTTCACCTTTTTTCTTTTGTGCCTGAGCGCCAAAGCCAATAAGCGTAGCACTCATCAGGATGAGCATTTTTTTCATGCAGTTAGTTTTAGATACTGCTAAAATAGCTGCTTTTACTAATATGTGGGCATGATAAAGCCCGTCAATATGCTGACGGGCTTTATTAGCTGAGAATCAAGAGCTTTTTCTATTGTTTAATACTCTTCAACATTTCTGCTACTGCGGCTTCTATTTGTGTGTCCTTGCCTTTAATGAAAGCATCATACGGTAGTGTTACACGAATATCTGGTTCAAGCTGGAAATTCTCGAGTAGTCTTTGCTCTTTTACGCCATAATTACCAATCATGGGAATACCAAATACCATTGTTGGATCAATTTGTGTTTCCCACCACACAGAAGTGCTAGTGCCTGGAACAGGCATGCCAATTAGTTTACCAATGCCTTTTGCACGATAAGCATAAGGGAATGTATGTGCATCGCTGTAATTGGCTTCACTCATAAGTACACAGCTGGGTTTATACCATTTGCCCTGTGGTTCTCCGCCTTCTGCATTAAAGCCATAGGGTTTGAACGTGATATAGTTTTTGCCTGCGAGGAAATTAGACAAATCCTCATGCAGCCATCCACCACCATTAAAACGGGTATCTACAATCAAAGCTTGTTTACCTGCATTGCGTCCCAGCACTTCTTCATACACTGTTCTATAGCTACCATCATTCATCCCCTGAACATGCACATAGCCCACTTTTCCGTTACTGAGTTTCTCTACCATTTTGCGCATGGTGTTTACCCATCGATCATATAGCAGTCCTTGTTCGTTCGCAATTGGTTTGATGCTTTCCTCATAGCGCTCTTTATTCACCGGATCAAAAACAGTAAGCAATACATTATTGCCTGCTTTTCTGTTCAGCAGTTTTGCCCAATCTGCATCAGCGGTAATGGCAGTGCCATCAATCTGTTCAATAATATGTCCGGCCCTGATTCTGCTGACCGCAATGTCAACGGGTCCGCCTTCAATTACTTCTGTGATGACTAATCCATTACCACCGCTAAATTCATCATAGAATAAGCCAAGTGATGCAGTCTGGTCACCATTGGGATTTTGCGGCGAGTAACGACCACCAGTATGTGAGGCATTGAGTTCGCCCAACATCTCACTCAGCAATTCCTGAAAATCATAATTGTTGTTGATATGCGGTAAGAACTTCGCATAAGCTGTTTTATACAATTCCCAATTCACACCATGCAGTTTGGGGTCATAGAATTTCTTCTTCACTTGACGCCATGCATGATGGAAGATATAATTGCGTTCACCCGAAGGATTCAGTGTCATTTCACTACGCACACCAATAGGTGTTATTTTGCCACTTTCCGGTTCTAATTTGGCAAAGCCACCACCTGCTTGCAGCAACAGCCATTTGCCATCTGGTGAGAGGCGGATATCGCTGCCGCTCAGTTTGGTGATCACTTTTGTTTCTCTGGTGCGTAAATCCAGTTGCCAGAGTTCTGTTGTTCGTTCATTAAAAGCAGTGTACCAAAGTTTATCTCCAGCAGGTGCCAGTACATAACTACCGAGCGTCATGGAAGCTGGTGTTAGCCTGATTTTCCGCTGATCTGTTCTGTTTAGATCTGGTACCCAGTTGAGTTTAGCCAGTGAGTCTTTTTTCTTCCAGGCACTGTCTTTTTTGATTTTATCTTCTCTCTCTTTGAGCAAGGCATAATCTTCTTTACTCAGTCTGAATTTATCATAGGCTTCCTGATCAAAGAAAGCAATGAATACATCGGTCTCTCTTGAGCCCTGTAAAGCCAAAGATTTTCTACCCAGTTTATCTGTTACCCAAAGCACGGCTTTACCCTCAAATGCCCATTCAATGCCGCCATCCTGAAAACCACTCTGGGTGATATCATAACCCTTTGGTGTAGTACCATCTGCTTTGTGTAAGACCACATCACTGGAACCGTAGCGGCCTTGGTTGCTTCTTACTGCCAGCCATTTGCTGTCGGGACTCCAATCATATTCCTGATCACCATCTCGATAAGAAAAGTTAATGCCTAATGGAATTATGGTGGTGCTCGTTTTCTTCTCTAAATTGAACACACGTAAACTATTGCGCTCTTCCAGATAGGCAATGGATTTGCCATCCGGCGAAACTGCAGGTTGAAATTCTTCTTTGGGTGTAGCAATAACGGCTTCTTCTTTTAGAATAGTGGCAGCATAGAAATAAGGTTCTTCTTTTCTGCTGATACTGGTTTGATAAATATCCCAGCTATCATTTCTTTCAGTAGAATAGAACAAGGTTCTGCCATCCTTGCTAAAGCTCAGGTCTCTTTCTTGCTCAGGCGTATTGGTAATGCGCTTGGTAATACCGCCTTCTACAGAGGTCACGAATACTTCTCCTCTGAAGATGAAAGCCAGTTCTTTTCCGTTAGGCGAAATTGCTACATCATTGCCATTTCCACCACTTACCGGAACAACTCTTTCATTATTGGCTTTCATATCAGTTGTTACGGTAACAGCAATTTTTCTGGGATTGCCATCATTCTTCACCAAATAAATTTCTCCATTCCAGCTGAAACAAAGTGTGTTATCTGCAGCGCGTGTAAGATGCCTTACAGGATGGTCTTTGAATTTTGTGAGTTGTGTTTCTTTCTGACTATTGATCTCGCGCTTGAATAAATTTTGCGCACCTGGTTTTTCACTCAGGTAATAAACTGATTGATCATCTGCACTGAAAACAGGCTCACGATCTTCTCCTTCATAATCGCTGATCTTGGTATAGCTGCCAGACTTGGTATCATACAACCAGATATCTCTGGTGAGTGAAGATGTATGGTGTTTACGCCAGGCATCTTCTGTTCCTTTTCTATCCTGATAGACCAAAACATCGCCCTTACTATTGTATTGAGCGTGTTCCATGCCGGTTGCAGAGATGAGTACACTTCGTCCACCTTTTGCTGGTACTAAATAGGCTTGCAGAAACAAGCCGCCTCTTGGGAAGCGCACATTTGTGTTAACTGTATGTCGGGCAGAGCCGAATAATACTTGTTGGTTGTCTTTGGTAAAATCAAAAGGATAATCCGGTGCGGAATGATAAGTGAGTCTTTGGGGTTCACCACCATTGGCATCCATCACAAACACATCGAAATTGCCAAAGCGGTCACTTGCAAAAGCAATTTGTTTGCCATCATGGCTCCATACCGGCATATAGTCATGTGCTTCATGCATGGTTAATGGCGTTGCTTGTCCGCCATTACTGCTTACTTTATACAGATCACCCTTATAACTGAAAACAATTTCTTTTCCATCTGGAGAGATGGCGGGATAGCGCATCCATAGCGCTTCGGATTGTGCTATGCTGATCAGTGCAATCAGACTGCCCAGCAGGCTTAAGCCAATTTTCTTCATAAGTTGCGGTTTAAACAGTGTCTTTAAAGTTAATCATGTATGCGCATGCAAGCAGCAGAATTTGAAGAGTGGATACAATCAGGGGCAAGCAATTTCCAGGCCGTAGTGCCTTTCGATCCAACGAGTACCGTTTTTGCTGCGGTAAACCTTACGGTTTCCAACACAGATTTGTCTGAACCCCTGATGGCAGATACAGCTGCTTTTTCAGACTATATGCAGCATTTTCTAGCAAGAAATGGAGCACATTATGGTATCGGTGGATATAATGAATTACGGACTATGTATGGGCGTAGTGATTTGTTTGATGGTGAAGAGCCCAGAAGATTGCATTTAGGACTGGATATCTGGGGTTCGGCGGATACACCTGTTTATGCACCCTTGGGTGGAGTGGTGCACAGTTTCGCTTTCAATGATGCGTTTGGTGATTATGGTGCCACCATCATTCTAGCACATCAAATAGATAGCGGTACATTTTATAGTTTGTACGGACACCTTGCTTTGAAAGATATCGCCTTCTTGCAAGAGGGTGCACCAATTGCTGCTGGTCAATTATTGGCTCACTTTGGTGAGCCGCATGAAAATGGGCACTGGCCGCCACACCTGCATTTTCAGTTGATCTTAGACATGGAGGGCAAGAAAGGCGATTATCCCGGTGTTTGTAAATTTTCAGAGCGAGAAAAATACTTACAGAATTGCCCTGATCCGGATTTGTTCTTTCATTGGATGCCATTGGCAATTCGTAGCTGATTACTTACTTTAGCGGCACAAAAACCAAACCCATGTCACACGATCATTCGCACGAAAACGGTGTCACCAAAAATTATACTGGTACAGCTTTACTGGCTTTCGTTTTAGTTGGTTCATTGCTGTTTCTGATGTCTACCTGTCATGGTCCTTTCCATCCCGGTGGAGAAGCACATGCCACTACTGAGCAGCATGAAGCTGGCGGCGGGCACGATGCAAAACATTAATACATTTTCCCCTCACATTTTTGTGGGGGGATTTTGTTTACAGGATGTAGGCGCTTAAAAATATTTTCAACTGCCTGCATTGGGTGAACTAAATTTACGCCATGGCCAACCCCAATCTGAACAGTGATAAGGAATTGCTGAACAGCGGTGACAAAGAATTCGAGAACAGTATTCGCCCGAAAGGGATGGATGAGTTTTCGGGACAAGCACAGATCATCGAGAACCTCACCATATTTATCCGTGCAGCCAAAATGCGTGGCGATGCACTGGACCATATTTTGTTTCATGGCCCTCCGGGATTGGGTAAAACCACACTTTCCAGAATTGTTGCGAATGAGTTAGGCGTGAATATTAAAGAAACCTCCGGCCCTGTGATTGAAAAGCCGGGAGATCTTGCTGGCTTGCTCACCAATCTGGAGCCCAATGATGTGTTGTTTATTGATGAGATCCATCGCCTCAGTACCGTCGTAGAAGAATATCTCTATGCAGCGATGGAAGATTTCCGCATTGATATCATGATCGATAGCGGCCCTAGTGCGCGAAGCATTCAGATTAACTTGAACCCTTTCACTTTGATTGGTGCCACCACCCGTAGTGGTTTGCTTACGGCACCTTTGTTGTCACGTTTTGGTATCAAGTCAAGATTGGAATATTACAATGCCGGCACTTTGCAACGTATTATTGAAAGAAGTGCAGGTATTCTCACAACGCCGATTACCATTGATGCTGCAGCAGAAATTGCAGGGCGCAGCAGAGGTACGCCGCGTATTGCAAATGGTTTATTGCGGCGCGTGCGCGATTTTGCGCAGGTCTTGAATGATGGACAGATTGATATCGGTATCACCAAACATGCACTCAAAGCATTGAATGTGGATGAGCATGGATTGGATGAAATGGATAACCGGATACTCGCCACCATAATCGAAAAATTCAAAGGTGGTCCGGTAGGTATTACAACGATTGCTACAGCAGTAGGAGAAGAGCCGGGCACTTTGGAAGAAGTGTATGAACCTTTCTTAATTCAAGAAGGATTTATTCAGCGCACACCAAGGGGACGAGAAGTAACTGCAAAAGCTTATGAGCATTTGGGCAAACAGCCCAACAGGGGCGGATTACAGCCTGGTTTATTCTAAAACAAAACCCCCGCATCCCGAATGCTTGGAACTGCGAGGGTTTATCGTCATCTCAATCAAATCTATTATGGTGCTACCAGACGGAAACCGTTACCGTGAATATTCACGATTTCGATATTGCTGTCTTCCTTCAGGTATTTACGCAGCTTAGCAATATATACATCCATGCTGCGGCCGTTGAAATAGGTATCGCTACCCCAAATCTTTTTCAGTGCACGTTCACGTGGCAGCAAATCATTTTTATGTTCTGCCAGCATTTTCAGCAGTTCATTTTCTTTGGGCGATAAGGTTTGCATCTTACCAGCAAAGCTCAGTTCGCGCAGTTTGGGGTTGAAATGGTAACCGCCAAGATCAAACTCAATATTTTCATTCACCACATTCTGCTCTTCATTACGCTTCAGAATGGCTTTGATCTTTAGCAGCAATACTTCGCTGTCAAAAGGCTTGGTGATATAATCATCGGCACCAAGTTTATAACCTTGAATGATATCATCCTTCATGGTCTTAGCACTGAGGAAAAACAAAGGAATATCTGGATCTACATCACGAATTTCTTCAGCCAATGTAAAGCCATCCATATTAGGCATCATCACATCTAACAAACAGATATCCGGCTTCTCGCGCTGAAAAGCAGCCAAGCCCAAACGACCGTCTCTTTCCAGTGTTACGTCGTAATCGTTCAGCTCTAAATAGTTCTTCAATACCATGCCCAGATTCTGGTCGTCTTCGCAAAGAAGAATGCGGTATTTCTTTTTGTCTTCCATGTTGTGGCGTTTGTTGAGTCAAATAAAGTTAAATGAATACCAAAACTGCGCCAAGCCCGCGCAATCTTTTGTTAAAATGAATTTTCAGCGCAGCATTACCCTGCCCAACCCTCTCTGTCCAGGCTACGGTATTGAATGGCTTCTGCCAGGTGTTCGGGTCTGATTTGAGCGCTGTTTGCAAGGTCTGCAATGGTTCTACTCACTTTCAGAATTCTGTCATATGCACGCGCACTCAGGTTCAATCTTTCCATGGCTTTTTTCAGCAAGGCTTCGCCCACGCCATCAATCACACAAATCTCACGGAGCTGTTTGCTGCTCATTTGTGCATTGGCATAAATGCCCGGGTATGCTTGGTATCGTTCTGCTTGTATCTCCCTGGCTTGTATCACGCGTTCGCGGATATGTGCCGATGATTCGCCGTTTTGTTGATTGCTGAGTTCACTGAAAGGAACAGGTGTTACTTCTACATGCAAGTCTATTCTGTCGAGCAAGGGGCCCGATACTTTATTGAGGTATTTCTGTACCACACCGGGCGCGCAAGTGCATTCTTTCTCGGGATGATTGTAAAAGCCGCAAGGGCAGGGGTTCATAGAAGCGATGAGCATGAAATTGGCAGGAAAATTCAAGGCCACTTTCGCTCGTGAAATCGTCACCCTTCTTTCTTCCATGGGTTGGCGCATTACTTCTAAAACCGTTCTCTTGAATTCAGGTAGCTCATCTAAGAATAAGACGCCATTGTGTGCGAGTGAAATTTCACCCGGCTGGGGAATACCACCACCACCTACCAGTGCCACATCTGAAATGGTGTGATGTGGCGAACGAAATGGTCTTTTGCTGATGAGCGCCGTACCTCCTTGTAGTTTACCTGCCACACTATGAATCTTGGTAGTTTCAAGTGCTTCTTGTAAACTGAGTGGTGGTAGAATGGTCGGCAGTCTTTTCGCTAGCATGGTTTTACCTGCGCCGGGTGGGCCGATTAAGATGGCATTGTGTCCGCCTGCTGCGGCGATCTCTAATGCGCGTTTGATATGTTCTTGTCCTTTTACATCGGTAAAGTCGGTATCAAAATCATATTGTGATGCAAAGAATTCATCCCGTGTATGCACAATCTCTGGTTGCAAACTTTGTTCATCGCGAAAGAAATCAATGACTTCTTTCAGATGCGATACGCCGTAGACATCTAATTGATTCACCATGCCTGCTTCGCGCACATTTTCTTTGGGCACAATCAATCCCTTATAGCCTTCTTTTCTGGCTTGTATGGCAATGGGTAGTGCACCTTTAATGGGTTGTACAGTGCCATCCAGACTCAGTTCACCCATAATCACATAGTCTTTCAGTCTTTCGGGTTCTTCAATTTGCTCACTGGCACCCAACACCGCAACAGCTATGGGTAAATCAAACGCTGATCCTGATTTGCGAATATCAGCCGGTGCGAGATTCACAATAATCTTGGTGCGCGGCATGTGAAAGTCATTGCTCTTGATGGCACTTTCTATACGTTGAATACTTTCTTTTACGGCACTATCCGGCAAGCCAACAATGAAATAATTCTGTCCGTTAGATACGCTCACCTCAATGGTAATGGTGATGGCTTCTACGCCATACACGGCGCTGCCAAAGGTTTTCACCAGCATACAAATTCATTTAAAATTGATGTAATCACACCGGCGAGTGCCGGGTTTCATTGAGGATGCTATAAAGATAGGGAGAAAATAAAATGCTGCCCTAGAGTTTGTTCAGCAGTTCTACCACACCTTCTCTTTTTAAGATGAGATAACCTAATCGATCATTGCTGATGCCTTCTTTTAATTGATAGCTAAAGGCCAGTTGATCATCCTGTACATGGGTTTCAAAATAGCGGAATTGGATATTGGGGTATTGTTGCAGTGGTTCGCCTATTTCGTATAAGTGTGTCGAAAGAATGAATACGGCATTTTGCATCCTGCGCAAGCCTTCAATCACGGTTGTGCTGCACTTCATGGCATCTTGCACATTGGTTCCTTTGAACAATTCATCAATCAGGATCAGCCATTTTTTGCCATCACTGATTTTTTCAATGGTCTTGCGAATGCGTTGCACTTCATTGAAGAAATAACTCTCTCCCTTAACAATATTATCCATCACATGGATATTGCTGAGCAGTCCATCAAAGAAACTAATGCGCATGCTTTTAGCGGGCACACCCATACCCAATTGTGCCAGATACACACCTACACCCACAGCTTTGATAAAAGTGCTCTTACCCGCCATATTGGCGCCAGTAAGAAACAGGAAGTTGCTGGCTCTGTTCAATTGAACATCATACGACACCGGTGTTGGTAACAACAAGTGATAGAGTTGTTCAGCAATAATGGAAGGCTCTTCAGTATCTGTTACTTCAGGAAAACAAAGCTGGAAATGCTGGCAAGCTTTGGCTAAGCTGAGATAAGCATCAATCTTGCTGAAGATATCAATCAGTTCAAAAGCGGCTTGTTTGTAATGCCCATGCATGAAGGATGCGATATCCAATATCTGGATGATGCTGATCTTTTTAGGATTGTCTATACGCAGGATATCATGCACGCCTGGTTTATTCAGTAGCATGCTGATACGTTGTAACCACAAGCTGATTTGAATACTGCTATCTGAACCATATAGCAGGTCATGTATTTCCTGCATGCCTTGTACCAGATGCACAAAATGTTCTACAGAATAGCGACAAATAGCAAAGTCAGAAGCATTCAGCCATTTATAGATATAGGCGGAGTAAATATTGGCGCCCTTGGGAATGCTGGTGAGTTGTGTTTCAAAAAACTTTTCCGCTACCATAATGGTACCGTTGGAAATACGGCTCTTCCATTTGGGTAATACAGCTAAGAGATGCTGGATGGTTATTTGGGTATCCCTGATTTCTTTCGTGGAGCTTAATGGACGTGCCAATAGCTGTCGCAAATAATCCCTGCCACCATTGGTTTCTGTGAAATTCAAGGCATGAAAGACAGAGTGGTCTTCTTCTGAACTAAATATCGAAAGATCGGCCAAAGTGGTCTTATCTGCCTGCATGATGGTTTTGGTTTGAACAGTAAAATAGCAAAAACAGTTGAACCCTTATTAATCGCGGTTAAACTGTAAACGCATGCCATACTGAGATGCATCCCATGCGCTATTTCCATAAACCATATGTCCGTTTACGAATGTATGGGTAACAGTTGCCGGAAACTGGAAACCTTCCAGCGGACTCCAACCACATTTGTACAGAATATTCTCCTTGGTAACGGTATAAGGTTGCTGCATGTCTACGAGTACTAGATCTGCAAAATATCCTTCACGAATAAAACCTCTGTCTTTGATCTGAAAACATCTGGCCACTGCATGGCTCATCTTCTCAACTACTTTTTCCAATGTGATGCGCCCTTCCTGCACATAATGCAACATCATCAGTAAAGGATGCTGCACCAGTGGTAGTCCTGCGTGGGCATGCAAATAATCTTCATCCTTCTCTGCCCAAGTATGTGGGGCGTGGTCGGTAGCAATTACATCAATTACATCATCATTCAGTGCTTTCCATAAAGCTTCTCTATTGTGCGGCGCTTTGATAGCCGGATTGCATTTGATCTGATTGCCCAATCGCGCATAATCCTGATCCGTGAAATGTAAATGATGCACACAAACCTCACTGGTAATGCGCTTCTCTTCTAATGGCAGCATATTGCTGAAGAGCTGCAATTCTTTTTCTGTAGTGATATGTAGAATATGCAAACGAGTACCATGTTTCTTTGCCAACTGTACTGCACGCAGCGAACATTCAAAGCAGGCATCCACATCGCGAATGATGGGATGGTCTTTTGCTGTCAAGGTTCTGCCGGATGCTTTGGCTTGCTCTAGGTTATGGCGAATCATCGCTTCATCTTCGCAATGTGTGGCAATCAATACTTCCACGCGCTCAAATAAGCCATTTAATTGTAAAGGATCATCTACCAACAAATTTCCGGTGGATGCACCCATGAAAATTTTTACGCCGCAGATATCATTTTTACGCTTATTTACTTTCACCACTTCTTCCAAATTGTTATTGGAAGTGCCCATGAAGAATGAGTAATTGGCGAGTGAGGATTGAGCCGCAATCTGGTATTTGTTCTCCAGTAAATCCAGCGTAAAAGCTGGTGGCATGGTATTGGGCATTTCCATAAAGCTGGTAACGCCCCCAGCCACTGCTGCTTTGGCTTCTGTACCAATGGTGGCTTTATGGGTAAGTCCGGGCTCTCTGAAATGTACCTGATCATCAATCACGCCGGGAAGCAACATCTTGCCAGTGGCAGGTATCTCTTTGGCATTGGAATCACTGATGATGCCACCAATTTTTTCAATACGGCCATCTGCCATCAGCAGATCACCGTAAATTCTTTGCCCCTCGTTAACAATGCATGTATCTTTAATGACGTATTTTGACATGATGAATCAGTTTGAATTGAATAGGTATCGCACGCAATTTATCAAATACATCGGGTGTCTATCCCTTTTCCTACCTTTTTTGTTGTCGGGCCAATCTACCTATCTCCAGATGGGCATGAAAGACCAGCAAATGCTCGATAGGTTGGAGATTAAAATGCAGCGGCCCGGACTCAATTTCTCTATCATCAAACCCTATAATAGAAAGTGGGTGACTAAAGAAGTGGAGGCGATTGATAGCTTGGCACAGATAAAGGATTATCAAGCTGATCGCTTATCTAAGATCGATCAATATAATATGCAGCGTTTTCTGATGAATAACAGTGAGTGGTCTGCACCACGTGCAAGCTATTTTTCTCAGAAGCCAATTTTGAAAACATTTTACACCACCAAGGGTAATCTGCTGGAAGTACAGGAGAAGGATTTCTTTCTGGCTGTTAATCCCATCATCAGTTACCATCAAGGTCAGGAAACAGGATACGATAAGCCCATTTTCCAAAACACCCGTGGTGTTGCAGCGCGTGGTTTGATTGGTAAGAAAGTGGGTTTTCATCTGTATTTCACCGAGAATCAGGAGCGAACACCGCGTTATGTACAACAATGGGTGCGTGGTGGCAGGGGCGTACCGGGTGCAGGTTTTTATAAAGCATTATCAGTACCCGAAGGTTATGATTATTTTGATGTGCGTGGATCCATTAGTTGGCAGGTTGCGAAAGCGGTTGAAATGCAATTTGGCTATGATAAAAATTTTATAGGTAACGGTTTGCGTAGTTTATACATCAGTGATTTCAGTAACAACAATTTATTTTTCAAGATTAATACCCGCATCTGGAAATTCAATTATGAAAACCTTTTCATGGAATTGATTCCGCAACAGGCGGTATTCAATACAGGTAATCAAAACTATCCGCGCAAGTATTTCCGCATGAACCACCTAAGCATGAATGTAACCAAGTGGTTGAATGTAGGCTTGTTTGATGCAGCTATGTTTGGCCGTGTGAATCATTTTGATTTCATGTACATGATTCCTGTGATGTTTGTATTACCGCAACAACAGCAAATTGGCAGTGCAGATAATTCAATGGTGGGTATTGATATGAAGCTGAACTTACTGAAGAAAATTCAGCTCTATGGTAAGATCAACTTTGATGAATTCTGGACAGAGCAATTGTTTTCACGGAAAGACTGGTGGGGCAATAAGTATGGCTATCAACTGGGTATGAAGTATGTAGATGTGCTAGGTGTGAAGAATGTAGATCTGCAGTTGGAAATGAATCGTGTGCGTCCTTATATGTACTCGCATTTTGATACCGCAGCCAACTGGACACACTATAACCAGCCTTTTGCGCATCCGCTTGGTGCCAATTTTCAGGAATACATAGCCGTGCTGAAAGCCCAACCAACAAAGCGTTTATATCTTCAAGCGAAGGCCATTGTGTTTACACAAGGCTTGGATTCTTTAGGCGTAAATATGGGGTCTAATCCATTAATCAATAATAGATCCAGACCACGCGAATATGCTTGGTATGTGGGCAGTGGCGATAAGGCAGAAGGGCTGATGGTAAATCTATTGGCATCCTATGAGTTATTCGAGAACCTTTTCATTGATGTCAATTATCTGCAAAGAAATTATTCGACTCAACTAAAAGGTGCAAGCAATACTACCGTTTTTTCAGCAGGCGTGCGATGGAATATTGGCCGGCGTGATTTCGACTTCTAATTAATCTTCAAAATGCAGGGAAAATACAATCATGCGCGATTGTATTTTGTCAATGACACTGGAATATTTCAATGCAGGATCTGTCTGATGCAGATTGGTGAACCCTCTGCTGAACTTGATCTCAGGCGAAATAGTTACGAATGGCAGATAGAAGTTGAAGCCTACGCCAGTTTCTATCAAATAGTCGTTGCGCTTTAACTTCAGCAAGTCTTCTGCATTGCGTGATGCAGAGTTACTGCTCAGATCCATGTCGTAGCGAAGTCCACCCAACAAGTACATCCTGAAATTACCAATACGGTCAGAATTCAATTTCATGTGTACGGGAAAGCTCACCAAAGTAGCAGGAAGTGTTTGTTTCACAGTGGGTTGTTCAAAAGCTTGTCTACTACCCAATGTGTAATCAAAGTATTTGGCTCCGCCGATGATTAGCTGCGGATTAGCGCGAATTTGCCAACGATCGCTAATGCGTGCTGTAGCTAGTAAACCCATCACAATACCACCACTAGAACCAGGTTCTACTGTCAACACAGAATCATTCTGCATGAAGCGTGTTGATTTGGTATGATGCAGGTATGAGCTATTATAGCCAAGTGTTAGGCCAAAGTAGTAAGTCCAGTCATCATGATCAGCACGATAAATTTGTTGCGCTTTGAGGGAAGCACACAACAAGATACCTGCAGTTAGCAGGATCAATGGTTTGCGGAAGCAGACTTTGTACCACAGTAGATGGTGCATATGCCCAGGCTCAGTTTTTTCAAATACGTTTGGGTAAATCCTGCTTCATGCATAATGTTTAAGAAATCCTGTCCCTCGGGAAAGGCCTGAACGCTTTTATTCAGGTATTGATAAGCTTGTTTATTGCTGGAAAACAACTGAACCAATACAGGGGCAATATGGGTCATGTACAAATCGTAGATACCCTTGAAGCCAATTTGTCTGGGTTTAGAAAATTCCAACACTACTAAATTACCGCCCGGCTTCAATACACGGTGCATTTCTTTGAGTCCTTTAACAAGGTTTTCGAAGTTTCTTACCCCAAAAGCCACAGAAATTGCATCAAAATGGCCATCCGTAAACTGTAAGTGCTCGCTATCGCCCTGTTGCAGCTCAATGGCATGGCTAAGGCCAAGGTCTTTGATTTTCTTTTTGCCCAAGTCTAACATGCCCTTAGAAATATCTACACCAATGATTTTTTCAGGTCTCAATTGCTTCCACGTCATGATGGCCACATCACCGGTTCCGGTGGCTACATCCAGTATCAGTTTGGGGTTGGTTTTGCCCAATTCTTTGATCGCTTTCTTGCGCCAAACAATGTCGGAGCCGCCACTCAGGAAACGATTCAGGAAATCGTAACGAAAAGCGATCTTATCGAACATCTGTGCTACTTGTGCCTTTTTTTCCAGTTGGCTATCGCCAAAAGGAACTACTTCATCGTGTGCAAATTGACCCATGGTGCGAAGATATTGATTTTCCCTGCCTGCTGTCTTTTTGTGGAACTGCGCAAACCATCAAATCGCGCTTTTGCGCCTATCTTCGTTGCATGCGTGCACGGGTGTATAAGTCAACAGGTAGCTGGTATCAGGTAAAAAGTGATGCCGGAAAACGCTATAATGCCCGTTTGAAAGGGGTTTTTAAGACGGAGGATATTTCTTCTACTAACCCTATTGCTGTTGGGGATGATGTAGAGATAGAAGAAGAGCTGGAAACAGAACAATCAGCAGTCATCACTGATATTCATGATCGACGCAATTATGTAATACGTTCTTCGCCACATACCCGCTGGCAGCACCACATTATTGCGTCTAACCTTGATCAGAGCCTGCTCTTTATTACTTTGAAAGAGCCACGAACTTCTCAAGGTTTTGTCGATCGATTCCTGATCTCCTGCGAAGCCTACCATATTCCTGCTATTCTCATCGTCAATAAAGCAGATATCTATCGCAAGAAAGAATTGGCTTTGTTTGAAGAATGGCAGGAGATGTACACTACTATTGGCTACACTGTCTTACTTACGAGTGTATTGGAAGGTAGGGGTATGGATGATGTGCGTGGTTTGTTGCAACATAAGACGACACTCTTGAGCGGACATAGTGGCGTTGGTAAATCCAGCTTTATCAATGCGGTATTTCCAGAAATGGGTTTACGTACACAGGAGGTGAGTGGCTGGAGTGGGAAGGGGATGCACACCACCACTTTTGCTGAAATGTTTGACATACCCGGAGGCGGCAGTATCATTGATACGCCTGGTATTCGTGAGTTGGGTTTGGTGGATATCAGCAAGCAGGAGCTTTCGCATTATTATCCGGAAATGCGGCAGTACATCAATGAATGTCAGTTCAATAATTGCTCACACATCAACGAGCCAGGCTGCGCGGTGAAAGATGCGGTTGCAGAAGGATATATTCATGAGAACAGGTACATCAGTTACCTGACGCTGTACGATTCAATTAAAGGGAAACAATACTAATTACACTTTAAATTTCTTGGCCTTGCGTGCTGCTTTCATGGCTTGAGGATCGCCGGCAGCGAGTTTTTCTGCACCAATGTTTTTGCCATTGGTTGGACAGCCTTTCTTTGGTTCGCGTGAACCGAATACACGGTAGTATAATCCGCATGAACTCAGCAAGCAACTAACGAATACAAGCAATAAGAGTTGTTTTCTCATGGGTTGGATTTGGGTGCTTCATTATGTGCATCAAACCAAGATGCATAATGTGTATAGTTATTGGCAATGCGTTCAATTTCTCCGCTGATGAGTTCAGGTGGAATATTCTTCACTTTTTTTGCTGGTACACCGGCGTAAATGGTTCCAGCTTCTACAATGGTGCCTTCCAATACCACTGCACCTGCAGCAATGATAGAATTACTTTGCACTTCGCATCGGTCCATCACAATCGCGCCCATGCCAATCAACACATGGTCATGAATGGTGCAGCCATGTACAATGGCATTGTGGCCAATCGAAACATGATTACCGATATTGGTGGGATGTTTTTGGTAAGTACAATGAATAACGGCGCCGTCCTGTACGTTCACTTTGTTGCCCATGCGGATATAATGAACATCGCCTCTCACTACTGCATTGAACCACACGCTGCATTGATCACCCATGGTTACATCGCCTACAATAGTGGCATTCGGCGCAACAAAGCAGTCCTGCCCGAATTGTGGATGTTTGTTTTCTACAGGAAGGATTAGTGCCATAACTTCGAATTTCTGTTCAAATGTCGCAGTTTGACAGAAGAATTGATACAAATGGCAGCAATTTCTCATAAGGAACTTTTTCTCAGGCATGTGGCACAAACTTCACAAGCACCAATTGGTATTGAGATGGTGAAGGCGGAGGGCGTGTATTTGTATGGAGCAGATGGACAACAGTATATCGATTTGATTGCCGGCTTTAGTGTTGCGAACATTGGTCATTCTCATCCTACTGTTGTAAAAGCTGTGCAAGCACAAGCTGCTGAATACATGCACTTGATTGTGTATGGTGAATTTATTCAGCAACCACAAGTGGCTTATGCTAAGTTGTTAACGGAGCATTTACCTGCTTCTTTGAACTGCGTGTATTTTACCAATAGCGGTACAGAAGCAACGGAAGGAGCTATGAAGCTGGCCAAGCGTGTAACAGGCAGAACACGTATCATCAGTTTCAACAATAGTTATCATGGTAGCACACAAGGCGCGTTGAGTGTAATGGGTGGTGAATACTGGCGCAATGCATTTAGGCCATTGTTGCCGGATGTATTACATCTGAACTATGGTAGTGCCGAAGCATTGGAGGCAATTGATCATACAGTTGCTTGTGTGATCATGGAAACGGTGCAGGCAGAAGCCGGTGTGAAAGCGCCTAATACAGCTTGGATTCAGGCAGTCAGAAAAAAATGTGATGAGCACTGTGTGTTATTGATACTGGATGAAATTCAGTCAGGCTTTGGTAGAACTGGTAAGCTCTGGGCTTTTGAACATTTTGGTATTGTACCTGATATTTTGTTGTTAGGAAAAGCATTAGGTGGAGGTATGCCGCTGGGTGCTTTTATTGCAGATCAACGATTGTTATCCACGCTCACACATGATCCGGTGCTGGGACATATTACTACGTTTGGCGGTCACCCAGTTTCTTGTGCTGCCGGTAAAGCAGCTTTTGAAGTGTTGCTAGCTAGCAATTGGTTGCAAACTGCGCCACAGCTGATCACTACATTAGCAAATACTTTGCAAGAACATCCGCTGGTTAAAGCAGTGCATCAATGTGGTGCATGGATGGCTGTGGAGTTTGCAGATGATGCAACAGCACAATCCATCATTCATCGAGCGGTGAAACATGGCTTAATTACAGATTGGTTTTTATTCGCTCCTAATTGCATGCGCATTGCACCGCCGTTGCGCATTAGCGTAGCAGAAATGCAAGTAGTTCGTACTAAATTATTGGAAGTGTTGAATGCTTAAGCTTCGCACTCTAATCTGCAAAAGCGACTATACAATTTCTCGTATACCGGAATGATATTGTGAATATCGAAACGCTTGGCTTGTTCGTAGGCTTTCTCCTTCATTGTTTCCAGCTTGGCATCATCACTTAATAAGCCGATAGCATATTCACTCATAGCCGCAACATCGCCAACATCGGCCATATAACCAGTTTCCCCTTGAATATTGATTTCACTCAAACCACCCGCATTGGTGCTGATCACAACTGATCGCGCAGCCATCGCTTCTAAGGCCGCCAAGCCAAAGCTTTCATATTCTGATGGCAACAAGAACACATCACTCACAGCTAAAATATCTTCCATCTGTTCTTGCTTACCCACAAAACGCACATCCTCATCAATATGTAGTTCGCGTGCTAATTCTTCCATGGCAAAACGTTCTGGTCCATCACCCACCATCAATAATTTAGCAGGCATGCGCAAACGAACCGCCGCAAAGACTTTCAATACATCACCCACGCGCTTTACTTTTCTGAAATTAGATGCATGCATCAGAATTTTTTCACCCTTGGGTGCAATCACCTGGCGAAAAGCATCAATCGGCTTTTTGCTGAACCGTGTTAGGTCCACAAAATTGTAGATCACTTCAATGTCTTTGGTGATCTGAAAGTATTTAAAGGTTTCTTCTTTCAGGTTTTGCGATACCGCCGTGATGGCATCACTCTCATTGATGGAGAAAGTCACCACAGGTTCATAAGTTTTGTCCTTACCTACCAGTGTAATATCAGTTCCATGTAAAGTGGTAATCACAGGCACATCGCGCCCCTTCTTCTGCTTCACAATTTGTTTGGCCAAATAGGCTGCCGAAGCGTGCGGAATGGCATAATGCACGTGTAAGAGATCCAGATCGTGGTTGATGATCACATCCACCATCATACTGGCCAAAGCCAATTCATAAGGTGGGTAATCGAAGAGCGGGTAGGAGTTTACCCTTACTTCATGGTAAAAGATATTGGTATTGAACTCATTCAGTCTTACCGGCTGCTGGTAAGTGATAAAATGAACCTGATGGCCCTTATCGGCCAGCGCCTTACCTAGTTCTGTTGCCAGTACACCGCTACCACCATAGGTGGGATAGCACACAATGCCTATTTTCATGAAGTTGTTTTGCGTGACTAAATAACAACTAATAATTCAAATGGTTATTACCGATGGTCAAAGCGTCAAAAATTTGACCAATTCTTCATTTATCTTTAGCCACATGAAAAAATTACTCTTTTTGCTGGCTGCACTGCCATTTTGTGTAGCGGCTCAATCAGAAGAAGATGCGGTTTTCATCCGCAAACTGGCAGATGAAGTGCTGGTGAATGGTAAAGCGCATGATTTGCTGCGCGATTTAACCAAGAATATTGGTCATCGCCTATCAGGTTCACCTCAATACAACAAAGCTGCTGTTTGGGGTAAAACCGAAATGGAGAAAATGGGCGCAGATAAAGCTTGGTTGCAAGAATGTTTGGTGCCTAACTGGAAGCGCGGTAAAGACGAAGTATTCATTGCTGAAATGGATGGACGCAAGCAAAAGCGCATGCTGAATGCTTTGGCATTGGGTAATTCTTTGGGCAGCGGTAAGCCTGTTGTCGCCAAAGTATTGGCTGTGGAGGATTTCAATGAGTTGGAGAAAAGAAAGGATGAAGTAAAAGGTAAGATTGTTTATTACAATGCTGGTTTCGATCAGCGTCATGTACAAACTTTTCGTGCTTATGGAGAGATGGGGCAGTACCGTAGAAGTGGTGCCAGCAGGGCTGCTAAATATGGTGCAGTAGGCACTTTGATTCGTTCACTCGGTGGTGGTACAGATAATTTCGCACACACAGGTAGTATGGCTTACAATGATTCATTACCAAAGATTCCTGCAGCTGCACTTGGTTTGCGTGATGCGGATTTTTTGTGGGATATGACCAGACATACGGATGTTACCGTGTCTTTAACGACTAGTGGAAAATTCAATCCTGATACGATTAACCATAACGTGATTGCTGAATTACGCGGTTCTCAATTTCCGGATACTTATATCACTATCGGTGGTCACTTAGATAGTTGGGATGTAGGTGAAGGTGCACATGATGATGGTGCAGGTATTGTACAAACCATGGAAATACTGCGTGCATTCAAGCAATTGGGCTACAAGCCCCGTTACAGTATTCGCTTTGTGTTGTTTGCGAATGAGGAGAATGGTTTAAGAGGCGGACAGAAATATGCAGAAGAAGCGAAGGCAAAAGGAGAGAAGCATTTGTTTGCTTTGGAAAGCGATGCAGGTGGTTTTACACCAAGGGGTTTTGGCTTTACTGCTTCACCAGAGCAATTGGCAAAAATCAAAGCTTGGTTACCCTTGTTGAAGCCATACGGTATTGGTGATCTGGAAGCTGGCGGCGGCGGCGCGGATATTGGTCCGCTCAGAAGCTTGGGTACTGTGCTCGCTGGTCTTCAACCCGATAGTCAGCGCTATTTTGATGTACACCACACGCATAACGATGTGTTTGAAAACGTAAACAAACGTGAGCTACACCTCGGTGCTTTGAATATGGCTGCATTAATTTATCTTGTAGATAAATACGGTCTCTAATGACAAAAGGTAAATTCTTCAGTTGGTTTCTCGGCATTCTGCTAGTGATACTCGCAATTGTCGTGTATTGGAAATTCTTTTTTGTCTATTCTGAAGGAACCAAAGCAGGTGCTTTGAATACTTTCCAGAAAAAAGGTTTTGTATTCAAGACCTATGAAGGCAAGATTATTCAAAGTGGCTTTAAAGCCAATGTACAGAGTAACGAGTTTGAGTTTAGTGTTACGAATGAGCGAGTAGCAAAGGTTCTGATGGAGAATGCCGGCAGAGAAATGGAATTGCACTACAAGCGTTATCTGGGTGCTTTGCCTTGGCGTGGTGCGCAGAGCTATATTGTAGACAGTGTGTATGCGATTAGAGGAACAGTTGGAGAAACGATTATCAGCCCGAAATAATTACCCTTGTAGCAAGAATATGGCCGGACGTTTATGGATGTCCGGCTTTTTTTGTGCCCATGCTTTGATGGGTTGTGTGCGAATAGATTCTGCATCACCAGTAATATCAACTGCAATGCAGAACAAGGTGTTGGGCTGACAAGCCTGTAGCACATCAGCAATCAATTGATTGTTGCGATAAGGTGTTTCAATAAAAATCTGTGTGCAGTTTCTTTTTCGTGAATCTGCTTCCAGCTCTTTCAATACTTTTTTTCTTTCGATGGCATCAATAGGTAAATATCCATGAAACTGAAATCGTTGTCCATTCATGCCACTGGCCATTAAAGCCAATAGAATAGAACTGGGACCAGTCAAAGGTTTTACCGCAAAGCCATTTTCTTGTGCAGCGGCTACGAGTATTTGTCCGGGATCAGCAATGCCCGGGCATCCTGCTTCGCTGATAATGCCGATGGTATCTCCGTTGCGCAAATGTTGCAGCAATGCTTGCTTCACTTGGTCTTCTGCTTTGTGTATGGCATACCACTTGTAATCATCAATCACCATCTCACGCCATAATTGCTTCAGGTATCTTCTGGCTGATTTCTCATTCTCTACAAAAAAGACCGTGCAAGTTTTGACTGCTGCGGTTACGTATGCGGGAATCGGTTCCAGATGCGCTTCATCCAGAAAAGTAGGAATCAATACAACTTGACCTGCCTTATTCATTGGTGCTTTGTTTCAGCGGATAGATACTCAAAGTTGCTGCTACTACAGCATAAGCAGGTGCAAACACCCAGCCAATAAAAGGCACCATGTGCATGATATAGAAAACCAAGCCATTGCCAATCGCAAGGCCTTTATGCTGGCCGATATAGTAAATACTTTCTGCTGCTGACTTCTTGTGTCTTTCCATACTGTAATCCAGCATAGAGAAGCCATAGTAATAACATTCCACTAAAATGGCAAGAATGGGTGTCATCCAACCAATCACAGGAATTACACTTAAAAACAAGATAGACAAAGCGTATACTGTTTGCCAGAGTGAATTACGCAAGGCCAATTTGATACCTCGGATGATGTCTTTCCCAAGTTGTTGAAAACTGAAGGGATAATCTTTGCCTTCTATAATGGCTGCAGTTTTCTCGCTGAGGTAAGCAAATACAGGTGAGCCAAGAATTAACCAAACATATTTGAACAGCGAGAAGTAAAACAGCATTTGAATGATCCACAAAAAGAAACCGCCAATAGTGAAGAGAAAGCCGAGAAACCCATCATTCATGCCGTCCAGCCAAGCTTTTAAACCTGTTTTCAGGCTCAGCCATTCGATAAACAAATTGGATGTCTTGCCAAAGTAGTACATACTGATCATGAACAAGATCAGGTAGAGCAAGCCGGGAATCAGAATCCATTTCAGCAGTTTGTGCTGCTTGATGAATTGATGTGCTTTGCCATAAGCTTGTAATGCTATCAGTATCTCTTTGAACAATGGGGGATTTTTGACGAAGTTAAAGCTTTCATATTACCTTGGCTGTATGGATGAAAACGCCCTTTTTCAGCAAAAATTGCCGGAAGCTTTTTACCTGCGCAAAAATGTATTACGGATTGCGCAAGACTTAATAGGTAAGCTGCTTGTTTCTGTACAAGAGGGGCAGTTGGTTGCTGCGCGAATTGTTGAAACAGAAGCGTATGCAGGCGCAACAGATAAAGCTTCGCATGCGTATAACAATAGACGCACTGCCAGAACTGAAGTAATGTTTGGTGAAGGCGGACAAGCCTATGTGTATTTGTGCTATGGCATTCATCACTTATTTAATGTAATAACAAATCAAGCAGCTATTCCCCATGCAGTATTGATTCGTGCTGGAGAGATTGTTGTGGGTGAAAGAATTGTGATGCATCGTTACCGTAGTAGTCAGATGGAGCATCGTTTTGGTAAGGGCCCGGGTAATTTGAGTAAAGCTTTGGGTATTACCACTGCATTAACAGCTACTTCATTGCAAAGTGATGCATTGTTTATTGCTGATGATGGACATCGTATTGCCAAAATGCAAATCATCGCCACACCGCGTATTGGTGTAGATTATGCCGGTGCTGATGCGTTACTACCGTATCGGTTTATCGTTGCAGGGCATCCCGCTGTAAGTGGGAAAAAAACATTTAAAATTTAGGACAAAGCACTGGCCTGTCTGTAGAAGGTCTTCTAGTATAAATGAGTGATATTTCAATACCACCTGCGCCACTGGAAGCTGTTCGGAGTGCAGAAGTATTTACATCATAACTGGCACCAAAGCGCAAATCGCCAAATTCAACACCGAGATAAGGGATCATTGCATCTTTGAATCTTGTCCATGCACCTACATACAAACTGGTTGGCTTTTCATCCAGTGGATTTGCAATGAGCTGCACAGCACCACCAGCAACAGTTTCGCGTACACCTGCCTGAAAACTTTGTAATGCACTTAAGTGCAAACTCGCATGATCGCTAAATGGGAAAAATCCACCTGCTTGTACGGTTGTTCTGGGCTTTAATTCTGTAGCAACACCTGTAAAACTTTGTTTGGGTCGGTTTACATGATACATGCTTACACCCGCATAAAAGAAATTGCTACCATTGGTGCTGCCTGTGTAGAGTATACCGCTATTTAAATCAAAGTATCTTGATTTCAGGGTGGCATTATTGAATGTTTCTCCACTAACACCAGTAAAGCCATCAACAGTTAATTGATCTTCGAAACTTAGTAAAGCGGTATTCAAGATCATGTTGGCAAAAGTGCCTTGAAAACCCAAACCAAGTTGATGATATCCGTTATCGTCCAAAGTGATGTGATACGCTGTTGATAATGACACATAGTTAAACTTCAATGCGCCGGCTGCGCTTTGATCAGCCAAACCCATCACGCCAACACCCCAGATATTGTTTCTATCCTCTCCCAAAGGTTTGAAATCAGCAGCAAGGGTTGATGTGCGGAAAGCTTGATTAATGGTAGGCCATTGATCTCTGTTGTTGAGGGCAATGCGATAAGTGCCATGAAACTTACCTGTAAAAGCAGGATTCAATGTGAGTGGAGAAGCGAAGAACTGTGAGAAATGCGGATCCTGTGCTGTCAGAAAGTAACAGCAGTGCAGCAGCAGTATTGTCGCGATCAGCCTATTTCGCAATATCCACATAAGAGGAGGACGATAAATATACCGTTTTCGTTGCCTCCTGTCTGAAAAAAGGGGATGAATGACTGTTAAAAACGGCTTATGATTGGTTCTTGGTTCCAAAAGCCAGATCACCAGCATCACCCAAACCTGGTACGATATAGCCCTTTGCTGTCAGTTCCTCATCAATATCACCGCACCAGATACGGATGCCTGTACCCAGTTCGCGTTGTACATATTCCAGTCCGCTGGTAGCCGCAATAGCACATACCAGATGAATTTCTTTAGGTGTGCCTTCTTCCTGCATGTATTGTACTGTCTTCACCAAAGAAGCACCAGTTGCCAACATAGGATCACTAATGATGACGATACGATTCTCTAAAGACGGACAGCTCATGTATTCTAAGCTAATTTCAAAAGAACCGTCTCGATGGTGTTTTCTATAAGCAGAAATGAATGCATTGTCTGCTTTGTCCAGATAATTCAACATGCCCTGATGCAATGGCAAACCTGCACGTAGAATCGTTGCCAGAATGGGTTGTTCAGCCAAGACCTTGCTTTCATGAATACCCAAAGGCGTCTGGGTTTCTTTTACCTGATTGGGCAGCAGTTTGCTGATCTCATACGCAGCAATCTCGCCAATGCGTTCCAGATTGCGGCGAAAACGCATTCTGTCTTTCTGCACGTCGATGTCTCTCAATTCAGCTACCCAGTTGCTAACCAGGCTGTGCTGTTCACTCAGGTTGATGATCATGATGAATGGGTGGATTCAGTTAGCTTTGAAGGGCAAAGCTAAAATCTCTTACCTGCAATCAGAAATTTATGTTCTACAGGGCTATCGGACTCATGAGTGGCAGCAGTTTAGACGGATTAGACATCGTATTCGCTGAATATGAAGAATATGGTGGCAAATGGCAGTACAATATTCTTGCTGCTGATTGTTATGCGTATAGTGAGCAGTGGATGAACCGATTACAAGCAGCCATTCACCTGAATGCTTATGATTATATGCTCTTGCACACTGATTTTGGCAGATATATTGGTGAACAGGTCAATCAATTTATTCAAGCGCATGAGTTGGAACATAAAGTGCAGTTGATTGGCTCGCACGGACACACCACTTTTCATGTGCCGCATCTGGGCATGACGGGTCAGATTGGTGATGGTGCGACGATTGCTGCTGTAACTGGTATCAATGTGGTGAGTGATTTGCGCGCAATGGATGTGGCTTTGGGCGGACAAGGCGCGCCGATAGTACCCATGGGTGAGAAATTATTACTTGCGCAATATCCATTTCTGCTAAACCTAGGCGGTATCGCGAATATTTCCCGCCAAGGCGAAAATTATGTGGCTTTTGATGTTTGTCCGGCCAACCGCGTATTGAACATGTTGGTGAATCAATTGGGCCATGCGTATGATGATGGTGGCAAGATTGCAGCATCCGGACAATTGAATACAGCATTGCTCACTAAGCTCAATGCATTGGATTATTATCAGCAGCCATTCCCCAAATCTTTGGCCAATGATTATGGAACGGATATTGTTTTTCCGTTGATCCAATCAGCCGGATTGTCCATACCTGATGCTTTGCGTACGTATACGGAGCATATCGCTTTACAATTAGGCTATAGCATTGCAGGTTTGCATGTGGGTAATCAACCAGCACAATTATTGGCAACAGGTGGCGGTGCACATAATCATTTCCTCATTCAAAGAATTAAAGCAGCATTATCACCGTTGCAGATAGAAGTGGTGGTGCCTGATGTCAAACTCATCAATTACAAAGAAGCATTGGTGATGGGTTTACTGGCAGTCTTACGCTGGCGCGAAGAAAATACTGTGCTGCATACTGTAACTGGTGCAACACGCAGCAGCATTGGCGGTGCAGTGTGGATGGGGCAAGAAGCATAAGTAAGTGAAAAGGCAAAATTCAAAAGCCTGACTGCCGAAGCCTCGGCGTAGGCAGGGGAAAGCAAAAAGGCAAAGGGGAAGAAATATGCTTAAGGCTAAAAGCTTAAAGCGCAAGGCTTTCAAATATATTTATGAATCTTATATTGGTAATAATTATCTAGGTCTATTATAATGAAAGCCGTGTCAGCAGGGTTCAAAATCTATTCCTGTACAAGCAGCCGTCTCAATAGCTAATTTTAACCTTGAAGAAACAAAAATAGTAGGCGAAAAGTATGCTGTGAAAGTAAGGTAAAGCATATCAGCTTGACTTTTGGCTTCATCAATTCTGATGTTTTCTTTTATGATCAATTGTCTATTGTCTACTAATTCGGCTTCTTGTTTCAAAAGATCGTCGTGTGAGCCTATTTTAATCTCGTTTAGTTTGGGGCCGATAGTATTACGGATGTGAAATTTTGTTTGCTGATAGTCTAATAAATCTGATCTGTCTTGAAAACCATGGATCAGCCAATAATTCAGTAGAAGCGATTTTCTATGTATCAACTTAATGCGCATAGAAGTCCAAGATGCATCTGCATACTGCATAATGATGTTTCTTAATTTTGTAGACACTACCAATGTATTTGCGCCTAAGCCCGCTACAGCAACACTATATATATCAATTAAATCAGTAGGTGTTGCTTTGGTATTAAGTTTTATATCGGGTAGTATAACATTATTAGGTTCGAGCTTTTTACCATAATAACTAGATATACTATGGGGTCCAAAAATATCACAATAATAATCAGCGTCTTCTATTTGAAGCTCTGAATAGTGTACAACAGACCTTGTATTATAATTGCTCCTGATTTTGTAATACTTCACAGCGTTATGTGATTATTTTTATCGGAATTTATTTATTAGAAGTGTGTGCTTGTAATTATTCATTCAAAGCGTTTAGCCTTCAGCCCTATGCTTTTAGCGTTATAGAAAACTAAAACTATCTCCATCAAACAAACCCAGATCACTCAGTTTTAAGTGTGGGATTACCAATAAAGCCATAAAGCTCAATGTCATGAAAGGCGATTGTAATGTGCTGCCTAGTTCTTTTTTGCTGAACGAATCAATATCGGAGTAAGCAGCAGCAACAGCATAGCCATCATCAGCACTCATCAATCCTGCAACAGGTAATGCTACACAATGTGTATGGTTGGCATCAACAGCGCTTACGCCACCTTTGGCTGCAATCACTGCGTTAATGGCTTTCGCCAGACTTGCATCATCCACACCAACAGCAACAATATTATGGCTGTCGTGCGCTACAGAAGATGCGAGTGCGCCTTGTGTTAAACCAAAGTTTTTAATAAAGCATTTGGCCACCGGTGCTTGCTTGTATCTGTTCACCACCACCATTTTAAGGATATCTTTTTCCGGTTGTGCTAATAATATGCCGTCTTGCGCTTTTGATGCTAACCAAAGCTTATTGGTGATGAGCTGTCCGTCTAATGCTTCCATCACCGGTATCAATCCATCTTGTTGCGGATATTGATCTGCAGGTAATACTAGATCAGCTTCAGTTATCGGTGCACAATCAAACTGATTGATGGGCGTAACAGGCACGGAGGGTATAAAGCTTTGTCCCTTTTCAGCAACCAACTGGCCATTGATGTAAGTGGCAGTCACTTTAAATGATTGAAGATCTTTCACCAATACCAAATCAGCCGCATCGCCTTCGCGCAATAAGCCAACTGGTAATTTGTAATGCAGTACCGGATTCACGCAAGCTGCTTTCAATACTTTGAATACATCAATGCCTTTCGCAACTGCGCGTGCACAGAGTGCATTGATATGTGACACAGCCAGACTATCCGGATGTTTGTCATCACTACAGAAAAGAATGTGATCCGGATAATAGTTCAGTAATTCAATCAATGCTTCAAAGTTTTTAGCCGCACTGCCTTCACGGATAATGATCTTCATGCCGTACTGCAGTTTGTCTAATGCTTCTTCTTTGGTAAAACATTCATGGTCGGTAGAGATGCCTGCATCAATATATTGTTTGGCTTGTTCGCCGCGCAAGCCCGGTGCATGTCCGTCCACAGGTTTACCAGCTGCATGTGCTGCAGCAATTTTTTGCATTACTTCAGGATCTTTGAATAGTACACCGGGGAAATTCATCATCTCACTTAAGTAGAGAATATCCGGTTCGTTTAGCAATGCAGCTACTTCTGTGCTATTCAAGCTGGCGCCTGCTGTTTCAAATACCGTAGCCGGTACACAACTGGGTGCGCCAAAGAAAAATTTGAAAGGGGTTTGCTTACCATTATTGATCATGAAGCGCACACCTTCCATACCACAGACATTGGCAATTTCGTGCGGATCGCTTACTGTACCTACCGTGCCATGCACCACAGCCATGCGTGCAAATTCGCTGGGTACCAGCATACTGCTTTCCACATGCACATGGCTATCGATAAAACCGGGAATGATATAGGGTGCATCGGGTGCGATGCTTGACAAAGCTTCCACGCGAAGAATCTTGCTATTGGCTATTGTAATACTAGCAGGATAGATCTGCTCTTTCCAGATGTCTACAAATTGTCCCTGTATGCTTTTCTCCGCAGCCATTGTTGTAATTTTAAAGCACCAAATTACCAATATGTTGATTCGTTTAGGACTGCTCTGCAGTATTTTCTCTTGTTTTTCTCTTTTTGCCCAACCTGTCAATACGGAGAAACTTGTTTTAACGCAGGAATTGCCCGAAGGTGTGGTGCGTGTATACCAGTTTAATGAATCGGTATATCATGTGCGTGTGCAGTTACACGGACTCACACATCAGGAGAATATCAGCAATGCAGTGATTGCTACACCCAAACCTTATGGCATGTCTGATGTGGTGCGCAATGCAGATCATATTGCCATTGGTGCATTTCGCTTGAGTAGCTTGATCAATACCCATCAACAACGTGGGTTGCGTTTGTTATTGGGTAAAGAGGAGCGCATATTTGGCGCAGGCGAGAGAGCTATTCCACAAAATAGAAGAGGCTATCGCTTAGACCTGAATAACAATCCTTGGTATGGATACAGCTATGGTGCGGAGAACCTGAATTTTTCTGTGCCTTTTATTCTTTCTTCCGAAGGCTATGCAGTCTTGTTTGATAATCCTGCGCGCGGATATCTGGATATTGGAAAAACCAATACAGATGTATTAGAATATGGTGCATCATCAGGCGAAGTAAATTGCTATGTGATTCTTGGTAAGAGCTATGCATCCATTTTGCAGCAATACCATCAACTCACAGGTACGCAACCTATTCCACCCAGATGGGCTTTTGGCAATTTCGTGAGCAGATTTGGTTATCGCAGTGATGCGCAGGTGCACGATGTGGTAGCACGTATGCAAAAAGACAAATTTCCGATGGATGCATTGGTCTTTGACTTATTCTGGTTTGGTGATAGCATTCAACATACATTGGGTAATCTGGATTGGGTGAATCGCAAAGCCTGGCCTGATCCTAAACGTTTGCTCACAGATTTGTCTGCACAAAAAATCAATCCTGTGTTAATCACAGAACCTTTCTTTTTAAAAGATACACGTCAGTTCAATAATTCACTGCCATATCTCGCAAAAGACAGTGCTGGTAAGCCTTTCATGCTTACTGATTTTTATTTTGGTTATGGCGGTTTGCTGGATGTATTTCGCAAAGATGCGCAAGAGTGGATGTGGCAGCATTATGCCAAGCAGATTGCCAACGGCGCCAAAGCTTGGTGGACAGATTTGGGTGAGCCGGAGAAACATCCTGCAGGTGTGTTACATGATTTGCGTGATCTTGGATTCAACAGGCTATTTGGTGCAGATGAGGTTCACAATATCTACGGCCATTACTGGAACAAAATGTTATTTGAACAGTATGCGAAACATTTTCCGGAAACACGTTTGTTTCATTTGAATCGCTCTGGTTATGCAGGCTCACAACGCTATGGTATTTTTCCGTGGACAGGTGATATCTCTCGCAGCTGGGAAGGTTTCAAAGCACAGATGCCCATATTGCTCGGAATGAGTTTGAGTGGTGTGCCCTATATCCACTCAGATGCCGGTGGCTTTGCGATGGTGAATCAGGATGATCCTGAATTGTACTTGCGTTGGTTGCAGTTTGCTGCATTTACACCTGTGTTTCGGCCGCATGGTACAGCATTGGAAGACATTACACCTCCGAACACTAAATCTGTTCCATCAGAGCCCACTTTCTATCCCGAGCCTTATAAAAAAGCAGCCAGAAACGTAATTCGTTTCCGTTACGATTTAACGCCATACAATTATACCCTCGCATACGAGCAGGCTGTTAATGGAAAACCTTTGATCCGTCCGATGTTCTATAGTAACCCAACTGACAGTAATGCATACAAGGCCGAGCAACAATTTATGTGGGGCGATGCTATACTGGTGGCACCTGTGATTGAAAAAGGAGCAGTCACCAAACAGATTTATTTCCCCGAAGGCAAGTGGTATGATTGGATGCGCAACAAATCCTACATGGGTGGTGCTTGGATTACTGATTCAGTTGCCCTAAACGAGCTTGCTGTATTTGCCAGAGAAGGTAGTTTTGTGCCAACAGTCTGGGGTTTCACGAATTTAGAAGACTATCATACTAAGGACTTAAATGTGGTCTATTTCCCATCGGCAAAAGCAACTAGTTATACCATGTATGACGACGATGGATTAACCAATAAGAGTTGGGAAAAAGGCGCTTTTGAACTCATTGAATTCAATGGCCAGCAATTGGCTGCAAGTACAAAAATCAGTATTGCCTCAACGGGTGGAAATTTCAAAGGCCAGCCCGAAGTACGTAATCTGCGTCTCTATGTAGCTGATCTGGCTAAGAAGCCGCAATCAGTAATGGTAAACGGACAAGCATACAAGCTGCAAGTGTATACCAAGGGCAGGAAGACAATGTTACAGAAAGGCTATGCCGTATATTATCCGGATACCCGAATGTTGACAGTGGTTACACAGCTAAAGACAAAATCGGCGTTGCAAGTATCGGTTCGTTAGTGCCACCACTGGTATAATCTATTTTTTTCTCCGTGCGCTGAGTTGTAAATTACTTGCCCAATTCAACGCATATGAGAAAACTATTGCTGTTGTTCGCTGCTTGTACAGCTTTAACAACATTTGCTCAGAAAAAGAGAGTTAACACATCCGGTGCTGCGCCCGTTCCAGAAGTAACAGTGAATGCTGAAGCTGAAATCACGTCTAAGAAAAAATTTCGATTGGTTGGTCCCTTCCGCGGTGGTAGAAGTGCTGCTGTTGCTGGTGCTTACAAGAGTAAGAACACTTTTTACTTTGGTGGTACTGGCGGTGGTGTTTGGAAAACAACCGACGGGGGTAATAACTGGAAGAATGTTTCTGACAAATATTTTGGTAGCTCCATTGGTGCTGTTGCTGTTGCCCCAAGTGATGATAATATCGTGTATGTGGGTGAAGGTGAAAACACCATGCGTGGTAACGTAAGTGAAGGCCTCGGTGGTGTGTGGCGTAGTGATGATGCAGGCCGCACTTGGAAAAATATAGGTTTGAAAGATGGTCGCCACATCATTCGTTTGGTGATTCATCCGCGCGATCCCAATACGGTATGGGCCGCTGTTGTAGGTCACTTGTTTGGCCCTAACGAAGAGCGTGGCGTGTACAAAACCACAGATGGTGGTAAATCTTGGAAGCGTGTACTCTATGTCAATAATCAAACTGGCGCGAGTGATCTGGTGATGGAGCCTGGTAATCCATCTGTCTTGTATGCAGGCTTGTGGCGCGTGATTCGTACACCATACTCATTAGAGAGTGGTGGCGAAGGCAGTGGCTTGTGGAAGAGCACTGATGGTGGAGATACTTGGACCAATATCTCAGCTAAGAAAGGCTTGCCCAAAGGTGTTTGGGGTATTGTAGGTGTTGCTGTGGCACCTTCCAATCCTGATAAGTTGTATGCAATTATTGAAAATGCCAATGGTGGTTTGTATTACAGCAATGATGCCGGTGAGTCTTGGTCATTGGCAAGCAGCGATAACAATATTCGTCAGCGTGCCTGGTACTATACCAAAGTATTTGTAGATCCCAAGAACGAGAACTTGGTGTATTGCCCCAACGTAGGTTTTATGCGTAGCCGCGATGGTGGCAGAACATTCCAGAGTGTGCCTACACCACATGGTGATCACCATGATCTCTGGATTGATCCGGAAGATGGCAACCGCATGATTGTGGCTGATGATGGTGGTGCACAAGTATCGTTTGATGGTGCCAATAACTGGAGCACTATGATGAATCAACCTACTGCGCAGCTCTATCGTGTGTCAACTGATAACGCATTCCCTTATCGTATCCTTGTAGCGCAGCAGGATAATAGCACATTGCGTATTCGTCATAGAACAGCAGGAGCAGGTATTACAGAGCGCGATTGGGATGTAACAGCAGGTAGTGAAAGTGGTTATGTGGTAGCCGATCCTTTGAATCCTGAAATTGTCTACGGTGGTAACTATGGCGGTTATTTATCTCGCTTGGATCACAGAACAGGAGAGAATCGTGCCATCAATGTTTGGCCTGATAATCCGATGGGTGCCGGTGCAGATGTATTGAAGTATCGCTTCCAGTGGAATTTCCCCATCTTCTTCTCACCACACAATCCTAAGAAACTGTATTGCGCAGCGAATGTGTTGTTTGCAACAGAGAATGAAGGTGCTAGCTGGACTGCACTCTCTCCAGATTTGACAACGAATGATAAAACCAAGCAAGGTCCAAGCGGCGGTCCGATTACGAAGGACAATACTTCGGTTGAATACTATTGCACCATTTTCACTGCAACAGAAAGTTGGGTAGAGAAAGATTTGTTGTGGACAGGTAGTGATGATGGTATCATCAGCGTGAGCCGCGATGGTGGCAAGAATTGGGAGAATGTAACGCCAAAAGATGCACCTAAGTGGATGATGTGGAATAGTGTGGAAGTAGATCCTTTCAAGAAAGGCGCGGCGTATTTTGTGGGTACCCGTTATAAAGTAGATGATTACACACCGTATATCTACAAAACAGAAGATTATGGTAAGACTTGGAAACTGATTACGACAGGTATTGATAAAATGCATTTCACCAGAGCCATGCGTGCGGATAGAAGACGTCCTGGCTTATTGTATGCAGGTACTGAATTTGGTATGTATATCAGTTATGATGATGGTGCTAATTGGAAGCCTTTCCAGTTGAACCTCCCTGTTGTGCCCATTACTGATTTAACGATTAAGGACAATGATTTGATCGTGGCTACCCAAGGTCGTTCTGTATGGATCATGGATGATTTGACGATGTTCCAGCAGGCAAATCAGGATGTGCTGCAGAAAAATCTTTTCGTGTTTGATGCAAAGCCTGCTTTGCGTATGCAGCGCGCTGGTGGTCGCTTCGAGCGCATGATGGGTGGTATGAATAGAAATCTGGGTACCAACCCACCAATTGGCGCTGTGATTAATTTCTATGCAAAAAACGCTACTGATTCTACTAAAGCAAGTATCGCCATCTATGATGGTAACAAAAAGTTGATCAGGACTTTCAGTACAGATGCAAAAGATGCAGAGAATAAATTGGAGATCAACGCTGGAATCAATCAGTTTGTATGGGATTTACAATATCCTGGTGCTGATAGAGCAGAGGGTATGATTTTGTGGAATGGTACACCAGGTACTATCCTTGCTGCTCCTGGTAAGCATTATGCCAAGGTGAAAGTAGGTAGTGATTCTGCAGAAGTGTCTTTTGATATTGTACCTGATCCTGTGTATAATATGAGTCAGGCTGATTATGAAGCACAACGTGATTTTCTGCTGCAAGTAAAGGATAAGTTTAATGAGGTACAGAAGAGCATTAAGGATATTCGTGCAGTACGTGCGCAGATCAATGAGCTTACTGGTCGTTGGGGTAGAGAAACGCCCAAAGAATTTAAAGAACAGGCAGATGCCATTAATAAGCAGTTAACATCTATCGAAGAAACGCTATATCAAACTAAGTCTAAGAGCGGACAAGACCCATTGAACTTCCCGATTCGTTTGAATGATAAACTGAGTGGTTTGTTCGATGTAGCCTCAAGTGGCAATATGCCGCCAAGCAAACAAGCGAGAGAAGTGTATGCAGACTTAGCTGGGCAGTGTGATGCAGAACTGATGAAGTTGAAGAAGATTATGAAGGAAGAATTGCCAAAGCTTAATCAGTTGATTCGAGAAAAGCAATTACCAGTGATTGGTTTAAGAAACTAAATCGAAAAAGCCCCGACGATATGCCGGGGCTTTTTATTTGTAATCAGCGATTGGTTTATATAGGAATGATGCGTTTGTATTTGCTGTTCAAGATTTTTACCATTTTTCTTTAAACTCTTTCGGCTTTACAATGGTGAATACTCTGGAAATGTTGAAACCAAAGTGAATATCGCCCTTGCCCCACTGACCAGTTGTTTCGGTAATAAAAGTTCTTTCTGTCATACCGGTAGAATTGGTGAAGTGTAATTGAAACACGTGTCCGCCTGTTTCAATATCAAAACCAACAGAGAAGGAGTTATAATATCCGGAAAGCTTATTGAACTGATAATAATATTCTCCAGTTAGGTTTACTCTTTTCGAAATGCGCTGTCTAGCACCAATACCTAATGAGAATAAATCATTGGGATCATTAGCAGTAGGCACGATATTATAATGCACGATGGTAGGCATTAACTGAATGGAGGTATAGTCATTGAACTTTCGTGCAATCAATAATTGGTGTGCGAAGTATAGTCTGTCTGTAAAATTTTTTGTGATGGTTGGATCAGGATCTTTCAGCGTTTTTAGAATACCTGTTGCCACATAGCTTAATGAAATTGGCATATGCTTTTTGCCACTGCTTTGTCTAAGTAGTTTGTATTTCACAAAGCCATCAAATTGTTTTTCAAAAGTGCTTCTACCAATACCTACCATGAGCTTATCTGTAATGCCATAATCCAAAGCCATACGCATACTGGCATTGTCCAACCCAAATAAATTATACGCACCTTGATTGACTCTACCAAAACGGTGGTTGATACGAAAGTCAAGAATACCCTTGCCAACATTCTCAATGGTATGGCCATTGGTTAGTCGGGTAGTTTTGAAGGTATAGGCTGCATAATCCGTTTTATCTTTGGTTTCTTTCTTGTTTTGTTCATCCATGTCTTTGAACAAGTCAATGTCCTGGGCATGAAGAGAACTCTGTATCAGCAAACAGCTGAGTGCTATTATCAATTTTTTCATAGTAATTATTCGTATTTGCATTGAACATTGATTTCAACATCACTGGCAATTTTAGAACCGATATAACTGCCGGTAACATTGTAATCTTTTAACGCTATTTTGAAGCTACTGTTTAAAGATATTTTACCATTAGTAATGGTGATGACACCTGTAGGCTGCACTTTTTTAGATACGCCATGCAGTGTAAGAGTACCATCTGCCGTAACAGGGTATTTGCCATCCTTGGTAAAGTCCACACTGCTGATATTGGTAATAAAGCCTTTGAAATCAGCTTTCGGAAACTTAGTGCTTTCCATATAATTCTCGTTAAAATGATCTTCCATCAATTGGTTCTCGAACTTGAAACTTTTGATGAGCAACATGAACACGATCTGCCCATTTTTATCAATCATTTTACTGTCTGCTTGGTTATTAATACCCTTAATTTTTTCGATTGGTGAACTGGCGTTAAAGCTGATTTGTCCGCTCTTGGTACTATATACTTTCTGACTGAAACTTGCTAGACTGATCAGCATAGCGGCTATAAACAAAGATTTTTTCATGTTGATTGCTTTAAGGATTAATTATTCAGCATGCCTTTGTTGATCCAGGCACGTACTTTATTGATGGAACAATCTGGGAGTTTACCGCTTCCTTTGGGCATGGCAGAGGCAGCGCCATTTTGTATAATCGAATTCAGCAATTTGCCGTTGGCTGCATAGGTTTTTACGCCTGCATAAGTATCTAAGACGATACCGGCACCTGCTGCTGCAGTACCGCCATGACAGCTATTGCAACTTGCATTCATCAGCGGTGCAATGGTAGCGCTATAGGTTACAGTAGTAGTATCGCAAGCGGCAGCTGATGATGGATAAACCAGATCTGCCTTGTCGTAGTAGCAACCTTGTATCAGCAGTATGCACAATACCAGTGTTGAAATAGATAATATTTGCTTTTTCATGATGATTGGATTGGTTAGTTAGGCATATTGGCATTGATCCATTTGGTTAGTTGCTGTACTTGGCAGTCGCTCATCTTCGCAGCCGGCGGCATGCGCTGAGGTGCAGGCAGGGTGGCAGAGTGATTGATGGCATTCAGGAACAAAGCTTTGTTTGCGTTGATATAATTCTGCGCTGCTGTTAAAGTGCCCAGATATACACCACCTGAACCAGGCATGCTGCCATGACATCCATTACAGTTGGTAGCAAGAAGGGATTGAATGGCATTTGTATAGGTAAACTTACTGGTATCACAAGCACTTACACAAGTAGTGTTCTTTGCACCTTGGTTAATCCATTTCTGTAAAACAGCCACTTGTGCACTGCTTAACTGAGGTGAATTTTTAGGCGGCATAGAGCCCTTAGTGATCTCTCTGAAGTATTTACTGTTGTTGGGGTTGCCCGGACTAATTCCCTTCATGATATTAAAATAGGTTTCCAGTGAAACGCCTTCTTCTGCAGAGCCACTTCCATGGCACCCTTTGCTACCACAATAGCTTTGAAAGAGCGGAAGTACTTCTGCAGTGAAGCATACAGAATCACTTGTTGGGTTAACAATCGGAACCGGGGTTTGGGATACTGATGCATCAATCATTTCATGTTTACAGGTAATAAACAGCAATGAGATACCCCCAAAAATCCAAAGAGATTTTTTCATGTGCTTGCAGGGTTTTATAGTGAATAAAGTTGCCTAAAGGTAGATGACTAAAAAGTGACAATTGTTGCCCTCTATATTAAAAAAAATCATTATGACATTTATTAAGAATTGTTTGACAAATGACATATAGCCATTTCTCAACATTACTGTTTAGTAATGTTGAAGTGTATTTCTATGCAAAAGCGGGTGATTGTCTTGTTGACGAACCTATTTCCGCTTCGTTGTTATAGTGCCAATAGGTGTATCTACTTCCATTTGTACGAGATTGCCATTTTGGTAGATATACGTACTAGACTTGCCATCTGGATTGGTAATTATAAATTCAGCCAGTAATTCAGCTTGAAAACAATGGCCCGGTTTCTGTTTTTGAGCACAGGAGTGGTGAGGTAATTATCTGTGTAAACCAGGAACAAGTCGCTCATAGGCTTGTAACGCCACTGAAAACGGCTGTTGATATTGAAATTATTGTTCTGGGTATTGTATTGTAGAAAAGTAGTCCAGAACATGCTGGTATTGAAATTAATTTCTACACGGGGAGCAATCAGTAGCAGTTCTGTTTTGCCATAAATACCCGGGAATCGCAAATCATAATAATCTGCTTGTAAGGCAATATTCAGGTGCGGCTGATTGCGGTAATTAATCATGGCACTCACTTGCTTACTGGTACCATTGTAGAATTCACCACCACCTGCACCAATTCGGTAACTGAATGTTTTTCTGAAATCAGATTCATATTCTACAAAGAAGTCTTTGTAGCGATAATAGCCTTTGGGTATTGGGGTGGCTCCTGTAAAACTTGTTGGGAAAAGTAAATCCACCTCATTCAAACCTCCACGCATAAATAGGTTCGACGTATTCCTGAACTGCATGTTGTAGCGCAGGTTGATATTTCTTTCGTTGAAACTATTATTAGGGTTGTTGATGAGTAAATGACTGAGCACAATATAGTGCTGGTTAAAAATAGATTTCTTCGGAAAGATGCGATAGCCTGCTTCTGAGTAGAATTGTTTGAAGCCAAGCCTGATAATGGAATCTTTATCGGCATCATAGTTTTCAATTCTTTGAATAAAACCCATGTCGGCGTAGTAGTTCGTGCCCACAGTTGCATAATCGATCAACACATTGAGGTTTCTGCCATTGTATAAGCCCCCAAAATCAGTAAACATGTCTTCCCCCTTTATACCCGGCTTATAACTTTTGTGGTAAGCCGACCATGCATTCCACTTGCCTTGAATATCTGAATAGTTGAATTCGCCACCCAGGTTTCTACCATATTCATCTAGGGGCTGCTGCTTCAGTTCATCAGCAGTCATGAAAGCCTGACGATTGAGGAAGTAAGTATTAAAGCTGGAGCGTTTAAACACTTGGTGCTTTACGGATACAGCAGAATAGTTTTCAGGAGCATAATCATCCTTTCTGCCAGTCTGCATGTTCATCACACCAATTCTGGTTCGTTTATCTAGATTGCCTGTTAAACGAACACCACCAAGGATAGGAATCCTGTTGGCAAACTTATCCAAGCCAATTCTTCTTGAATAGAAAGGCCTGATTAATGGGATACCATATTCAGAATAGAGATCAGCGTTTTCTAAAAAGAAGTTTCTCCGCTCAGGAAAAAAGATATTGAAGCGAGTAAGATTGGTTACCTGTCTGTCAACCTCAATTTGTGAAAAGTCTAGGTTAACTGTAATATCCAGATTTAATGATGAGTTCAGTGCTACTTTGGCATCAAAGCCCGCATTGAACTCGCCTTTGCCAGGTTGGTTGTTTTCTTTATCGCTGTTAATGCCGCCTGTGGAGTATGGAATAAATACCACATTGCTTTTGGATTGTGGCGGAAGTTGATCCCAGACCAGTGCACCAGTATAACCAATATCATAAGAGCGAAAATTAACTGGCACATGCGTCCAGACTGAATATTCATTGCTCTTCGTATCAATCCGCACAAAATTGATGCCCCACGTAGTTTTATCTGCACTGTAGCGCAGCGATTTGAATGGGATAGCTATTTCAGCAGTCCACTTATCTGCATATTGCTTGGTGGCTGAATACCATTTATTATCCCAACTGGGGTCTAAATCACTGCTTGTATTGATGAGTGATTCAGATTGCGCATTGAATGCATTCACCACAAAGAAATAACCATTGGTTCTTTGATTCACTGGATCAAGTACAATCCCAAATCCATCATTGCCATCATGACCTACATCTCTTTTTAGACTGGTGATGAATGCTTTGCCTGAATCGTAAGCGGTTACAGAAAAGTAGATAAAGCGTTCATCGTACAATGCTTTTACTTCTGTTTTACGTTTGGGCTTGCCTTCATCTGTTGGAAATTTCATCCAGAATGGGCTGGTGGTTTTGGCAAGCTGCCAATCCTGTTCTGCAAATTCTCCATCAATCTTGATGGTAGTCTGCGCTTTACGTATAGGTAATTGGTAATCTTTCTGAAACGTGATACCATCTCTTTGCTGGGCAAAGGCCTGCGAAAATAGCAGCAGCAGGGTTAATAAGAAACAACGTTGGTTGTACACAGCGGGTTATGACATTAACAACAGCTTGAAAGCTGCACAGGTGCTAAAGATAGCTTTATTTCGTCACTCTCCGTTCAGCAAGTCGGGTCTCCTGGTTTTGGTTCTTTCGAGTGCCTGTTCGTGTCGCCAATCAGCCACTTTTTTGGGATCACCGCTCAGCAAAATATCCGGTACCAGCATGCCCCGGAAATCTACGGGCCTTGTATATACTGGTGGGGCCAGTAATTGATCCTGAAAAGAATCAAATAGGGCAGAGGTTTCATCATTCAGCACGCCCGGCAATAAACGCCCTATGGCATCTACCACCACCGCTGCTGCCAACTCTCCGCCGCTGAGTACATAATCACCAATGGAAATTTCCATGGTGACATACTGCTGGCGAATACGCTCATCAATACCCTTATAATGGCCGCAGATGATGAGCAGTTTCTCTTTTAGGGATAAGCGATTGGCTATCTTTTGTTCAAACCGTTCACCATCAGGTGTCATATAGATGATGGCGTCGTATTGGCCATACTGTTCTTGCAACTCGTCTATAGCTTTGGCCAAAGGTTCACACATCATCACCATACCTGCGCCGCCTCCGTATTGGTAATCATCAATCTGTCCATAGGCATTAACTGCCCATTTACGCAAATGATGTACCCTTACTTCAAGCAGGCCCTTATCCTGCGCACGTTTCATGATGCTGTGCGAAAGTGGACTTTCTAATAGTTCGGGTAATACACTGATGATGTCGATGGTCATATCAATCATTTAAAAAATCATCCAAATCTCTTCGCTCACGTTTAGTTGGTCGGCCAATCTTACTCAAACGTTTACCGGTATGAAAAGAAGCTGCAACAACTTTCATGCGTTCAATCTCTTCTGCAGGTGTAAGGTCTAAGTAATGCTGTATCGCTTCGCTGTATTGTACACGATGATCCAATAAGCCTGTTACTTTAATCACCCAACGCTTGGCTTCGGTCTTCACTTCATATTCATCGCCAACATGCACTGTTTTGGCTGCTTTGGCCGCTGCGCCCTGAAATTTCACCTTCCCTTTTTCGCAGGCTTCCGCAGCCTGTGAGCGGGTTTTGAACAGGCGTATCGACCATAAATATTTATCCAGCCTTAACTTCTCTTTCGCCTCAGCCATGATTATTTGTTCGCGTAGTACTGATGGAAATAAGGAATGGTTTCAATGCCCTTGTAGAAATTGAAGAGGTCGTATTTCTCATTTGGACTATGCAGGTTATCGCTATCCAAACCAAAGCCCATGAATACAATCTTCAGTCCCAATTCTTTTTCAAACAAAGCGCAGATGGGAATACTACCACCACCACGCACCGGGATAGGCTCCTTGCCAAAAGTGGTGTGAATCGCTTTCGCAGCTGCCTGGTATTCTTTCGAATCAATTGGCGTCATGTAGGGTTCACCACCATGATGCTCTGCTGCTTTAACCGTAACACCTGCCGGTGCGATGCTCTTGAAGTAATTCAACAACTTCTCTGTAATCTTGGTAGAAGACTGATTAGGTACCAAACGTGCTGAAATCTTTGCAAATGCTTTTGATGGTAATACGGTCTTAGCGCCTTCGCCGGTATAACCACCCCAGATACCATTCAGTTCCAATGTTGGACGGATACCTGTTCTTTCATTCGTAGTATATCCTTTTTCGCCCCACAATTCAGTAACGCCTAAGTCTTGCTTATACGCAGCTTCATCAAAAGGTGCTTTCGCCATTTTGGCTCTCTCTTCAGGTGTAGCATTTACCACATCATCATAGAATCCAGGAATGGTGATATGATTGTTTTCATCATGACATGATGCAATCATTTTCGCAAGAATGGTGATTGGGTTTGCTACAGCACCACCATATACACCACTGTGTAAGTCGCGGTTAGGACCAGTCACTTCTACTTCAATATAACTCAAGCCACGAACCCCCACATCAATGGAAGGTGTATCCATGCTGAGCATAGAAGTATCACTGATCAGAATAACATCAGCTTTCAATAATTCTTTATTCTGTTGCACGAAAGTGGCAAGATTGGGACTCCCCACTTCTTCCTCACCTTCGATTAGGAATTTGATATTGCAAGGAAGCGTGCCGCTATTGTTCATCACTTCCAATGCTTTTACGTGCATGAAGAATTGGCCTTTGTCATCACAAGCACCACGTGCATAGATTTTACCGTCTTTGATCACTGGCTCAAACGGGCCACTGTGCCACAGCTCCAATGGATCGGGTGGCTGTACATCGTAGTGGCCATAGACCAATACTGTTGGCTTGGAAGGGTCTACATTTTTCTCGCCATAGACAATGGGGTGTCCCGGTGTAGGATATATTTTCGTTACATCAGCACCTGCTTTTTTTAGATGAGCTTCCACTGCTTCTGCGCAACGGATCATGTCTTCTTTATGCTCACTTCTTGCACTTACGCTGGGTATTCTTAAGAGGTCCAGCAGTTCTTCCAGAAAACGGTCTTTATTGGCTTCCTGATAATGCTTCCAAGCTTCCATAATCGTTATTTTAAAATGGGCTACGAAATTAGTCAGTTATTGCCGTTTGACAGCATATTTATGCTTTGGCAGCCAATTCGCGGCTACTCTGGTGTTTGGCATTGGACAGGAGATTGTTCAGGTCCCAAAGAACCGTCTCCTCCTTAGGGTGTAAGCGCTTTTCGCATTGGCTTTTACTGCAGATGCGGCAGCTGAATGGCAGGCAGCCATCGGTATGTACAAATAGTTCAATGGCATCGCCAAATTCTTGGCGAATGATCGCACCCAATTGATCAATTTCCTGATGTGCTTCGTGAATATTCATGAACCAGGGTACAGTAAGGTGACAATCGATATGCAGGGTGATGCCATATTTGATAACACGAAGATTGTGCAGATCAACCCAATTTTCCTGACGATGGGCATTGAGTACATCTACAAATCTTTGCAGCAAAGCCATATCTGCTTCATCCATAATCCCGGCCAATGAAGCACGTACTATCTGATAGCCATTGTACATAATGTAGATACTCATCACTGCAGCAAGTGCTTTATCTATCCAAGCCAAGCCTGTAAACAGCATGAGTAATAAGCCAAGAATAATCGCAAGCGTGGAGTAAGTATCTGTTTGTAAATGTTTACCACTGGCCTGAAGTGCAAGTGATTGATTCTTTTTACCAATGCGAATGCAAACAGTACCTGCAATATAATTTAGCAATGCAGTGATGCCTACGAGTATCAAACCAGTATCCAGTTTGTGTACCTGCGCATCATCCAATACACTCCGCACAGTTTCATACATGATCAACACACCTGCTAACACAATCAAAGTGCCTTCTACAGCAGCAGAGATAAACTCTGCTTTACCATGCCCATACGGATGTTCTTTGTCGCGCGGCTTGGCTGCGATGTATAAACTATATAGACCAATGACACCGGCTAATACATTCACGATGCTTTCTAAAGCATCAGTAAGAATGGATAAAGAATGCGTGAAGAAATAAGCGATGAGTTTGCCTGCCAGCAATACCACACTCAGGATTGATATCCAAAGCTGTACACGAAAATTCTGTTTGGCAGTTTCCAAGGGTCTTGTTTCCGTAAATGTACAGCTTTGTTATGCCTATGCCAATGACTGCAGAAAGTTTTGCATGGTTTGGTTCAACGAATCAAAAGGTTGATAGCCCTTGCTTAGTAGATAATATTTTTCATCAACCAAGGCAACCAGTGCAGGGTAGCCCGTAATGCCCATGGCCGCTGCATATTGGAAATCTTGCTCTGCAGCATAGCGTTGTTCTTCGCTTTGCATTTGTTGTATAAATGTAGCGCTATCCAATGATGGGTAGGCTTGCAGAATATCCAGATAGGTTTGATCGTCTTGCAAATCCTTGGCTTGTGCAAATTGTGCATGCTGTATGGCTGAGGCAAATGCCAGCGATTGCTCAGGATAGTATGATTTAAATACACTGAGCGCAACAGAAGGCTTCACAGAAGATTGATATAGTTTACCGCTGCGTAATTGTGCTTTGTATGCTTCACTCATGGTTACGCCGGTATATTCCTCCAGCCTTGGAATTGCTTGCAGAATATAGTTGGCCATTTGTTCATCCATGATGCCTTCTCTCGCACCTGTGACCATACCGCCACTGATCACTTCCACCGTAAACTTGTCTGCATAAGTATCTGCAATCTGTCGCATCACCGGACCAAAACCATAACACCAGCCACAGAGCGCATCGTAGACATACAACAATTTGCCTTTCATCTTAAATAAGTTCGATGGTGTAGTTAACCGGACAATGTTTTTTGATCATGATACTAACACCACAATACTTTTCCTGTGACAAATCAACAGCACGTTTTACTTTATCCAAGTCTTCCGGTGCTGCATTGATGCGATAAGTAAGATTGATATGTGTGAATACTTTTGGTACTTCTTCTGTTTGTTCAGCTTCAGCATGAATTTCCAGCTTGCTAAAAATCACGCGCATTTTTTGCAGCATCTCTACTACATCAATACCTGTACAACCGCATACAGATGCTAGTAACATGCGCTTGGGACTCATACCGCTGTTCAATCCGCCTCCTTCCACAGCCGTATCTAATCGGGCAATATGTCCGCTGTCTGCAACGGCATCAAAAGCCAGGGCTTCTACCCATTTTACAGTTGTCTGCATACAATAAGTTTGTGCAAAGGTAGTAAACCCCTTTGCGGTGTAATAGAGAAAGATTATCGATTCAGGAAATTAAATGGCTGCTTCAAAGCGCTGCTGCACGTAATTCCAGTTCACCACATTCCACCAGTTGGTGACATAGTCCGCTCTTTTATTTTGATACTTTAGGTAATAAGCATGTTCCCAAACATCCAAGCCTAGAAGCGGTAAGCCTTTGAGTTCACTTACATCCATCAGTGGATTGTCTTGATTAGGTGTAGAACCAATGATGAGTTTTTTATCGTTGTTGAGTACCAGCCATGCCCAGCCACTGCCAAAGCGGTTTTTGGCTGCATCGCTGAATTGTGTTTTGAACGCTTCGAAAGAACCAAAACTACTATCGATGGCTGCAGCTAGTTTGCCTGAAGGTTTGCCATTGGCGCTCGGTTGCATGCATTGCCAAAACAATTCATGGTTATAATGACCACCACCGTTATTGCGCATCTTGGCTGAATATTTGGAAATAGTACCCAGCAATTGCTCCAAAGCAACAGCATTAGTATTCACTTTCTCTGCCACACAAGCATCAGCGAGATTCTTGGTATAAGCAGCTGCATGTTTAGTGTAGTGAATCTCCATGGTCATGGCATCAATCACCGGTTCTAGCGCATTGTAGCCATAGGGCAGGGGTGCTTGTGTGTATGCAAATGCTGCTCGTGTATCAGCAAAAGCTGGTAACACTGTGGCACTTAAACCAATGGCAGCAGCGGCTTTGCCGGTATTGCTGATAAATGCTCTTCTGCTAAGCGGGTTGGCCATAATTATCAGGCTTTTGTTTGCCTGTCTTATTCAAGTTAGTAAATATCTTTTTCAACTGCACGTAGGAGCGATAGTAGAACTCTTTATTGAAGAGCTGAGAGTCGCGCATAGCCTTATACGTCAGGAAGAAGCCAATCGGTATCAACACAGCAGTAGATAACCACATGCCTGCAAAAGCAGTGGTAACAGATTCTTTCACAATCTTCTCACCAACTGTATTCATCAGGTGAAAGAGTACGAAGAAAATGATGGCAAATACCAGTGGAGTACCTAATCCGCCTTTTCGAATAATGGCACCCAGCGGTGCACCAATTAAGAACAAGACAATACAGGCTGCAGATAAAGTGAATTTTCTATGCCATTCAATTTCATGCAAGCGCACACCAGCTGATTTGAATTTATAATCAGTGGCTAGATTTTTTACTGCGTTTTGCGCACTCACCAATTGGGCATGTGCTCTTTCAATAATGCGTAGTTTGAAAGAGTCAGGTATAGATCCTGCAAAGCCAGCTTTACCAATAGGTTTGAATTGTTTGAGTGAGTCTGCAGCTGTCCAAACAGAATCGCGAAAACGAATAAAACTAAGATAGGGTTGAAGGTCAGCAGTAGCTCTTTTGCGATATACCGTATCGCCCTTTACCAAAGAATCGATAGAATGATTCAGCTGGCGGATGCTCAGCATTTTTGGATCGTAGCGAAAAGCACTATCCTCTGTTTTGCTCATCTTAAAGCTACGTAGGTCGAGCACTTTTTTGTACTCTTTAAAGCCCATGCGGATATACTCGGTATTCGTGCTGATGCGTGGTCCTCTTTCTTCATAGCGCCAGCCATTCTTTAATGTAAACTCCAAGAATTTTTTATCCGGTGTTACCCGCATCACGCCATCATTGGCTACAATCATATTGTCTTGCAGCTGATAATTACGTTCATAAATCACCACATTGTGGATGATGCTATCGTTTTTCTCTTTCTTCCCAATCTTGATCACAAAGCCTTCAATCTTATCGAAGAAAACACCTTCTTTGATTTCAAATGCAGGCTTAGATACGATGATATCATATTTGAGTGAAGCCAGTTTTAACTGAGCAACAGGGATGATATTATTGGAGAACAAAAAAGCCAATCCGCTCAACACGATCGTTACTAGCAAGAGTGGGCGCATGAATCGCGCCAGCGAAATACCAGCAGATTTAATCGCAACGATCTCGAATGTTTCTCCGAGATTACCAAATGTCATGATAGAAGATAAAAGCAAAGCCAGTGGCAATGCCAATGGTATCCAGCCAATCGCTACCAAGCCGGTGAGTTTTGCCAAAGTCAGGAGATCTAGTCCCTTGCCCACAAGGTCATCAATATAGAGCCAGAAGAACTGCATGATGAGCACAAACAGCGAGATAATGAAAGTAGCCACAAAGGGGCCTAGGAATGCGCGAATAATGAGTATGTCCAGTTTTTTGATCACCTGCCTGCTTGTGCGGATATTTGATGCATGGCAAATGTAATGCTTTCAGATAGGGAACTGGAAATGGTGACCAATGCGGAACTGATTTTAACAAAGAACCGCATTATCCAGAAAGTGATGGAACTCTTTGGTGAGGTGAGTGCTTCGGCACAAACCATTCTTGCCAATGGCTTGCTGAAAGATTTGCCTGAAGTGCAGGCTATTGGTCCGAAAATATCCAAAGGAGAACAGTATCAGGAACTACCCTGGGTGATGTTGGATTATCCAAGATTGTTCAGCAACCAGCATGTGTTGGCCATCCGCTGTTTTTTTTGGTGGGGTAACTATGTAAGCGTGGTCTTGCACCTGAAAGGTGATTATCTGGAAAAACACCGTGCAGCATTGGAGGCAAGCATATGGGCTGAAGGCACTTTATTTGATACTGGGCAGGATGAGTGGAATAATGATCTCAGGCATGCCGACTTCCAACCTATTCAGCAAATACCTGCAGCCGTTTGGCAGGAGCGTAACTATCTCCGTATTGCAACAAAAATCCCACTCAGGGAGTGGGATCGTATCGAATCATTGTTGATCAATCAGTATCAATACCTCAATCAGCGTTTAACTACCTAAGCGGTGGAAAAGCTCTTTGATTTGGTATTCCCATAACTGGCTCTGGTCTTTGATCTCACCCTTTTCGGCAAAATCTTTCACAATCAGGATGGTCTGGTTAGAGATTTCCGTCTTCTCAATACGGAATTCAAAATATTCATGTTTATCGGTATGCAACCAACGAAAACGAACATACTTATCCTGCTCCAGATCTAGCAATTCTGCTTTATCGGGCTTGCCGCCATTCCATGAAAAGCTGTAAACGCCTTCCCATTCATCCACCTTATCTGCAAACCACTCCTGCAAACCAGCTGGCGTACTGAGGAACTCGTACAAAATAGCGGGTGAACAACGTACCGGAAACTCTAGTGTAAATAACTGCCTCTTACTCATTCGAAAATTTGATTTTCCTGCATTGCAGGGGCTGCAATTATATGAATTAATCCATAGCAGCCAAATGTTTTTTGGACGGGTCATGACTACTGGTTGTAAGCGATAGAATTAAGTTGAAGCATTTACTGATAATCAGCGGATTAAGTTTTATATGCTTATGACCCACCGCTCTCTGCGCAGGATTGAATACTGATTGGCTTTGATCAAGCTAATTGCAGTTTTTTGCAGGGAATCCTGTACAAACCACCTTAAATTTCCATTAAAGCACAATAAACTCGGCACACCCCTGCAGATTCTGTCGTAGGTTTATCATCCAATATCCAATGAAAAGAGTGGCAGATATCCTGAAAAACCACTGCTACATCCCCGAAGGTCCAATAATATCCTGTGGAAGCTACCCCAGCTGGTCTTTATCCCCTTCGGGTTTTCTTTTGATCGAACTCCATCAACTATATTTGCCTCGCTTAAGTGAACCTCAGGTTCACTTTTTTTTCGCGGAAAACTGCAAAACCTATGTTTCAAAATCTGTCTGAAAGGCTCGAATCGGCGTTTAAGCACCTGAAGGGAGAAGCCCGAATCTCTGATCTCAATATTGCCAATACCATTAAAGACATCCGCCGCGCATTGGTGGATGCCGACGTAAACTATAAGATCGCCAAGGAATTCACCGATAAGGTGAAGGACAAAGCACTGGGTGAGAAAGTGCTTACTTCTGTGAGTCCCGGCCAATTGATGGTAAAGATTGTGCAGGATGAGTTAACGGAACTCATGGGTGGTACTGCGGCTGATTTTAGCATCAGCGATAATCCTGCGGTGATTTTGATTGCAGGCTTGCAGGGTAGTGGTAAAACGACTTTCACAGGCAAGCTGGCCAATTACCTGAAAACACAAAAGGGTAAATCGCCCTTGGTGGTAGCAGCGGATATTTATCGTCCCGCAGCCATTGATCAGTTAACGGTTTTGGCCGGACAAATAGGCGTGGATATTTACGCAGAGCGCGAGAATAAAGATGCTGTAGCGATTGCGCAGAATGCGATCAAGGAAGCCAAAGCAAAAAATAAAAATGTAGTCATCATCGATACGGCCGGTCGTTTGGCAGTAGATGAAGTGATGATGACGGAAGTGGCCAATATCAAAGCGGCAGTGAATCCTACCGAGATTTTGTTTGTGGTGGATTCCATGACGGGTCAGGATGCGGTGAACACGGCTAAGGCGTTCAATGACCGACTCGATTTCAACGGCGTTGTCTTAACCAAATTAGATGGTGATACCCGTGGTGGTGCGGCCCTGTCGATTCAGTACACGGTAAACAAACCGATCAAGTTTGTGAGCAGTGGCGAGAAGATGGATACACTGGATGTATTCCATCCGGATCGTATGGCTCAGCGTATTTTGGGTATGGGTGATATTGCTTCACTCGTGGAAAAAGCCCAGGCGCAGTTTGATGAAGAGCAGGCCAAGAAGCTAGAGAAAAAAATCCGCAAGAACCAGTTCGATTTTCAGGATTTTCTGGATCAGTTACAACAGATCAAGAAAATGGGTAACCTCAAAGATTTGATGGGCATGATTCCCGGTGTGGGCAAAGCCATTAAAGATGTAGACATCAGTGATGATGCATTCAAGGGCATTGAAGCCATGATCAAATCCATGACACCGGAAGAGCGTGCTAATCCCGATATCATTACGCCACAGCGTCGTGTGCGTATTGCCAAAGGCAGTGGTAAGGATCTGCAGGAAGTGAATGCGTTTATGAAGCAGTTTGAGCAGATGAAACAAATGATGAAGATGATGAACAATATGCCGATGCGTGGTATGCCCGGTATGGGTGGCTTGATTGGGAAGCGATAGATTTGTCGTCGAAGCTTGATAAGCCATCGCTGATCAGCATGTTCATGTGAGGAGCCTGATAAAACTTAAACTCATCTTAAGTGCGTATTGATAAAAGATTTTACACAAGCGTACTATTGATATTGTTATCTACAATCGCTTTCTCACAAAAGCAAGATGATATTGATAGCAAGCATCTTAAGCTCCTTTTCAAGCATGTACGCTGGACCTGTCCCGAAGACTCAATTAGGCCTAAAGAGAGTACTTTACTTTTCTTTGAACTACATATTGATAGTGCTGCTAAGCTTGTAAAAGTAGAGAGTTGGAATAATCCATTTTGGTGTAATTTCAAGGATATCAAGCAGGCTTTTTACAAGCTGGATAAAGCATGGTTTGAATATCATGCCGGACAGGTAGTGATCATCCCGATGCTTATTTTGTTTACAGGGGAAAGTGATTTTGGTAACCCTGTTAAATCTTACTTTGATGCAGATAGACTGCGTACTAGTTTAAGAAGCAAGGGGGTTATGGTTGATTGTATTATTGTTTCTTATTTAAAAGAACCTATCATTAATTAATGATTATTTTCCGTAGCATTTTTGATTATAAGAAGATGCTACGGTTCTAAAATCTTTCAATATGAAACTGAAATCACTAACTTATTTCTGTCTTGTTTTACTTCTATTGTCTTTTAGAGCGGGCAACGCAGTGCCCAACTTTTCCGGTAAATGGCATACTGAATCAGCAAATGCATCATTCGATCTGCATCTTACGCAAACCAAAAATGCCTTGCGTGGATCGCATTGTTCAGTTCAAAATGATGGTAATAAAACCGACTGTGTTTTAGATGATATAGACATTTCAATAACTGGCATTGTCGGAAATTCATCCACAGTTACTGTAACTTTTACAAGTCAGTTTTCCCAAAAGAAAGGTAGTGCCAAAATCACTAAGATGAATGATTCAACTATTGTTTGGCAAATAGTTACTAAACCACAAGGGGAATTTTATTTGCCTAATCAAGCCACGCTTAAGAAGCAATAAGCTCCCACTTAAATGGATTAGTTCACAGATTAATGGTTTTTAAAAGCAGGCATTGTCTGCTTTTTTGTGATTAGTTTTCGGTTTGGATGTATTTTATAAATAATGGCAATGTAGGCGTTATACTTTGCTGTGTGAACAGCCTCTATTCTCTAAAAAAGGATGAGCACAGATTGATTCGTATTGTAACCACCAGCTTGAATGGATATATCAATATTTCCAAAGTGAGGAATTACTAAAGAAGAAATAGATTCAGCCCGTGTAGATTCTTCCATTATGTGGAGTCCCTGTAGATTAACAAATATCCCAGACATGGCCGGATTTGTTTGGAAGAGAAAGGCATTATTTTAGCGTAAAATCTGTTGAATGAAAAACAGTATTGTAATTCTTTGTCTCGTTTATTTAACCTCATTTTGTATTAAAGGATTTGGTCAGACAACTCAACTTGAAAAAAAGTTGATCATCGGAACATGGATATCCGCTGAAAATGATTTAACGCTGGTGTTCGAAAATGATTCTATCTGTAGAGAATACTATGCTAAGCAAATTCAAGCGAAGTATTTGTATAAGATCACTCCTGCTGATTCCTATTGCGGTAGACTTTCAAAGGTTGATAAAAATGATCGGTTAATCAGCTTCTTGGAGTTGAGAAACTTTGCAACAAAAGAAGTCACTTGCTACGAGATCAATGGCGTCAATAAGACAACATTGAGTATCACAGAATACATGATGCCTGAGCCGGCGGTTTTCAGAAGGAAAAATATAAGTAGTGGTAAGAAAAAGTAAAAAGGGGTAGGAGGCGGCTTTTAAGCTATTAGCCTTGACTTGAATGTTAATTTTCTGCTGAAAATCAGGGTTTTAAGCCTTTCGTCCCGGCCGGCTTTGGAAAATTGGGGGTATCGGTTTACATTTGCCGTCCATATTTTTAAAACCCTATTTCCTAACGCCGTTAAAATTTCTATTTACAATGGCCGTAAAAATGAGACTGCAAAGGCACGGCAGTAAAAAGCGCCCCTTCTACTTTATCGTAGTAGCAGACGCACGTGCACCAAGAGATGGTAAGTTCATCCAAAAGATTGGTACTTACAACCCGCTGACTGTTCCCGCAACCATTCAACTCGATCGCCAGAAGGCTCTCGATTGGCTGCACAAGGGTGCGCAACCCACGGATACAGTTCGTCGTATTCTCTCTTTCAAGGGAGTATTGTTCCTCAAGCACCTGTTGCGCGGTGTAAAATTGGGTCTGTTCGACGAAGCAACTGCAATGGTGAAATTCCAGAAGTGGCACGAAGAGCATGAAGCCAACATCAAGCGCAGAACAGATGATCACAGAAAGGCTAGAACTGCTCGCAAGGCAACGCCTGTTGTGAAGAAAGTTGAAGCACCTGCTGAAGCTGCACCTGCAGAAGGCGAAGCTGAAGCTTAATGCATACAAATTCCCTGTAAATCCCGTCCCGATCAACCGGGATGGGATTTTTCTTTTAACCCAGGTTTTGCTGTAAAGCTGCAAAACCTGCCCGCAGGGCCGACGAAAGCCAAATGGCTTTATCGGGGTTAACCCTGACCAAAATGTACAAACATTTTGCGTCAGCCGGAGGCAAATTTTGCAAAGCAAAATTTGGGTAAACACATGAACGAATACATCCATATCGGTAAGCTGGTAGCCACATTTGGTGTGCAGGGCGAACTCATCCTGCAACACGTTTTGGGTAAGAAAACTCCTTTGAAAAATGTGGAAGCCATTTTCGTTGAAAACCTTAAAGGTTCCTACCTACCTTATTTTGTAGAGCAGAGTAAGGGCCGCACTGTGGATGAGATTGTGGTAAAGCTGGAAGGCCTTCATTCCAGAGAAGCTGCACATACCCTGGTACAGAAAAAAGTATGGCTGCTAGAAGCTGATTTCCGCAAGCTGGCTGCTGCACAATCGCCCATGGCCCTGATTGGGTTCAGTGTGATTGCCGATGGCGAAAATATCGGTCCCATCACCGGCGTCAACGAACAACCACACCAGATTTTATTGGAGGTTGATTTGAATGGCAACGAGGCCCTGATTCCCCTGCACGAAGAAAGTCTGCTCAAGATTGACCAAAAGCGCAAAGAAGTACACGTGCAATTACCCGAGGGTTTACTCGATCTCTATCGCTAGGTTTTTCCACCCCTGTTAATAATAAGATAATGGGGTATATATGGTTTCGGGTGTACATTCAGTAAACCCAATCATGTATGCGTTGGAGAAAATTCAATGGCGAAACCATTCAATTGCCCATTAAGCAAGCAGTGGAAGAAGCCATCAAAAGAGAAACAGAAAAAGGCGTTAAGCTGAAAGTCTGCATCGGTACCGACAGCCAAGTAAAAGGCGCGGAAACAGAATTTGCCACAGTGATTGTTTTTTTGCGCGAACACAACGGCGGATTCATGTACATCCACAACGACAAAACACGGCAACAATACCACATCAAAGAAAGGATGCTGGTAGAAGTGGCGAAAAGTATTGAGGTTGCATATGAACTATGCGACCTTTTTATTGAGCACAAAGTGGATATGGAAGTGCATGCAGACATTAACACCAATCCGCATTTCAAAAGCAATGATGCCCTCAAGGAAGCCATGGGCTATATCCTGGGTATGGGCTTTGCTTTCAAAGCCAAGCCGGAAGCTTTTGCCAGCAGTTGCTGCGCGGATAAGGTTGTGAACTGATTTGCTAAAGCCGATTACTTCGCTGATAGCCGGTTGATACGGCTCAGGGCTTTGTCTCCCCCAATATTTCCTGATTACAACTCTCGATGAAGGAGAGGATGTCTTCTCTACCCATTTTTTCAACGGCACTGCTTACAAAATGTCTGGGTAAGAATTGCCAGGTCTCGCGCATGGCATCTAAAAATGCCTGCACATTATTTTTCACTGCACCGGGTTTCTCTTTATCTGCTTTGGTAAAGATGAGGGTAAAGGGTATCTGCCAATCGCCCAATTGATTGATAAAAGCCAGATCAATTTTTTGCGGCTTATGGCGCACGTCAATCAGTACAAAAACATTCACCAGGTTTTCGCGCTTGCGTAGATAGTTCTCAATCATCTGCTCCCATCTTCTGCGCGTGCTCTGTGCAATTTTGGCGTAACCATAACCGGGTAAATCTACCAAGTAACATTTGGTCTTTACGTTTTTGGCATTGGCACCGGTTACCACAAAATGATTGATGAGCTGGGTTTTACCGGGATTGGCTGATGTTTTCGCCAAGTGCTGCTGACTACACAACATATTGATCAATGAAGACTTACCTACATTACTTCTGCCGATAAATGCAAACTCTGGTAGTTCAGCTTTTGGGCATTTGTCGTAACTCGGACTAGATACCAGGTATGTTGCTTCATGAATACGCATGCTGCAAAGAAACAACAAAGCCCCGACAATAGGCCGAGGCTTTGTTGGCTAAGCGGAAGCTTAGAAATTAACGCGGGCACTCACCACTAGGTTTCTACCCGGTGCGCTAATACCACTGGCGAAATAACGATAGTTGAGATCGAACACATTTTCCAATAGTACTTGTGCTTGAATCTTATTGGTAACCTGTACCGAAGAACGCAGATTAATGATGGTCCAAGAAGGCATACCGTCTACTGTGGCGTATTGCGCATTATCTTCTCCGTTAGGATTGTAGTCGGCAATACGTTTCCAACCATTGAACAGCGCAGTGCATTCCGCATCCCAACCTTTGGCTTTGTGTTTTAAAGCAACTCTTCCGTAAGTGGGTGGAACATGGTCTAAGGGTATTGTGCTGTTATTATTATTGAAGCGTCCATAAGTGTATGTATATGCTGCTTCAATGCTTGTTTGCTTAGTAAAAGCAAAGCTTCCATTCGCGCTAAAACCATACAGGTAAGCACGTGCCTTATTCTGATTCGCAAAAATGCCACTTCTGATACCGTTGTACAGAATAGAGTCTTGCCCGTTTAGCTGAAACTTATCAATAACAATGGCATTTCTAAAAAGTGTATAAAATACAGATCCACCGAAGGAGAATCGCTCTGCATACTTGTTGAAATTAATTTCAGCATTGTATGTGTACTCAGGTTTTACGTCTGGGTTAGGAATGATCAATCTGCCGATTTGAGAATCAAATACGCGGCCAAGATCATCTACGTTAGGTGAACGGAAACCACTGCTCAGTAAAAATGCAATACGCAGATCTTTAGGTGATGCATACACCAAACCAATATTGCCTGTTAATGCCAGATTGTTTTGTGTAGCTCTGGCAAAGGGGAAACGCATGATAGAGGTATCTGCAAACTTAGAGTTGAGGTACACGTTATTTAAGCGAAGTCCGTCATTCAGTGTCCATGCATCACTGATTTTATAAGTGTGTTGTGCATAGATGGCATGGTTACTCATTTTATTAAAGCCATCCGGATAACGGGTGTTGATTCTGCTCAGTGCACCTGTTACAATGTTTCTGCGTTCAGCTTCAGAGCGTACGTAATTGATATAGCTCTCAGCACCTACATGTAACTCATGTTTTCCGCTGTAATGCTTTGCATCGAAGTTGGCACCAAATACATTAACGCGCTCTACTCTGCTGTCCTTATTGTTACTGTTGAATCTTCGTGTGATTCTGCTCTCTTCTACATCCTGATAGCTAGTAGTTAGTTTCACCTCTTGGAAAAAGCCATTCAGTTTATTGACATCAAGCGTATAGGCCAACATTTGTCTTAGCTGAGGTCCATAATACCATTCAGCAAATGCAGGTAAGCTGCCGCTTTTTTCTGAGAGACGATCATAACGTGGAACATCATTTGTGTTTGAATACTGGATATTCAACACATGCGTGATATTGTCAGCAGGTTTATACAAGAATTTTTGTGTAAGATCAACCTGCTGATAACCTGATGCCACCTGCCTCTCAGGATTGGGATTTGGCAGCACTACATCAGCGTTTCCTTGTCTGGCAACAATAAAGTCTTTTCTGCCAAAACTTGGATAAGCATCTCTTCTTCTCTTGCCTTGTATCATATCACCAAAACTGCCGAAAGTAACAGAGGTCAGTGAAGCCCATTCTTTGCCACCAATATTGAGTATGGCATTGCCTCTTACTTCTTCTACAGCAGAGCCGTAGCGTAAAGTGCTACTACCAGAGACTTGTCCTTCTTTACCATTAGTACTAAGCTTAGGGTTTCTGGTGTACATATTCACAACGCCACCCAATGCATCACTACCATACAAAGTAGAAGAGGGGCCATATAGCACTTCCATTCTATCTAACACCATATTGTCAACTGTAATGATGTTCTGCAAATGGCCTGCGCGATAAATGGCATTATTCAGACGCACCCCATCTACCATCAATAGTACTCTGCTGGCTTCAAAGCCTCTAATGACGGGACTTCCGCCGCCTTGCTGACTCTTTTGTACAAATACACTTCCTGTATTGATTAAGATGTCAGCACTATTGGGCTGCAGGTTCAGGGTATTTTTGTCTTTAATAACTTTTACTGTTTGTGCCACTCTTTTAGCCAATTCAGGAAACTTATTGGCATACACGACCACTTCGCTCAGTTTGGATGGTTCGTTTTGAAGGGTGTCTATTTCTTTTTCTTTTTGTGCAAATATTTGCATGCAGCTAATCATAACACTGCATAACAGTATCGTTTTCTTCATTCAATTAAATACTTGATTGGGTCAATAATAATTACAAGTAGCCGTTCTGCGAGAACAGCTTAACTTATTGTGTTGTATGATATGTGCTAGGCTACTTGTGGAGGTGGAGCAAGTACTTCTCCTGTAAAGAATGCTAGTGATTCAGCTAGTGGTATCCACCAGCTTGGTTTTGTCAGTGATACTTGATCAAAGTTATTTTCGTCAAACAGTTGATTGGAACAAGATATTTTGAAAAGCTGAATGAGGTGTGCTGTGTTCTTTTGATCAGGAGCGCCAGCTTGTTGCTTCATGAGCTTTACGAGCTGTTGTTCTTGTGTATCAAATAAACCTTTTATTTCCACATAACCGTTTGCTAGTTCGGTAATCGATAGAATATCAAATAAATGTCCCTTTAACTTGATTTCTTTTCCAGGCTTTACCCACTCTAATTCATGGGCTTGAATGCGTACAGTCACCGCTGCTTTTTCTTCCATATGCTCCCACATCTCCCGGCGGTGATGCCTTTGGATTAAATGGAAAAACAGTATGGCCAGAACAGGCATACTGATGGCTGTTAAGACAGAAACTATTGCAAGCGGCTTTCTGCGAAACATTTATTTCTTCGGCTTGATCAAGCTGTCAATAGGGTATTGCGCCTTCATGCTATCGCGAAAAGCAATACTCCAGTTGATAAGGGTATTCTTTTCTGCTTCTGTGAGCTTGGCATCACTGTGAATCAAGGTGTAAGATGTCATAGGCATTTCACCTTCTTTTACCTGCTCTTCAACTTCTTCCATTTTATGGAATTGACGACGTATGTTATAACTGGTGTACGCATCAAAGTTCAAGTGCTTTTTACCATCTTGAACATGATCATTCAACCACCAAGCGACAGGTTGAATATTGTTGTACCAAGGATATACTGTGTTATTGCTATGACAATCATAGCAGGCTTTTTTTAGGATTGCTTCCACATCAGCAGGTACGGGCTGTACTTTACTGATATGTTGCTCTGATGGCTGTGCTGATATATTCTTTTCAGGACGAATGAATTGGATGGCAGCCAAAACAATCAATAGGGCAATGCTGATTTTTTTTAGAATGGGTTTCATGTTGTTTTAGTTTGGGTGGTAACAATATCTTGTACAGAACATTGGTGATGTTGCACATGGTATGCTGTAAAATACAGCATTTCGCGCAGCGTTAGTTTGCCCAAAAGCGGATGTGGCAGAATATAGTTATCTAAGGCTGTTTCCGACTTAGCATTACTTAACCTGCTGAGTTGCAAAACGGTTCTTTTCAATGCGGTAACCAAACTATTTCTGTTCTGTATGGGTACAGGGCTTTTTACTTCAAATCTGCCGCTGGCTTTGCCACCTTTTTGCAGTGCTGCATGGTATTTGGCGACCAGTTCTTCGTAACTACGCGACGGTCTGTTTGCTTTACCAAATATGAGTCGTAAGATAAAACCGGGCAAACTAAAGGCCAGGCTCACCGGCGACACACTTCTCAGTATATGTTCCAACTGCTGACCGGGTGTCCATTTGCCTGCAACTTGTTTTTCAAAATCAGCTGCAGACAAGCCTTCCATCAGTTCAATAAAAGTCTGGTGTTTGGTTTCCAATAATGCTATCAATTCGGTTTTGTTCATGCAGTCAAGATTGAGCCAGTCATTTCTTTAGGAATAGGCAGATCCATCATGTGCAAAATGGTGGGCGCCATATCACCGAGCTTACCGGGTTTCACTGTGCCTTTCCATGTTTGATCAATCACAAAGAATGGAACGAGATTCAAGGTATGTGCTGTATTGGGTGAACCATCTTCATTGATCATGAAATCTGCATTGCCATGATCTGCAGTTAAGAAAATGGTATAGCCATGTTGCAATGCAGCAGTTACTACGCGTTGTACACAAGCATCTACTGTTTCTACAGCTTTGATGGCTGCGCTGAATACTCCGGTATGGCCCACCATATCAGCATTGGCATAGTTCAAGCAAATAAAATCAGCTGTTTCGTTTTCTATCTCAGGGATGAGTTGATCGGTAATACCAACAGCACTCATCTCAGGTTGCAAATCATAAGTAGCTACTTTGGGTGATGGCACCATGATGCGTTGCTCGCCTTCAAATGGTTGTTCGCGTCCGCCACTGAAGAAGAAAGTCACGTGCGGGTATTTTTCCGTCTCCGCAATGCGGATTTGTTTCTTACCGTTGGCTTCTAAAACTTCGCCTAAAGTATTATTGAGGTTGTCGTTTTCGAAAACCACATGCACATTTTGGAAGGTCTTATCGTATTCTGTAATTGTGGTATAGTGTAGCTGCAATTTGTGCATACCATGATCAGGCATATCAGTCTGACTGAGCACTTGTGTAATTTCTCTGCAACGGTCTGTGCGGAAATTGAAGCAAAGCACTGCATCGCCATTTTGAATGCGTCCATCACCAGCTTGTGTATTGATGATGGGCTTAATGAATTCATCCGTTACATCAGCAGCATAAGAGGCAGATACTGCTGCCAGCACATCATCTGTGGCTTGTCCAATTCCATTCACCAAAGCATCATAAGCAAGCTTCACTCTTTCCCAGCGCTTGTCGCGGTCCATGGCATAATAACGACCGGTAACACTGGCAATTACACCTACACTTTGTGCTAGGTGTTGTGATAACTCCTGCAAAAAGCCTAAGCCGCTTTTGGGATCTGTATCGCGACCATCAGTAAATGCATGGATCAACACTTTGGAAAGACCTTGTGCTTTACAGATATCGGTAATGGCTTTCAGGTGGTTGATGTGCGAGTGTACACCACCATCACTTACCAAGCCAATTAGGTGCAAGGGTTTTTGGTTATCCTTGGCATATTGAATAGCAGCCAATAATTGCGGATTGGCAGCCAACTCACCACTGCGTATGGCCACATTGATGCGTTGTAACTCTTGGTAAACGATTCGTCCGGCACCAAGGTTGAGATGACCAACTTCACTATTACCCATCTGTCCGTCGGGCAAACCAACTGCTTCACCGCAGGTAACTAAAGTGGTATGCGGATATTGGTTGTATAAACTGCTGACAAAAGGTGTTTTGGCATGTTGGATTGCATCAGCTGAAGTCACTTTTCCCAAGCCCCAGCCATCCATAATAATCAGAATTGCACGTTTTTTCATGGCCTGAAATTAGCGCATTTCTCATTGAGACACAGGCTTTAACTTTATCCTGCAGTAGTTAAGCTGTGTTTGGCATATTTTTAGCGGTAGAATACCTGAAATAAAGAAGTATGAAGCAATTATTGGTTTTGTTGGTAGCTTTTTTCACGATGCAGTTATCGGCCAGCGCACAGTCGGATGTAGACGCCATCGTACAATCGCTGAAGTCTGCTGATGTAACTGCGCTGACAGAACATTTTGATGAATTCCTGGACTTGAAACTGCTGGATAAGGATGAAGTGAAGAATATGGGTAAGAACCAGGCTGGTCTGGCGCTTAAAGCATTTTTCAGTGAGCAAGGTATCAAAGGCTTTGATAAAGTGTCTGATAGGGAGATTGGCAGCACCATGTATATGACGGGTAAACTGAAGAATAGTGGAAAAGGGTACAATATTACCCTGATGCTGAAGGTGAAGAATAACAAACACCAGATTATTACGATTCGAATTTCCTAGATAACGCAACTATTTTGATCCCTCACGATATCGTGGGGGATTTTTTATGTGCAAACTGTAGCTTTGCGCCATGTTGCACATACAGCAAGAAGCATTGCATCAACTCATTCGAGCCGCTTTACAGGAAGATATTGGCGAGGGCGATCACTCCACCCTCAGTAGTATTCCTGCCCATCAACAGGGTAAAGCAGTATTGCGCATTAAGCAAGCGGGCATTCTCGCTGGGATGCAAGTAGCAGCTGCAATTTTTCAGTTGGTAGAACCGGATGCTGTGTTCACCACATTCAAACAAGATGGTGATGCCATGCAAGTGGGTGAAGTGGCTTTTGAAGTCGCGGCGAAAGTGCATACTATCCTACAATGTGAAAGACTGGTATTGAACTGTATGCAACGTATGAGTGGTATTGCTACACTCACAAAGTCGTATACAGATTTGCTCAATGGATATCGAACCAAATTGTTGGATACAAGAAAGACCACGCCTAATTTTCGTTTGTTAGAGAAAGAAGCGGTACGTATTGGCGGAGGCGTGAATCATCGTTTTGGTTTGTATGATATGATTATGCTAAAGGATAACCACATTGATTATGCAGGTGGTATTCCGCAAGCCATTGCCGCGGCGAGTGATTATGTACAGCGTGTGCAGCCAAGCCTCAAGATTGAAGTAGAAACCCGCTCTTTAGAGGATGTGGCTTTGGTGCTGGAACATGGGGCCGGCAAAGTGTTTCGCATGATGCTGGATAATTTTACACCTGAACAAGTGAAGCTTGCTGTTGATTTGATTAATGGCCGCATGGAAACAGAAGCCAGCGGCGGTATCAATAAGGATAATATTCAAGCCTATGCAGCTGCAGGTGTTGACTATGTTAGTGTAGGTGGATTAATTCATCAGGCGCAGAGTCTCGACCTCAGCCTGAAAGCAGTTATTCTGTAAAACTAATTGTATGAGCAAAAAGAATCGTTCTGATAAAAACGGATTTGTTTTTAGCACTGATCCAAACTTTCAATTTGAACCTGAAAGCAATGAAGAGCAATCCACTTTGCCGCCTGCACAACAACAGCTGCGCATCCGATTAGATAATAAAATGCGTGGTGGTAAAACTGTTACCCTCATTACCGGCTTTATCGGTACTGAAGATGATTTGCAAGACTTGGGCAAGCAACTCAAAAACTTCTGCGGTACAGGTGGTTCTGCCAAGGACGGTGAAATGCTTGTGCAAGGTGATCAGCGCGATAAGGTATTACAATGGTTAATAAAAAAGGGGTATAGCAATACCAAGAAAGCTGGCGGTTGATCACATACTTTGTCCTTCAGGTCTGGCATATCCTGCTTGCATGTTTTCCAGTATTTTCTTTTGTTCGTTGCTGTTCAATTGCATCAATTCCTGTTTCTGAATAGCTTTTTCCATCCAGAAGATGGCTTCCTTCTTATTGCCGGTGATGTAGAGCAAACGTGCATAGGTATCCATATTCTCCGGCGATTCATAAAACTCAACAGAGCGTTTCGCCCAGCTGAGTGCTTTGCTGAGGAATTTATCTTCCCGACTCATCTGGTAAATATTCCATGCACCATCGTTCAGCAAGTTGGCATAGTATTGAGCCTGGTTATTGGAACGCAGACTAATCGTTTCTCTAAAAACAGTTCCATTAGCTGGTGGTTGCATATTCATTCTCTTGCGCATTTCTGTAAGCTGGGTTTCTTCATACGCTGAGTCTTTTGCTTTTATCACATTTACCTGAATAGTCTGGTAGATCCTGTCATAAAAATTGGTACAGTTGCGTAGATAATTGGCTGTATCCTTCACTTCTTTAAAATAGCGAAGGATATTTCTTGAATGGGCTTTCTGACCTTCCTCGTAATTCTGTTGATGCGTCATTTGTGCATAAGAGGCTGTTCTGTAGGCGAGTTGTTGGTCTTTGTCACGAATAGCTCTATCCATCGATTTGCCAATAATTCTGTTGTTGAGTCTAACGCGTTCCGGCTGATCCATACGATACCAGGCCATGTTATAAATATCCCTGTCCTTATTGATATATTTTTCTGTCTCTGAGCCAATCAATGGTGCAGTACGCATCAAGTATTGTATAAAGCTGATGCTTTTGGCAGAATCTTGTGGTACTTTCAGAATCAATTCGTCCGTCAGCTGAATAGCGGGTTCCAGTTTAAGCGACTGAATTTTTTGAATCAGTTTCTGTAGATATTTCCAATCTGATTGTTGGTAGTAAGCTGTTTTGAGGCTGGATAATTGCTGTTTGGTATCTTCCTGTTCTTCCAATGCTTTATCAATAACCTCTAGGTAAGTCATGAAATAGGAAGTACTTCCATGGTAAACCTGTAAAATTTGTTTATCTGCATCTGTGATGATTACTCCGAAGAATTTTTCCGGGAATTGATAAATCGTTTTTTGTTGTAAAGCTTCGGGGAGTTCTGTTGTTTTGATGGCCACACATTTGTCGGCTAATGTTCTTTTCAACTCCTTGGCGCCAATACCTTTTTCAGCAACAGTATTACATTGGTTGCAGTCTGCCGATTCAACTACGGTGAGTACAACTTTTTTTTCTTTTGCAGCTTTCGTGCAAGCCTGATCATAATCCAATGATTGAAAGGGTGTTTGACCCAATGCAAAACTGCATAATGCCAGCGGCAGTAAGAATAAGCTTTTCATAGTCAAGAACAATAATGGAAGTAAATTAATTAATCTGCAGCAAAACCAATGCGGCTATGACTGCTGTCGCAATAAGGTTTGTTTTGAGAAGCACCGCAGCGGCATAAAGCTGTAACACCCTCTTTTACAGTTGAATCGCCATTAGCAAAACTGATTTGGCAATTGGTTTTGATGAGGATAGGGCCGTTCGGCAAAATTTCAATATTCGTGATGCTCGCGCTGGTTGACTGTTCTATTATTGTGTCTGCTTCTTCATTCATGACAAAACTTAGGGCGCCGCTCGGACATTTTTTTACTTGATCAATGATGGCTTGTGTATTAGCACCTTCCATATTTACCCAAGGCCTTTTAGTTGGATCAAATACATCACGTAACTGCGTCCAGCAAATTTTGCTATGAATGCATTGAGCAGGTTTCCAAATAACCGTTATTTCTCCATTGCTGTATTTGTACGTTTCTTTTGGCAAATTAGAATTCGATTTCAAGTTTCAGTTTGTCTTTCAATTGAAGCAAGTTTGGATACTGTTGTGCGAGATATTCAAACTTTTCCTTGCTTTTTAAACGCAAGTGTAAGGGTACATCTTCTTGTTCGCCAGCTTCTACCAAAATTTTAAACGTAATAGCTCTGTTGTTGAAATGCTGCTGAATGTGGTCAATCAATAGCATTCTTTCCTGCTCCACAAACTTCTGTGCCGTTAGGGCGCCCACTTTCACAATAAAGTGAATCTCATCTATAATCTCTAGTTGAGCAATGCGAAAAGTTGCAGCAGAAGAATGTTTCTGTTGTTGCTTAAGCATTTCCGCATAGGTGTTCCAGCTGGCTTGTAATTCCTCCATGTTCAGGTTCTGTGCTTCTTTCACTTCCTGAATCATGTATTGATTGCCATACTTATCACGCAATGCTTCCAGTAAGTTTTTCTTTGGCCCGCTTTGGTTACCTGCATTTGTCGGTCTTGGTGCAGCCGGTTTGGCTGGAGCTGTTGGTGCAACAACGGTAGCAGCTGGTTTAGGGGCAGGCGTGCTTGTAGCTGCTGGCTTTGCAGTAGGTTGCTCGATATAGAGTTTTGCTTCAGGTGCAGCGCTAATCGTTGCAGCCGGTTTTACTTGTAAACCGGGAATGGGTTTATGACGAATGGCTACTGGTCCGTCAAGGCGTTTTTTTTTAACCAGACCACCGTTTTCGCCGGCGCTCAATTCAATAGCTTGTTGTAGGAAGTTGAGTTTAATGAGTGTCAACTCTACGTGCAGTCGCTTATTGCGCGCCATCTTGAAATTGATCTCCGCTTCATTCAGAATATTCAAAGCGCTCACCAGATAAGCAGTATCAGCTGCTTTGGCCGTTTGTTGGTATTTGCCTTGCATTCCTTCTACCACATCTAATAGTGCTGCAGCTCTTTCATCTTTGCAGACCATGAGGTTGCGGATGAATTCCGCAAAGCCATTCAATACCAAATCGCCTTCAAAGCCTTTGCGATTGATCTCATCATACAACAACATGGCTGTTGCTAGGTCTTGTTGCTGTAGCGCTTCTAATAAGCGGAAGTAATAATCGTGATCAAGAATATTCAGGTGCTCGAGTGTATTCTGGTAAGACACTTCACCATTGGTAAAGCTGACGATCTTATCCAAAATACTCAAAGCATCGCGCATACAACCTTCACTCTTCTGTGCAATTAATTGCAAGGCGGCTTTCTCAGCCTGAATTGATTCTTTGTCTACAATCTCCTGAATATGTTCAACGGTATCGTTGGTGGTGATACGTTTAAAATCGAAAATCTGGCAACGCGACAAAATGGTTGGCAGAATCTTATGTTTCTCCGTAGTGGCCAAAATGAAAATGGCGTAGGAGGGTGGCTCTTCTAGTGTTTTCAAAAATGCGTTGAAGGCACTGGTGCTGAGCATGTGTACCTCATCCACGATATAGACCTTGTATCTGCCAGCCTGTGGTGCGAAACGTACTTGCTCTACCAGCGAGCGAATATCATCTACTGAGTTATTGCTAGCAGCATCCAATTCATGGATATTGAGGGATGCACCATCGTTGAAAGAACGACAACTGTTACAAGTGTTACAGGCTTCGCCGTCTGGTTGCAGGTTCTCGCAGTTGATTGTTTTGGCCAGAATACGGGCACAGGTAGTCTTACCTACACCACGCGGACCGCAAAACAAAAATGCATGCGCCAATTGATTATTGCGAATAGCATTCTTGAGGGTGGTGGTAATATGCGCCTGTCCCACCACAGTATTAAAATTCTGTGGTCTGTACTTACGTGCCGAAACAATAAACTTATCCATATGAGTAGCTGCAAGATAGGATTTGAGCCCTATTTCCGGAACAGTGCCATGGCTTAGTTTTCAACAAAATACAGGGCTCAATTGCCGTAGTCCATCACCGGGTGGCGCTCGAATGGATGCTTGTTGTCGAAGATATAGCGATAGGTTACCATGCGTCTGTTCTGACTGCCTCCTAAACTCTTATAAATGTTCACCATGCGCGGGTTCCAGTCGCCTGCCCAGCCCATTTCGTAGTTTCCGTACCAGCCCTTGTGTTGCATGAAATAGCCGCAAGATTGAATGAGGAAACTATCTACGCCGAGTGACTGATATTTAGGTACCACACCAAAAGCCAGGCCGGTGAGTTTTTTACATTGGCCTCTGTACTTCATCCATACCAAACGAAGTTTTTCCAGCAGTCCCAACTTTCCATTGAAATGTTTGAAGTACTGGTTTACATCAGGAATATTGATGAACATGGCTATGGGTTCTTCTTTATAGTAAGCAAACCAGATCACGCGAGGGTCCATAATGGGTTTCATGGTCTTGAAAATCTTCATCACCTGTTCCTTGGTAATCTCTTTGGCTTCACCATGTTGCGCCCAAGCTGCATTGTATACCGTAGCAAAATCCTGTGCATAGCGTTCCATATGTTTTACCTCCATATGTCTGGCGCTATAGCCGGGCTTATTGATAAACTTGTTGTATCGCTCTTGAAAGCGTGGCGGCAAATCATCATCCACATTCATGCGATACCAATATTGGTTATAGTAATTCTGAAAACCGTATCCTTCAAATAATGCAGGATAGTAATCGGGTGTAAAGGGCATGCCGTACACTGGCTCATCATAAAAACCTTCCACCATCAAGCCCCACCATTTATCGCGGTCGCCAAAATTCACCGGACCGTCCATCGCCTCCATGCCCATGGATTGTAACCAGTTTTTGGCGGTATCAAATAATGTGTTGGCAGCTGCCTGATCATTGATGCATTCAAAGAAGCCGCAACAGCCTACGGGGTAATCTGTGCCCTTGTTCACGTATTTGCTGTTGGTGAAAGCGGCAATACGACCAATGGTCTTACCGCTATCATTTAATAAAATCCATCTTCTGGCTTCACCAAAACGAAAGGCTTTGTTCTTCTCTTTATTGAAGATTTCTTCGATGTCTTTATTGAGCGGACGGATATAGGCTTTGTTATGCCTATTCAATTCCGGCGCTATTTCCAGAAAAGCCTGAATATCTGCTGTTGTTTGTACTAACCTGATCTTCATAACCTGCTGCGAAAGTAGGGTTTAGTTTTTCACGAATAGCTTGTCGGCCATTTTACGATCGTGGCCGTATATATCTCTTCTAAAATTCAGTACCCCATTTTTATCTACCCAGGCAGTTAAGTAGAGAATAAATACCGGTAAAGGCTTGGATAGGGTTACCCATTTTTCTTTGGGCAGATTCATACAGCTGTCTATGCGTTTACTGGTCCAGTAAGTGGTATCGTTCCTTAATAAATATTCCGCAAACTTCTTTGGCTCGCCCAGACGAATACAGCCATGACTCAAACTTCTATTGTTGGCAGAGAATAAATTTCGGTTAGGTGTATCGTGGAAGTAAATACTATAACTATTGGGAAAAAGAAACTTCACCAGACCAAGCGAGTTCCATGGTCCAGGCTTTTGGCGTATGCTCGGACTATTCTTACTGCCACCTGTTATCTCCATGTGATTTTTATCGAGGTAAGCGGGGTTGCGTTTTATGGCTGGAAGAATTTCTTTCTGTACGATGCTAGATGGTACGTTCCAGTAGGGACTGAACACGATGTATTTCAAATTGCCATTGAATATAACAGTATTGTTGGTGGCAGATCCCACAATTACATTCATATCGTATTGCAGTTTGCCACTATCGTACACATGCAATTTGTATTCAGGAATATTCACGACTACATAGTTGGAGTCGGACTCGGGTGGTAACCATCTGGCGCGTTCCATATTTACAAGCAATTGTTGAATACGCGTAGCAACTGGCGTGTTTAATTCTTCAATGAGTCGGTTACCTATTTGTCCATCAGCAGCCAATCCTGTTCTGCGCTGAAAACGTTTTACTGCGGTTACACAACTATCGTTGTATATATTGGAGCTATCATGTGTAGCCAAATCACCATAAACAATTAATCTGGATTTGATGGCGAAGATGCGTGCATCTTCCATGTCCTTTTTGATGGGTTGTGCTACATGTGCAATCGTATCGGTATTATCGGTTGTGTTTTGTAGTTGTACGAATTGTTGTAGTGCTTGTTGCAGTTTTTTGTATTGAGAATTGAGTGGTACAAAGCGCTCAGGTTCGATGGCTTTGTTGCGTAGGCTAGAATCTAGCAATGCTGTCAGATCAATTTTTTTTCTTGGAATAAACCAGCCCAATTCAGCAACATCAATATCACTGCCTTTATAGGTCTTGGCCGCATATTGGAAAAACTGCCCTGTGAAACGTAGTTCTGTCTGCAGTTTTTCTGCAGGTGTTAAACTCTTACCACTGTCAGCCAGCATGCGTTCGTAATCTTTGAACAATGTTGGATCGTAGAGCGAACTATCATTTAGCTGTGTAATGCTGTTGTTCAGCAGGTTCATGAAATTATGTGCTTGTTCAGCAAGTCCGCTACTATCGAACCAGGCATAAGTATAGTTTCTGGCGAGATAAAAATCTTGAAACTGGTCTGCATAGGTTTTCAACTCAGTTTCTCTGTTCAGAAAATTGTCAATGGCGGTGCTGTCGAAAAAGATATTGTTGAAAGAAGTGCGTTCGTTGATACTGGTATCTCGTTCTATTTTTTTGTCGCCCTGCAAATAGCTACAGGCAGCCAAAAAAATAATACCAAGGAACAAAAGAATTTTCTTGCCGTGCATAAGCTCAAATCTGATGCTGAATATACATCAGATTTGCTGTAAAATCACAGCTGCTGTAAGGGCCGCGGTCTCAGTCCGCAAACGGGTATCGCCCAGACTTACCGGTTGAAATCCAGCTGCTAGCGCTGTTTCAATTTCTGCTTCCGAAAAATCGCCTTCTGGGCCAATTAGGATGAGGCAATCATTTGCAGCCGCAAATGTGGTAAGCGCTTTCTTCTCGTTGGGTAAACAATGCGCAATCAGTTTGGTGCCTTTCTGTTTTGCTTGTATAAAGTCTATGAATCGGGTAGGGGTGTCTAATGTGGGTAGCCAAACTTGCTGACTTTGCAGCATGGCTGCGATCAGAATCTGTTGCCATCTTTCTTGTTTCACCACTTGTTTTTCTGTACGCTGACAAATCAGTGGTGTTATGCGATGGATGCCCAACTCAGTTGCTTTCTCCAGAAACCATTCAATCCTACTATTATTCTTCAAAGGAGAAACAGCAATATGATGTTGTTTGACGGGTGCGGGTATTTCCGTTGCGGAAAGAATAGATACCTGACAATGTTTTTTATGTGCTATTGAAATAGATGCGGTAAACAAGCCGCCTTGTCCGTTGGTGAGCAGAATGGTTTTACCTACTTCCATGCGCAAGACCTGAACAGCATGTTTGCTGCTTTCCTCACTCAGTTCAAAACTAGTGTGGCGCTTGTTGATCTGTGGTTCATAAAAATAGGGTGCTGCCATACTGGAAATTTACGCATCATTCAAACACGGCCACCAGAACACCTTCCTTACTCTTACGAGCAGGAAGCACCAGCTTACGTGTATTGTAGTATAAAGCTATTGGCGCAGGTGGTGTTATTTTCTTTTTCACTTTGGTTTCTTTTGCGTTGATGAACATGTCTACACCAGATAGAAAAGGTGTGGCACCAAATGCAGGTAAACCATTGCCACTAGACTGTTTATCACCATCATCATACAAGAAAAATGCAATGGCATTCTTTTTGGCAGGTGCAAATGTGTTGGTCGATAATGATGTGCCGTTTACGGTTACACTATCCCTTCCCGCAATCATACCTCTGCTGGCAGAGAAAATTGCTACTGCCGCTTGCTGTTCATCCTTTGGCACACCACCCAGTAGAAAAGCCGTCATGCCGCTTTTGGGAATAGCACGTAAGTACACAAGTGGATTCTGTGCAATAAAAATATCTCGGAAATAATACACAGTACGCATGGCAGTGTCTGCAGGCTTTAACACCATTTCATAACTGGTGAATGCTTTGGCTTTGAATGGTCCCCAGCGACCGTTCACATCACTCACGAAAACAGTGTCGGCTTTTTTCTTCAAGCGCTGACCAGTAAGGTGATTGATGGCATAGATTTCAATCTTTGCTTTTTCCAATGGTTGATTATCGCCAAAAGTGCAAGCTTTACCACTGATGACAAGATTCTCATGGTATTGTAAAGTCTTGATGGGTTTCAGTTGTTGCGGCTCGATGCTTTCATCCATAATAAAATGAATGACTGCACGCGCGGTATTGCCATCGGTGACTAGTTGAAAATGATCTGCATGTGTAAACGCAATATTGATTGCACCATCAATATCACCCGCCTGTCGGGCAATCAAATCTGCAGATGAATAAATATTCAACATATCAATTCTTCTGTTGATGGTATTTTTTTGCTTGCTGCTACCAATATGCACATACTTGGCCACTTTTTTAGCGCGCTCTTTATCGCTGCAATATTGATAACTCAAGCCACCACCTGCTGAGTGTGCAATCAAGTGGACTTTACTACTATTGTTGCGTTTCATTACCGCATCAATCGTGCTATCCAAGCGTTGGATATTTTTCTGTGCATCACCACCAATAGAGTTCCAATCGAATACCTCTAATTGTTGGTGACAATAACCGTTGGCTAAAAAATCCTGATAAAGTGATGTCCAATTATCGCCACCACCTAGGAAACCATGAATGAAAATGATCGGCAGGTTTTTGTTGTTGCAAGGGAATTGTTGCGCATGACTTGTCTGCACAAAAAAAGCTAAGCCTAATAAGATGATGAGTGTACGCATAAGAAAAACGCCCCAATGTGGGGCGGTCAAAGTTATTGTTATTTGTATGATTAGAATGGAGGTACTTCGTTATCCATGCCATCGTCGAACTCGCCACCATTCATCTTACTGCTCTGAATGAAGAATCGACCGCCTTCATTACCTGCACCGGGTGTGGCTGATGGACCAACGGGTTTCCAGCTACCGGGACCGAGATTACCCGGACCTTCATCCCATTCATCGAATTTTTGAATGGCCAGATTGGCTTTGAACTTAATGGTTTCCAAGCCACCATTACGGTGCTTGGCAATACGTACGTGGGTTTCGCCCTTGGTACTTTCGCCCATTTCATTGGTACCAATTTCGTAGTATTCAGGACGATAAATGAACATCACCATATCCGCATCCTGTTCAATGGCACCCGATTCACGGAGGTCACTCAATTGCGGCATCTTGCTTTCCTTTCTGGTTTCTACTGCACGACTCAACTGGCTCAATGCTATGATGGGGATATTCAATTCTTTGGCCAAGGCTTTCAGTGAACGAGAGATATTACTGATTTCCTGTTCACGGTTCATATTACGTTCGCCAGAGCCACTCATTAATTGCAGATAGTCGATGATGATTAAACCTACATTGTGTTTGTTCACCAATCGTCTGGCTTTGGCACGGAATTCAAAAATGTTCAAAGCCGCAGTATCATCAATATAGAGTGGGGCTTGTTCCAAGCGTTTGATACCCTTGGTATGCAATTGCTGGTATTCGTAATCTTCCAGTTTACCACGCGAAATTTTTTCCATTAGTATCTCACTCTCTGCACTCAGGATACGTTGTACCAACTGTGCGGCACTCATTTCCAAAGAGAAGAAACCAACAGGTGTAGGCTTTATCGGGTTCAATGCCGCGTTACGTGCGAGGTTCAGCGCAAATGCGGTTTTACCCACGGCAGGACGTGCAGCGAGAATGATTAAGTCGGTACGCTGCCAGCCATAAGTCACGCGATCCATAGAAGCAAAACCACTGGTAACACCGGAGATGTCTTCCTTGCGGTTACGCAGTTCATCAATACGGTTAATGGTTTTTGCCAATACATTACCAATATCCTCAAAGTTCTTCTTTAGGTAATTGTTGGTGATATTGAACATCTTACCCTCACTTTCATCCAGCAAATCGAATACATCGGTGCTGTCTTCATATGCATCGCCAATGATTTCACCACTGATGCGGATCAGTTCACGCTGTATAAATTTCTGCAACACAATACGTGCGTGGGCATCAATATTGGCGGTAGAAACTACGGCATTGGTCAGCTTGGTAACATAGTAAGGGCCGCCCACCATATCCAATTGCTCACGCATTTTCAGTTCCTCAACAACAGTAAGGATATCGATGGGCATGCTTTTTTGCTGCAAGCCCTGCATGGCTCGGTAAATAAGTTGGTTGGCTTCAACGTAAAAACATTCCGGCTTCAGGATTTCAGTAACAGTATCAAAAGCACTTTTCTCCAGCATGATGGCACCCAGTACGGCTTCTTCCAATTCCTTTGCCTGAGGCGGTACTTTACCATACACCATGGTACTAAGATCAACGCCTGCTTTTCTTCTCGTCTTTCTGTCTTTATTAAGTCCGGTAAGATCCATCTTCTTCAGCCTTTAGGGGTTTAGCACAATCTTCCACCGATGTTAAGCCAATGTTACGGCGAAAGGGATGCGAATATAAAGGGCAGACCACTCACCTGCGGCATTTGTGCTGGAAACTTAATAGCCAGCTCTTCACAACGTAATGCACATTTTTCGCTAAGGCTTATGAACAGGAGGAATGGTGCTTATCCACAAGCTACACTTTTTATGCAGCTTTTCTACACAGAGTAATGCACATGTCCTTTTTGGACGCGGAAACTGTTGAATCCTGCTTTTTGAAAGATTCTACATGCATTTCAACGGGTGCATTTGGTTATCTTTGGCGCCATTTAAGCGCAACCGAAATGACGATCAGCTATCATTGGTTAAGTGAATTTTTGCCCGAGCAGATAGAGCCGGAGCGGTTATCCCGCATCCTAACATCCATTGGATTGGAAGTGGAAAGTATGGAAGCTTATGAGAGCATCCGTGGCGGACTAAAGGGTGTAGTGATTGGTGAAGTGCTTACCTGCGAGCAACATCCCAATGCAGATAAGCTCAAAATTACCACTGTAAATATTGGTGCTGATGCGCCATTGCAGGTTGTTTGTGGCGCAGCAAATGTGGCTGCCGGACAAAAAGTGGCGGTAGCAACTGTTGGCACCACGATTTATCCAACAGAAGGCGAACCGCTCACCATGAAAGTGGCTAAGATTCGCGGAGTGGAGAGTCATGGTATGATTTGCGCCGAAGATGAATTGGGTTTGGGTAGCAGTCACGCAGGTATTATGGTCTTACCGGATACTTTGGTGCCCGGTACACCTGCTGCGGAATATTTTGAAGTGTACCAAGACTGGATTTATGAAATTGGTCTCACACCCAACCGTATGGATGCCATGAGTCATTTGGGTGTGGCACGCGATGTATGCGCTTATCTTACACACCATAACAAACAGGAGACCAGACCAAAGCAAACTTATGCGAATGGTTTCAAGGCAGATACAACCGATTTACCAATTGCAGTGCGTATCGATAATCCGGAAGCTTGTGCGCGTTATGCGGGTGTAAGTATTTCTGGCGTTACTGTACAACCTTCACCAGCTTGGTTGAAAAACAAATTGCAGGCTATTGGTGTAAGACCAATCAACAATATAGTAGACGTTACGAATTATATCCTGCATGAAACTGGACAGCCCTTGCATGCTTTTGATGCTGCAGCTATCAGCGGTAATCAGGTTATCGTGCGTTGTTTGGAAGAAGGCACGGCTTTCATCACTTTAGATGATAAAGAAAGAAAGCTGAGTGCAGAGGATTTGATGATTTGCGATGGCAACAACACACCCATGTGTATCGGTGGTGTATTTGGTGGTGCTAAGAGCGGTGTGCAGGATACCACTACAGCCATTTTCTTAGAGAGTGCATGGTTTCATCCGGTAAGTATTCGTAAGAGTTCCATGAGACATGGATTACGTACAGATGCTGCCACACGTTTTGAAAAAGGCGTGGATATTTCTAATACAGTGAATGTGTTGAAGCGCGCTGCTTTATTGATCAAAGAGGTAGCGGGTGGTAATATCAGTTCAGATGTAGTGGATGTATATCCTACGCCAAAAGAAAAAACAGAAGTTGCACTGAAATATCATTTTCTGAAAAAGCTGAGTGGTAAGAATTATCACCCAGATGCAGTAAAGCGTATTCTTACCAGCTTGGGTTTTGAGATTGCGAAAGAGGGTATGGATGAGATTCGCCTCACCGTGCCGTATCATAAACCAGACATTAGTTTGCCTGCTGATATCGTAGAAGAGATTCTGCGTATAGATGGTTTAGATAGCATTGACATTCCTGTCAGCATCACTATTTCACCATCAGTGGAAGCACATGGCTGGAAGGAAAGCCTGAAAGAAAAGATTGCCGGCAATTTAACTGGTCAGGGTTTTCATGAGATACTCACCAACTCCATTACCAATAGCAAATATTTTGATGAAGCCACTTTGGGTACAACTGTGAAGATGCTCAATAACCTCAGCGCTGATCTGGATGTATTGAGACCATCCATGTTGCAAAGTGGGTTGGAGTGTATTGCATATAATATCAACCGTAAGAATACCAATCTGCAATTGTTTGAGTTTGGTAAGACCTATGCTACCAGTGGTCCCGGCGACTACAGTGAAACAGCGCATCTGGCTGTTTACATCACTGGTAATAATCATGAAGACAATTGGCATGAGAAAGCGGCAGCCCATGATTTCTATCGTTTGAAAGGTTTGGCAGCTGCTATTCCTGCCTTAGCGGGCATCAGCGATGTTACAGTGAAAGCAGCCGAGCAGGGGCATGATTTTGAATTGTGTGCAGGTAAGCAAGTGTTGGGTAAACTATCCATTGTTTCTGGTGCTGTATTGAAGGGCTTTGATATTCGTCAGCAAGTATATTTCTTGGATATTGATTTGGCGGTGCTGTTTATGCTGGCTGCTAAACACAAGATCACTTATGCAGAAGTATCCAAATTCCCAGCGGTACAGCGCGATTTAGCCATGGTGGTGAATCGTTCAACGACCTATGCTGCATTGGAGCAGGTAGTGAAGCAAACCAAGATTAGCCGTCTGACCGACATGCGTTTATTTGATGTGTTTGAAAGCGATAAGCTGGGTGCAGATAAAAAATCTATGGCCATTAGTTTTACTTTCTTAGATGAAGAAAAAACCATGACCGATAAAGAGATTGATACAATGGTAGGCAAACTGATTCAGGCTTTTGAAAAAGAGCTGGGTGCAGAAATCCGTAAATAGGGATGTGCATAAGTATACACCCGTTAAAATAGTCTGGCCGCCTTGAATAGTTATTTTTAAGTATGGAGTTGATCCAGTCGAAAATACAGGAGATACAAGAGAAGCTGCAAGAGTTATTGCGCAAGCAACAGCAATTGGAGAAGGATAATCAGCGACTCCAGAAAGAACTGACTGCTGCGCAGGAACAATTGAGCAGCAAGTCCGCAGCACTGCAAGCCATGCAACAGCAATCTGATGCTTTGCGCATGGGGCAGGTTTCCTGGACACAGGAAGACAAGCAAGCCATGCAGAAACGCATTGATGCTTACCTGAAAGAAATTGATCAATGTTTATCATTACTCAACCAACATTGATATGGCAGAACTGATACCTGTAAATGTGGTGATTGCAGATAGAAACTACCGCCTGCGTATTGAACCTGCAGACGAGGAAATGGTGCGTAAAACAGTGAAGCTCATCAACGATAAAATCCTCGAATTCAAAACCAATTTCGCAGGCAAGGATATGCAGGATTATGTGTCAATGGTTTTGCTGTGGTTTGCCACAGAGCAACACAGTTCCGGTGGTGTGATGCCTGAGTTAGAGCGACAAGAAATTCTGGAAGGCTTATCCAAACTAGACGGATTGCTTACAAAAGCATTACAAGCATAAACAAAATAATCCCGCAACTGCGGGATTATTTATTGGGAAAAGGTCAACTTATAATTTCTTACCAGTAATGGTGCTGGTTGTCTTAATGGTCATAGGCACTGACTGTCCCATTACGTTAATTGTTCCATCTGTTGTTGTCTCAGTGGAAGCGCTTAACATGAAGCCCGATGCAACATCAACAGTTGCGTTACCAGTAGTAGTCATCTTCAAGGTCATCAACATATCCATACCCATTTGATTCACCGTATTTGTTTTATTAGCAGTGATGTTCATTTTTAGTGCTACTTCTTTTCCGTTAACAGAAACAACTGTATAGTTTGCAATTGTTTTATTATCGCCATCGGCTCCTGTTATAGAAAAACTATCGCCAGCTTTTATGCCAGCGGGTATTGCAATAAAGCCTGGCATGGCTTCACCTTTTGCAACATCACCAGCCATATTCATCATGGCGTTTCCTGTCATTTTCGGTGCTTCAGCAATTGTTCCGGAAGGGTTCAGCACAAAGTTGAGTGGAGTGTTGATGATTCCCTTCATCTGGCTGCCGACAGGGCCATTCAGATCTTCTGGCTTGTTGGAGTCAAAATCCATGCTTTGTCCCATGCCAGAAAAAGATGACTTTAACTGTTTGGCAGTTTTACTCAGGGTAATGTTCTTGTCGTTAACATCTACCACCTCAATTTCATCAACAGCGGTAATATCTGTATTCATTTCTAGAGACTGACCCATCATCTGTTGATTCATGGCAGTCTTTGTAATGGTTGTTGTTTGGAATTTCTGTCCCTTTGCCAATTTCAGCTCTTGGGCCTGGATATTGGTGAAGAATGCACCTGCTAGTAACAGTAAAAAGGCTTTTCGCATAAGATTCGTTTTGCCAAATATCAAGGGTAAAAGCATGTCATCCAAAACAAGAATAAACAGGTTATGTATCCTGTCAAAGCAAGCATTCTTGCTTTTTAGTGGGAGGGCCGGCCGGAGGGGATGGTCAAATTAATTATATTTGCCCATTACTGTTCATGCCATATGGAATGTGCACGAGTAGATATTGTGAATTTTTCTAAAAACCAGCAAATCAATGGATCCCATCATTATAGCCGTGATCAGCGGCGTTGTCGCACTCATCGCAGGTGTTGTAGCGGGTAAATTTCTCTTTGCCAAAGACACCAAAAAAAGGATAGAAGAGGCTGAATTACAGGCTCAAACAATCATCAAAGAGGCAGGCATCCGTGCTGAAACCATCAAAAAGGAGAAGCAACTGGAAGCCAAAGAGCGTTTTGTGCAGTTGAAGGCCGAGCACGACCGCGAGGTAAACGATCGCAATAGAAAGATCAACGAAGCCGAAAATCGTATCAAGCAAAAAGAAGTTTCCATCAATCAGAAAGAAGCTTCTCTGGACAAGCAAATCAAGGAAAACGAAGCCATCAAAGAAAACCTGAACCGCCAGCTGGAAGTTGTGGCACACAAGCGCACGGAGCTGGAAAAGCATCAGGAAGAGCATATTCGCCGATTGGAAAAGATTGCCAACTTGAGTGCAGAAGATGCGCGTGCACAGTTGATAGAAAGCTTGAAGCAGGAAGCGGCTACCCGTGCCTTGGCTTTACAGCAGGAAATCATTGAAGACGCCCGCCAGAAAGCCAATAAGGAAGCGCGTAAGATTGTGATTCAAACCATTCAGCGTACTGCTGCAGAGCAGACGATTGAAAATACAGTAACTGTATTCCATCTGGAAACAGATGAAATCAAAGGCCAGATCATCGGTCGAGAAGGCCGTAATATCCGCGCCATCGAAGCAGCAACGGGTGTTGACCTTATTGTGGATGATACCCCTGAAGCGATTGTATTGTCTTCATTCGATCCGTTGCGTCGTGAAATTGCCCGTCTGAGCTTGCAAAGGCTGGTAGCTGATGGTCGTATCCACCCTGCCCGTATTGAGGAAGTGGTAGAAAAGACTCGTAAGCAATTAGAAGAGCAGGTGATGGAAATTGGTGAAAGAACCGTAATCGAACTGGGTATTCATGGTCTGCATAAGGAGTTGGTGCGTGTGGTTGGTAAAATGCGTTTCCGTTCTTCTTACGGACAAAACTTGCTGATGCACAGCCGTGAAGTAGCCAATTTGTGCGGTATCATGGCAGCTGAATTAGGCCTCAATCCTAAATTGGCCAAACGTGCAGGTCTCTTACACGATATTGGTAAAGTGCCTGATGAAGAAACCGAGCTGAGCCATGCTTTGTTGGGTGCTAAACTGGCTGAGAAATACGGGGAAAACCCTGCAGTGGTGAATGCCATCGGCGCCCACCACGATGAAATGGAAATGCAATACGTGATTTCACCGATTATCCAGGCCTGTGATGCCATCAGTGGTGCCAGACCGGGTGCTCGTCGCGAAATCATGCAGCAATATATTCAGCGTATCAAGGATCTAGAGAACTTAGCCCTTGGTTATCAAGGTGTTGAAAAGGCATATGCCATCCAGGCTGGTCGTGAATTACGTGTAATCGTGGAAGCAGAGAAAGTAACGGATGGAGATAGCGATAAGCTGAGCTTTGATATTGCCCAGAAAATCCAGACAGAAATGACCTATCCGGGACAGATCAAAGTAACCGTGATTCGCGAGAAGCGTGCGGTGAACGTGGCCCGATAGAAAAAATTCTATTGGAGATTGTGTAATTCCGATTTTTAACCTACTTTTGCCGTCCCGAAAAAATCGGGCTAAAAACTTGAGTTATGAACGCAGCAGTTCAATTTGTACACGAGCAGTTAACAGCTAAGAGAGACTTTCCAAAGTTCAAGGCTGGTGATAATATTACTGTAAACTACAAGATTGTAGAAGGTGGTAAAGAGCGTATCCAGAGCTTCCGCGGCGATGTAATTAAGCTGCAGGGCAACGGTGCTACCGCTTCTTTCACAGTGCGTAAGATTTCTGATGGTGTGGGTGTTGAGCGTTTGTTCCCCTTCCTGTCTCCTAATATCGAGTCTATCCAGCTGAACAAAGTTGGTAAGGTTCGTCGCGCTAAGCTGTACTACCTCCGCGAGCGTAGCGGTAAGAGCGCACGTATCAAGGAAAAGCGTATGTAATCCGCAATGGATGTATCATATTGAAGGCAGAACCATGTTCTGCCTTTTTTTATGTTCTCTATATTCGGAATGCGTATTATTAGCTTGAAAAACACTTACTTTGTAGCTCTTAAAACATTTCTATGGGCAGTTTAGGCACTACTGAGATCATTATCATTGTACTGGCCGTTCTTATTCTTTTCGGTGGAAGAAAGATTCCTGAATTCATGAAAGGTTTGGGTAAGGGTATCCGCGAATTCAACGATGCAAAAAACAACGTGAAGCGCGAGATCGAAGAAGGCATGAAAGAGAAAGACAAGCAGTAATTGAGCGATTGATCAACCCCCTTAGCCTTTGTTCCGTTTTACAACCATCAAAGACTATCATTCAGACTTATTGAACGGCCTCACCACTTGCGTGGAGGCCGTTCAGCATTATCTGCATACCTGTAATAATCAAGCATCACTCAATGCTTGGCTGGAATTGTTTCCTGAGGAAGCACTGGCCAGTGCTGCAGTATTAGATGCAGAAAGGATTGCAGGCAAGCCATTGAAGCCCTTACATGGCGTAGTCATTGGCATTAAAGATGTATTGGCATATCAGGGACATTCAATGTCTGCTGCATCCAAGATTTTGAAGGAATATACTGCTGTGTACAATGCTACTGCAGTAGTAAGGCTGCTTGAAGCCGGTGCCATTATTCTGGGCCGACAAAACTGCGATGAATTTGCCATGGGCAGCAGCAATGAACACTCTGCTTTTGGTGCGGTCAGGAATGCGCTGGATACCAATCGTGTACCGGGTGGTTCTTCAGGAGGCTCTGCAGTAGCGGTTCAAGCGGATATGTGTATGCTGAGTTTGGGCAGTGATACCGGTGGGTCTGTTCGCCAGCCAGCAGATTTCTGTGGCATCATTGGTATGAAACCCAGTTATGGACGTATTTCTCGCTACGGACTCATTGCTTATGCATCTTCTTTTGACCAGATTGGCATTTTCGCTAAGCAGATTGAAGATGTAGCGCTTGCCTTAGAAGTAATAGCAGGCGAAGATGCATTTGATAGTACAGTTTCCGCACAGCCGGTACCTGCTTATTCAGTAGAAATTGAGTCCAAATCAGACCAACCCATGCGGCTGGCCTACAGTCCGCAAATGCTGCAACATCCCGGTTTAGACCCAGTAATTCGGGAAGGAATGGAGGCGTTTATCAAAAATTTAACAGCCCAAGGTCATATCGTAGAACCTGTTGATTTTGAACTACTTGAGTACATTGTTCCTACTTACTATATTTTAACAACTGCGGAGGCTTCCAGCAATCTTTCGCGCTATGATGGGGTTAGGTTTGGGCATCGTTCGGATGTTTCAACTGATGATTTGACAGACCTGTATAAGCGTTCCAGATCTGAAGGTTTTGGCAAAGAGGTGAAGAAGCGTATCCTGCTTGGTACCTTTGTGCTGAGTGAGGGCTATTTCGATGCTTATTTTACTAAGGCTCAGCAAGTTAGAAGACTTTTGACCAATCAGGTGCAATCCATTTTTTCGCATTATGATGGGTTTATCAGTCCCACAGTGCCATCCACTGCCTGGGCTTTCGGCGAAAAGAGTCAAGATCCGGTAGAAATGTACCTGGCTGACATTTATACAGTGCTGGCCAACTTGGTGGGTTGCCCTGCTGTTTCCCTGCCTTTGTTCCAACACCCCAATGGGCTGCCCTATGGGCTCCAACTCATGACTTCTCCTTTCAGCGAGGTATCTTTGCTCCGCCTTTCCAAAAAGCTTCTTGAGCTCGGCGGAAAGTAAAAGGTCAAGTTTTCTATGCGTTGGTTTGGTATCAGTATCAATAGTTCTGTAAGCGTGGCCAGGGTTTCTCTGGTGGCTTTTGCCTTTGTGGCCGGAGCTGTAGGTACTATGTCCTTCCGTGAAGGCATGGATCCTTTATTTGGACGTATTGGGAAAGATACATCTGACCTAAGCAACGATAAAACGGCGTTCAAAAGCCTCTTTACCAATAATCGTTTTGATCCAAGTAGTCCGTACAGCGCACAACTCAATCCAAGAGCTATCGGATTTGTACAGGATTATATTCGAAAGCAGGGTAAGGAAATGGAGCGCATGAAAACCTGGGGTAAGCCTTATTTCGACTTATACGATAATATCCTCTCACAATATGGTCTGCCCAAGGAAATGAAGTACTTGAGTGTGATTGAAAGCCATCTCAAGCCTGGCTTGGTGTCATGGGCCGGAGCAGCTGGTCCCTGGCAGTTAATGCCTTATGAGGCGAGACGCTTTGGTTTAAGAACAGGCGGTATGCTGGATGAACGTACCGATTATTACAAGAGCACCCATGCTGCAGCAAGACTAATCAAGGAATTGTATACAGAGTTTGGCGATTGGTTACTGGTAGTTGCCGCGTATAATGGCGGTGCCGGACGTGTGAAGAATGCTATCAAGAAAACGGGTAGTCGTGATTTTTGGGATTTACAATACTACTTACCAGAAGAAACCAGAACCCACGTAAAGAAATTTATCGCTACGCATTTCATCTTCGAAGGAAGTGGTGGCTGGACGACAATGACAGCTGAAGAAACGGAATTACATAAAGCTAGTTTGGCTAAAATGGATGCTGCGGAACAATTGACTGCAGAAGAAATGGCCAATACAGCCGTGGTGGAAGTAAGCGGTCGTTATCATTCTGTAGTTGTTTCCAATCAATTGCTCATGGATATTCAGCAATTCAATAAATGGAATCCCGGCTTTGATAAAACTTTAGCAGAAGGTAAAAAATACCCCATGCGTTTAAGCAAAGAACGTGCTGTGGTATTTGAAGCAAGAAAAGGACAGATACTGATTGAATCTGTACGTGCTTTATTAGAAGGCCGAATCAATGGCTGATTTGTTGTTTCGCCAGCTGAGCTTTTAACTGTGTATTCTCTTTCACCAATTCCCTGATCTGATTCGATTGATCATTATTGATCTGCATCATTTCATCAAATAAGGCAAGGTCGTAATGCATTTTTCTAGACGAGCCTATGATGATGATTTTGTTGAATACACGGAAGCCCGATAAAACCATCCAAACAATCGCTTTGCCATTTTTTACCTGCAATTCCCAGTCGATACTTACCCCATCAGTATCTACTTGTTGTAATAGCTCTGCAGCTTTTGATACACTGGCTTCAGCAATCAGATCTTGAAGATATACTGGAGACTGCTGATCAAAATCCATCGTGATAGATGTTTTCAGCACAGATAAAACCTTGCCATCATGTTCACATTCCAGACAAAAGTCTACATATGGTACAGTATGTTTCATGCAAGCGCAGTTGTACAAATTAAATTGGCAACAGCTACAGCTTCTTGTGCATTGCCTGCATAGGCATCTGCGCCCACGTTTTTCCAGAGCCCTGTTCCAATATTAAAAGGGTTTCCCCCGACGATGATTTTGGTGTTTTTACTTGACTCAAATGACCGTATTTTTTTGATTGTTGATCTTACACGATCCAGATGAAAAGTCATGGTAGTGGAAATAGCAATGATGTCGAAGTGTTGTTGTTCTATCATATCTGCTACTGCCTGTTCTGGTGTATTGGCACCTAAGAAGCAAGTGTCCCATCCATCCAGTTCAAAAAAATCTGCTACCATACGCAAACCAAGTTCATGCAGTTCACCAGAAGTACAGCAAGCAAGCATATGCATCTGCTTTTTGGGAGTACTGAAGATTTGTGGCAATAAACTGCACATGATTTGTTGTGTTACTGCCGTACAATAATGTTCCTGTGCAACCGACAGTTTGTTTTCCTGCCATCGTTGGCCAATTTCATACTGGGCAGCCTGGAAAACATGCAAGTAAATATCCTGAAGGCTATACTTTTTGTTTACTAATGCATGTATGTATGAATAAGCGGCATGGCGTTCCTGATTCAGCAATAAATGCAGATAATGCTTACGTTCATGCTGCATTGCCGAATGTTGGAGTATGTCTGGTGTATCCTGTTTTATCTGTCTTTTTAAGATATCAACCGCTTCTTCCAGATACAAACTGGCTAAACTATATTCTTCATCGTTCAGGAATTGTCTAAGCACATTCTTGATGCAGCTTAAATTATCTATGAGTTCTTTGGTTGGAATATTTCTGCTGCTTAGCACATCATTCACCCAATGGATATAATGGGTGAAAAGGTTTTTATCATATGCCTGTAAAGCTTCATATAAGTATTGTAGGTGGTAACGAATGTCTTCCAGACATTTTTCTTCCATTGCACCACTGTACTTGTGGGTTAATTCAGGAAACAATAAGGTTTGTAACTGCCATGCACGAATGGCAATATCTTGTTGCCTTTGGAGAATTGTTTTACTAATATGCGTTGGACTGTCTAAGGGCATTACGCTTACTATGTAAGTAAGGTACAATTTTTTTCATCGCTATGCTAGCTTAGTGCAACAGACATGGCTTCAGCCTTCAACAAACATTCTTGATATTCTGTTTCAGCATCACAATAGTAAGTGATGCCGCTGCCTGCATGATAACTGATATGCTGTAGTGTTGCGTTGTAAACGATGCTTCGTATCACTACATTAAAATCAAAATCACCATTTGGTGCGATATAGCCAATGGTGCCTGAATACAGGCCTCTTGGTGTGGGCTCATAAGCATCAACCAGCTGCATCACACTTTCTTTTGGCGCGCCTGTCATGCTACCCATTGGGAAAAGCGCTTTCAATATAGCGGAGAAACCAAGCCCTGGTTTTAAAGTGCCTTCAATGGTAGAAATCATCTGATGCACCTGAGGGAAGCTATAAATGCCGAATAATTCGCTAACATGTACAGATCCTGGTAAACAAACCCTGCTAAGGTCATTCCGCACAAGGTCTACTACCATCACATTTTCACTGCGTTCTTTGGGATCATTTTGTAAAGCTGTTTTCAGCATATCATCCAAAGTAGCATTCTGCAGGTTTCGCTTGAATGTGCCTTTGATGGGTTGAGAGATTAAAGTCTCACCGGTTTTTTTGAGGAATCTCTCCGGACTAGCGCAGAGTAGGTATTTATCTTCATTGCGATAGAATGCTGCAAACGGCGTTGGTGAAACCGCACTCAGTTGATGATAGACATGAAGTGGGTCGATAGACGCGTTGGTTGCAGCAAATTGTTGACAATAATTGATCTCGTAACAATCGCCCCTGCTGATATGCCCTTTCAAAGCTTGTATAGCCTCTATGTACGCTTGCTTAGATAATTTGGGCGTAAGTCTTACTGTACTGTGGTATTGCGGGCTTTGCGGTGTGCACGATTGGATCGCTTCCAGTACTTGTACAACGGGTATTGTATCGCTGTAGATTTTCAGATGTGCGTTGCTGCATTCAATCACTATTTCGGGACAAAAGAATTGTAGTATGGGAAATCCGATAAAGTCTTCTGTTCTGGCTTTTTTACCGATAAGTGTATGCCCGTATTCATAACTGATATGACCGAATATCCATTTGCCTTGATGTGCCTGCATGAATGCATCAAGCGTTGCTGTATCGGTTGGTTGAAAGCTAGTGGTGGCGCCTACAGCCAATAGCCATTCTTTGGACTTGTGAGGCGAATCATAGCCATGGTTGTCCAGTAAAACACAAATGTTGAACCGGGAGGCCCAATTCAACATTTGCGATTTTTGAATACGATGTTCATCCGGTGCAAAACCGGCTGAGTATTTCATGCGTGTAATTTAGAAGTCATCATCTTCATCATCGAATCCGCCCTTGTCACTAAACAGGTCAAATTCTTTGAAGTCTTCATCCAGACCTAAATCATCGTCTTCCTCTTTCTTTTTGCCACCAGTGGATGCTTTCTTGGTGCGGCTCTTTGGAATATCGAATTCATCGAAGTCGGGGTCCCAGTTGTCTTCTTCGTCAACTTTTTCCCAATCATCGTCTACTTCATCCAGCTCTTCTTCGTCATCATCAGATTTGGTAGAAGATTTACGAGCAGGAGTTTCCTCCATGTCATCATCATCTTCCAGCTCATCATCTTCCTGATGCTTTTTCTTACTGGACGCTTTCACTTCTTTCTCTTCTGTCTTTTTCGGGGTAGTGGATTTAGATCCCTTACTAGATTTCGCTGCCATATTCTAATAAGATTAGCGGTGTAAAATTTCAACTGAAACCATTACGAACCAAAAAAATTTTTTGTTCATCAAATGCAGTGCCAGTTACTCATCAAAGACAAACAATCTGATCTCTGCCTGGGCCATTCGATACATATTTCACCGGTGCACCAATTGATGCATTGATGAAATCGATATATGTATGCATGGTGGCAGGTAGTTCAGCTGCTGCTTTGATCTGAGTTGTATCCGTATTCCAGCCTTTGAAACTTTGATAAACAGGTTCAGGTAATGTTTTCGCCATTTGGAAAGGCACTTCCTTGGTCTCCTTTCCATTCACCTGATACGCAGTACATACTTGCAGATCAGCAAAGCTGTCGAGTACATCTGCTTTCGTCATGATCACTTGTGTTACACCATTGATCATGCAAGTATATTTCAATGCAACCAAATCAATCCAGCCACAACGACGTGGTCTTCCGGTAGTTGCACCAAACTCGTTACCAATCTTTCTCAACTCTTCGCCAGTTGCATCATGCAATTCTGTAGGGAAGGGGCCGCTACCAACTCTTGTACAATAAGCTTTGGTAACACCCATTACATTATTGATTTTCTGTGGCGCCACACCTAAACCAGTACATACACCTGCAGAAATTGTATTTGATGATGTTACAAATGGGAAAGTACCAAAGTCGATATCCAACATACTTCCTTGTGCACCTTCAGCCAATACTTTCTTACCGCTGCTGATGTGGTTGTTGATGAAGTATTCGCCATTCACCACATTCAAGGTTCTCAGAAACTCCAATGCATCGAAGAATTCTTCTTCCCATGCAGAGATGTCTTCCATAAAATGGAAATTATCCAGCAGTTTTTGGTGCTTCATACGCAGTTTGATGTACTGCGTGGTGAAATGGCGATCCAATAAGTCGCCAACACGCAAAGCATTTCTGCCGGTTTTATCCATGTAAGAAGGACCAATACCTTTCAGGGTAGAACCAATCTTGCTTTCACCTTTAGACATTTCAGATGCTTTGTCCAAAGCGCGGTGTGTTGGTACAATGATATTGGTACGCTCAGAGATAAAGAGGTTTTTCTTTACATCAATGCCGAAAGCAGCAACTGCTTCACACTCTCTTTTCAGCGTAACCGGATCCAATACCACACCATTACCAATGAGGTTGATGGTGTTCTGGTGAAAGATACCGGATGGAATCTGGTGCAATACAATTTTCTTGTCCTGCACATATAATGTGTGTCCTGCATTGGGACCGCCCTGGAAACGAGCGATGATATCGTATTGAGGAGCGAAATAGTCAACAATCTTGCCTTTGCCCTCATCACCCCATTGTAGGCCGAGAATTACGTCTACCATAATGTTAGTTTGAACGCGGCAAAAATACACCTTGCAGGTAACCAAATTCCCCTGTGTAAAAATTAATTATACAGCAATGCTGTGAAGAGATTTTGCCGCAAAATTTGTGGTCTTTCTTGTCTAATCCGGGAATCTTTTGTATGGCTATTTGGGCTGGTCAGTATCAAAGCGGTCTACCGTCTGAATTCCATCCAGTGATTTTAGTCTTTGCACCAGTTCTTCCAGCTCTTCCTTATCGTGCACAAATACTTTAATCGTGCCCTCAAAAATGCCTTCTCTGGATTCAATGGTTAAGCCTGCGATATTGATGCGCAACTCACCGCTGATGACGTTGGTAATCTTATGTACCACACCCACATCGTCCAAGCCAATAATCTTCAAACCGGTTAGGAAAGAGATTTCCTTATTCTTCGCCCATTTGGTTTTTACTACACGATGGCCATAATTGGCGAGTAGCTGTGCTGCATTAGGGCAATTGGTTCTATGTATAATCAAACCCTTGCCGCTGCTTACAAAGCCAAACACATCATCACCTGGAATAGGGTTACAGCATTTGGCCAGTGAATACATGATCTTATCACTGCTTTCGCCAAAGATGATTAGTTCAGAATCTTTCTTGCTGCCACCTTTCTGCGGATGATCATGATGTGGCTCCTGAATAATGGGCTTGGGCTTGGGTACTTCTATTTTGTCGCCGATGACATGGAAGTCCTTCAGTTCTTTCAGCTCAATTTTTTTGACAGCTATTTCATAGAACAAATCTAATTGTGATGGTAGTTTGTAAAAATGAACGAGCTCGTCAATATTGTGCTGATTAAATGCAGCGCCTGTTGATTCCAGCTTTCGCTGTAAAGTATATTTACCGTCTTCAGCTACTTTGCGTTTTTCTTCACGCAGTGCATCTTTAATCTTGGCTTTTGCTTTGGCGGTAACAACAATATTCAGCCAATCTTCGCTAGGCTTTTGTTTGTTACTGGTAATGATTTCTACCTGATCGCCACTGCGCAATTTATGGCTGATAGGCACCAGCTTGTGATGCACTTTGGCACCGATACATTTACAACCTACAGCGGAGTGAATGGAAAAAGCAAAGTCCAAAGCTGTACTACCAACAGGCAACATTTTCACATCACCTTTTGGTGTGTACACATAAATTTCCTCTGCTAGAAAAGATGTTTTGAAGTCTTGCAGAAAGTCAACACTATCCGTATCTGTGCTTAGTACTTCCCGAATCTGCATGAACCATTTATCGAAGCGATCTTCCTCGTTGTTGCCTTCCTTATATTTAAAGTGTGCTGCAAGACCCTTCTCTGCAATCTCATTCATTCTTTTTGAGCGAATCTGTACTTCCACCCATTTACCCTGTGGGCCCATCACGGTGGTGTGCAAGGCTTCATAACCATTGCTCTTAGGATTACTCAGCCAGTCGCGCAAACGTTCAGGAGAAGGTAGGTATTCATCAGTAATCATGGAATACACTTTCCAGCATTCCTCTTTTTCTTTTTCCTGCGCTGAATTTAAAATCACACGAATGGCAAAGAGATCATACACTTCTTCAAAAGCCACCCCTTTTTTCTTGATCTTGTTCCAGATGGAGTGGATGCTTTTTGGTCGGCCATAAATTTCATAAGAGAAACCAGCTGCATTCAGCTTTTCCTTAATTGGGCGAATGAATTCATTGATGTACCTGGTTCTTTCGCGTTTGGTTTCAGAAAGTTTACGGGCAATTTCTTTGTATGCTTCCGGCTCCATGTATTTCATGGCCAGATCTTCCATTTCTGTCTTGATATTGTACAAGCCCATGCGGTGTGCCAATGGTGCATACACCCAAACCGTTTCAGAGGCAATCTTCAATTGTTTTTCCCGCTTCATGCTGTCGAGTGTACGCATGTTGTGCAAGCGATCGGCCAGCTTGATGAGAATAACTCTCGGATCATCTGTAAGTGTTAACAGAATCTTCTTGAAATTCTCTGCCTGTTGCGATGAGTTGGTATCAATGACATTAGCAATCTTGGTCAATCCGTCAACAATGCGCGCAATCTCACTACCAAATTCCCGCTCAATATCTTCTAAAGTAACATCGGTATCTTCTACGGTATCGTGTAGTAATGAGCAAATGGTACTACGCACACCCAGTCCAATTTCTTCCACACAAATCATCGCTACAGCAATGGGATGAAGGATATAGGGCTCGCCACTTTTTCTGCGCATGGTTTTATGCGCATCAGCAGCCATTTCAAACGACTGGCGCAACAATTCCTTATCACCTTTCTTGAGTTTGGGTCGCAGACTTCTGAGCAAAGCGCGGTATTGCCGGAGAATCTCTCGTTTTTCCTGCTCTTCGGTTAAATTATATTTCTGTTTAGGAGCTTCCTGCACAAAATCTGGTTGCTGCATCATAGGTCTGCTAATATAAGGAATGAAGCCTTGATTTGGTTGAATTGTACCAGCGGCTTTTCGCATGCGTGCAATTCAGCTATTTTTGCGCACCATGCCTGCAGCCCCAAAGAAAGGATTTGATACCGGATTGTTGAAAGAAGTCTTTCGATTTGCAAGACCCTACCGCCTGCAATTTGGGGCCAGTATTCTGCTGGCGATACTGATGGCTGTTTTCGCACCCATTCGTCCTTACCTCATTCAGCTCACCATTGATAAAGCTACAGCCAAAGCTGTTCAGGTACCAGTTTGGTTACGTTGGTTGTTTGAAGATGCTGTTTGGGCCGATGCTACTCGTTTCATTATTGCAGTAACCATCTTTCAGGTTTGTTTCATTTTCGTAGAAACCACAGTAAGATTTGCTTTCACCTTTACCACAGCCTGGTTGGGGCAACATGTGGTGCGCGATATGCGCAATGCGGTCTATAAGAAAATTCTCTCGCTTAACCTGAGTCAGTTCGATAAAACACCCATCGGTACGCTCACTACCAGAACCATTAATGATATTGAAAGCATCAATGATATTTTCTCTGATGGTTTGATTCCCATCTTGGCTGATCTGCTTACGATCATCATTACGCTGGGCACGATGTTGTGGATCGACTGGAAACTGACACTTATCGCGTTGATCCCTTTCCCTATGATGATTATTGCCACTTATTATTTCAAGGAAAGTGTCAATAAGAGTTTTACCCGCGTACGTAATGCAGTAGCAGCGCTGAATGCATTTGTGCAGGAGCATATCACGGGTATGCAAATTGTACAGGCTTTTGCAGCTGAGGAAAGAGAATTCCGCAAATTCAAAAAGATCAATGCAGAACACCGCAATGCCAATATCCACGCCATTTTCGCTTATTCTGTGTTCTTTCCCATTGTGGAAGTAGTGTTGGCGGTAAGCACAGGCTTGATTGTTTGGTGGGTAGCCAATTTGGCGGTGGGTGTAAACGGACAAGAAATAGATTTCTCTGGTAAGTTGGTGGCATTCATTTTATATATGAACCAGATTTTCCGTCCGCTGCGCGTGATTGCCGATAAGTTCAATGTGTTGCAAATGGGTATGGTGGCTGCAGAGCGCGTGGTGAAAGTGTTGGAGAATCCTGATACAACTGTTGATACTGGAACACATGCGCCGGAAACCATTCAAGGCAAAATCAGTTTCGATCACGTTTGGTTTGCGTATACAGACGAGCAGTATGTATTAAAAGATATCAGCTTCGAGGCCAATCCGGGTGAAACCATTGCTTTGGTAGGGCATACAGGAAGTGGCAAAACATCCATCATCAGCTTGCTAAATAGGCTCTACACCATTCAGAAAGGACAAATTCGCTTAGATGATCGGCCTATAGAGGAATACCAACTTGATGTTTTGCGCAGCCAGTTTGGTGTAGTGTTGCAAGATGTATTCCTATTCTCCGGATCTATACTAGATAATATCACCCTGCGCAACCCGGATATCAGCCGCGAACAGGTGGAAGCTGCGGCCAAGATGATCGATATGCACGATTTCATTATGCAATTACCGGGCGGCTATGATTATCATGTCATGGAAAGGGGTAGTACCCTGAGTCTGGGTCAGCGCCAGCTCATTTCCTTCGTGCGGGCTTTACTCTACAATCCTTCAGTCCTGATTTTGGATGAAGCCACATCGTCGATTGATACGGAAAGTGAACAGTTGATTCAGCAGGCAACAGATACTTTGATTAAGGGTAGAACCTCTATTATCATCGCCCATAGATTGTCTACCATCCGCAAAGCCAACAGAATCATTGTATTAGATAAAGGTGAAGTGAAAGAAATTGGTACGCACGACGACCTCTTGGCTCAGGGTGGTTTCTACGCCCGCCTACATGAAATGCAGTTTGCAAAAAAGGCTGCTTTGTCCTGATAAGCATACTGGCATTGGGCTTTGTCTAAAGGGCAAAATTTCTTCCAAAATCCAATTCTGAAAATCTGCCTTTTCACCCCCATACCCCTATCTTTGCGCCAAATTTCGGAACGGCTATGGTGCTGAAACATGTGAAATCTTTGCTGGTAGCGGCTTTCGGCCTTTTTTTGTTGACAATTTCTATGCCTTCATTTGCATCTGATGCACCCGGTCATGAAGCCGGTGCACATGAAGCAGGTGCCCCTAAAGCTATTAACCCTAGCGAGGTAATCATGGAGCACATCACCGATGGCCATGAGTTCCACTTCTTTACACTGGGCGATTTTCACGCAACCATTCCTTTGCCGGTGATTCTATATTCACCTGAGCGTGGTTTGTCTGTGTTCATGTCATCAGCTTTCCATCATGGTCATGAAGCACACAACGGCTATAAGTTGGAGCATGGTCATATTGTAGCAGTGAAAGAAGACGGCACACCGGATGAAGCGGTACATGTGTACGATTTCTCTATGACGCGTAACGTAGTGCAGATGATTTTGGCATTGGTGATTCTGGTTGTATTGATGACTAAGGTTGCCGGCAAATACAAAGCACAAGGCGGCAAGCAGGCACCAAGTGGCTTCCAGAACATGGTTGAGCCGGTGATTCTGTTTGTACGTGATGAAGTAGGTAAGACCAACTTGGGCAAGAAATATGAGAAGTACATGCCTTATTTATTAACTGTATTCTTCTTTATTCTGATCAATAACTTGTTTGGTTTGATTCCAGGATCAGCCAACGTAACAGGTAATATTGCTTTAACAGGTGTATTGGCCCTGATATCTTTCGTAGTGATCATCTTCAGTACGAATAAGCATTTCTGGGGTCATATCTTTTGGTTCCCTGGCGTGCCTGTTCCTGTGAAGTTGCTGATGTTGCCCGTAGAATTGATGGGTATTTTCACTAAGCCTTTCGCCTTGATGATTCGTCTCTTCGCGAACATGGTTGCTGGTCACGTCATCATTTTAAGTTTCATCATCCTCATATTCATCTTTGGTGCCATGAACTCGGCGCTGGGCTTTGGCTCTTCACCCATCTTCATCGCATTAGCAGTATTCATTTACCTGATCGAGGTCTTGGTTGCATTCATCCAGGCTTACATCTTCACCAACTTAACGGCGGTGTTTATCAGTCAGGCATTTGAGCACGGCGATCACCATGATGAGCATGGGCATCATTAATTAGGAACCATTAAACACAAATAGTATGTCAATGTTGAACAACTTGCTGGATGTTAGCATGTCTCACCTCGGTGGTGCGATCGGTGCTGGTCTGGCTGCGATTGGTGCTGGTATCGGTATCGGTCAGATTGGTAAGGGTGCTACTGAAAGCATCGCTCGCCAGCCTGAAGCTGCTAACGACATCCGCGGCGCTATGATCTTGACTGCCGCCTTCGTAGAAGGTGTTGCCCTGCTGGCCGCTGTAGCTGGTCTGCTGGCTGTATTCAAGGCGTAATGCCCAAAACTTTACTGCATCCAATGCACAGGGCAAAGGATGCAGTATTTTAACTCAAACATCAGAAACTGATATAACATGGAATTATTACAACCGGGTTTAGGTTTATTGGTTTGGAACTTTGTTGCTTTCATCGTGGTGTTCTTCATCCTGAAAGCTTTTGCATGGAAGCCCATCCTGAAGAGCTTGCAAGAGCGTGAAACAGGTATTGCTGATGCAATTGCTAGTGCTGATAAGGCTAAGGCTGAAATGGCGCAGTTGAAGAATGAAAATGAAGTGTTGTTGCAGCAGGCGCGTGAAGAGCGTGCACGCATGATTAAGGAAGCGAAAGAGCAGGCTGATAAAATGGTGAGTGAAGCCAAAGAGAAGGCCAGAAGCGAATACGATCGTATCGTTGCTGACGCACAATTGGCGATTACTCAGCAGAAGAATGCAGCGCTTACTGATGTGAAGAATCAGGTAGGTAGTCTGGTCATTGAAGTAGCAGAGAAAGTATTGCGTAAAGAACTGGCTGATAAGTCAGCACAGGAAGTATACATCAAGAAACTGGCTGAAGAAGTTAAGCTGAACTAAGACCTAACAGAATTAAGCATTATGCAGAACCCACGTTTAGCAGCACGATATGCGAAAAGCCTGATTGATCTGGCCGTTGAAAAAAACGAACTGGAGCAGGTGAATAGCGATATGCAGTATCTGCGGGCGGTATGCAAGGCAAGCCGTGAGTTTGTGAGCGTACTGCGCAGTCCGGTGATTCGTGCAGATCAGAAGACGGCCATCCTGAGTGAAGTGATTAAGCAAGGTGTGAAGAGTGAACTGACGATTGCTTTCAGCAGATTATTGCTGAACAAGAGCAGAGAAGCCAACCTGCCAGATATCATTGAAGCTTTTGAAGACCAATACAATGCCATCAAGGGTATCCGTAAAGTGAAGATCACTACGGCTACACCAGTAGATGCATCCGCAAAAGATGAAATCATCAATCAACTGAAGAAAGAAAGCAATGGTGCTTTCGATAAGATTCAGTTGGAAGCAGATGTAGACGAGGAATTGATTGGCGGCTTCGTACTTGAATTCAATAACAACGTGATCGACCTGAGCATTCAGCGCGATCTTCGCGATATCAAAAAACAATTCACGAAAAACATTTTCGTGTCAAACATCAGATAATCTAACAACTTCAAATTTTGCAATATGGTGGAAATCAAACCAGATGAAATTTCAGCGATACTGCGTCAGCAGTTAAGCAACTACAATGTTGCTGCTGAATTAGAGGAAGTGGGTACGGTGCTGCAGGTGGGCGACGGTATCGCCCGTGTTTACGGTCTGAACAATGTTAAGGCCGGTGAACTGGTTGAGTTTGAGAATGGCGTGAAAGCCATCGCTTTGAACCTCGAAGAAGACAATGTGGGTGTGGTGTTGATGGGTGAGTCTACCGAGATCAAAGAAGGTGATAAAGCACGTCGTACTGGTCAGATCGCTTCTATCAAAGTAGGTGAGGGTCTGGTTGGTCGTGTGATCAATACCCTCGGTGAGCCTATCGATGGTAAGGGTCCTATCGCTGGCGAACTTTATGAAATGCCACTGGAGCGTAAAGCCCCTGGTGTTATCTACCGCGAACCAGTAAAAGAACCTCTACAGACTGGTATCAAGGCCATCGATGCCATGATCCCCATCGGTCGTGGTCAGCGTGAGCTGGTAATCGGTGACCGTCAGACTGGTAAGACTGCCATCTGTATCGATACCATCATCAATCAGAAAGAATTCTTTGACGCTGGTAAACCAGTATACTGTATTTATGTAGCCATTGGCCAGAAAGCATCTACCATCGCTGGTGTGATGAAGACTTTGGAAGACAATGGTGCCATGCAATACACCACTATCGTAGCAGCTTCTGCCGCTGACCCTGCTCCACAGCAGTTCTACGCACCATTTGCCGGTGCTGCGATTGGTGAATTCTTCCGCGATACTGGTCGTCCTGCATTGATCATCTATGATGATTTGTCTAAGCAGGCCGTAGCTTACCGTGAGGTATCCTTGTTGCTGCGTCGTCCTCCTGGTCGTGAAGCATATCCTGGTGACGTATTCTATCTGCATAGTCGTTTGTTAGAGCGTGCTGCGAAAGTGATCGGTAACGATGATGTTGCGAAGAACATGAACGATTTACCAGAATCTATCAAGCACTTGGTAAAAGGTGGTGGTTCTTTAACAGCCCTGCCAATCATCGAAACACAGGCTGGTGACGTATCTGCATACATCCCTACCAACGTAATCTCTATCACTGATGGTCAGATCTTCTTAGAAGGTAACTTGTTCAACGCAGGTATCCGTCCGGCGATCAACGTAGGTATCTCTGTAAGCCGTGTGGGTGGTAACGCACAGATCAAATCCATGAAGAAAGTAGCAGGTACCCTGAAACTTGATCAGGCCCTCTACCGCGAAATGGAAGCCTTCTCTAAATTTGGTGGTGATTTGGATGCCGCTACGAAACTGGTACTAGATAAAGGTGCTCGTAACGTAGAAATCCTGAAGCAGCCTCAGTATACACCATTCCCTGTTGAAAAGCAGGTTGCGATCATCTACTTAGGTACTCAGGGTCTGCTGCGCGAAGTAGCTGTTAGCAAGGTGAAGGAGTTTGAAGCACATTTCTTGACTGAAATGGAGAACAAATTGCCAGATGTATTGGCCGACTTCAAAAAGGGTAACCTGGATGAAGGTAATATCAAGAAGATGACTGATTTGGCTAAATCCATCATGCCACAGTACAAATAATCAGCTTAGTTCTGAGTGAATAATAGCCCCGACGGTATCGTCGGGGTTTTTTATTTTGAGTCAAGTTGTTGAAAATCAGTTCCATAAAAATAATCTGTAAAATAATTTGGTTTATAATATAAACTAATCTACGTTTGTCATGCAAACAAACAAAACATGAAACGTTTACTGCTGCTGAGTATAGGTGTGATGGCTGCAACATTTGGTTGGTCGCAGGTGAAAGTGATGGGCAGTCTGAAAGACACCAAGGGTAGAATCCTCGCCGGTTCATCTGTATCTATCAAAGATGCTTACGATGGTGGCCTTACCGATTCAACCGGAAAGTTCAAGTTCAAGACTTTTGAAAAGGGAAATCAAATGCTCGTTGCAAAGAGCATTGGTTACAAAACACAGGAGTATCCCATTGTTGTGGAGAAGGATAGCATCGTGGTTGATTTCATCATGAAAGAAGAAATCAGTGAGCTAAAGGCAGTGGTGATTACAGCCAATTCATTTGAAGCAAGCGATAAGAAAAAATCAACAGTACTTCGTCCACTCGATATTGCTACTACTGCTGGTGCCAATGCAGATATCTCTGCTACGATTCAAACCCTGCCGGGCGCACAAAAAGTAGGTGAGCAAGAAGGTTTATTCATTCGTGGTGGTAGTGCAGAAGAAAGTAAGATTATCATCGATGGTAGTGTAGTGAATAATTTCTTTTTCAGCTCTGTACCAGGTATCGCACAACGCGGTCGTTTTTCTCCTTTTTTATTCAGCGGTACACAATTTACCAGTGGTGGTTATTCTGCTTTGTACGGACAAGCATTGAGTGCTGTACTCAGCTTAGAGAGTATTGACTTGCCAGAACGTAGTGAAGTACAAGTAGGTATTTCTCCGCTGTTTACCAGTGTTGGCTTTCAGCAGTTGGGCAAGAATAAGAAAACCAGTTATGGTGCAAGTTATTCTTACACAGATTTGGCATTGTATCAGGCAGTGGTACCACAGGCGCCAGACTTTTATCGCAGACCTGTGTTTCACAATATGGACGCCAATTTCCGCATCAAGACCAAGCGTGGTGGTATGCTGAAATTCTATACATACTACAACGCCAGTGATCTTGCATTGCGCAGACCATCTTTGGATAGCATAGGTATGAAGAATGCGTTTGCGCTGACAAATTTCAATAGCTTCTCCAATGTTCAATGGCGTCAGCCCTTGGGTAAGGGTTGGAAGATGACTGCATCAGCAGCGATCAGTTACAATAACGACCTGATCAATTCTCAATTGCAAAATCAACAGAATGCACTGGTGAACAGTACCGGTATTTCTGTGCTGGATGCGCAAAACTTCAACATCCGTGTTACGAATACCATGTGGCAGGTGAGAGGTGTTTTGGAGAAAAAATTTGGCGCCATTAATGCCGTACGTTTTGGTGGTGAGTTGTGGAAGCATACAGACAGCAATTCAACGCGTGTATTCAGTAGTCGTTTTGGTGGCACTACTAACGAAACCTATGTCGCAGCATTTGCTGAGTCTGATCTCTATATCACCAATGAATTGGCTTTCCGTCCCGGACTACGTATGGAGCGCAGCGATTTGCTGAATAAAATCAATATCGCGCCAAGAGCATCATTATCCTATAAACTCAATACCAATAGTCAGTTCAGCTTCGATTACGGTATTTTCTATCAAACACCAGAGCGTAGGTATTTCCGTCCTTGGACACCTGAGCAGGATTTTCAGCGTGCAGATCATTATATCTTAACCTACCAACATTTATCACGCGATTATACTTTCCGTACACAACTGTATTACAAGGATTATGCAAAGCTGCTGCGTACAGATGCGAATGCATTGGAAGCAGTAAGTGTAAACGGAAATGGATTTGCCAAAGGATTGGAATTATTCTGGCGCGACAGGAAGACCTTCAAGGGCATGGACTACTGGATCAGCTACTCTTATTTAGATACCAGGAGATTGTATTTGAATTATCCTATCAATGCACAGCCCACATTTGCAGCAACACATAGTGGTAGCGTGGTATTGAAAAAGTTTTGGGTAAAGCAAATGTTCGGTGTAAACTGGAGTTGGAACTGGAGTAGTGGCAGACCTTACCTGAACCCAAATAAACCTGCTGATCAATTCTTGAGCGATAGAACCATTTTCTACAGCACCAATAATTTCAGTTTGAACTGGTTGACCAAAATCTTCAAATCAAATGGTGTGGTTGTGGCAGGTATCAATAACGTGTTCAATGAAAAGCAAATCTTCGGATACAATTATAGCAATCGCTTGAAAGATGCTGCTGGTCAGTTCATCCGCGAAGCGGTAACCCCACCAGCTCCCCGCAGTTTCTTTTTGGGTGTGTTCCTCAGCTGGGGTGTAGATCGTTCACAACAAAACATCAACAATAACCTCTAAGCCTTACTGTATGCAAAACGAAAAAGACAAAGCAATTTGGGAAATAGCCCAGGCTCGTGCTTCTTTTAAAAGACACTTGTTTAGCTATGTGGTCGTTAACCTATTCTTAAACGCTATTTGGTTTATTTCATCCAGACAACACACTAGTTATTACTGGCCTATCTGGCCCATGCTGGGCTGGGGTATCGGGTTAGCGATGCATTATTTCGGTGCATATCATGGAGACAAAGTTTTCTCTGCTGAGAAGGAGTATGAAAAACTCAAAAACAAATCATAATTACATCACCTCTATTTTAAAATCACATTGTCATGAAACAGTTAGTCGTTATTGCTGCTATGCTTGCAGCGGTTGTAGTAAATGCACAAACAAAATTTGAATCTGCCATGCAACGTGGCATGGGTATGATGAAGGAAGCCAAATCTGCTGTTGAGATGCAGGAGGCTGCAGCGTTTTTTGAGCGTGTAGCCGAAGCAGAAAAAATACAATGGCTGCCTTATTATTATGCTGCATTCTCTTTGTACAATGCTGCTTGGATGGATCAGAAAACAGATAAGGACAAGACCGGTGAAAAATGTAAGGAGCTCATTAGTAAAGCAGAAGCCATTGAGAAGAATGCAGACTTGTATTGTTTAAAGCAACAGATTGCTGTGCTGCAAATGATGGTAGATCCAATGAGTCGCTGGCAGACCTATGGTCAGGAAGGACAACAAGCTTTGGCAGCAGCCAAGCAGGTAGATCCCAAGAATCCACGTATTTACTATTTGGAAGCCATGACTTTGATGAATACCCCTGAAGCATTTGGTGGTGGTAAAGCTGTTGCGAAACCACTTTTTGCTAAATCAGTTGAGTTGTTTAAAACCTATCAACCTGCATCAGCCATGCATCCGAATTGGGGTAAAGCAGAAGCTGAAAAGATGCTGGCTCAATGTCAGTAAGATGTGTATCAACAAATGCAGAGGCCACATGGCCTCTGCTATCTTTACACCAATACAGATAGTTTATGGAAAATCATCCAGAACGCTCACCGCAGGAAACACTGCAACTGATTGAGTCCATGATCAACAAAGCACAAAACCGCTTTGGCGAGAATGGTACTTTGTATTTATTATGGGGTTGGGTCATATTAGCTTGCTCTTTATTGCATTATGGTATGATTCGTTGGTCTAGTATCAAGAATCCTGAATTGATTTGGTTTACAACTTGGTTAGCGGTTGCTTATCAAATTATTTATCTCGCTAGACAGAGTAAAAAGCAGACTGTTCGTACCTATACTGATGAGATTATTTCCTACGTATGGATAGTGTTTGGTATTAGTGGTGGTATAGCTACGTTTATCTTAGGTCGGTCGAATTCCTGGGTATCTATGTATCCCATCATCTTAATGTTATATGGTATGCCAACATTCTTATCTGGTGCCATCATGCGCTTTAAAGCATTGATGTTTGGTGCAGTCGTTTGTTGGGTACTGGCAGTAGTGGCTACTTTTGTTGATCCACTCAATACCTTGTTGTTACTTGCATTAGCTGTAATTACTGCATGGATTGTACCAGGATATATTTTGAAAGCTAAATACAAAGCCATTCAATCATGAATCAAGAAACACCCATGACCGAACAGGAAAGCCTTGACCTGATCACCAACATGATTCAAAAGGCCAAGAGTAGCTATCATGATACTGGTATTGGTTCTCTGTTATGGGGAACAGTGGTAACTGTCGCTTCTGTAGTTACTTACTTTCAACGTACCTATGATTTCTCCTTTGGATTTGATATCTGGTTAATTGTACTGGCAGCGATTATTCCTCAGATCTTTATTTCGGTACAAGAGAAAAAATCCAATAAAGTAAAGCAATATGAAGATGATGCATTGAATGCTATTTGGCTGGTATTCGGTATAACCATTTTTGGTTTAAACATCTATCAAATGATCGTGCCGGATGTAACCAACGCGTTTATCAAACAAGAGGGCTGGCAATTGACGAAACATTATCTCAATAACAGCAAAGCAGATGAACCTATCAACGCCTTTACACCAAGTATTTATTCATTATTCATCCTCATCTATGCATTCCCAACATTGGTTACAGGTATTGTAAAAAAATTCAAACCTATGTTGTATGGTGGAGTGATCACATATGGACTTTTTATCGGCTCTTGCTTTACCATTACTGAATATGACTTTTTATTGGGTGGAGTAGCAGCATTGATCTGCTGGTTTATTCCGGGCGTAATCTTAAGAAGAAAGTACCTAGCACAACAGAAGGCGAATGTTTAAAGAACTGGATCCCATATTACATTCTCAATTAAGGCTTGCAATAATGAGTTTACTCATTAGCGTAAAAGAGGCTGAATTCACCTTCATTAAGGAAAAAACCAATGCAACCGCTGGTAATCTCAGTGTGCAGGTGCAAAAGCTGAAGGAAGCTGGCTATATTGATGTAACCAAGCAATTTGTAGACAATTACCCGCAAACCACCTGTAAAGTCACACCCGAAGGTGTTAAAGCATTTGAAGCCTATGTTAAAGCCCTGCAGGCCTATCTGCAGGTAGGCAAGAATAATTAAGCTTTTTTCGCATCTCATTCAACTACCTTTGCCCCGCATTGTTATAGTGCCATGGCAATCGTCTCCGTTCAACATCTTTCTAAACAATTTGGCAGTTTTTCCGCTGTTAACGACCTCTCTTTTACGGTAGAAGCTGGAGATGTGTATGGCTTTTTAGGCCAAAATGGTGCAGGAAAAAGTACCACCATCCGCATGTTGATGACATTGATCGCACCCACAGCGGGTTCTATCAAGGTATTTGATATGCCTTTGGCGACACATCGAAAAGAAATTTTACAGCAAATAGGCGCTGTTATAGAAAAGCCAGACGTTTATAAGTATTTATCTGCATACGATAACCTGCGTTTGTTTGCTCGGTTGAGTGGTCTGCAGTTAAGCAGAAAACAATTGATGGATCAGCTAGAGATGGTGGGTTTGGCTGAAAGGGGATATGATACAGTGCGTACTTTCTCTCAGGGTATGAAACAAAGATTGGGTATTGCTATTGCGTTGGTGCATAATCCTCAACTGATTGTATTAGATGAGCCCACGAATGGACTAGATCCTCAGGGTATCGCAGATATCAGAAACCTCATTCTTCGCTTGAGCAGAGAATGGAAAAAGACAGTCATTGTTTCATCGCATCTCTTGAGTGAAATAGAACAGATTGCAACAAGAGTGCTGATCATTGATAAGGGCAAGAAGATTGTAGAAGGTAGTGCCGCTGATTTATTTGATCCGGCTCAGACCTTAGTGGAATTAACAACAACTGATTCATCATTTGCGTGGAATAGTTTGCAGCAAAGCCAATGGGCAGGGGTATTGAAAGAACAAAGAGGTGCACAAATTATCTTACAACTGCACCGTAACGATATTCCTGAGCTGCATAAGGCTTTGGTGCAAATGCAGATTGGCGTGATCTCACTTCAGCTAAAACATTCACTGGAAGATTATTTTTTACAGGTAACCGCGGGAAAACAACATGTGGACGCTTTTTCAAATTGAGTTGTATAAGATATTCCGCAGACCGCGGACATATATTGCTTTTGCAGCCATCACTGCACTGATTGGTGTGGTGCAACTTGGCCTAAAAGTAGATGGCAAAGAGTATGCTGAATTTGTGATGGCCGATTTCAACAGCTCTTTTGCAGTGGATGGCAATATCCTGAATGGCTATTTTATCTGTTATGTGGTGCTGCAATTATTACTGGTGCATGTACCATTGCTGATTGCCTTGATTGCAGCGGACATGATTTCAGGCGAAGCCAATATGGGCACATTACGTGTATTGATGACCAAGCCCATCAGCAGATGGGAATTTATATTGGCTAAATTTTCTGCCTCAGCTGTATATACCATCTTGTTGCTAATATGGGTTGCTATCCAAGCCTTGCTATTGAGCATGCTGATTTTTGGAACAGATGATATGTTCATCATGAAAAGTAGTTATGCTGTAGTGATCAAGGCTGATGATGTGTTCTGGCGTTATGCAGGGGCATTCTGTTTTGCTGCCTTAGCCATGACTACCGTTGCAGCATTAGGCTTTCTATTATCACTGTTTGCAGATAATTCTATTGGTCCCATCGTAGCCACGATGAGTGTGATTATTGTGAGCACAATATTGAGTACAATGAGTATTCCCTTGTTCAATGCTATCAAGCCGTATCTCTTTACTTCACACATGATTACCTGGAAAGAGTTTTTTGATTTGAAAGTGAATGACATGAACGAGGCTATTCCCGGCACGATTCAAAATCCGCAGAAGTTGTGGAATTCTGCAATGGTTTTGATGGCGCATATTATTGTCTTCGTTGGAGCAGCGGGTATTATTTTCAAACGTAAAGATGTATTGAGTTGATGAAAACTTTGATGACAATATTGATGATAAGCTTGATGCAGATGATCACTGCACAGGATATGACAGCACTGATCAATAAGGTGAAAGCCAAGATGGATCAGGTGAATGATTATACTGCAGAAGGGAAAATGAAAACAGATGTGGCTTTCATCAAAGCACCCATTGGTAGGGTGAAGGTATTCTATAAAAAGCCCAATCTTTTCAAATTGCAAAGAGATGGTGGTATTTCGATTTTGCCAAAGGGTGGCGTTACAGTGAACATGCGTTCTATCATTACCACCAATGATTTTATGGCATTAGACGCTGGAGAGCAGGTGTTAAATGCTCAAAAGCTACGCGTGGTGAAATTATTACCTAACGCGGATAACAGTGATGTGATTCTTACCACCATGTATATTGATGAAGCTAATCTGCTGGTGAAGAAAGCAGTTACCACCACCAGAGAAAATGGTACCTACGAAATGGAAATGCAGTATGGAAAGTTCGCAGGGTATGGCCTGCCTGATAAAGTGGTATTCAGCTTCAATACCAAAGACTATAAATTACCCAAGGGTATTACACTCGAGTTTGATGATGTAGATCAGGAAACAAAGAACCGCATGAAGGGTAAAAAAGGTCGTGTAGAAATTACCTACGCGAACTACGAGATTAATAAAGGCATTCACACATCAGTATTCAAATAGTTAGAATACCTGTACCGACCAATTTCTTTCAAAGGAAGTATTTGCTGCAATAGTATGTATGCCTTCCTTATTGATCAGTTGCTGATCAGTGTTGGCGCTATCTGCAATGCCACACCAAGGTTCTAAGCAAACAAAGTCGGCATCTTTCGCCGCCCATATGCCATAGAAAGGAAATCCATCAAACTGCATGTTTACGCCATGTACAGACTGATTACTCTTGATGCTGATAGATTTGGATTGTAAATCTTTAAACACCAACGCATCGCCATAAAATAGTGGCTTATTTAGCGGTAAGGTTTGTGTATTGTTTAAGCAGGGTATGGGTGCGGCTTCAATCAAACCATCCTTGGTTAAAGGCCATTTGCCTGTGTGCTCTGTTTGTGCAAATTCCAGATACCAATCCTCATAAGTCGTTCCATCAGTCAAAGGAATCTTGAATGCGGGGTGTGCACCAACAGAAGCATACATGACTTCATTACCCGTATTGATGATTTTATAACCAACTGTAAGTGTATCTCCATTGATGGTATAACTCAATTCAAAAGAGAAGTCAAAAGGATACACTTGCTTCGTCGCTGCATCACTGTTTAACACAAACACTATATGGTGACTACTTTGTGCAGCAACCTCAAACACACGATCTCTTGCAAAACCATGTCGGCCTAACTGATAAGGTTGCCCTTTGTAGAAATAGGTATTGTCTTTGAGTCCGCCTACGATAGGAAACAAGACCGGACTAAACTTTCCCCAGAAAGCAGGATCACCGTTCCAGAGATATTCTACTCCCAGATCTGTTCTGTATAAACTTTGTAACTCAGCACCTTTTTCGGCAATGGAGATGCGCAGCAGATCATGCTCCAGTTGTATCATGGTTATCAGGATTCAGATTCTTCAATTTTTTCATCTACGGCATTGGCAAACAAACGCATGCTCATTTTCTTGAGCGGATTTTGTCTGGCGTCTGCATAACCCATGCGCTGACGAATAATATCAATACAAGTGTAGGTTGCTTCTAAGAAGGAAGTATGATCAGCTTTGCCTTTGCCAGCAATGTCAAATGCTGTTCCATGGTCAGGGCTGGTACGTACTACTGGTAAGCCGGCAGTATAATTCACGCCTTCACCAATAGCCAATGATTTGAATGGAATCAATCCTTGGTCGTGGTACATAGCCAATACAGCATCAAACTTTTCATGCTGACCGCGTGCAAAGAACGCATCGGCGCTATAAGGGCCAAAGACCATGATATGTTGTTTACCCTCTTTGATAACAGGCTTGATGACAGATTCTTCTTCGTTACCAATCAATCCTTCATCACCAGAGTGTGGATTCATACCCAACACGGCAATCTTGGGTTTATCAATACCAAAATCTTTCTGCAAACTGTTGTGGATGATCTTGAGCTTACTGATGATGGCTTCTTTGGTGATATGCTTGCCCAATTCAGCTACAGGTACATGTTCTGTAACCAAACCAACACGCATATTGGGTGCTGTCATCAACATGGCTACATCATTAACACCAAAGAAATCTCTTAAGAAAGGTGTATGTCCGCTGTAACGAAAATCATCAGATTGTACATTCTTTTTGTGAATAGGCGCAGTGACCAAACCCTGAATTTGTCCGTCTTTCAACGCCTGTGCAGCAGCGCGTAAAGAGATAATAGCATATTTCCCACCAATCTCATTTAATTCGCCGGGAGTAATGGCTACTTCTTCTTCCCAGCAGTTGACAATATTGATTTGCTTGGGATTGATACGCGACGCATCTTTTGAGCTGGCGTAGTTCAGGTTAATATCAGCCAAACTCTTGCGATAAAAGTTGATACTCTTATTACTAGCAAAAACCACTGGCGTGCAGATATCCAAAATACGGTTATCAGCCAATGTCTTAATGATTAGTTCAATACCAATGCCGTTCAAGTCGCCACAAGAAAATCCAATCACCGGCCTTTGCAAATCGTTACTCATGCTTGTCAATTATTCGGTAAAAATAAGCATTATCAACTGTTTGGCGGGGCTATACCGGTCAAAACAGTAGTTTTGCTGCATGCAATACACCCTGAAAAAATCGCTGGGGCAACATTTTCTGAAAGATGACAGTGTTTGCGTGCGCATCGTAGATGCTTTGCAGCAGGAAACCTATCGTCAATTACTAGAAGTGGGCCCAGGCGGAGGTGCATTAACCAAGCATTTGCTTGAGCTCAAGGATATCGATTTTAAAGCGGTGGAATTGGATGCAGAAAAAGTAGCTTATTTGGAGCATCATTTTTCTACGATTTCAGGTAAACTCATTCACCAAAGCTTTTTGGATATTGATCCGCCATTTGATGGCAGTTTTATCATCGTCGGTAATTTTCCTTACAATATATCCTCGCAGATTGTCTTTAAGATGCTCGATTGGAAAGATCAGGTGCCTGTGATGATTGGGATGTTTCAAAAAGAAGTGGCACAAAGAATTGCAGCCAAGCCTGGTTCAAAAGTATATGGTGTGATCAGCGTATTGGTGCAGGCATTCTATGCAACAGAGTATTTGTTTGATGTGCCAGCCGAAGCATTCAATCCGCCACCCAAAGTGGTGAGTGGTGTCATCAAATTGCGTAGAAAAGAAACGCCACTTGAAGTAAAATCGGAAAAGCATTTCCGGAATTTAGTGAAGACTGCGTTCAACCAGCGTAGAAAGACTTTACGCAATGCGGTAAAAACTTTGTTTGATGCAACTGTTTTGGAAGATCCTTTGTTTAATCTGCGTGCAGAGCAATTGAGCATAGAACAATTTGCTGCACTTACCTTCCAAATGAATTATTGATGCAAGGCAAAGTGATCATAACAGCCAAAGCCCACCCGATGCTGCAGGAGAAACTGGAGCAGCAAGGCTTTGTAGTGGAATACGCACCTGCGATTAGTTATGAAGCACTGCAGGAAAGTATTGCAGATGCAGTAGGACTGATTGTGACTACTCGATTGAAGATTGATCGTGCTATGCTCGATTGTGCAAGTCAATTAAAATGGATTGGTCGTCTAGGTAGCGGGATGGAATTGATTGATGTACCTTATGCGGAAAGCAAGGGTATTCGTTGTGTGAGTAGTCCGGAAGGTAACAGACTCGCCGTTGCGGAACATGCTTTGGGTATGTTGTTGTCATTACGACATAAACTGCACAGTAGTTATGATGAAGTAAAATCTGGCCAATGGATTCGTGATGCCAATCGTGGACTAGAGTTGTCAGGCAGTACCGTTGGTATTATTGGATATGGCAATACGGGTAGTGCTTTTGCGCAGTTATTGCAACCTTTTCAAGTAACTGTATTAGCGCATGATCGCTATCGCTTTGATTTTGCCAAAGACTATATCCGCGAAGCTGGCGTTGAACAAATTGCTCGTTATGCAGATGTAGTAAGTCTACATCTTCCGTTAACAGAAGAGACAAAGCATTATGCCAATGATGCATTTTTCAATAGCCTAGAACAGCAGCCATTTTTCGTTACTACTTGCCGAGGAAAAGTAACGGATACGGCTTCCTTAATTCGTGCTTTAGAGCAAGGTAAGATTAGGGGAGCGGCATTGGATGTATTGGAAAATGAACGCTTGGAAACCTATTCGCCAGCAGAAAAGGAGCACTTAGAATGGCTTGTAAATCAACCAAATGTGCTCATTACACCGCATATCGCCGGTTATAGCCACCAGGCTTTTGAGCGCATGAGTCGAGTAGTTTTAGAGAAATTGGGACTAGTCTGAAATTGAATCCTCCTTATATTTGTTGCCTGCAACGCTGTAGTTCAATCTGCGGCGTTGTATTTTTTTTATCTCTTTTAAACCGAGTTGTATGAGTGAATATGTAACAAAAGAGACCTTCGAACGCATGAAGGAGGAGTTGCAGCGCATGAAAGCCATTGATCGTCCTGCAGCATCACGAGCTATTGCAGAAGCCAGAGAAAAAGGCGATCTGAAAGAGAATGCAGAGTATGATGCGGCCAAAGAGGCACAGGGTATGCTGGAAGCAAAAATCAAGCAACTGGAAGGTGTTATTGCCAATGCTAAGATTGTGGATACGACCACCATTGATACCAGCCGTGTGAGTATCCTTACTCGTGTAACCATCACCAATTTGGCTACTAAGAAAACGGTGACCTATCAGATTGTTGGCGAAAAAGAAGCCGACCTGAAAGCTGGTAAAATTTCGGCTTCGTCACCTATTGGTAAGGGCCTCATGGGTAAGAGCAAAGGCGAGGTCGCAGAAGTGAATGCGCCTACGGGTGTGATTAAGTTTAAAGTAGAGGACATTACGATCTAAACAGATCAGTGATAAATTTTTCCGTATCCCGTTCTCAATGAAGGACGGGATTTTTTATTTTAGGTAATGAATGCTTTTGAATTTCTAGATATAGTTCCGGAACAGCAATTCAAGCGCAAGCGCTTTTGGAGCAGGCTGATCTATATTACTGCTGCATGTATTTTAGTCGCTTTGTTTTTATACAATGTATATGAATTGATTGCAGAAGTACCGGAGCGAAAATTGCGTTGGGTGCCTTATATACTCTATGGATATTTGCTGATAGTCAACTATCAGCACGCTCTTTTTCCTAAGCAGGTAAGGAATAAATTTATAGTAGACAGTAATTCCATTATTGTGGATCAACAGTATGCAAAAGGATTTTCACTTAATTGGGTTGAAGTAGTTAAGGTGCAGATGAATTTTTCTGCTATCCGCTTATTTACAGATAGCAATCAATATCAGGAGTTTGATACTTCCAAGTTAGATCATACACTGAAAAACTCTTTAAGGAAAACAATTTATGCAATCGTGCACGAAAAGCAAATTCCTATTGAGATTCCTTCATCAATAAAAGATAACTTGCTACAATAAACAAGCCCATGAGCATCTTTACTAAAATCATTGCTGGAGAGATTCCTTCTTACAAGATTGCAGAGAGCGATCGTTTCTATGCATTCTTGGATATTTTTCCTTGTGCGGACGGACATGTACTGGTGGTGCCTAAGCAAGAAACAGACAAGCTATTTGATCTGCCAACCGAATACCTCGATGGGATTTTGACATTTGCGCAACCTATTGCCAAAGCCATTGAAAAAGCATTCGGCTATCAGCGCGTGAATATCATGACAGTAGGATTTGAAGTACCGCATGCGCATATTCATTTATTACCGATGAATGGTATGGCCGATATGCAAATACTGAGCAGAAAAACCAAACCTAGTCCCGAACACCTGAAAATGGTGCAGGAGAAAATACTAGCAGCAATGCAATAATCTATGTGGTATCCAGTTCGCACACCTGCTTTGTTTCGATGGATCTATCCTTCACTGGAATGGAAGGGCAATGCTGCTAACAAAACCATCTACCTTACATTTGATGATGGTCCTCATCCTGTAGCAACCCCTTTTGTGTTGGACTTATTGAAGCAGTACAACATCAAAGCAACTTTTTTTTGTATTGGTAAGAATGTGCAGCGTTATCCACAAATATATCAGCGTATTTTGGCTGAGGGCCATCAGACTGGTAATCACACACAAGATCATCGCAATGGTTGGAAAACCAGTCGGGAAGATTATTTAGAAAATATTTTCACTGCAACACAATATATTGATGCGTCTTTGTTTCGCCCACCTTATGGCAGAATTACCCGTGCACAAATCAAAGCTGTGCAACAACAGTTTGCGTATCGCATCATTATGTGGGATGTATTAAGCGGTGATTTTGATACTCAGCTTCAACCGGAACAATGCTGGCGTCAAGTGAAAAAAGCAGTACGTCCCGGTAGTATTATTGTTTTTCATGATAGCGAAAAAGCATGGCAACGTATGCAATATGCTTTACCCAGGACCATCGATCATTTTCTAGCGCAAGGCTATCAGTTTGGGTTAGTATAAAAAAATTGGCCAGGGTAGAAACCCCAGCCCGTTTTTAATCCGTACCCTATGAAAACAATCTTTCAGCACATATCCGTGCTATCGGTCTACAATTATGCTAGATGGGTTAGTAAGTACATGTTTATTAGCCAGGTTTTCACGCAAGCTGCATCCATATTTGCTTTCGCAAGTGGTACGGTATATAAACGGGATAGGGAGGAAATTATTTTTTAGCAATAGGAAAAAATTCTGTGTTTCTTTTCTTAATGCACTAAAAAACAGCATTTTGCAGCATGCAATTGATCGATACCCATTGTCATATTTATCTAGATGCTTTTGATGAAGATCGCGCACTGATGTTGGCGCGTGCCAAACAGCAGGGCGTAAGCCAATTTTACCTGCCTGCAATTGATAGCGCTACGCACGATGCAATGGTTCAATTGGGCGATGCATATCCGGAGGTTTGTATCCCCATGATGGGTTTACATCCCTGTTCTGTGAAGGAAGATTACCAAAAGGAATTGGCCATTGTAGAAGCATGGATAAGTCGACGGGATTTTGTGGCGATAGGAGAGATCGGCTTGGACTTTTATTGGGATAAAACCTTTGTACACGAGCAGCATATTGCTTTTGAACAGCAAATGCAATGGGCTTTGGATAAAAGCCTGCCTATTGTGATTCATACCCGCAACGCCATGCAGGAAACCATTAATGCAGTTCAACCCTTTGCGAAAAAAGGATTGAAAGGTATTTTTCATTGTTTCAGTGGTAGTTATGAGTCTGCGCAGCAAATCACCAAAATGGGCTTTCATCTAGGTATTGGCGGTGTACTCACCTATAAAAATGCTGGTTTGCCCGAAGCATTAGAAAAAATTGGATTGGAATGGATGGTCTTGGAAACAGATGCACCATATCTTACGCCAGTTCCATTTAGAGGTAAACGCAACGAGCCTGCTTATTTGGAACATGTGGTGAAAAAACTGGCTGAAACAAAGGGTGTTTCAGTGGAGGAACTTGCCACTATTACTACTGCGAATGCTCAAAAAATCTTCTCTAAGACCGTTTGAACCTGTATTTTTGCACCCCCTTTAGGAGACGTGTCCGAGTGGTTGAAGGAGCACGCCTGGAAAGTGTGTATACGGGAAACTGTATCGCGAGTTCGAATCTCGCCGTCTCCGCAAAGCAAACCGACTGAAAGTCGGTTTTTTCATGCCCTGAACCGGGGCAAGTTTACTTGCATCCGGGAAGGGCATGAAAAAATCAATGCGCAGCATTTCGGTTTGTTTTAGCCGCCTCCACTTGATCAGCGCGCCGCAGGCGCGCTAATCTCGCAGATAAAGTACATCCCGCGAAGGGCATAAAAAAACCAATGCGCAGCATTTCGGTTTGCTTTAGCAACCCCTCAACCTACGCTAAAGCTTCGATTGACAAGCCATCCTGATCAGCGCGCCTCAGGCGCGCTAACCTCCAACCTCCATCCTTCGCTAAAGCTTTAGTTGGTAAACCGTCAAGGCTTTGGTAAGTAAACACCCAAAGTTTAGTTATATCCGAGAAGGGGAAAAGCTATGTGGCTAAAACTGTATTAAGAAATACAGGCTTATCCTTCTTGAAGCATTAGCCTGTATAGATCGCAAACACAATGAGGTTAGGGTAAAAGATTCTCTAAATCATTTAGATCTTTTGGTCTACCGGATGCTTTTTTCGCATCAATCAAATCATTTTTGTGTATTGTTCTGATACTCAGATTATCGTCTTCAAAAATGACTGATTTTAAGTAAGCTTCGGAAAACTCTAATCCACTTAGTTTGGTCATAATATCTATTGCGACAGGTGGATTACCAAAAGTGAAAACATCCCAAACTGGGTGCGCTAAGAAATTTTCTTGTGTCATGTCGAAAACAGTCATACCAAACTGAGCAAAAGCAGCAGTAATTCGATGATAGTTTTCAGCAGTTCGTTCTACCCACAAATCCATATCACCAGTTGTTCTAGGGTAGCCATGGAGGATCACAGAATAACCTCCTACAAGCAAATACCTTACTTCTTGATCATTCAATGCCTGTAAGAAATCTCTGAAATCGCTATTGAATATATTAGCCATTCAGATTAAAAGCTTTTCTTTTGAAAGCAGTTTTATCCATACGAGGTGGGTTAGATAAATCGTAGTTATAAGCAACACTATTTAAGTATGCTGCAATATGTAATCGTTCCTGCCAACTTATTTGTATGTAATACTGGCTATGAGTTGCCGCTTCTTTGGCGGTATGCGCCTTGAAAGCATTTCTATCTAGTCTGAATAATGGTTTGTCTTTCAAATCTATCACGTTGGAAAATTACAGGAATTTAGTGGAAATATTGTGCCTTTAGTTTATAGGTGCCCAGTATGGAGTTATTGTTACTTGATATTAAAATAGAGAAAATAGACAAAACTTTTATTGTCATTTTATTTAATACACTTAGCACTAAAAGACAATTTGTAAAATTTTTTTTCATCATCAATTACTAAGACCAAATCTTTCCTAATTGTACCCAATATACCTTTACTATCGAAATGTGCAGTGATGTCTGTGATAGATTCGGCTTTTAATTCTTTCGGAAAGGCAGGTATTGTGCAGCCGCAAGTTGACGTAACTGAGTAGATCTTTATCGGCCTTTTACTATTATTTCTAATCTTAAATGTTACTAACCTCTTTTCTCCTACTAGAATATTTCCAATGTTTATATCATTGTTTAAAATAGTTATTGAGGCAATAAAAAAAGAAATACTTACAAATATGCTATTCATAACTTTTATTTGAAGTGTAAAAAATGAAAATATCACTCTCCTTTGATTCTATATCTTTGTATAAGATCGTTCGGTTGGGAAAGTTTCCTTTTATCTCTTTAAGGTTGTATTTTAATAATAGCTGATCATTTGAAAATGTAACAGGCTTAATATTGTTAAATACAATCTCGTCTACTCTTGTATAGTTATTACTCCCAACTTTATAAAGATGTTTTACATTAATATAAAAAGGATGGTATGCTTTATCAAATGACAAGTATTTTACAACACCTTCTATGGCGATTTGGGTGATGCCGTTGTAACTTACTTTATAGTCATATGTTTGGTCGAAATCTATCCTTAGTATTTCAAAGGTTTTTTTCTTTATATAGTAAGTTTTATTACAAAGTAAAAGAGATGTAAAAGGTCTTAATACTTTTTTATCAATTGATCTTAATAAATCTTCGCTATTTTTTTTTGGAACAGATTTTACTTTGTAGACTGTGTCTGACTCAAGCATCTCAATGCCTAACAAACTGTATTCATAATAGGCTATACTTAATGGAAATAGAAATTTTATTGATCTTGATTCAAAGATCGTAAAGTCATTAATCCACTTATTCGTAATTCCTGAAATTTTTTTCCTTTTATTTATTCTAACTGAGTCAGTTAAGAACCAGCTATAATCTTGCCTATTATTTATTAATTGATTTATATCAAAGCCCTCATCATGGGCTTTGCCTTTAAGGTAGAAATCAACTACTTCTTCATTGTTTTCTATAATTTCGGCTCTTTTAGAAAAATCACTTTCAAATGCAGTTTTTGATTGTGGGTTAATAGAATTTAGCGTTTTATACATTATCTCTCCCCATGTAAGTCTAGTACTCAATACGTTTATAGGTGTAAGAGGTGTATAAGCTTCTCTCAATAGAACTGTTATTTTCATTTCATTGGTAAGCTTAATAGTAGTGTCATTATAGCCAGTACAGGAAATGATAATGGTATCCTCAAATTCACTATTGTTACTTCGATCAAAGTAAGCAATTCCATTTTCATCTGCTACTGTATTAATTTTTTTATTTATAGAAAATAAAGACGCAAATTGTATTGGTTGTTTGGTGTTTGAGTTTTTAACTTCAATCGTATAAATATTTTTGATTTGTGCATTAGACACAAAGGATATCAATATCAGTAACGTAATAAATCTAATATGCATATCTGGTTATTTTTTAATCCAAAAATTTTATTTTTAAATACCCCTATATATTTAAACTCAAATGGTATAGTAGTTTCTCCTATTAGATCATAGTTGTTATAAATCTGCATAAACTGTTTTTTCAAAGTATTATTTTTGAAAAATCTAACAATTAGATTACTATCTTTTAAAGAAGCAATGCCAGCAAAAAATTGAAGATTTGATTTTAAGCTATCATATAGGTATGTATCAAAAGCTATATCTAGATTTTGAGTAGTAACAAAACTCGGGAAAAGCTTATTTGCTAGGCCAAACTTAACTTTTTTGTTCAATCTATAATCATATACGTAGATAAGTGTATCTGCTTCATGCTGGATATAAACATTGTTATTATTGTCCGTTGTCGCAAAACTTCCGTCAAGCAAGGGTAGGCAACATTCTTTTGTGTACAAATCACTTTTTGTTATCCCACTAGGGTATAAACGCCCCTTCTTTAAATCAATTATTCCAAATGAGTTAGCTTTTTCATAGTATGATTTTGAAGTATACGGTTTGAAACTAGGATGCTCTGATTCTAATGCGATTATAATCTTATCATTTAAATATTTCGTGTATGATGGATTTCTATAATTAATCTCATAAAAGTTCATTGATTCTTCATGTGGAATGTCAAGCATGTTATGTAATAGCTTCAAGCCTGAGAATTTAAGCCAGTTTGTAGTATCTATTGATAAGTCTTTGTTGAAAAAAGTTATCTTTCTGCCATTTAGAAGTGCATATTTATTTTCTAAACGAATAAAAAAGGAATTTTGATTGAGAACAGTACTTTGAGAGTCTTTTAACTGGTCAAAATAGTTGTTTGACTTGACTATTTTTCCTAATGTGTCAATAAAAGTTATTGATTTAAACAATTCGTCTACTATTATTATAGTGTCATTTAGTAATACTGTATTCCCAATCCCAGAGTAGTTTAGGTCTGGAAATGAAATATTTTTCTCTAAATATGTTATTGTTCCATTTAGGTTCTTTGAGTTTTTATATTTAAACTCGTCTCCTTTTTTTAAGGAACAGCTTAATAGAAGCAGAATACTTACCAGCGGTAAGTATTCTGCAATAGAAAAACTATTCTTCTTATTTGCAATCATCATTTGTCGAACAAGCTTTTCTAAAAGAAATACAAGCACCATCGAGACAGCCTGTTGGCTTACACCTTTTTTGAGGAGTCTCTGGGCAAAAAAGATCATGAATTGCTTCCAATGTTGTTCCGATTCCAAGAACATCTTCTGCTTTTGCATTATTTTGTTTAATCAATGAGGAGCCTAATACGAGAGCTCCGGTCATCACAGCGGCTAAAATTTTCTTTTTCATTTTATGAAATTTAAAGTTAGTATACAGTTCTGCTGTATCAGGTTTACAGTTTAGGGCTGCAAATGTCTAACCCCCTGGCAGTAAATGTTTTTGCCAATTCTTGTTTTTTAGGTAAACGAAAAACCTTTTCGTCGCGATCTAAAAATTTTAAATATTTTTTGGGGATAAACAGTGTATGACGCTAAACTCGCGTTTCTTCAGTGGGGTAATTCAAAAGTATATTTAGACTGTATACAAATCTCATAATATTTACAACTTATGGTTGTTTTTTTCTGATTTTTTGTAATTATTACCATGATGTAGATTTCTAAACATTTGATTTATATAAGTTTGATACTATACGTTTAGGTTTTGAGTTTCATTTCCCTAACTTTAAAGCCATGCAACACGTGATTGTTATTGGCGGCGGTATCGTGGGTTTAAGCAGCGCTTATTACCTGCGTCAGGCTGGCTATGAAGTAACCCTTATCGACAAAAATGATTTATCCGACAACTGCTCTTACGGCAATGCAGGTTATGTATGCCCCAGCCATTTCATTCCATTAGCTACCCCCGGCATCGTTAAAAAAGGATTGAGATGGATGTGGAATAGCCGTAGTCCATTTTATATCCAGCCAAGATTGAGTAAAAGCCTCATCAGTTGGGGACTACAATTCATGCGTTCAGCTACACCGGAACATGTGCGCAATGCAGGTGTTCCACTGCGCGATATCGCCATACTCAGTAAGAAAATGTATGAGAGCTGGATTGGTGAGCCCGGCTTTGATTTTGCCTATGAACAAAAAGGCTTACTTGAAATTTTTCAGACAGATGAAGCGGCGCATCATGCAGCAGAAATAGTTACGCGAGCACATGAATTGGGATTGATTGATACGGCTTTCTTGAGTGCAGCTGAAGTGAAAGCGCTGGAGCCACATATTCATATGGAAGCTGCCGGTGCCATTTGGTTTAAATGCGATGCACATTTGTATCCACCTAAAGTGATGCAGCAATTGATTGCAGTACTGAAAGCACAGAAAGTCAATTTTGTCCTAAATGAAACCGTTACGGATTTTGATATTCGTCAGCACACAATCAAAGCAGTGAAAACAGATCGTTCTGTTTATACAGCTGATCATGTGGTATTGGCTGCAGGTAGTTGGAGTCGTGAGCTAGCAGAGAAGATTCGTTTGCGTATGCCCTTGGTTGGAGGCAGGGGTTATTCTATCACAACAGAAGATCCTAAGTTTCGCATCAATTATCCTGCAGTGTTTGTAGAATCACGCATTGCATTAACTCCGATGGATGGTAATAAAACACGCTTCGGTGGTACGATGGAAATCACTTCTACCAATACGCCGCCACGTTTGCAGCGCGTGCAAGGTATCATTGATGGCGTTAAACGTTTTTATCCTGAATTCGATATTCCGATGCCAGAGCCCGATAAAGTCTGGTATGGATTTCGTCCCTGCTCTGCGGATGGTTTACCTTATATCGGTAAAGCTAGTCAGTACAAAAATTTTGTTGTTGCAACAGGACATTCCATGCTGGGTATGAGCTTGGGTGCAGGTACTGGAAAACTCGTACAAGAATTGATTACAGGCGAGCCATTGAGCATGGATATCACTCCATTTGATCCGAATAGATTTGCATAACCTTAAAACAGAATACCATGTCTTTTGAATGGAAAGGTGTTTTCCCAGCACTTACAACCAAGTTCACAACAGACGATCAACTCGATCTGTCTTTGTTTGAAAAAAACTTACAAGCACAATTGGCTGCGGGTGTAGAAGGCATCATTCTTGGCGGCACATTGGGTGAATCTAGTGTGCTTACAAATGATGAAAAAGAAAAGCTAGTCAAATTTGCTGTAGAGAAAACAGCAGGCAAAGTACCTGTGGTGTTGAATATCGCAGAAGGTGCTACGCGCGAAGCATTGGTACAAGCAGCGAATGCAGCCAACTGGGGTGCTCGGGGTTTAATGGTATTACCGCCCATGCGGTATAAAACCGATCATCGTGAAACCGTGCAATGGTTTAAGACGATTGCTGCTGCAACGGAATTGCCTATCATGATTTACAATAATCCAGTCGACTATAAGACAGAAGTTACACTGGATATGTTTGATGAATTGCAATCCTGCACCAATATCCAAGCAGTAAAAGAATCAACACGCGATGTATCGAATGTGACACGTATGCTTAATCGTTTCGGACAGCGTTATAAAATTCTTTGTGGTGTAGATACTTTGGCGATGGAAGAATTGGTAATGGGGGCCAATGGTTGGGTAGCCGGACTGGTTTGTGCTTTTCCTAAAGAAACTGTTGCTGTATATGAATTAGTGCAGCAGGGAAAAATTGCAGAAGCTGCTGCTATTTATCGTTGGTTCCTGCCTTTGCTTGAACTGGATATTCATCCCAAGCTGGTGCAATACATCAAATTGGCTGAACAAGAAGCTGGCATTGGCAGTGAACATGTTCGTGCACCACGTTTAACCTTAGCAGGTGCAGAGCGCGAACAAATTCTGCGCATCATTCATACCGGTTTAGCCAATCGTCCCAAATTATAAGCATGGAAATCATTTATACCAAGCCTGAATCAGTGAACAGTTTGATGGAAGCTGCATGGGAAGCATTTGCTGTGTACCAGCAAACTTCTTTGCAAATCCGTGCTGCATTGATGCGAGAGATCGCCCTTCAATTAGAAGCACTCGGTGATGCATGGATTCATGCTGCGATGGAAGAAACCCACTTGCCTGAGGCAAGACTAAGAGGTGAGCGTGCACGTACCATCTTTCAATTGAATAGTTATGCGGATGCTTGCGAGCGTGGCGATTGGTTAGAAGCTTGTATTGATACAGCCATCCCGGATAAAGCCCCACCCAAACCCGATCTGCGCAAGATGCGGGTGGGCCTTGGTCCGGTCTTGGTCTTCGGTGCCAGCAATTTTCCTTATGCCTATTCTACTGCAGGTGGTGATACGGCAACCGCACTGGCTGCTGGTTGTCCGGTTATTGTGAAAGCGCATCCTGCACATCCTAAAACATCCTCCATGGCTGCAGCTGCAATCGCGAATGCAGTTTCAATAATGCAATTACCTGCAGCTGTATTCACGCATGTGCATGATGATGGGTTAGCCACTACACATGCACTCATTCAACATCCTTATACAAAAGCGATTGGTTTCACCGGCTCCTATCAAGGTGGTAAAGCCATTTTCGATATGGCCAATCAGCGCAAAGAACCTATCCCTGTCTTTGCAGAAATGGGTAGTATCAATCCCGTATTTCTGTTTCCAGAAAAGCTGGCAACTGATGCTGAAGCGATTGCCAATCTATATGCAGGTTCTATCACTTTGGGTATGGGACAATTCTGTACCAATCCCGGACTCATCATTGGTATTGCTTCTCCCGCTTTGAATGAATTCATCCAAACCTTAGGTAAAGCTATTGAACAAATCGCGCCAGCGCCGATGTTGCATGCTGGTATTGCTGCTAACTATAAAAAAAATCGCTTGACTGCTTTAGGTGTAACAGGTGTAATAATTGCAACAGCTGTTGCATCCAACGCAGATGGTTTATTACCTATCCCAACAATCGCTACCACAAGTGCCGCAAACTTTTTGGCACAACCACAATTACAAGAAGAAGTCTTCGGGCCTTATTCATTGGTGGTGCAATGTGCTGATATGAACGAAATGCTCGCTGTTTCGAAGCAGATACACGGACAATTAACCGCTACTTGTATGGCAACAGAAACAGAAGCAGCAAATAGCGCTGAACTAATTCAGCAAATACAACAATTGTGCGGACGCATCATCTTCAACGGTGTACCAACTGGTGTAGAAGTGTGCTTGAGTATGCAGCATGGCGGACCATTTCCCGCATCAACCGATAGTCGCTTTGGTTCTGTAGGTGCTGATGGTATCAAGCGTTTCTCCAGACCAATCGCTTATCAGAATTGGCCTGATACATTATTACCCGATGCTTTGAAGCGAGAAAATCCATTAAACATCTGGCGTACAGTGAACGATCAACTCACCAAAGCACCAGCTTGATTGGGTGTACTGTCTTTCTGAAAACTGAAATACGCTGTTATAATAGTGGAAACAATCAGGTAAGCAGCAATTGCATAGACTGCCCATGCTGCCAATACACTGATGCCAAACCAATCACCTTGCGCAATCAGTAAATAAGCTGCAAATCCATTTTTGAATATTTCCCAATAAATGGCATTGCGATTTCTGTCCATTAGTTCAGTAAGGCTGTATACGCTTAAGAAAACAAAAGCACCGTATAGGAACATGCCCGGACTGCCAATCTGTGCAATATTGCCAAACAGATAGCTGATGAAAAGTAGTAGTGCTACCAATTGTATCCATAGCCACGCATGCAAAGGCGTAGAACCTTTGGTATCATATTTAGCGAAGTGATATACATCATCAATTTTATAGACCGGATATTTTTCCGCAACATCAGCAGGTCTCCAACCGGTAGGCATTAACCAGATGCGAAACTTGTCCTTCCAGCTTTTCGTTCTCCATGCATCGGTGATGAGCAGCCACAAATGCTGAAAATTAATCTTGATTGGGTTCCAAGTTCTTGCTGGTCGGGTAATACCATAGACAGGTGGTACATCTGGTTTTTCTTCCTGAAACGTACCAAAGAGCTTATCCCAAAAAATAAAAATCTGCGCATAGTTCTTATCAATATACTCTGGATTAATGGCATGATGCACGCGGTGATGCGAAGGTGTTACAATAATATGTTCCAGAAAACCCATTCGATCAATATGCTGTGTATGATACCAGAACTGCGCAAACAAATGCAGGGGTGCTACAATGGCCACTACTTTCGCATCAACACCCAATAGCGCTGCAGGCAGCAATAAGAAAGCGAAAATGCGCACGAATACAGAAATACTCTGTCGCAACGCACAGGCCAGATTGAATTCTTCACTGCTATGGTGAATGATGTGGTTGTTCCAGAAAAAGTTATAGGTATGTGCAATGCGGTGTGTCCAATAACCGGCAAAATCTAAGGCCATGAAGGCAATCAAGTAAGTAAGCCATGTAGATTCAATGGTTACAATGCGCATATGGTTCACCATCCATTGATAGGAGAGAATGGCTACACTCAAACCCAGTACATCTTTGGTTACGTTGGTGACGCCGGAAGTCAAGCTGGAGATCATATCCATATTCCGAACGGTATCCTTACCTTTCCACCAGCCATACCATTTCTCCAACAAAACCAGTGCGAGAAAAGCAGGCATGGCAATCAGTAGTATGCGGCCATAGGTTTCCATACTGCAAGCAAATTTTCTCAAATGTAAATGGATTTTGCTTATGCCTTTTCAAGCAGCGCCCCTTCCTTTTGATGCACAGGGTAGATTTGGTTCCAAAGCTAGGAGTGGTCATGTCTTTCATTGCATTGATGCCCATACTTGCGGTAATCCGGTGAGGGTAGTGGCTGCTGGCGGACCAACGCTCGAAGGACATACCATGAGCGAGAAAAGACAGCATTTTTTGCGCGAGTATGATTGGATCAGAAAAGGGTTGATGTTTGAGCCACGCGGGCATGACATGATGAGTGGCAGTATACTTTATCCGCCACATGATCCCGAGAATGATGTGGCCGTCTTGTTTATAGAAACCAGTGGCTGTTTACCGATGTGTGGCCATGGTACGATTGGCACAATCACTATTGCTATTGAAGAAGGGTTGATACAACCGAAAACACCGGGTATCGTGCGTATGGAAGCACCAGCCGGGTTGGTGATGGTTCGATATAAGCAGGAGGCGGGAAAAGTTGTATCCGTTCAATTAACCAATGTGCCGGCCTATCTGGCTGCAGAAAAGATTATTGCGCATTGTCCGGATTTAGGTGAGCTAACCTTAGATGTAGCGTATGGGGGAAATTTCTATGCCATTGTAGATGTGCAACCGCACTTCAAAGGATTGGAACATTATAGCGCTGATCAATTGGTTGCTTGGGCTAGAGCATTGAGAAAGAATATCAATGCACATTATAGTTTTGTGCATCCTGATGATCCTACGATCAATGGCTGCTCACACATTTTGTGGACAGGCAAAACGATTGATGCGAACTCAACTGCACGTAATGCCGTGTTTTATGGCGATAAAGCAATAGATAGAAGTCCCTGCGGAACAGGCACATCAGCACGTATGGCACAATGGTACACGAAGGGGCAATTAAAAGCAGGCGATGTGTTTGTGCATGAAAGCATCATTGGTAGTAAGTTCAATGGAACGATTGCTGAAGAAACCACTGTGTCAAGTTTGCCTGCTATTCGGCCTGCCATTGAAGGCTGGGCAAAGATTTATGGCTATAACACGATCAGTATAGATCCAACTGATGACCCTTATGCGCATGGATTTCAGGTAATTTAAGCGTATTGATTACCGGAGACTTTAGTCCCAGGAGAAAATATTCGTGATAGTTTTTAGAATGTATTTATTCGACCCCTTCAGGGTCGTGTAACGTTCTGTATTAATTGTGCTATTCAAATTGAACCCCTTCGGGGTTCAGCTCGTAAGAAAAATATTACCGAGGACTTTAGTCCTCGGAGAAACAATCCATCAATTTGCGTGGGAGGCGTTTTTTAGACGTAATAGTATTCTGATGTGGGGATCAAACATTACCGGGGACTTTAGTCCCCGGAGAAAATATTCGTGATAGTTTTTAGAATGTATTTATTCGACCCCTTCAGGGTCGTGTAAGGTTTTGTAATAATTGTACTATTCAAATTGAACCCCTTCGGAGTTCAGCTCGCTAAATATTACCGAGGACTTTAGTCCTCGGAGAAACAATCCATCAATTTGTTTAGGAGGCGTTTTTTAGACGCAATAGTATTCTGATGTGAGGATCAAACATTACCGGGACTTCAGTCCCCGGAGAATGTAAGTAATCTTATATATTGTTGAATTACCAATTATTCATCTGCTCAGGCACCACGCGTTCAGCAAATTCTGGTTTTCGGTTTTTCCATTCAGGATCGTAAGAAACAAACCAGCTCAGCCAAAGGCTTCTGGATAGGCGCATCAGTAAGGGTTGAATGAGAATCAACAAGGTAATACTTGCGCCAAGCCAATAAAAAATTCGATTATCATCAATATCGAATGTCATGCCGATTAATACTTTCCAAGCAACAAATGTAGACACCATAAATGCTACTGATAGCGCATAACTCACATAGCCTGTTCCATAGTAAAAGCCTACTTCAATTTCAGTAGGTTGCTCACAGACTGGGCAATTGGCATGCATTTCCGTGTTGTGCTTAAGATCATAGGCATTTTGTGATTTGAAAATATGCCCCTGTCTGCAGCGCGGACATTTGTTCTGCAAAACGCTAGTAAGGTATAATGGTCGTTTAGTTGTGCTCATGTTCAAAGGGTTGCCTGCAAGTTAAGATCGTATCAAATACCATTGATCACTTGTTCAAGCTGGTTGGCCTGCACCACACCTGATTTCCTCCACTTTATTTCTCCTTTATGAAAGACCATTAAAGTAGGAACACCCTGGATTTGGTAATTCGCGGCTACTTGTGGGTTCTTGTCTACATCAATCTTTATAATTCTCGCTTTATCGCCAATTCTATCACGTAGATTTTCCAGAATCGGTTGCATCATCTTGCAAGGACCGCACCAGGTAGCAAAAAAGTCTACCAGTACAGGTGTATCGCCCTTGATGATATCGGCAAAGGTTTCTTTTTGGGTTGACATAGGATGGAGATTTTAGAGTTCAGTGAATTCTACATCATCAGCAGCATTTGCGGTTCGTGTGGGACGTCTGGGCGACATAGGCACACCACAACTACCATTATAACCACATCCAGTTTGGGTAATGGAGGCATAGATACCTACACCAATCCAGGCAAATCCGAAAATAGCAGGAGTCCAGTCCTTAAACTCCCAGCCCGTCCACACAAATAGGACGCCTGCTATTAATCGAATCACCAAAACGAAATCTATCTTTTGCAGTATTCTTTCCATGATTAGGCAATTTGACGTTCCAGACTATTCCATGGACCACCATTATATGCTTCAATACCAGCTTGCTTCAATACACCAATGGCCATACCGCTTCTGTTACCGCTGCGGCATACCGTAATCACTGGTTTGTTTTTCTTCTTGAGTTCAGCGGTCTTTTGTGCCAATACCTGCAAGGGAATATTGATAGAACCTTTGATGTGTCCAGATCTGAACTCATCTGCAGTGCGCACATCTACAATTACTGCACCTGCTTCGTATAAAGCTTTCAGCTGAGCTGCTGCTTTGGCACCACCACCAAATAAAATATCTAGTAAGCCCATGTGTTTGATTTTGATACAAAAATGCAGACTACAACAGGCTTATCCGGTGACTAATGTTACAAACCCAGTAATTAGCGGATGCTTAACAATTCGATGAAGTTTCTGTGTAGTTTCAACATGCCTCTTTGTTCCATTTTCTTAAGCAGTCGGGAGATGACTTCGCGCGATGAATTCAATTCATCTGCGATCTGCTGATGCGAGAGTTGTACAATTCGAACCTGGTTTACTTCAGCATGGCGTTTTAGGTAAAACTCCAGACGCTCATCCATGTTGCGGAATGCCACCTGATCTACCAATGTAAGCATCTCTTCAAAACGATTCCGGTAGGTTTCGAGGACGAAATAATACCATGTTTTGTATTTACTCATCCACTCATCCATGTATTGCAAAGGGATACTCAATAAGATGGTGTCTTCCATCGCTACTGCAGTTATTTCACTTGCTTCCATTTTTGCAGCACAGATGATGGATAATGCGCAAGCTTCTCCTGGTTTGATATAATACATCAGGAATTCACCACCTTCTTCATTCTCACGAAATACTTTGATGATGCCGTCAAGAACCAGCATGGTACTCTTCATGTATTGTCCGGTACGCATGATGACTTCGCCGGCTTTGGCTTCACGTATTGCACCTTCTGCACTTAATTCATCAATGAGGTTAGGCTCAAACTGTGGAAAGAGTTGTTGTAATTTGTTCATGGTGTTCTTGCTCAGGATTCTAATATTTTTTCCATTTGCATGCTACGTGATCCTTTGATCAGCAGATAACTATTTTCTGGCGATAATTGCTGCAGCCATGCTTTTGCTTCCAGTGAATTTTGCAAGTAGGTAAACTGGTGCGATACTTTGCTGAAATCGCCTCCCACTAAAACCACTTGATCCCACGAATGCTGAGCAATCAAATCAGTAATAGTTTGGTGTTCAGCAACACTTTCTTCGCCTAGCTCCATCATGCCCCCTAAAAGAATAATCTTATGATCAGCAGCCAGCTTGGCAAAATTTTCAATAGCCAATTTCACACTACTTGGGTTAGCATTATAGGCGTCTAAGATGATTTTATTCGTACCACGTTCCACCAACTGCGATCTGCTGTTGGATGGCGTGTATTGCTCAATCGCAGCAATCATCTTTTCTTCTGGCACTTGCAAATGTTTACCTACGGTTAACGCACACAATACATTGGGTAAATTATAACTGCCTACTAATTGTGTTTTTACGAGGTTGGTAGATAAGCCTTCAGTAATACTAACTTCTAAGAAAGGCTCGCTGATCGCTACTTGTCCTTGCACCAATCCATTTGCTGTGCCATAGCGAATGACATGTGGAATGCCTGCACTCATTTGTTGCAGATAATCATAATCATCAAACAGGAAGACAGTGCCGTTATTGCTGCGCAGAAAATCATACAATTCACCTTTTCCTTTTCTTACGCCTTCAATACCACCAAAACCTTCCAAGTGTGCTTTACCACAATTGGTGATGATGCCATGTGTAGGTTCAGTATAGCTGCAATAGCTTTCTATTTCTTTTTGGTGGTTGGCACCCATTTCAACCACAGCTATTTCTGCGTCTGGTTGAATGGATAACAATGTCAGTGGTACGCCAATATGGTTATTGAGGTTACCCTTGGTGGTGTATGTTTTGAAATGACTCGATAAAACCGCATGCACCAATTCCTTGGTAGTAGTTTTTCCATTACTTCCTGTGATAGCAATGACGGGTATACCCAATTGCTGTCGGTGATACAATGCCAATGCTTGTAAAGTGCTGAGCACATCCTCTACCAATATAATTTGTGGGTGTGGCATGGCCATGGCCTCATCCACAATGGCATAAGCCGCGCCTTTTTCTAATGCTTGCAACGCAAACTGGTTACCATTGAAATTCGCTCCTTTAAGTGCGAAGTATAGATCGCCTTGCTGTAGTTTTCTGGTATCCGTTTGAACAGAAGGGTATCGACGAAATAGCTGGTATAAACTTAAGATATCCAATGCTGGTGGTTTGTTCAAAGATAATGGTAAACAAAAACCCCCGCAATGCTGCGGGGGTTAATATGCTGCCGCAGGGTCTTCCGCGCAGCGGAGACCCTGAGCTGTGAAGATTTGCTACGATCAATGGAGCAGGGTCCACTCTGTGAGACCCTGCTCGGCACAAGTCCCCAAAAATCTTACAGAAGTCATTTTGCTGCCGCGGGTTCTTCCGCATAGCGGAGACCCTGAGCTGTGAAGATTTGCTACGTCAATGGAGCAGGGTCCACTCTATGAGACCCTGCTCGGCACAAGTCTCCCAAAAGTCTTACAGAAGTCATTTTGCTGCCGCGGGGTCTTCCGCGTAGCGGAGACCCTGGGCTATGAAGATTTGCTAAGATCAATGGAGCAGGGTCCACTCTGTGAGACCCTGCTCGGCACAAGTCCCCAAAAATCTTACAGAAGTCATTTTGCT